>FR888197.1 GCA_000431775.1 Clostridium sp. CAG:413 | reverse complement strand
TTTGCAGCACTCACCGGATATGACTCCGCCATCAAGGAAACCGGGCGTCTGACAGGCGAAAAGATTGACCTTGACGAGGAAGCACTGAACGATTTGAATATGAGGTATCAGCTCCTCGTTGATGCGCTCGATGAAGAGCCGGAGGTGGAAATCACCTACTTTAAGCCCGATGAACGCAAGTCCGGCGGCGAATATGTGACTGTAACCGGCACGGTCAAAAAGGTCGATGACTTTGAGCGCCTGATCACCATGCAGAACGGCACCAAAATCCCGATGGACGATGTCTTGGCTGTTGACTGGGATTTTTTCTCAAATCTAAAATGATTACGCTCACCATACGGCCAAATGAGTCGGTAATCACATATAAGCGTGGCGAGAACTTAATTGTACATACAAATTTTCCGGAGGATCGGTAACACCACGTAGCGGTGTTGTTATAATAATTAATTATAAATAGTGGAGGGCTAATATGGCTGTTTCTGAAATCAAGCGACAAGAAAAATATGAAATGAAGATTTATGCCGACAACGTCATATCCACCGACGAACGTTTTACAATGGATAATCTCAATGCAGGCAATAATTATAAAACGCTTTCTGCGGTTTTTGTAGGTGCCGACGGCAGGGAGATTACTCGTAATTACAGTAAGGGCGAGCGGAGAAATACCAACCAGACTCTCCCGAAGATTGCCTGTCAGGTTTTTGAGAAACAGCTTGCGGAGTTGTCTGTTGAGGAGAAGGGGAATTTCCCGATATGTAGATTCAAAGCGTCGGGGGAGGTGGTTTCCGGAATCTACTCAAGCGTGGCAGAGTTTAGGAAGCATCGTAATTCTATTGAATATTTGACATACAGCTATGGCGGCGGCAGGCTATTTGTCTTCTTTTGCTGGAACGCCTTTTCAACTATACTTTTTGTCCAGGAATGTTTGAAGCGATTCGGTAATCCCGGCGACCATTTTGTCCTTACATACAGGGATAAAGACGAAAAAGAAGAGAAAGCCGCAGAAACAGAGGCGGCTGTGCAGGAGGAGTTTGTGAGGCAGTTTAAGCGATACCGCAATCCGTTCTCCGCAATGTTGATAGAGTCAAAAAACCTGATATTTCATGGCGCTCCTGGCACAGGCAAATCATATTTGGCAAAGGAAATTGCCGCTGACATTGTAAGCAACGGCTACTTTGACGATTATACGCAGCTTACCGACGAGCAGAAAAGGCAAATTGAATTCGTTCAGTTCCATCCGAGCTATGACTATTCGAATTTTGTAGAGGGACTTCGGCCGAGCATAAATGATGACGGCACAATGAGATTTGAGCTGCAGGACGGTATATTCAAACGCTTTGTTGACCGCGCGAGAAAGAACTGTGAGAATTCGCAAAAAAGCAAAGAAGATATTGAAAAAGAGGCTTCGGCGCAAGAAGCTATGGAGGATTTTTTCTCAAGTATTGAATTCGGCACAGATGTGTTTAAAACCGTTACGGGTAATGAATTCACAATTACAAGCGTTGATGACAGGCATATTAATTTATCAATTCCCGGCAATGCGACTGTGAATAAGCTTTCTTTGAGTTCGGATGAAATTAGACGGATGCTTGAATCCGACAAAAAATTCACAATGATTAAAGATATTACCGCTTTCTTCGGCAAGTCATTTGCAACGCAGGGATATTCGTATGACTTTGCTATCTATAACGCCATTAAAGCGAGAAAAAGCGAGGCATCAAAGAAAATAGTAAATCAGGAAGAACTGAAAAAGTATATTTTCATCATAGATGAAATTAACCGTGGGGAAATCTCCAAGATTTTCGGAGAGTTGTTTTTTGCGATAGACCCCGGCTATCGTGGCAGGGGCGGTGAAGTTTCCACGCAATATTCAAGTCTGCATTCTGACCACGACGAGAAATTCTATATCCCGGATAATGTGTACATTATAGGCACGATGAACGATATTGACCGTTCGGTTGACAGCTTTGATTTTGCGATGCGACGTCGATTCCGCTTTGTTCAGATTAAGGCTGATGACCGTTTGGAGATGCTGGCAAATCTGAATGATGAAGAGCTGAAAGATGAAGCAATTAGACGCATGACAGCACTTAATAATGAAATTGCCGCTGTTGAGGAGCTGAACGAGAACTATCAGATCGGCGCTTCATATTTCCTTAAGCTGAAGAGCCTAACGTTTGATCAGCTTTGGACGGACTATCTGCAGCCTTTGCTGCGTGAATATGTTCGCGGCATGTATGACGAGGACACAATTATGCGCAGATTTGCTAAAGCTTACGGCTATAGAATGTTGGGCGAGGGTGGTGCTGATGAGGACACTCAGGATTAAAGATAATCGGTTAATCAAGCAGGATGCTTTTTCGTGTGTGTCGCATCTTGTCGAGAAGGTCACCGATAAGACGCTTGAGCAGCTTGAACGCGAGGGCGTGTTTGTGTTCCCCGAATTGGTAAAGGATACCGGTGACTTGTCAAAGGATCAAACTATTCTTCAAAGCGTAAATGATTCTCTTCGCTCCGGAAATGTAATGGGGTTTATCGGCTGTGGAGATGAGCGTCTTGTCATCGAATCAAGGTTTGGTAATGACGGGGATGATTTCTTCTTTCGGTATCTGCTTGATCGGATGCCGGGATTCCCTAACATTGTGGATTTGAAGAGTAATGCCAATCCGAACAGCAAGCTGTTTAGCTTCATGCTGTTCCTTTTCCCGTACTGCTTGAAAAATGCAATGAGAAAAGGGTTGTTCAAAAGCTATGTTAGCCTCAGCTGTAATGACGAGCACATAAAAGGAGTTATTGATGTCGCGAGACATATCAAGCTAAATACGCCGTTCACCGGGAATATAGCCTACAATCAGCGCGAGTTTTCATATGACAATTATCTTACAGAGCTTGTGAGGCATACAATCGAGCTTATTAAAATGAAACCATATGCCAACACCCTTTTGTCAGGTGTTAGAGAAGAGGTCAAGCAAATTACAGATGCAACTCCGCATTACAGATTGCATGATCGCCGTAAAGTCATTGAGATAAATAAGAAGTGCGTAATTAGGCATGCGTACTATCGGGAGTATCTTGCTTTGCAGCGGTTGTGTTTGCTGATTTTGCAGAATTTTAAACATGGTATCGGAGCCGGCTCAAGGCGGATTTACGGCATTTTATTTGATGGCGCATGGCTGTGGGAGGAGTACATTGCTTCTCTTCTTGACGGCGCATTTTATCATCCGATGAATAAAGCGGGCAGGGGAGCACAGCACCTTTTTGATGGCGGCGCAGGGCTCATATATCCCGATTTCATCAGCCGAAATGATAAGATAAGAATAATTGCAGATGCAAAGTATAAGCCGGTTGAGAATATCGGAAACAAAGACTACTTGCAGGTGCTTGCCTATATGTTTCGGTTTGACGCAAAAATCGGATACTATCTGTACCCTGAGGCGTCGGTGGCAGGTGATCTGAAACTCCGACTTAATAAAGGCTCGACTTATGAGAAAAAAGTTGTGCCGAGAGATGACGTCTTTGTCGTGAAGCATGGATTGAAAATTCCGGCAGGAGCGGAGACATATGAAGAGTTTGTAGCCTGCATGAAAGAAAGCGAATGCGCTTTTTGCTCAGCTTTGCTCAAAGCCGAACGATAACAGCTACCAAAGTCTAACTCACCGATGAGGGATTAATACACAATTTCTGTTGTCAAGGACGACATTTTTTGGGGTAGGCTCTGCATTGGTATTTCCAGTGTTAAGCCAATTGTAGCA
>FR888196.1:11191-18195 GCA_000431775.1 Clostridium sp. CAG:413 | reverse complement strand
TTGCTGTTTTCATTTTGTTGCCTCCTCATATTAATTCGGGCTGCCTCGGCAGCTCCGCTTTTTCAGCCACAATTATACGCTTTGAATTCTTAACATTAAACTACGCAGCGCATTAAAAAACGCTTATGAAATTATTAAGACTGATTAAGAATTGGGTTGAGCGAAGCCTTTCAGTCTACAAAATGAGCAAGTGCCTTCAAAAGCATCAATATATTTGAAGAGAACGCGCCGTATGCCCTAAGTAAGCCACCGGCAAGTATTCTATCCTTAAGCGAATCGCCGCCGAAGTAGACCGTTCTGTCATTCTCATCCCCCCACGGATCCATTGTCCCGGAAGCGACTCTGGGGATCTGATTATACTCTTCGCTCGTGCCCGCATAATAGATACTCACGCCTTCCGCGATCGGCATAAAATCTTTAATTGATTTGGGGAGGAATATCTGTGTCAGGCAATCGTTTTCAATGCTGTCCTCTATATATTCGACACCCTCGGGCACGCTGTAGCTGACCATGACCGAGCCGCGCGGATATGCGACGAGGACGGTCTTATCCTTGCTGTAAAGCACGCCCTGCCTGTCGGCGGTATAATAAGGATTCGCCTTGTTGACCTTGATGCGCTCAAGGCCGCCAAGAGCGTCAAACGCGACGGACGAATCGGCAGAGATATATCTCAGGCTTGCGGGCAGAGTGAGCTGATAGAGATTGTCGCAGTCGCGGAACGAATCCATCGCGATAAGTCTTGTGCCCTCTTTGACCGAATATTTGCCGCTGATTCCCTCGGCAGTGATAAGCACTCCGTCACGGTAGAGAGCGCCGTCCTCCCGATTGAACGCATTATTGTAAAACGCCGTGTTGTCGAAGGCACTTCCATTGATTGAAACGACGCTGCTCGGGATGTTGAATTCCTCAAGGCTTGTGCAATTCAAAAATGCCTCTTCACCGATCTCCTCTAATCCCTCGGGCAATGTGATCTTCCTGAGAGCGGAGCAGTTTTCAAATGCGCGCCAACCTATATACTCGACCCCTGCAGGGATGCTGATTTCTTCCAGCTTTGTGAAGCCGGAAAAAGCGCAATAATTTATTTCGGTTATGCTGTCGGGGAGTGTGATCTTTGTTACATTCGGGCAGCCGTCCGGTACAAATTCATAAGCACCTGCTGTATGTATCTCCGTTACGGGCACGCCGTCAACCTTCGCGGGCACGGTTATCTCGCCCTTGGCGTTCTTGTCGATGCGGATGACAGACGCCTCGCTCTCGTCATACACCTCAAATGTGAACGGATATACCGTCTTTTTGCGGATGTTCTCTCTCCAGCCGCCTCTCTCGCCGTCATAATACCCCTCGGAGTAGTAGCCGGCGCCGGCACCGACGCACATTACGCCAAAGATCATTGCCATGCACATCAGCACAGCCGTAAATTTCCTTGCTGTTTTCATTTTGTTGCCTCCTCATATTTTTTTCGGGCCGCCTCGGCAGCTCCGATTTTTCAGCCATAATTATACGCTTTCGAATCGATAGGGTGGATCGAGAATTCAGTTTGCACGGAGCAATAGACTCCACAGCTTAACCACAGGCAAATATATGACCGTTACGACGGATATAGTTGCTTTCAGGAGCGCTGCCAATATTGCGCTGCGGCCGCCGTCGCCCTTGTTGATGACCGTGACGGTGCGCTCGCCCTCCGCTATCTGACAAAGCAGCTTCTCGCTGCCCTCGATATCGGCAAATTCCTCTTTGGTGCCGTCGAACGCTAAAAATGCAACATTGTCGCCTATGTCATAAAAATACTCCACCGACTTCGGAAGCGAGAAAATTGTGGCATATCCGCCCTGCAAGACGGTCTCTATGCGTTTCACCCCATTCGGCACGTTATAGCCGACAGAAGCGAAGCCATACGGGAACGCTACAAGCACCGTCCTATCCTTGCTGTAAAGCACGCCGTATTTGTCTGTTATGTAATACGGGTTTGACGGGTCGACCGTGAATCTCATGAGCGATTTCGTTCCGCCGAAAGCGTTGTAGGACAAATATCGCAGCCCTGCCGGCATAGATATCTCCCTCAGGTTGCCGCAATTACCGAAAGCGTCCGCCGCAACGAGCCTTATGTCATCTCCTATGGAGAATTTTTCGACAGATTCGTCGTTGACCGCAAGCAATGCGCCGTCACGCACAAGCATATTGCCATCCCAATTCGATTTATCATTATAGAATGCTGTTCCGCTAAACGCTTCTGCGCCGACGGTGACAACTCCGCTCGGGATATTTATCTCTTTAAGGCTTTCGCAGCCCGAAAATGCCCCCGAGCAGATATACTTCACGCTTTGAGGCAGCTGCACTTTTTTAAGCATTTTACAATCGTGAAATGCATAGTTGCCGATGCATGTTACGCCCTTAGGGATGTTTACCTCTTCAAGGGCGACAAAACTATTAAATGCGGCTACACCTATCATTGTTACACTGTCCGGCAAAACCACCTTCGTAACAGCCATATGACGTCCGAAATAATGGTTGGTCGGAGCGACTATTTCGGTCACGGGAAGCCCCTCAACGGTTGCGGGCACCACGATCTCGCCCTCTGCCTTGAAATCAATAAAAAAGAGCCTTGCGTGATCCCCCATCAATACAAAATGCAGCGGGCCTATCGCCGTTTCATTGCTGTAATCACATTCTTCATACCCGGGGAATGGGTCGGCGCCTTCGGAATAAAGATCACCTACTATCGCATCAGCACCGACGCACATTGCGCAAAAGATCATTGCCATGCACATCAGCACAGCCAAAAATTTCTTTGCTGTTTTCATTTTGTTGCCTCCTCATATTAATTCGGGCTGCCTCGGCAGCTCCGCTTTTTCAGCCACAATTATACGCTTTGAATTCTTAACATTAAACTATGCAGCGCATTAAAAATCGCTTATGAAATTATTAAGACGAATTAAGAATTCGGTTTGGCCTAACGCACAGTAAATAAACGACCTCCGACGATTGCCGTGCAACTGTCGAAGGCCGTATACATTTAATATTCTTTATCAGTCGCTGTCTTTCACACCAATGACTCTTCGGGGGTAAATTCGCTCACCTCGACAGGCTCATCAACTTCAAGGTCTTTCATATCAATGTTGTTGAGCGCAAATTTGACACACTGGTTTATCAGTGAGCTTCGGCTGAACCGACCGTCCAGAGCGATTATATGGTCGATCTGCTGCAGATACTCGCTCTCGACCCTCACGGTCACAGCCTCCTTGGGGTACGGTTTAGGTATAAATGACGACATAATACTCCTCCTTTTAAGATTTTATCATCTCAATAACTAAAGACACAGCAATATGCGGAAAGGTTCAAAAAATTTTAAAAAAGTTCAAAAAATTTTTTCTTTTTGCCAAAGTGAAATATTCAATTACATTATATATTTTTCATGCTCACAAATATAGTGGCAGTTTTGATGACAATTCGTAATCGCAGAAATTCCGAATACAACACTTTATCCAAACAATTGTGGGTGAGAATGATTTTTTATTGAGTATTTTTGACTGAAAATTTAAATAAAGCATTGAAAACGGCATAAAAAAACAATATAAATAATTGCGAGTTGTGTTTTTGCGCATTTTTATGCCGATTCAACGCTATTTAAGGATAAAAAGGGTGGTCGTATGAAAAAACTGATATCATTTGCAATGGCGCATATTATCGTATTTGTCGGGTTTGCGTGTGTAATGCCCCGCTCGTTTGCGGCGGAATCCGGGCTGCTGACTTATACCGTTACCGACGGCAAGGCGTGTATCACAGGCACGACGGGCACTATCACAGGCGGCTTTACCGTGCCCGCGGAGATAGACGGCTACCCCGTTGTGGAGATAGGGGAAGGTGCGTTTGCCAAACAGACAGGCCTTACAAGCGTTACGATATCCGAGGGTATTGAAACAGTAGGGAGCGATTGTTTTTCAGATTGCTATAATCTTGTAAAACTAACTGTTCCTTCAACTGTTTCGAGTTTGCCGAATACCTATCCGCGAGCTTTTGAAGAGTTTTCGGTATCACAGGATAACCCGTTCTTTTATACTGATAGCGGTGTTTTAATTAAAGTTGGAGATATTCCGGGGCAAGACATCCTGTATTACTACCACAATGCTCGCCCCGGCAACTATACTGTGCGGAATCGGTTCACAGTTTAACAAAAATTTTAATAAAATTTATAGAAACAGCGCCGAGCACTTAAGCTCGGCGCTGCAAAACAAGCCGTGTTAATTCACTTAAATTGTAACAGTATAATCAACTATACCTTTCAGGTTTTTAACGGTGAATTTGAGTCCGAGCTTTACCTCAGCCTCGCCGACATAAACATGGACGGCGTAATGCCATGTGCCGCCGATAATTTTGCCGGTGCTGTTATCAATTCGGCATTTGATATAAGCATCCTTATATGTGAGCTTTATGGTCTCCTTGCCGCTGTAAAGCTCAGCGCCAAGGGACTCGATAGCATTGTTGACATTGCCGAGGGTGCCGATGCCTCTTGCAACGGGGCCTGCGGTATGGGCATCGGCCTCGGGGCCGTCGGTCTGCTCCTTGAGGTGAATTGTTATTTCTGTAATTCCACCCCTCGATACAGAAACGGCACTTACGGCATCTTCTGCCCAAAGACGACCTTTGCCGGGGATATAGTCGGTCTCCACGGAGTTATTCTCAAGAGTGTTCTGGATGATGGGAGAAGCAACCTTGAGGACGCCGAGAGCGCCGTCACCGGTGATAGCGCCGTCAAGCTCCATGATGGAGTGCCCCTTGGGGGCAGGACGAGTAACTTCGTGAGCTGCATTGTAGAGCGAAACTATTTCTTCAATATCATTGCTGTAGCTGCCGACATTAAATAAAACGTTGAAGCCGAAATCATAATTAAATGCCCCGACCTTAACGGTGGAAACATAGGGATATTCGACTGTATCAATAGCAGCACCGCCGAAGAAACGACTGAAAATATAACGAAGTATTCTAAAGAGTCGTTTTACAGGAGACGTGCTGCTCGTTGAGTATTCGCAGGTAACCGTTCCGCTTTCACCCGGCTGCAAGGCTGCGATAAAGCTCAGCTCGGCGGAAGGACAAAACACGTTTTCCGCAGCTGCACACGATACGGGTTCAATACTGCGTATAGTTTCGCTGCTTGTGTTTTTAATATTGATGTTAAATGTTATTGTATCGTCTAACGCATACTCATTTTTACTTGTTGTCACTGTTATCTGAACCATTTCGCTTTTTGGCTCGTCAGGGGGAGTTACAACCCCTGTAGTAGTCTCCCAGCCGTCGGTTGCATTTGACGTGACAAAAATCGAGCCAAAAGCCAGTATAAATACAAGAGCTGTGCACAAAAGTCTTTTTAAAGTTTTCTTCATATAGATAACCTCGCTTTTTTGCGTTAACCGCAGATTTGCTTATATTATATCCAATACAAATTAAACTGTATAGCCCGTAAAGTTATTACAACTCGTAATTGTTTTGGTTTCGTTCTTGACATTCTGCAAAAACGGTGTATAATTGAAATGTTCAAAATTGAAGTATTTGGGAAGGGGAGAGGAAAAATGATGACTGCGGCGCAGGCATACGCCTACACCAAGAGGTTTGAGGAGGCATACACGGCGGCGATGCGGCCGCTTTGCGATGAGCTGGGTGCGGCTCAGAGCGCTGTCGACGTGCTGATGTTCCTTGCGAACAACCCCGAGCTGAACACGGCGGGCGACATATGCAAATACCGCCGTCTGAAGCCCGGCATAGTCTCTTGCAGGGTCGACGAGCTGGTGAACGACGGCTATCTCGAGCGCTCCGCCGTGCCCGGCGACAGGCGCAAATGCCGCCTAAACTGCACCGAGAAGGCCGCTCCGATCATTGCAAAGGGTCGGGAATTTCAGGAGAACTTTATGCGGGAGTTGACCCGCGGGCTGACGGAGGCTCAGCTAAGCGAGCTGCGGATATGCCTTGACGCATTCGCCCGCAACATGGACAGGATAACTAACGGAGATGATAAAAATGAAGCAAGATAAGACTTTTTTGGGCACGGAGCCGATAGGCAGGCTGCTGCTGAAGTTGGCGGTGCCGACGGTGGTGGCGCAGCTCGTGAATATGCTCTACAACATTGTTGACCGCATCTACATCGGCCATATGCCCGGCGACGGCAGCCTTGCGCTCACGGGCGTCGGCGTCTGCCTGCCGCTGATAATGATAATTTCGGCGTTCGCGGCGCTGATAAGCTCCGGCGGCGCGCCGAGAGCCTCAATAGCGATGGGCAAGGGCGATCACGCCACTGCCGAAAAGATACTCGGCGGCTGCTTTTCGTTGCAAATAATAATTTCGATAATCCTGACCGCCGTGATGCTGCTGTGGAGCGGCGATCTGCTCGCGGCATTCGGCGCAAGCGGCAACACGATAGGCTACGCGACGGACTACATGAGCATCTATGCCGCGGGCACGCTGTTTGTGCAGCTCACGCTCGGCATGAACGCCTTTATCACGGCGCAGGGCTTCGCAAATATCAGCATGTGGACGGTCATAATCGGCGCGATTGCCAATATCACGCTCGATCCGATATTTATTTTCGGGTTTAAAATGGGCGTACGCGGAGCGGCGCTCGCAACGGTCATCTCACAGGGCATCTCCTGCGTGTGGGTCATATGCTTCCTCACGGGCAAAAAGACTATCCTCCGCCTCAAAAAAGAGAATCTCATCGCCGCGCCGAAGCTGATACTTCCCTGCGTTGCGTTGGGGCTGTCAACATTCATAATGCAGGCGAGCGAGAGCGTTATCTCGGTCTGCTTCAATTCGTCGCTGCTCAAATACGGCGGGGATATCGCGGTCGGCGCAATGACTATCCTCACGAGCATAATGCAGTTCGCCATGCTGCCGCTCCAGGGCATCGCTCAGGGGGCGCAGCCGATAACGAGCTACAATTACGGCGCGGGCAACGCCGACAGGGTGAGCAAGACCTTTCGCCTGCTGCTGACGGTCTGCCTGTCGTATTCATTCCT
>FR888196.1:0-11177 GCA_000431775.1 Clostridium sp. CAG:413 | reverse complement strand
CCTGCTGTGGGGCTGCATAATGCTCTTCCCCGCCGTCTTTGCCAAGATATTCACGTCCGACGCCGAGCTTGTAGCCTTCGCGGCGAAGGCGCTGCGTATCTACTGCGCGGTGCTCTTTATCTTCGGAATTCAGATCGCCTGCCAGATGACGTTTGTATCCATCGGCAACGCCGTTTGCTCGATTTCGGTCGCGGTGCTGCGTAAATTCGTGCTCCTGCTGCCGCTGATCTATATCCTGCCGCACGTTATCGCCGATCAGACCATGGCGGTCTATACGGCGGAGCCTTTCGCCGATATCATCGCCGTCTCCTGCACGGGAATACTCTTTGCGAGCCGATTCCGCAAGGCGCTTAAAAAATTGCGGGAGAAAAATGCTTAAAATCCGTCGACTGCCTTGACCTTACGGCGCCGAAGTGCTAAACTATATCAATCACTTTATATTAATATAGGGAAGCGATCGAATGGAACAGACGCTCACCCGTGAAGCGGTTTTGCGGCGGGACAAAAGGATAATTTTTATCTGCTGGCTGGCGTACGCCATGGCCTATGTCGGCAGGCTGAATTTCAGCGCCTCGATAGTTGCGATAATCTCGGATCTCGGGGTCACGAAGGCTCAGGCGGGGCTTGTCAGCTCCTGCTTCTTCTTCGCCTACGGCGCAGGTCAGCTCGTCAACGGCGTTCTCTCAAAGCATTATAACTCAAAGCTGATGATAGCGCTCTCGCTCGGCATATCGTCGATGCTCAACCTGGCGATGGCGTTCTGCTCCGACATTGCGATAATGAAATATATCTGGCTTGCGAACGGCATGGTGCAGTCCGTGCTGTGGAGCACGCTCATCAAGACCATATCCGAACTTGTCTCGGAGGAAATGATGCCGAGGGCTATCCTCGTTATGAGCACCACGAGCGTTGCGGGCACGTTCTTTGCCTACGGCTTCTCGGCGCTGTTTGTGAAACTCGGCAATTGGCGCGGGATGTTTGCGTTCGCGACCGTTGTATTGCTCGTCACTGCGGGGATTTGGCTTGCGCTCTTCGGCCCGTCGCATAAGCCGACGCAGGTCGAGACTGCCGAGAGCGGTCGCCGTGGCAAGCTCGGCGCCGTGATGGCGATGACGATAGCGATAACCTGCCTTTGCGGCATAGTCAACGGCTTCGTCAAAGACGGTGTGAACACTTGGGTCACCTCCGTGCTGTATGAGGAATTCGGCGTTTCGCAGTCCTTCTCGATAATGCTCACCCTGCTGCTGCCGCTTGTTGCGACCTTCGGCGCGATGCTCGTTAAGAAGATACACTCCGTCATCATCTCGCATTCGATGATGAATATGCTGTTTTTCATTGCGTCCGCACTGCTCTGCGGCGGTATTTTGCTCTCGCTGAAGCTGCACAGCATCGTGATGATAATGGTCTGCTTCATCGGCGTATCCTGCACTATGGCGATGATCAACAACGTCATCACCAGCGTATTCCCGCTCGATATCCGCCGACTGATGAACGCGGGCTTTGCGGCGGGGCTGCTGAATACATTCTGCTATGTCGGCAGCACGACCGCCTCATACTCGCTCGGCGCGCTGTCGCAATCTCGCGGCTGGAGCCCGGTATTCCTGCTCATGCTCGGCGTTTGCGCCGTTGCCGCGGTCATTTGCGCCGTCAGCCTTGCGGTGAATAAAAAGCACGGGTAAACTGAATATAATATAACGAAACAGGCTCGGCAGTTAAATCTGCCAAGCCTGCTTTCTTTTTTGCTGTTATTTCGCTTTTCTGAGCTTCTTTTGCTGCTGTCTCTGCTCTCTGTCGAGGGCACGGGCAGCCATGGTCGCTTCTTTTTCTTTTCTTTCTCTTTCGTGGCGGGCGTTGCGCTCGTTGACGACATCGTCATAGTTGCTGATTATCTCGTCAAGGTCGTTGTAGCCCTCATAAAGCTCGATGGTACGCACGGCGGAGAGATAAGGCGCGGCGACATTGCCGTAGATATTGCGCTGCTTGCTCGCCTCTTTCATTGCCTTGCGGCGCAGCTTCGCCTGCTCCCTTGTGTCGTCGGGCTCTGCGACCGAGAGCTTGCCGTCGAATGCGGTCACATCCTCTTCGAGCTTTGCAAGTGAATCTGCTGTGGCGAATGCGCTGATGCACTGAACAGAGACCGGCATCATGCACAGCGCCATGAAAATGCTCAATGATTTTTTGAAGTTTTTCATTTTCGTTCTCCTTAGTTTAATGTTTTATATTGATTAAAGGGTGCCGAGCTAACGTGGCGCGCCTCCTCTCTCCGAATTTCTAAAGATAAATTAATAATCATTCGTTATTAATTTCCTTTTATAAAAACGACCGCTGTGCAGGGGTCGTTTTGAATGCGGTTGGTTGCTGTGTCTACAGCCGCCGATATAATTCGTAAAGAGCAATTAATAATGAATCGTTAATAATTGCCCGTATAAAAACGGCCTTTTATTCAAAGGCCGTTTTCAGCTCGTCGTTAAAGAGCCACAGCAGCCCCGAAAGGCAGTCCGTATAAAGGTCGCAGTTCCTCACAAACCTGCTGCGTATCTCCTCGCCGAAGCACTCGGCGGCTTTATCGACCAGCATATCAAAGGTACAGCCGTCATCGGTGGGGTAGAGAACGATGCGGTCGGGGTCGAGCACGGATATTATCGCCCGAAGCTGATATGAGTAAAACTCAAGATTTTGACGGTCAGCCATAGGGGTGAATATTTTGCCGATATCGCCCGCCTTGCCCCTTGCGCCCCTGAGAATATCGCCGTTGACCGATACGCCGAGCCCGTATTTCTTGGTGCCGTATGTATATGCGGCGACTGTCTCGCAGTCAAAATCGGGCAAATACATCTTGGCGCCCGTGACGGCGGCACGCATATTGTTTTCAATTAAAACCGGCTTACCCGTCATCTCGGCGAAGCGCTCCTTAAGATCAATGCCCTCAAGGCTCGGGAAGCGCCACGAGCGGACTATCATATTATCAAGCACATGACCCGGCACTCCGAAAGCATAAAAGCCGATGAGCGGGTCGGCGGTCAAGGATTTTTTGACCGCAAAATCGAGAGTTTCGAGAGCGTTATCGTCGTTTATCTCGCATTTGTATTCAAACAAGCGCTTGAAGCAAAAATCAAACACATCAAAATGAAGCGTGTCCGAGAAAAAATAGATGATGGCGCAATGCATAAAGTCGGGATTGATGGCATAGGAGACAGCCTTGCGGCCGCGGTCGGAGTCGCAAATGCCGCATGAAGTAAATATCCTCAGGGTGATGCCGCTGTTTATCGCACGGGTGACGGTGGGCAGGCTCAGACCTGTTTCTTCGGCGAGCTGCGGTATGGTGGCAGACTCGCGGCGGCGCAAATACCCGCTGACCGCGAGAAAATTTGAGCGGCGCACCGAGGAAATATCCGATTTCTCCTGCATTAAGCTGTTACCCCTCTCACATTTAATAACACTTCGTTACTAATTATACGCATTATCGTGCGGCTTGTCAATAGCTAAGAGTTATTTGTTTCGGCGGTTTTTGCGGAATATTCGCAGAGTTTATCTTTCGCCGCCCTTCGGCGCATTGAAATCCTGCGGGGCAGGGTGTATAATATAACACATAGTCGAATTCAGCGAGGGCTTCGCCGAGATGCTGGAGGTATTCACCGACGACGCTCTGAGCGAGAATTTTCATTGGTTCGACGGCAAGGAATGGAGAACTCAAAACAAATGAAACGGTTCAATCTCTACGGCCTTATTTTCATCGTCATCATTATGATACCGAATATCATTTTCGCCGCCAAATGCAGGACGGCTTTGAAAACAAATACCAAAACAAGCTCGTCGAAACGCTTGAGCAAATAGGTCGCTTCACCTGCTTCGGCACGATGATAATCAACATTCCGCACACGATATTCGGCAGCGGAGGAATAAGAAAAATGAACGAGCAAAAATTCAGCGGCAAGGGCGGCGTACATGCCAAAGCCCGCCGGGACTATCTCGGCGGGGTGTGAAAATTCATAAAAAGAGGTCTTATTTATGTGGCTTACAGCGGCTGTGTTCTCGGCGGTCTTTGCCGCTCTGACGGCTATCCTCGCTAAGTGCGGCATCCGCAAGACGGATTCCGACGTGGCGACGGCCATCCGCACGGCGGTCGTGCTCGTATTCTCATGGATAATGGTGTTCATCTCCGGCTCGGCAGGCTCGATATCGCAGATCAGCGCAAAATCGCTGATATTTCTGACCCTCTCGGGCATTGCGACAGGCGCGTCATGGATATGCTATTTCAAGGCGCTTTCGCTCGGCGACGTCAACAAGGTCGTGCCGATAGATAAGTCGAGCACCGTGCTCACCGTGCTGCTCGCGATAATCTGCTTCGGCGAAACGGAGCACCTTGCGGTGAAGCTCATCGGCACGGCTCTGCTCGGGGTCGGCACGCTGCTCATGGTGGAGAAAAAACAGACCGAAAATTCCGCAAGCGGCAAGGGCTACCTGCTCTATGCCGTCGGCTCGGCGGTATTCGCCGCCGCGACCTCTATCCTCGCCAAGGTCGGCATCTCGGGCGTTGAGTCAAACCTTGCGACCGCTATCCGCACGGCGGTGGTGCTGGTCATGGCGTGGCTGATAGTCATCATCAAGGGCAAGCTCCCGCAGCTCAAAACGCTTGATAAAAAAGAGCTGGGCTTCATCGCCCTCTCGGGCCTTGCGACGGGCGGCTCGTGGCTCTGCTACTACTACGCTATTCAGAACGGCGTCGTGAGCGTTGTGGTGCCGATAGATAAAATGAGCCTGCTGCCCACGGTCATATTCTCATACTTCGTTTTTAAGGAGAAGCTGAGCAAAAAGGCCACCCTCGGCCTCACCCTCATGCTCGCCGGCACCCTCGCCATGGCAATATTTGCGTGAGGATAATTACAATTCGGCAATTAAATTCGGTCGGCGGTTGCGATTCACCGTCGGCCGTCTTTTTTATAAGGATAGGGGCGAAAATCCTTGACAAAAAAATTAGCGCGTGCTAACATATTATCGAAATTAGTCTGCACTAACATTTTTATCGGAGGATATATGACGCTTGACAAATTAAAAATCGGCCAATCTGCGGTAATTACGGCTGTCGGCGGCGAGGGAGCTCTGCGCTGTCGCCTGCTTGACATGGGGCTTATCCCGAGGACGAGGGTGACGCTGCAAAAGGCGGCGCCCATGGGCGACCCTATCGAGATACGCATAAGGGGCTACGAGCTGACATTGCGCCTTGAGGACGCAAAAAATATAACTGTCGGCGAGCCCGAAAGCGAGAGGGGGGCGGAGGCATGATATTCGCTCTTGCGGGCAATCAAAACTGCGGCAAAACCACTCTTTTCAACGCCCTGACCGGCTCGAATCAGCATGTGGGCAACTTCCCCGGCGTGACGGTGGATCAGCGCTTCGGCGACGTGAGAGGGCAGAAAAACTGCAAGGTGGTCGATCTGCCCGGCATCTACTCCCTGCGCCCCTACACGCAGGAGGAGATAATCACCCGCGACTTTATTATCAATCAGAAGCCCGACGGCATAATCAACATAGTTGACGCAACGAACATAGAGCGCAACCTCTATCTCACCTTGCAGCTGCTCGAGCTGCGGGTGCCCATGGTGCTGGCGCTCAACATGATGGACGAGGTGCGAGCCAACGGCGGCACCGTCGATATCGCCAAGATGAGCGAGCTGCTCGGCATCCCCGTGGTGCCGATAAGCGCCTCAAAGGGCGAGGGCGTGTCGGAGCTGATAGATCAGGCCGTTGCCGTCGCAAAGAATAAACAACTGCCGAGAGTGTGGGACTTCTGCACCTCGGAATCCGCGGTGCACCGCTGCATCCACGCAGTTGTGCACCTGATAGACGACCACGCCAAGCGCGCGGGTCTGCCGTCCCGCTTCTGCGCGACGAAGCTAATCGAGGGCGACCCCGGCATGGCGGACGAGCTGGAGCTTGTCGAGAACGAGCGCGAGCTGCTCGAGCACTGCATAGTCGAGATGGAGACCGAATGCGGGCTTGACCGCAACGCCGCCCTCGCCGATATGCGCTATGACTTCATCGAAGGGGTCGTCGCCGCCTCGGTGGTAAAGGCTCACGAGAGCAAGGAGCACAAGCGCAGCATGGCAATAGACAAGATATTGACCGGCAAATACACGGCGTTCCCCGTGTTTTTCGGCGTGATGTTCCTTGTATTTTGGCTCACCTTCGGAGTAATCGGCTCAACACTCTCCGACCTGCTGGCAAGCGGCATTGACGCATTCACAAATCTCGCCGACCGTGCGCTGACCGCCTACGGCATCAACCCGGTCGTCCACAGCCTGCTGATAGACGGCGTTTTTGCGGGCGTCGGCAGCGTGCTGACCTTCCTGCCGCTCATCGTGGTGCTCTTCTTCTTCCTCTCGATACTTGAGGATACCGGATATATGGCGAGAGTCGCTTTCGTCATGGACAGGGTATTGCGTAAGATCGGCCTCTCGGGGCGTTCGTTCGTGCCGATGCTGATAGGCTTCGGCTGCTCGGTGCCCGCCATAATGGCGACGCGCACCGTCTCCTCCGACCGCGACCGTAAAATGACGATACTCCTGACGCCCTACATGAGCTGCTCGGCAAAGATACCCATCTACGCCGTGTTTGCGGCGGCCTTCTTCCCGAAGCACAAGGCGCTCGTGATGATCGCCCTGTATGTATTCGGCATCCTGCTCTCGATAATCATGGCGCTGATACTCAAGAACACCGCCTTCAAGGGCAACCCCGTGCCGTTTGTCATGGAGCTGCCGAACTACCGCCTCCCCTCGCCGAAGAGCGTGGCTCTGCTGCTCTGGGATAAGGCGAAGGACTTCCTGCAGCGTGCATTCGGCATAATCTTTGTCGCAACGATAGTTATTTGGTTCCTTCAGAATTTCGACACCCGCCTGAATGTGGTCGAGAACAGCGCGGACAGTCTGCTCGCCATGATAGGCAGGGTCGTTGCCCCGATATTCGAGCCTCTTGGATTCGGCGACTGGAGAGCGGCTACCTCGCTCATCTCCGGCTTCACGGCAAAGGAGGCTGTTATCTCCACCATGGCGGTGCTGCTTGAAACAAATCTTGCAAATCTCGGCGGCACACTCTCGGCGATGTTCACCCCGCTCTCGGCGGTCAGCTTCCTTGTATTCACCCTGCTCTATACCCCGTGCGTTGCGGCGATCGCTTCTATCCGCCGTGAGCTCGGCTCAAAGATACAGACCGCCGGCGTTGTGATACTCCAGTGCGGCGTGGCGTGGATATGCGCCTTCTTGGTGTTCAGGATAGGGAGCATGATAATATGACCGTCGGCGATTATGTAATTCTTGCCGTTATCGCCGCCGCCGTTTTCTTTGCAGTGCGTTCGCTCGTGCGCCAAAGGAAAAGGGGCGGGTGCGGGTGCGGCTGCTCCGGATGCAGCGGCTGCCCGATGAACGGTAACTGCTCAAAAGACGATTGCAAAAGGAAATAAAGACAGCAAAAAGCTCCGTCATTGACGGAGCTTTAACTTTAGCTTATTTTCTGTTTCTGAGCCGCTTATCGCTCTTAACTGCGAGGCGGGTGCCGACGCTCTGGAACACCTGAACGAGGATGATCAGGAAGATGACGGCGAAGATCATTATCAGATATTTATATCTGTAGTAGCCGTAGTTGATGGCTATCTTGCCGAGTCCGCCGCCACCGATTATACCGCTCATTGCGGAGTAACCGAGCACGGTGGTTATCGCTATCGTCGCATTCGAGATGAGCGAGGGGACGCTCTCGGGTATCATGACCTTGACGATTATCTGGAACGGCGAAGCGCCCATGCTCTGCGCCGCCTCGATTATGTTGGGGTTGATCTCTCTGAGGCTGCCCTCAACGAGCCTTGCGATGAACGGGAACGCCGCAATGACGAGCGGCACCACCGACGCGGGAGTGCCGACGACCGTGCCGACTATCAGCCTTGTGAGCGGGAACACCATTATCATCAATATGAGGAACGGCACCGAGCGCAGCAGGTTTATTATCACATTCAGCGCATGGAGCAGGCCCTTGGGGACTCTGATTATCTTGTTGTTTTCGCCCGCGACGAGCAGCACTCCGAGGGGCAGACCGATGATGGTCGCAAAGAAGGTCGAAAGCACGGTGACATAGACGGTCTCCCATATTGCGAGCGGGAACTGCTCACGCAGGACTTTGAGCGCCTCCTGCACCGGCTCCGAAGCCAAATACTCACTTATCATCGCTTGTCACCTCCTCAACATAGATATCGGGAATTCTGGTAAGGTAAGCGATCGCCCTCTCAAGCTCCGCTCTGCCGCCGGGGATGCCGAGCAGCATATTGCCGTAGGCTTTTTCGCCTATCGAGCGGGTCGACGCCGAGAGGATGCTCGCCGCTATGTTTTCGTCGATAGCCATCTGAGCTATCAGCGGGGTCTTGGTGGCGTTTGAGCCGTTGAATACTATACGCACGACGGTCTCGTTGTCGGCGACTACGGCGTCCTGGTCATAGCCGTCGGGGTAGACAAGAGCCTTTGCTGCCTTGGATTTCGGGGCGGAGAACACATCGCTGACCGCTCCCTCCTCGGCGACTGTGCCGTTATCGAGGATAGCGACTTTGGTGCATATCTGCTCAACGACGCTCATCTGGTGAGTGATGACTATCACGGTGATGCCGAGCCTGTCGTGGATATCGCGGATAAGCGAGAGAATGGACTGCGTTGTCTGCGGGTCAAGCGCGCTCGTTGCCTCGTCGCAGAGCAATATCTTCGGGTGGGTCGCCAGCGCGCGGGCAATAGCCACTCGCTGCTGCTGGCCGCCCGAGAGCTGCGCCGGGTAGCTCTTGAGCTTGTCGCCGAGACCGACGATCTCGAGCAGCTCGGTCGCTCTCTTGACCGCCTCGGACTTTTTGACCCCCGCAAGCTCCAGCGGGAAGCAGACGTTTCTGAGACAGTTCCTCTGCATGAGCAGGTTGAAGCCCTGGAATATCATCGTGATATTCCTGCGCTGCTCCCTGAGCTGATACTCGGTGAGCGTGCTCATGTCGCGCCCGTCGATTATGACCTTGCCCTCGGTCGGGCGCTCGAGCATATTGATGCAGCGCACAAGAGTGCTCTTGCCTGCGCCGCTCATGCCGATGATGCCGTATATCTCGCCGTCCTCTATCTTGAGCGAGACATCGTGCAGGGCGTCGAAATTGCCATCGGCGGTGGGGAACGTCTTAGTTAAGTGCTGAATTTCAATCATTATCCATAACTCCCGCAAGGGAATAACGCCGCCCGATAACAGCCGGCATTATTCCCGTAGATTTTATAAGGTATCTTATTTGTTAAGAGCGTCAAGTGTGGTCTGCTTGCCGCCGTAGAGACCCATCGGCTCAACGTGAACGGTCAGCACGGAGACGATGTGAGTGCCGTTCTGAGCGTTGAAGTCGTCAAGATACGGAGTGTGCTGGAAGTAGTTGGCGTCGACCTCGCCGCTGTCAACCACGTTGTTGGGCTGGACATAGTCGGTGAATTCGAGGATCTTAAGAGTGATGCCTTTTTCGGCAAGGATCTCCTTGGCAACTGCAAGGATCTCAGCGTGCGGTGTGGGGGAAGCGGCAACGCTTATCTCCTGACCCTTGAGTGCGTCGTAGTCAACGGTGGCGTCGAAGCCGTCGCCGGGATTCTCAACCACGCTGATGACTGCGCCTTCATACTTGCTGTTGATAAAGTCGGCGACCTTCTTGCTCTCGAGAGCGGCCTTGAGCGCCTTTATCTTGGGGGTATTCTCGTTGCCTTCCTTAACAGCAAGGATGTTGCCGTAGGAGGAAGCGGAGTCTTCGATAAGGAGAGAATCCTTAACGGGGTTGAGGTTTGCGGGTATAGCATAGTTTGAATTGATGACTGCGTAGTCAACATCCTTCAGGACGTTGGGGAGCTGAGCTGCCTCGACCTCGTTGAACTTAATGTTCTTGGGGTTCTCGGCGATATCGTTGACGGTGGCGGTGATGCCTGCGCCCTCCTTGAGCTTGATGTAGCCGTTTGCCTGAAGAAGCAGCAGCGCTCTGGCTTCGTTGGTGGCGTCATTGGGGACTGCGATGGTGATAGACTGACTCTGAGTATCGGAGCAGCCCGCGAATATTGCAAGTGCGAGGACAGCGACGAGTAATACGGAAACTATCTTTTTCATTTTAATTCGACCTTTCAAAATTAATATTTATTCAGTTTAACGATCATACCACAAGACAGCGGCACATTCGCCCGAATCTGAAATTAGCTCTTACAAGCTCTTCAAGGCAGCTTATCATGGTGAAAACCTCCGCAAGAATAAAAATAACCGGGAGCCTCCGACGAAGTTCCCGGTTAAAAGCAAATCAATTGGCGCTCGAGCTTATCGAGCTGCTTTTAATGAAGAACGTGCCGGATTTTTGGCAATAGTCATCATGCACATGCGAAACTCGCCGCACATGCCCATAATGCACATAGTCGCAATTGCCTTTCTCACGGTGACATTCTCCTTTCATGCGAAATACCTACCAAATAGGTTGGCGTTATAGTAGCACACGCGCTCGCATTTGTCAACCCGTTTTATGTATTTTCATACATTTATGCAATAAATCGGCCTGCCGCCACCGCAAATAAGGGCAATTCCACTAAAACGCCATATACATTATATATAGAACGGCGAAGAGGTTTTACTACACGAAAGTATACCACACCCCGCCCCGATAGTCAATGCCCCGCAGCAGTAGGTTGATATTTAGACAGAATAAATATCTTTGAAAGCAGCATTGAGCAAAAAAACGGGGCTGTCGGATAGGTGACAGCCCCGGGGGGTAATTGCCAAATGGGATTATTTATTGGGATTGAACCAATGGTGGAAGTGCTTATGGAGCCAGGGGAAGAGGATGTTGGTGCCGATATTGCCGAAGATGATGAATCCGAACACCATTATATTTGATTTCAGATGAAAAAGCAAGGTGAAAAACGACTTTCACACAAAAATGATGTGCCCCCTGTCAAGTAGACAGTGAAAAAACAAAAACATTTTATCAGGAATTCCATCGGCGTCATGCATTTGAGTCTCTGCCGGTAACGCTTGTTGATGTAAAAATAGAGATAACGCTCGATTGCCGAAATCAGATCGTCACGCGAAGTAAACTTTCTGAGATAGTACATTTCGGATTTGAGAATTGTTGCAGTATTGTGCGCTCTAAGCGGGCGAAC
>FR888195.1:22176-59170 GCA_000431775.1 Clostridium sp. CAG:413 | reverse complement strand
TGTCGGCAAGCAGCCGATCAAGCATCGGATAAAACGAATCGCAGCCCGCACCCGCAAGCTGAGCGGCACTGCGGAACAGCTTCTCGACCATGGCAAAAGCTCTGCCGCCGCAAAGCGAGCAGCCCGCCGCCAAATAGCGCTTGCCGTCGAACGCTCTTATCTCAACTCCGCTGCCGTCGGCATTATCGGTGAGCCAAGATATCTGAGCGCCCGTGCCGACATTCAGCAGAGCGTCGGAAGGCTCTCTGACAGAGCCGATAAAGCTCGCCTGATTGTCACCGAGAGCGGTGCAAAGTGGTATGCCTTTACACTTGCCGACCGCTTTGAACTTGGTCGTAACTTCAGGTAATCTGTCATTTTTAAGTGTAAAGCGATTTGACTTTACATCAAAACAACCGAGGCTTGCGGCGTTTGTTATATGCATAACCGGCTTTGAATTGCCGCAAAGCTGCATTACGGCGTAATCCGCTATGGTGCAGAGATATTCCGCATTGTCGGGGATCAAACCATTGACCTCATTATAAAAATCGGTTGCAAGGCCGTAACCCGGGAAGCAGCCGAGGAATTCGGCATAGGTCTTGCCGTCCTTATAACGCTGTGCCGCACGCTCATCCTGCCAAATATAGAGCGGGCTGACCGCTTTGCCGCAGGAGTCGGTGTAAAGTATGCCGTGCATCTGACCGGAGAAGCCTATCGCAGCCGCATCGTCCACGCCGAGGCGGGAGATAAGCTCCCTGACCGTGCTCATTATCACGGCAGGGTCCTGTATCTTCTCAAAAGGCTTATCCGAGGCGATAAACGCCCTGTTGGGAGCCGAAACGCTTGAGATAAGCTCGCCCGAATCGGCATCCGTCACTACGGCGCAAATGCTCGTTGTGCCTATATCAATTCCGATTATTTTCATAAGTCACCTCAGCAAAGCGCGGTCGAGCCGGGGTCAAGCCTCGTGATTATATCCTGCTGAATGGCGGGCGAAAGGTCAAGGAAGTTGACAAATGTGCCGTGTATCCTCATTATGTATACTCCGCTCGGGGCGTACTTTTTGGGGTCTGCAAGCACCTTCCTGAGTATCTCGGCGGTGGTGACGTTGACATAGAGGTAGAAGGGTGAAACGCCCTCCATAAGGCTGTTGAAGAAGAGCGGCGCAATGACCTTATCTCTGAATTCAATGCCCTTTTCCTCATAAGTCGGCGCTTTGAAATACTTCGGGTCGATGCCGAGGTGAGAAGCATAGCCGCCGTTCATCTTGTCAAACGGGAGCTTCATATTTGACAGCATACGGAAGCCGAGGCCGTTCTCTGCGCTGCCGTAGAGAGGATCCACGCCGTAGCCGAGCATATCTCTGGAGCTTCTGCCGTCGGGAGTAGCACCGACCCAGTAGCCGTAAAGCAGGTGTGTAGAGGGCGAGCTGAAGTCGGGTCTGAACGGGTTGCCGAGGTAATTCTTCTCGCCGGCAACGATATCGGCGACTTTTGAAGCTATCTCTGCGGCTTCGTTATCGACTTTTTCGATATTATTGCCGAATTTATCGGCGGAGAGCAGAAATTCACGCAGCTCCTCATAGCCCTTGAAATTCGCTTTGAGGGCATCAACGAGCTTGTCGGCGTCCTGCGGTCTCTCGGCAAGGAGCTTATCAATAGCGGCAAAGCTGTCCGCAATGACGGAAACACCGTGGATAAGGCAACCGCTGCCGTTATACTTTGTGCCCTGCTTATGGATATCTCTTGCGTCTATGCCGTTCTCAAGGCCGCCCATAAGGCATGATAGGAACGGAACGCGCTGAGTTGAGATCGCTCTTGAAGCGCCGTTCGCCGCCTTTGCCATTTCATCGACAAAGTGCTGAACATTCTTATAGAAGCCCTCCCTGATATCCTCAAGGGGGCACGCCTCGATATCGACGAGCTTCTCACCCGTGACGGTCGAAACGCCGCCAGTGAGGGTCATTTCAAGGATCTTGGGCAGATTGAGCCAGCTGTTGGTAGTGTTGCCGTTATCCTTGCCCATTACAAGAGGTTCCTGGCAGCCCGCTATCGAGATATCGGGCAGATCTTCATCCGCCACTCCGTGAGCCGAGAGGACGGCATAGAGCGAATCGTCGTTGAAGAATGAGGGCGTAAGCACGCCGGGGCTGAAGAGGAAGCGCCCCATCTCCTCATAGAGCTTTGCGGGGGTATTCTTATGCAGCTTCACAGAGAGGATCGGCTGCGGGAGATTCATGTCAAAATATGCGTCCATGAGCGCATATGTAGTGGGGTTCGTAAGATCGTTGCCGTCAATGTCTCTGCCGCTTATGATGATATTCTGAGAGATAGCCCAGCTCCTGTCGGCGACATTGAAGAAAACAAGGAAATGCTTGAGCAGCGCAGCCGTGGTGTCACGGTCAAGGCCGTTTCTGTAAGGCTCAAATATCCTGTCGGCGTTACCGACGGAGAATGCAAAGGGATTCGGAGTCTGCTCAAGGCACATTATCTGCCAAATTATCATAAAGGACTGAATGGCTTCATAGAGGTCGTCTGCGCCGTGCTCGGGCACTTTACGCAGAGTTCTCTCCATTATCTCAAGCTGCTCGCGCCTCTCAGGCGAAGCGGTCTTTTTCTGCTCGGCAGCCATATCCGCATAGCGGTTTGCGAGAATAACGGCGCATTCGAGCGCGATCGCGAAAGCCTTGTAGCCGTCGCCGCTCTTATCTTTAATGCTGTCTATCATTGCGCGCACGCCGTGCTTTATCGCAAAGCGAACGTCGGGGATAAGATGACCCGTGACCTGTTCAAAGAAGAATATGACCTCTTTGGTGTAAGGCTCTGCCTCGGCATAGACCTCCCTTAGTTTCTCGGCGTACTCGGTCTCGGCGAATTTTGCCCTTGCAGCGGCGATACGCTCCGCGGTGAATTCGTCATTCGGCTCGATATCGCCGAAAACGGCTGTCGGGTCGCAGTAGCCGCTGAATTCCTCGACCTTAAATGTAGGGTTGATGAGGGCATAGCTTCTTGCGAAAGCGTCGTCCTGCGAGCCTGCAAATATCTGAGAATCGGTCAGATAAAGCGGGATAGTCTCGATGATGTCTCTGAGAATGAGAGCCTTTTTGACCTCCTCATTCTCGTCCTTATAATTTTCGCTGAGATTAAGCTCAGCCTCCTTTGCGATAAACCAGCCGTCAAGGCGCATACCTGCTCTTTTCTCGGCGAAATGAGCCTTTGCCATCTCCGTGATACGCTTGCTGTCAAGAATACTTGTCATAGTCTTATCTCCTTATGTCTTAACGGTTTTCAGACCGTGTTCTTTAAAAACTCTGTCGAATTCCGCCATCATTTCGGGCGAAACGAAGCCGTCGGTGATGCCGTAATTGCCGTGCCACTTGTCCTTGCCGAATTCATGATAAGCGAGGAACTCAAAATCCGCATGGGAAGTGTCGAAGCGGCTGAAATAATCGGCAAAGCCCTCGGGGCAGGTGTTAACTCCGTTGATAACTGGAATGCGGATATGTATCTCCCTACCGCTCGTAAAGAAAAACTCGATATTCTTCTTTGTCTCTTTAAGCGAAGCGCCGACCCACTTGATATGCTGCTCGTCGTCAAAATGCTTGAGGTCGACTATCAGGTGATCGACATACTCCGCAAGCTCGGGCAGATGAACGCTTGAAGCGTTAGTCTCTATCGCAACGCTTATCCCCTGCTCGTGAAGGCGCTTAAAAAGCGGCAGCAGCTCGGCATACCAAAGCGTGCATTCGCCGCCCGTGAAGGTAACTCCTCCGCCGTCAAAAAACATCATTCGGCTGCGCATTATTTCGTCAAAAATATCGTCGCCGCTGCGTTCCTTGGCCTTTGGATTTTCCCTCGGTATGCTGTCGGCATTTGAGCACCACTTGCAGGCGAAATTACAGCCCTGCAAATGATAAACAAGGCGATTACCCGGCCCATCCTGAGAATAATTGAACCCCTTTTGGAGCACGAGCACCGAATCGCCTTCTTTCTGCAATAATTCAGTATAATTTTACCCTTTTTCGCCCCAAGTGTCAACACATATTATTTATATTGACATACGAAATTTAAAAATGTATAATATTTAAGATGTTTATTTAAGGGAGGGCGGCATTTTGGCGGCGCTTGATCATATTCATTTCGACTGTATCGACTCGACTAACACCTATGCCAGGCAGAATGCTTCGCGCCTTGCAGTCCCATGCCTTATAACCGCCGATATGCAGACGGGAGGGCGAGGCAGACGGGGTAAGAGCTTCTTTTCGCCAAAAGGCACAGGGCTTTATATGACCCTGCTTTTCAGCCCGACAGCTCCCCTGCCGCTGATGACCCCCGCCGCCGCGCTCGCGGTATGCGAATCGCTCGAAGCGCTCGGTGCGCCGAGGCTCGGCATAAAGTGGGTAAACGACGTATTCCTCGGCTCAAAAAAGATATGCGGCATCCTCTGCGAGCATTTTTTTGACTCGGGCAAGGAGTATATCATAGCGGGAATAGGGATTAACCTGACCACCGCCGACTTCCCCGATGAGCTTGACAAAGCGGGCAGCGTGAGCCTTGATATTCCAAGAGAAAAGCTCGCTGAAATGATAGCCGAAAAGCTGCTCGGCTACGCCGCCGACCCCGACGATTCGGCAATAGCCGCAGCATACGAAAAGCGGCTGTTTTTCCTCGGAAAAGAGATAACATTTGTTAAAGATAATGAGCAATTCACCGCCGTTGCCGACGGAGTAAACGATGAATGCAACCTGCTGGTCACTCTGCCGAACGGTCAAAGAGAAGCCCTGTCCTCAGGCGAAATATCAATAAAGATTTGAGGTATCGTAATGAATAATTTCAAAAGAATACTTGCCGCAGCCATGGCGCTGACGCTTATCCTGCTCGCTTCTTGCAGCAAAACCGAGGGCAACGCTGTGACCTCAGCAGAGAGTACGGAAACTGCCGAAACTAAAGCACAAGTCACCGACAATACTGTTAAAGGAACCGAACCCGAGACCGAGATCATTACCGACAAAGACGGAAATACCAAACCTTCCGAAAGCGCTAAACCTGCACAGACAAAAGCGGAAGTAAAGACAACGGCAAAGCCCGCCGCCACCGAAGCGGAGCTTATATCAATCCCCGATATTTCAAACGGCATCTCGCTGCTGAGCAAGACAAGCCCCACATCCAGGGGCACTCAGGCGAGCGTCACGGTCATGGGCACGCCGAATAAAGAATTCACCATCGAATTCTATGAAAACGGCAATGATAACCTGTCAAAATCCGCTGAATTCAAGGCAAAGACCTCGAACAGCTCGGGGATAATCACATGGGTCTTTACCGTGCCAACCTCATGCGGCAGCGGAAACTATAAAATAGTTATAAAAGAAAAAGGCTCTAAAAACAGCCTGCAGACCTCAATAACGGTTAAATAATTCTTTCGCATAAAAGGAGAAATGAAATGAAAAGAAAAGGTAACTATGTATCCGGCAGCTTCCCTCAGCGCAAGTGTGAATTCTTCACGGCGGAGAGCGGCCTTATCTCGAGCAAGGCACTCTGCCTCGCCTGCGCCGGGGACGGCACGGTATATATCGGCACGGACTGCGGTTTGAGCTACACCAAGGCGGACGGCTCCTTCGGCTCGTTTGCCTGCCCGCCCGTGGAAAGCATATTCGCTGCAAAGGACGGCAGAGTATTCTTCTCCTGCGGCAAAACGCTCTATATCGTTGAGAACGGCTCGATAAGCGAGATGCAGAGCTTTGAGGATGAGATAGTCGGCATCAGCGGCGAGGACAGAGTATTCCTTATGACCCCGCCGATGCTCTATGTGCTCGACGGCGGCGAATTCGTGCCCTACCTCGACACCGAGATGCCCGCAAAGGGTCTCTCCTGCGGCTGCGGCAGGATCGTTTCTTTCTCCGAAAGATCGCTGATGGTGTTCGCCGGCAAGAGAAAGCATTGGATGTGCATCTTCCCCGAGCACAGCACCATGCCCGAATTCAAAATCAACTGCGTTTCGTTCGATAAAGAGCTGGGCTTCATTTGGCTCGGCACGGACAAGGGCGCTTATATCTATGACAACGGCTGCGGCTGGTACGGCTACAACGAGATAAACGCCTTACCCGCCGAAGAGATATTCAGCATTGATTTCACCGACGACGGCAGAGTTATCCTCGGCACGGAAGCGGGGCTTGCGATAATCGCCGACGGCAAGGTCAAGCACCTGCCCGCCACACGCTGGGTATGCGAAGAAAAAGTCAACGCCGCCGTCGCCTGCAAGGACGGCATATGGACGGCTACGGACTCCGGCGTTACAAAGATATCCGAGTTGGAAATGACCCTGCGTAAAAAGGCCGATTATTTCTTTGACCTCGCCGAGAAATACTATATCCGCAAGCTCGGATATATAACAAGACTCCTTAATGTCAAGGACGGCGACCTCTCCACAGGCACACCGCAGATATCCGACAACGACGGCCTTTGGACTCACACCTATCTTGCGTCCCTCGCCTACTGCTACGCCGTGACGGGCGACGAGAAGGTGCTTGAGGCTGCAAGACGCTCAATGAACGCCATGATATTCCTCACCAAGGTTTCGGGCATCAAGGGCTTCACCGCAAGAGCCGTGCGCTTTGAGGGCGAACCCGGCTACGGCAAAAATCTCGATTTGCAGATCGACGGCGGCGAATGGCACAAATCCCCCGACGGCAAATGCGAATGGCTCGGCGAGACCTCCAGCGACGAGATGACGGGTCACTTCTTCGGCTTCTCACTCTATTATGACCTCTGCGCTGACGATGAAGAAAAAGAGACCATCAAAGGCGTTATCTGCGACATAGTCGATCATATTCTTGAGAATAATTATCATCTTTGCGATATCGACGGTCTGCCGACCACCTGGGCTTGTTGGGAGCCTGCTGAGCTTAACGGCAACAGCATGTGGCTTTGGGAGAAGTGCGTGAATTCGCTTGAAATTCTCACCTTCCTCGATGTCGCCTATCATATGTCGGGCGACGAGAAATACCGCAGGGAATTCCTGAAGCTCGCAACCAAGGATCATTATCTGCTAAACGCCGCTCAGCATAAAAAGGCCGACGGCAGAGTTACTCATATTGACGACAACCTGGCTTTCCTCTGCACCGCAACCATTCTCCGCATTGAGAATGACCCGTTTATAAGGGCATATATCCTTATGGGCATGAGGCACCATTGGGAATACGAGCGCCCCGAGCGCTGCGTAACGTGGAACCTGATGTACGGCGCATTCACCGACGACGTTTGCGACCTTGACTCTGCCGTTCAGGCGCTGCGCGACTTGCCGCTCGACTATGTCAACTACTATATGCTCAACGCCAAGCGCAAGGATCTTGTCTATGACACCGAGCAGGAAAAGTGGGGCGGCGGCAAGCAGCTCCTTGTGCCCCTTGCGACAGACGAGAGACCGCTCGCAAACTACGACGCCAACCCGTTCAGATTTGACGGCGGCAACAGTTCCACAGCTCAGTCGCCGAGCAGTTATCTGCTCCCCTATTGGTTCGGCAGATACTACGGCATAATCGACGAAGCTGACTGAGGTGAATAAAATGAATCTGCCATCGGATTTCACTATAACCTGCCACGCTGGCGCGCTCGGCACAAAGGCGAACACGGTCGATTCCGTGAGAACAGCCGTCAAATGGGGCGCTCAAATAGTTGAATTTGACGTTACGTTCCGCCCGAGCGGGCTGCCCGTCATAATCCACTCCGGCTCACCCTCCGAAAGTGAGGGCGAGCTGCTGTCGGAGGCGCTTGCGGCGGTCGCAGAGAGCGACACCTGCCGCATAAATCTTGATATCAAATCAACCGCGAACCTCTCCGAGGCCGACAGGCTCGTTGCCGAAGCGGGGCTGACGGACAGGGTGTTTTACACCGGCGTCGGCGAGGAATGGGTTGAGACGGTCCGAAAGAATTCGGCCATCCCCTATTATCTCAACCACCGCATCACGCTGAAGGAGGCTCTGAGCAAAAAAGCCGCCGAGCAGCTTGCCGCAAGGGCGAAGTCACTCGGCGCAATAGGGATAAATTCACATTTCTCAACCGCGACCAACGGCTATGTTAAGACGATACACCGCTGCGGGCTACTCGTGTCGCTCTGGACCGTGGACTCTCCGTCACAGATGAGGCGGGTATTGAAACTCGCCCCCGATAACATCACAACGAGGCAGCCTGAGGCACTCAAGAGCTTGGTCGATTCAATTAAATAAGCAAAAGAAAAGATTTTCAGTTTTTCGTTTCTGTGTTATTGTCCATTTTTTGATTTTCGCAAGCGCCGCCAAGAGCCATGTTTCGAAGATAGGCACTAAGGTTGTCCATCCCCAAATCGGTCATTCGCTTTTTTATCAATTCAAACTCTGCCGCATTTACAAAAAACTTTACCTGTATCGGTCGCTTGCGATTTCTGTTATCTGCCATATTCTCACCATTTGACCTGATGGAATTTTTCTAACAATTCCTCGCTCTCAAGGATATCTTCCAACGTACAGTTCAGCGCAATACAAATATCGCACAAGGTTTCGAGAGATGCGTGATCTACGTTTCTTTCTCCTTGCTCATAAGTTTGGATAGCTCTCTTGGGAATTCCGGCAGCGTCTGCTAATCCTTGTTGAGAATATCCTTTCCTAACTCTTAAAATTTTCAATTTGCTGTCATGTTTTGATGTAAAAGTTTCTAATGCTTGTTTTGGAGTCATTCCCATTTTCTTTTTATACATTATTCGTCCCCCGTTTGTCGTAAAAGAGAAATCATGGTGTTCTGTTCTACTGTAATCTCAATCAGACCGATAGATATTCTATACCTTGCAATCATTCCTCTGCCATTTCCAAAATACTTGATTTCACCGTTTTGTTCCTGTTCTTCTTCCGTCAAATCCCCATAATCCTCGCGTAAAAAATGCAACAAACAATCGTCAAGTTCGCATTGAACATTAGGATTTAATTTTTTGGTAATAACGTCATCCACATAAATGTTTCCTAAATCGAATGAAGCAACCGCATGAAATCCGTGCGGAAGATGACTACCGTTTATTCCGGATGCCTTTTTTAGTTGGTGACAGAGTACCGCTATATCTCTATCTGATTTGCTTCTGTAAAGTTTCATATCTTCCCGTTTCCAATCAACTTGAACACATCAAAAAAATTGTCCTCGTTTTTAAGTTCTGCCCACGAAAAGGTTAGAACATCTTTGCTATAATCATCATCTGCCTTAGAAATCCAAATACCTTCTTTGGCTGCAATTACAGAATACTGTGCGTTAAGTAATTTGGCATATCCTCTGGCTTGCGTTTTTGCTTCTTCCAATAGTTTGTTGGATGGGATGGTTAGTTTTGCCTCTACCAAGAAGTCCGCTGATTGATGCCCCGAAGAAACAACTGGATGAATTACAAAGTCGGGAATTAAAGCATGATTGTGATTGCCGATTTCGATATACAGTTGCTGTTTGTATTCGTTTTCAGTGTACCCTAATTTTTCAAGGAAGGGCTTAATAAGTTTATTCTCAACGTCTTTTTCACGAGCATAGATGTCATCTGCTTCATCAACAACATATTCCAGCCGAGCTAAATCACTTTTCGCCATATCAAGCAGATGGTTGTATGTTGATGGGTACAGTTCCACGCCGTTGATTCCTTGCATATTCTTGCGAACAATGGGAAGTTCTTTGAACACCGAATCTTTTTGAAGTTGCTTTTGCGTTATTTGCTTTATCTTTTGCGGACGTGCGATATATGTACATCTGTAATAGTAAAAGAACGGATCATTAAATCCTACAGAGACACTTCTCCAAATTGAATCAATTGCACTAATAGGAGAACGTAGATACATCACGATTAAATCGCCAGCTCTTGTGTCGGGATTGCATTGCCAGCAGCTAATAATATCTGAATTGTCACCAAAGAACGCATCGTCTTTTGAGCCGCCAATAAAGAATACGCTTTTAGGATCTGGTAAAGATTTGATAATATAACTATCCGTACCGCCAATATATTTGGGAGCAAAATCATATAAAAAAGAATATAACTCGTAGGGTGTCATGTTATGCTTAATTCTAAAATCAGATAGCGCAGCACAAACTTCGCCATAGTGGTATATTCTACCTTTGTAATCTTTTTTGACAGGAATTACGGGAAGAGTAATTTCAAATTCCTGTGATATTTTTTCGAGCACATTGTAGTTATGTTGAAAATAATAAGGAACGAACAGTTCTGGTAATTCCATCGCCAAAAAGGTTGTATAGTACGCCATTCCTCCACTAAATTCAGAAAAAAGCTGATTGTCAGACATTATTCCACTGTCATTTAATCCTTGATAGAAAATATCCATTATATTTTCTATGCTATACTCGCCATCATCTAATTCTGCAATAGGATAGCAACCATACAGAAAGCCATAATCTTCAATGTTGATACCGTCGCTTAGCTCCTTTAATTCTGAATACAAGTATTCCGAAATCGCTTTACTTGGGCAATATGTTTTGTGCAACTCACAGATTGTTCGTGCATAATCTTCTGTAAACGAGTCGCAGAGGTTCCTCTCAAAAAATGCAACAACAGCTTTCCCATCAGCTTTCAAATATGTTTTCCAAATATAATCATTAAACATAATGCCTGTCCCTATTCTTAAAATTTCAAAAATTCATTATCTATCTGCTATAAAATCAAAAGCATAATGCTCTCCAATGTGTGTATACACATTATTATACATGGTTTTCGCAGTTTTTTCAAGATGGTACGGAATAATTCATCACATTAAAGTGTAACTTTTTTGAAAACACGCCCCAAGATGACCTTGGGGCGTGTGAGAATCAATCAAGTGATTTGTATTCTGTTACTGCCTTCAAATAGGCTTCGGGATTGCCGTTAAGCATCAAATCGGCGTATGCAATCGGGTCATTGTAGATAATATAGTCAAGCTCTGACCGCTGATACATATTGTCTATCACTTTGTTTTCAACCGCAACAGTGTCAATGGCAATCATCGTGCCGTCTGAGAACTTCAGCTCCACGCATACCGTATCAAAGTTAAATTCGCATGATAATAGGCGTTTCATGGTGAAACATCCGTAATTTCAAGGATTTTGTGATAGAAAAAGAACGATGTTAAGTCTTTCGACTCGACATCGTTCTTTTCGTAGTTGTTTTTCCAACCCTGTCAGACAGATGCCGTAAAATAGTAATTTTTTAGAATTACTGTCTTACGAGCACCCGTCTAAGCAAGGCGGTTTTTAATAATGCCGAATTACTGAGCGGCGTAGACGCTGACCTTCTTGCGGTCTTTGCCCATACGCTCAAACTTAACGGTGCCGTCGATGAGGGCAAACAGAGTGTCGTCAGAGCCGATGCCGACGTTGTTGCCGGGATGGATCTTGGTGCCTCTCTGTCTTACAAGGATGTTGCCTGCAAGGACGAACTGACCGTCCGCTCTCTTAGCGCCGAGTCTCTTGGATTCAGAATCACGGCCGTTACGGGTGGAACCCATACCTTTTTTATGAGCGAAAAGCTGTACATTTATCTTAAGCATTACTTTACACCTCCGTAGATGATTTTGATGTTTTTCGGATACTGCTTTGAAAGCTCTGTCAAATGAAGCCGAAGCCCGTCGAGCACCGCGAAGGCAGCCTCATTATCCTCTTTGAGGAGGAAGTGCATCTCAGCCTCGCCGACGCTCGCCTCAGCCGCCGCGCCGATTATCTCCGTGACGGTGTTGGCCGCCATATAGGCCGCCGACGACACACTCGCGCAGACAATATCGCTGCCGCTCTCGGCAAACATCGCATGACCGCTTATATCAAAGCCTGTAAGCCGGTCGTTACCGATCAAAAGCCGTACCTTGATCATAAGGCGGATTTTTACGCATTGATGGCAGAGATCTCAACCTTGGTATAGGGCTGTCTGTGACCCATCTTGCGCTTGGAGTTCTTCTTGGGCTTGTAGGTGAAGACGGTGATCTTCTTAGCCTTGCCGTTCTTAACTACCTTAGCTGCAACGCTTGCGCCTGCAACATAGGGAGCGCCGACGGTGAGGCCGTCGTCGGTACCGACTGCTACTACCTTATCAAAGGTGTAATCGGTTGCTTCTTCGGCGCCGAGCTTCTCAACGTAGATAACGTCGCCCGCTTCTACTTTGTACTGCTTGCCGCCGGTTTCGATGATTGCGTACATTCGGAATATCAATCCTTTTCTTTAGACTCGCTACTCTGGGGCACATTGCTGTTTTTGGGCATAACTCACCCGCCCCGAATATGCGGCATGAAAGATTATAACATAACCTTGCGGTAATGTCAAAGGTTTTTTGCTTAATTTTTAATTATTTTTGTTGTTGTCACAGGGCTGATAATCAGCCTGCTGATACGGGGGCTGCTGCTGCGGGAACTCAGGCTCCTGCGGGATTATCAGGGCGCAGATAATATAGAGGATTATCGGGCTGCCGAGCACGAATACCGACAGCAGCACATACGCCACTCTCAGCACGGTGGGGTCGACGTTGAAATAATCGCCCAATCCGCCCAAAACGCCGCAGAGTATCTTATTGCTCCTGCTTCTGTAAAGTTTCCTGTCCTTACTCATATCTATTCATCCTTTCCTGCCTGCATAGCAGCCGCTTCAACGGTGTTACGCATGAGCATTGCTATCGTCATTGGTCCGACGCCTCCCGGCACCGGGGTTATAAGCGAGGCTTTTTCTTTGACGGCCTCAAAGTCAACATCGCCGCAGAGCTTGCCGTTCCCGTCCCTGTTCATGCCGACGTCGAGCACCACTGCGCCTTCCTTGACCATGTCGGCGGTGACGAATTTCGCCTTGCCGACGGCGGCGACAAGGATATCGCCCTGCTTTGTCAGCGACGGAAGATCGCGGGTCTGAGAATGGCAGACCGTCACGGTGGCATTGCGGGCAAGCATGAGCATAGCCATAGGCTTGCCGACTATGTTGCTCCTGCCGATTATCACGCAGTGCTTGCCTGCGATATCGACTCCCTCATGCTCCAGCATTGTGACCATGCCCATCGGAGTGCAGGGTACAAGGCGGCCGCTGCCTATCGAGAGCCTGCCGACATTCTCCGGGTGGAAGCAGTCGACATCCTTTGCGGGAGATATGCGCTCGAGCACGGCGTTGCCGTCGATATGCTTCGGCACGGGAAGCTGGCAGAGAATGCCGCTGACGGCGGGATCGGCATTGAGCGAGTCAATAAGCTCCAGCAGCTCGGCGGTGGTCGTCTCCTCCGGCAGGGCATGCTCGATCGAGATTATACCCGTGCGCTCGCAGGCGGCCTTTTTATTGTTGACATAGATGCGTGAAGCGTGGTCGCTGCCGACTATTATGACCGCCAGCGACGGCGATATGCCCTCGCTCTTGAGCTCCGAGACTCTGCGCCCCAATCTGTCAAGCTCCTGCTCTCTTATCGCTTTGCCGTCAATCAGCTTTGCCATCAAGCCTTCCTCCATATCATATTCTTACTTTTTTATAGAATCATTAATAGAATATTACAAATTTATTTCATTTTGAATCCGACGGCTGCTCGGACTGCTCCACCGCCTCTTCTTTGACCTCGGCGGGCTTCGCTTCGGCTGCCTCAGCAGCCTTTTTAAGCTCAAGCTCTGAGAAATAATCAACGCCGTCGATCGGCTTCGGGTGCTTTGTGTATTTAACAAGAAGTATCACCAGCAGCACGGCGCACACAAGCGCAAGAGCCGCCGAAAGCACCTGAGATATCCTGAGAGTCGTGCCCGCTATATAGAGGCTGTCGGTCCTCAAGCCCTCGACTATTGCGCGCTCAATGCCGTACCATACGCCGTAGCAAAGAGCTATCTGGCCGCTGAATTTCCTCGCTTTGCGGCAGATTATATAAAGCACGACAAAGCCGAGAAGGCAGGATATCGACTCATAGAGGAAGGTGGGGTGAACGGGCATTGTAGGATCCATCGTGATGCCCTTATCGGCAAAGAACGCCTGACGGGAAGTAATATCGTCGGCTATCTTTTGGCTCCACATACCCCAAGGCAGAGTAGTGTTGGTGCCGAACGCCTCCTGGTTTGTGAAGTTACCCCACCTGCCGATGCCCTGGCCGATGAGGAAGCTCATAACGGCGATATCGAGCAGATTCCAAAAATTCATCTTGCGGACGCGGCAAACGATATAAGCGGCAACAACTCCGGCGATAAGCCCGCCGTATATCGCAAGGCCACCCTCCCATATCTTCGGTATCTCGCTGAGATGAGCGCCGTAGTAATCCCACTTTGAGAATACATAATAGAGCCTTGCGCCGACGATGCCGGCAAGAGTGCCGTAGATGAGCACATCCACCATCTTGTCAAGATTCATCTTCCATTTATAAGCCATCCGCCCGCCGAAAAGCACAGCGAGCAGGAAGCCGAAGGCGATTATCGTGCCGTACCACTTGATGCTGATATCAATACCAAATATCGAGAACTCGGCAAGCACGCTCGGCACGCTGAAGCCGCGGCTGATGCCTGTGAAATAAACTACCGTATAATTTGACATCTTCAGTCCTCCTTGATTATCGGGCTGATAACGGAGAGCGCGGCGCATTCCTCACGCAGCAGCGCAAGCCTGCGCTCGGCATCCTCGAGCGTTACGCTCCTGCATGCCTCCAGCTCCTCAAACGGCTCATGGCCGCTGAAGCAAAGGCTCATAAGCAGGTTTGCCGTCTCGCTGACGTCATTGTAGCTCATTACCATTCTGCCGTAATTCTTTTTCCTTGCTCTCTCGAAGGCGGCGGGGTCGATGCCCTCGGTGCGCAGACGGGCAAGCTCCGCATGGATAAGCTCGACCGCTTTCTCAGGGTCGGCGCTTGTGCCGCCCACCATCACACAGGAGAAGCCGTATCCGTTGAACAGATCGGCGTCAAAGCCCATGTCTATAAGCTCGGCGTCCAGCAGCTCCTTAAAGAGCCTTGAGGATTTGCCGAATACGGCGTCAAGCATTATCGAAGTGGCGACCTCGTCCTTGATATTGAGCGTCGGCTCGGAAAGCCCCTCTTTGAAGCCGAGATAAAACTGCTTCTCGGCGACGGAGAATCGCTCCTCCACATATTTCTGAATGGGCTTCTCATCCTCACGGACAAATTTGCGTTCGATCTTTTTGCCCTCATTATTCCTGAGGCAGCGCTCAACGGTCGCAAAGACCTCGCTCGGCTCAACGCAGCCGACGACACAAAGCGCCATGTTGGCGGGGTTATAAAACTCTTTATAAAGCCTGTGAAGCAGGTCGGCGTCGATACGGGCGATGGATTCCTGAGTGCCCGCTATATCTATCCTGACGGGATTCTCGCCGTAGAGAGCGCGCAGCAGGTTAAACATAAGCTGCCAGCCGGGCTGATCCTGATACATTCTGATCTCCTGCCCGATTATCCCCTGCTCCTTCTCGACCGTTTCGGCGGTGAAATAAGGATTCTGCACGAAATCAAGCAATATTTCAAGCGATTCGGTTATATCGGACGAGCTTTTGAAGAGGTAGGCGGTGCGTTCAAAAGAGGTGTAGGCGTTTGCGCTGGCACCCGTCTTGGCAAAGCGCTCGAAAGCGTTCAGATCCTCGCTCTCAAAGAGCTTATGCTCAAGGAAATGCGCCGTGCCCTCGGGAATGGCTTCATACTCGCCGTTCTCATTCATAATGCTCGTATCTATCGAGCCGTATTTGACGCCGTAGAGCGCAAAGGCGGATTCATAATCCTTTTTGGGCAGCACAAAGACCTTGAGCCCCGACGGATGCTCGCCGCAAAAGACGCTCTCGCCGAGCCGCTCGTTTTTAATCTCACTGATCTTCATTTTCCGTCTCCTTTCCGTCGGACGCAAGCATGAATATCGTGTCTATGGACAGCTTCTTGGACGCCTCGCAGACCTGCTCGGGAGTAACGGCGTCAATGCCGTCCGCCACCTCGTCGGGGGTCATTATATCCTGCTCGTTTATCTGAGCGGCGTACCACCCCGCAATCGAAGCGGGCGACGAGAAGGTCAGCCTCTCACGCAGGCTGCGCTTTGCGGCATCGTAGACCTCGGGGTCGGTCCTGCCGTCGCGCAATTCGCCGAGCTGCTTGACAATGGCGGCGGAGACGGTACGCTCCTTATCGGTATCAATGCCGCTCTCGATAAGCACTATGCCCTTTGACTTTATAAGCCGCGAATAGCAGTAGTATGCAAGGCTCATCTTCTCACGGACATTCGCAAACAGCTTTGAATATGTGCTGCCGCCGAGGATATCGTTAGTGAGCATTACGGCGAAGAGATTGTCTCGGCTGCTCTGCATACCTGTGCGAAGCCCTATGATGAGCTTGCCCTGATTCACGGGGAACTGCTCCTCATGGCGGCAGAAACGGCCGCCTCTCTTAAAGAATATAGTCTCGGTCTCGACAGGCTCGCGCTTTATCTTCTTAAATCTCGAAGCGAATATCTTCTCGATATTCTCGGGCGACGCCGAGCCGACATAGGTTATCTGAAAAACGGCGTTTGCAAGCATACGCTTCCATGCGGCATAGACGTCGGCGCACTTGACCGCCGCTATCTCCTCAACGGTGCCGTATTCGTCACGGCCGTAAGGCTCATTTGAGCACATATGATTTATGCAGCGCCGCTCCGCGTATGTCCCTTTATTATTCATCTCCTCCTCAACAAGCTGAGTGAGAAGCCTTTTTTCGGTTGCGACGGCGTCCGCGCCGAAGCTGCCGCCCTTGGTATTTGGGGCAAATATCAACTCCGCCGACAGCTCCGCACACTGCTCGGCGATGCTCTCGCCGTCGAGAGCGAATCTGTCGTCAAGGCAGTTGACTACGAGGCTGAGCACCTGAGAATCGCCGCTCTTGCTTATCTCCGATGAGACAGTGGCGCCGTAAAGCTCATCGAGCTTACCGTAGAAAAGAGTGAAATCCGGATACTTCTTGCAGCTCCTTTTGAGCAGGCGAAGCATGAGAGCGTTCGCCGCCGCATTCTCATCAAGCGGCAAAGCCGAGGAGATAATGAGGCTGCTTGTTTTGAACCTATCGGTCTGCACGCATACAAGGCGGACTTTATCCGCCGGCATAGCTATATGCAGCATATAGTCACTTCCTTAAATCAATTTGTTTTCTCAGATATCGCACTCGGTGAGCTGCTCATAGGTCTCACGCCTGATAACAAGGCGATCCTTGCCGTCCTTGACCATTATGACGGGCAGCCGCGGAATACGGTTATAGTTTGACGCCATGGAATAGTTATATGCGCCTGTCGAGAGCACCGCAAGGATATCCCCCGGTTCGACGGGCTGGATATGAGTCCACTCCTGGATAAGGTCGCCGCTCTCGCAGCATTTGCCCGCAACCGTCACGGTGCGGCTGCGCTTCTCTGAGGCTTTATTGGCGCAAACTATCTCGTAGCGCGACTGATAGAGCGCATACCTCGGGTTGTCACCCATTCCGCCGTCGACGGAAACATAGGTGCGAACGTCGGGTATCTCTTTGACCGCGCCGACGGTGTAGAGGGTTATGCCCGCAGCGCCGACTATTGAGCGACCCGGCTCAATGAGGATAAATGGGGTCTCGATCCCAAGCTCCTTTGAATACGAATTGACCGCCGCCGATACCTTACGCATATAATCGCCGTAGGGTCTCGGACGATCGCTCTTGAGATATTTGATGCCGAAGCCGCCGCCGAGATTAAGCTCGCCGAGCTGCACTCCGGTCTCATCTTTGACCTGCTTAATAAGGTCGAGCATAACCGTTGCAGCAAGCTCAAACGGGTCAAGGTCAAATATCTGCGAACCGATATGGCAATGCAGACCTCTGAGGGTCACGTTTGACATGACAAGCGCCGTTTTTATCGCCTCAAGAGCCTCGCCGGTCTCAAGAGCAAAACCGAATTTTGAGTCTATCTGACCGGTTTTTATGAATTCATGGGTATGCGCGTCGATACCGGGCTTTATGCGGAGCATTATACCGATATTTTTGCCCTTATCGGCGGCAATGGCGTTCAAATTCTCAAGCTCAGTGATGTTATCGACTATCACTCTGCCGACATTGTTATCGACAGCCATTATCAGCTCATCACGGGTCTTGTTGTTGCCGTGGAAAACTATCTTATCCGTCGGGAACCCTACCGACAGCGCCGTATAAAGCTCTCCGCCGGAGACAACGTCTATGCCGACGCCCTCCTCGGCGCAGATACGGCACATTTCTTTGCAGCAAAACGCCTTGCTCGCATAGACGACAAGCCCTTTGCCGCCGTATTCATCGTCGATGGACTTCTTGAATTCCCTGAGATTTTTGCGTATCTCATTCTCGTCAAACACATATGCGGGCGTGCCGTATTTTTTGGCAAGCTCCACGGTGTCATAGCTGCCTATCGTGAGATGCCCGCGCTCATTCATTGAAATACAATCGGAAACGTACATTTTGCTGACCTCCCGTCCAAAATAACTGTTGCTCGGCGGTTACTGAGCTGCGGCCTCTGCCGCCGCTCTTATCTCTTCAACTCCGCTGCCTGTGACGGCGGAGAATTCTATGCGCCGTATATCGGCATAATCCGCAAGCTCCTTATCGAGCTCAGCCCTGCGCTTCTCCGTCTCGGTTTTGTTGAGCTTATCGCTCTTTGTGAGGACGATGACAAACGGAATATTCATCTCCTTGAGGAAGTTGAGCATCGTCATATCGTCCTGAGACGGGGCGTGGCGCATATCAATGAGCTGGACGACGAGGGCGATATCCCTGCCCGAATTGAAGTAGCCGTCCATAAGCTCAGCCCAGCGCTTTTTCTCCTTTTGCTCGCGTTTCGCGTAGCCGTAGCCGGGCAGATCGACGAAGTAAACGCCATCGCCCTTAAAGAAATTGACGGTTATCGTCTTGCCGGGCACGGAGCTGACCCTCGCAAGGTTTTTACGGTTAAAGACCTTGTTTATGAGCGAGGATTTGCCGACGTTTGACCTACCGGAGAAAACTATCTCCTTCTCTTTCGGCGGTGGCAGCTGCGATGAGGTGCCATATGCCGCCGTGAACTCTATTTTATCAAATCTCATATTTTATACCTGCCTCTCTCGGAGGGTTTCGACGCGCTGAATGCATCGAGCGGAGCAACGCTCTTCTCTTTCGGCGCTTCGCCGTAATTCTCTATCGCCGTGCGCCACACAGTTTCAACATTTTTAGCGGGTATGAAGCTGACATTCTCCTTGACCTTGGGGTCGACCTCGTCAAGGTCTGGCAGATTATCATACGGGATGAGCACGGTCTTTATGCCTGCCCTGTAAGCCGCCATGGATTTCTCTTTAAGCCCGCCTATCGGCAGCACCCTGCCGCGCAGCGAGATCTCGCCCGTCATTGCAACGTCGCGCCTGACCTTTTTGCCTGTGAGAGCCGAGACAAGCGCCGTAGCCATTGTAACGCCCGCCGAGGGGCCGTCCTTGGGCGTTGCGCCGTCGGGCACATGAATGTGGATATCCTTGTCTTTATAGAAATTCGGGTCGACCGAAAGCTCCTTAGCCCTTGAGCGGATATAGCTGACCGCCGCCTTGGCGCTCTCCTGCATCACGTCGCCGAGAGAGCCTGTGAGCTGGAGCTTGCCGCTGCCGTCGAGCACCGCAGCCTCGACCTCGAGCATTTCGCCGCCCACAGCGGTCCATGCAAGGCCGTTGACAACGCCGACCTCGGCTTTGCCGTCGAAGCGTTCGGGCTTGAATTTGCGTGAGCCGAGCAGTGCTTCGACATCCTCGGGCTTGACGGAGAGCTTTTCGCCCCTGCCGTCGACTATCATCACGGCAGCCTTGCGGCACACGGCGGCTATCTGCTGCTCAAGGCCTCTGACCCCCGCTTCCTTGGTGTATCCCTCGATGATGAGCGAGAGAGCCTTGTCGGATATCCTGAGCTGCTTTGAAGTCAGCCCGTGGCGCTTTATCTGCTTCGGTATAAGATGCTTTTTGGCTATGTTGAATTTCTCCTCGAAGGTGTAGCTGCCGAGCTCTATTATCTCCATTCTGTCCTGAAGCGGCTCGGGGATATTTGAGCGGACATTTGCCGTGGTGATAAACATTACTCGGCTCAGGTCAAACGGCAGCTCGACATAATGATCGCGGAATGTAGAATTCTGCTCCGGGTCAAGCACCTCGAGCAGAGCGGAGGTCGGGTCGCCCTTATAATCGCTTGAGAGCTTGTCGACCTCGTCGAGCAGTATCAACGGGTTCTTGGTGCCCGCCTGCCGCAGCGCCTCGATTATCCTGCCCGGCATTGAGCCGATGTAGGTCTTGCGGTGACCTCTTATCTCCGCCTCATCCTTGACGCCGCCGAGCGAAAGACGGACATATTTCCTGCCTGTTGCCCTCGCTATCGAACGAGCAACCGAGGTCTTGCCGACTCCCGGCGGGCCGACAAGGCAGATTATCTGCCCCTTGATATCCGGCGCAAGAGCCCTGACGGCAAGATACTCGAGTATCCTCTCCTTGACCTTCTCGAGACCATAATGGTCTGCTTCAAGTATCTTCTTTGATTTTTTAATATCGGTATTCTCTTTTGAATACTTATCCCACGGCAGCGAAAGGCAGATCTCAAGGTAATTCCTGCTCACCGCCGCTTCGGGCGATTGCGGCGAGCTTTTCTCGAGCCTGTCGCATTCGCGTAAGAGCTTATCTTTGATATCGTCGGAGGCATTCAGCTCGAATATCTTACGGCGGAACTCATCAAGCTCCTCCTCCTGCGACACTCCGCCGCCAAGCTCCTCGGAGATTATCTTCATTTGCTCACGCAGATAATACTCACGCTGATTCTTGTCTATCTGCTCCTGCACTCTTTCGCCTATCTCAGCCTCGAGGTTGAGCAGATTGCCCTCGTCGGCAAGCAGCACGCAGAGAGCCTCAAGGCGCTTAATCTTGTCAAACTCCTCAAGTATTCGCTGCCTGTCCTCATATTCTATCATAATATTGCCCGCAACATAGTCGGCAAGCTCGCCCGGCTCGGACTTCTGCATAACGCCGGTGACGATATCAACGGGCATCTGCGACGCAACCTCGACATAGTCGGCAAAGAGCTCTTTGGCGTGACGGACGAGCGCTCTTGAATAATCGCGCAGCTCCTCGGCAACGGGCAGCTCGGAAACGGGCACAATGAGCGAACGCAGGCACTTTGAATTCTTGCCGGCAACGCCGCCGATGAGCCTCGCTCTTGCGTTACCCTCGACCGCCACTCTGATATTGGTGTTTTTGCCGGGCATGCGAATAAGCTGCTTCACCTTGGCGATAACACCGATATCGTAAAGCTCGTCATAGTCGGGGTTGTCGACAGACACATCACGCTGAGCTACAAGGAATACCTCCTGCCCGCCATCCATGGCCTCTTTGAGCGCATTTATCGACTTCTCTCGCCCCACCTCAAAGTGAATGAACATATCGGGGAACACGACCAACCCTCTGAGCGCCACGGTCGGCAGCTCACGGGGCTTCTCGCTGAATGTTAAAAACTCTTTATCTATCATAACTTCTCCTTTTCGGATACACTGACCGATTATTCCATTATAGTGTAATATTATATAATATTATCGTCAAACCGTCAACTGTGATTATGGTTAATATTCTGTAAATTTTTTATGTATCCGCAATATTGAAAAAACCGCCGCACCGTTTGAACGATGCGGCAGCATTAATTATACTTTTTCTCTGTATTTTTTCCTTGCGTACCTGAAAATCACATAGGCAAGGCAGATGAGCACGAAAACGCCGATGCAGACAGCGTATTTGACGGTCTCCTCGGTCATTTTTTCGCCGTCGACGTTTGGCTCGGCTGCGGTATCTGTGCCGCCGAAGAAGAACGAGTTGGACGAAACTCCGGACGGGATATAATTTTTGACGTCATCCCAAAGCGAGCTCATAAGAGCCAGCGTCTCCGCGGGCAGATTCCTGAAAAGCTGAGTCTTGACGCTCCCCTCCTCGGGATAGAGCGTTTCATCGTGATAATAGGTATAATCGGGGTTATTATACACCTCGCTGTGCGGGCTGCCGTAGCAGATATATTCGGCGTTTGCAAGGGCTACATCAGGCTCGAGCAGGAAGTTGATATACAGCTCTGCGGCGAGCTTATTCTTTGAGCCTTTGAGGATGCAGGCGGAGTCAAAAAAGTAGTTGACGCCCTCCTTGGGGTAAACGAAGGCAAGGTCGGGGTTATTCTCCTTCATGGTGAGATAATCGCCGACAAAATAAGGTGCAAGCGCAGCCTCGCCCGACTCCATTTTGAGAAAGACCTCGTCGTTGACGTAGTTGGGGTTGACCCTTTTCTGCTCCTTGAGAAGCTCGGCGGCAGTCCGCCAAGCGGCAGGGGCGTCGGTGTTATAATCCATGCCGAGAATACTCTGAGCGATGGCAAAGGCATCCCTCGGGTTATTGATCATAAGAATTTTGCCCGAATATCTCTCGTCCCAAAGCGCAGTCCAGCTATCGGGGGCTTCCTCAACCATGGTGGTATTATAGATAAGGCCGATATAGCTGACGGTATAGGGCACGGAATACTCGTTGGTCGGGTCGTAACCGAGGTTGCGGTATTTGTCGGGGATATACTTGAAATTCGGGATATTGTCGAAGTCGATCTTCTCAAGCATACCTTCGCTTATCATACGCTCTACCATATAGTCGGAGGGTATAACGATATCGTAGGCGATCCCGCCGCCCTTTAGCTTGGAATACATGACCTCGTTATTGTCGTAGGTGTCGTAAACGACCTCGATGCCGTATTTCTTCTCGAACTCGGCATTGATATCGAGAGTACCGTCCGCACCGTCGGAGATATATTCGCCCCAGTTATAAACATAGAGCTTGGTGCCTCTGAGGGCGTCGATATCGCTCTGCTGCGCCGCAAAGGCCGCCGTGCAGGGTACGAACGCCAAAGCACACGCCAAAAGAATGGCAAAGAATTTTTTCACTGTTTTGCCGCTCCTTTCAGATAGATTTATTTCTTGCTTTTTGTTTTTTCGTCGCTCTTTTGCTGCGCAAAATTATAAAGGATGAGCAGCACAAGGATGCTCACGAAAATAAGGGCGGAGAGAGCGTACATATCGGGCTTTACGCGCTTCTTGGTCATCGCGAATATAGCTATCGGCAGGGTCTGGAAGCCCGGACCGCAGGTAAAATAGCTGATGATAAAGTCATCGAGCGAGAGCGTGAAAGCCATTATCATGCCGGTGATGATGCCGGGCATTATCGATGGCAGTACGACCTTGAAGAACGCCTGAGCGGGTCGGCAGCCGAGATCCTGCGCCGCCTCCGCAAGGTTTTTATCCGTTTGACGCAGCTTCGGCAGCACGGTGAGGATAATATAAGGCAGGCCGAATGTGACATGGGCTATCAGCAGCGTGCCAAAACCGAGGACGGCCTCCGAATTGACCAGTCTGCCGACAAACACAAAGAGCAGCATCATCGAGATGCCCGTCACTATCTCGGGATTCATCATCGGAATATTGGTGACGGCCATGACGGATGAGCGCATGAAGCCTTTTTTGTATTTATTGATGCCGACGGCTGCCGCCGTGCCGAGCACCGTCGCAATGACAGACGATGTGACGGCAAGGATAATGGTGTTGTAGAACGCGCGCAAAGTCGCTTTATCCTGGAATAGCGACTCATACCATCTGAGTGAGAAGCCGCTGAATACGCTCGTGCTGCTTGAGGAATTGAACGAAAAGATGATCAGAACGATAATTGGCGCATAGAGGAAAAGGAACACGAGCGCCGCATAGATCTTGGACGCAGTTTTCATATTACCATCCCCTCCTCGTCGCCGCTGAAGCGGTTCATGACCGCCATGCAGATAAGGATAAGCACCATCAGCACCAGCGAGAGCGAGGCGCCGAGGTTATAGTTATAAGACTGTTGGAACTGGCGCTCGATAACATCGCCGATGAGGTCAAAGGAGCCGCCGCCGAGCTTCTGCGAGATATAGAAGGTGCTGACCGACGGAACAAAGACCATGGTGATGCCCGAGATAACGCCGGGCATACTCATCGGGATTATGCAGCGCTTTATAACGGTGAGCCTGTTGCCGCCGAGATCCTGCGCCGCCTCGACCATGCTGTAGTCGAGCTTCGCCATAACGGAATAAATAGGCATTATCATATACGGCAGGAAATTATAGACCATGCCGAGTATGACGGCGCCAGAGGTGTTTATCATATGTATCGGGTCAATGCCGAGTTTTGCGAGGAACGAATTGATGATACCTGTATCCTGCAAAAGCGCCATCCATGAATAGGTCCTGATGAGGAAGCTCATCCACATCGGCAGCATGACAAGCATAACAAGCGTGCGCTGCACCTTCTCGGTCTTTTGTGAGATGATATAGGCGAGCGGGAACGCTATCAGCAGGCATATGACTGTGGCGACTATGCCGAACCAGATAGAGCGCAAAAATGTTGGCGCATACTTGCTCAGCGCCGAGATATTGTCGAGGGTGAAATCACCGCTCGGGTTTGTAAACGAATAATAGACAACGAATATAAGCGGGGCGACGATAAACAGCGCCGACCAAACCACATACGGCGAGGATATCAGCTTCGCCCTGAGAGAAGAACGGCCGCTCATTCCTCGACCTCCTCCTCGTCCTCGGGAAGCTCCGCGTTTGAAAGCTCGTCGAATTCTTCACTGAACGAGCTGTAGTCGCCGTACATACCCGAGTATTCGGATTTCTTCATAATATGTATCGCGTCAGGCTCGATAAAGAGGCCTATCCTGCTGCCCTCGGCCTGATAATCGGTGGTCTGTATCATCCACTTGAAGCCGCCGATATCAACGATTATCTCAAAGTGGACACCCTTAAATGTGACGGAAGTCACAACGCCGCAGAGCATACCTTTATCGGGCTGCACAACGTCCACATCCTCGGGGCGCACGACCACGTCACAGGCCTCGTTCTTGGCGAAGCCCTTGTCAAGGCACTCAAAGCGGTGGCCCGAGAATTCAACAAGGCAGTCGTCAAGCATAATACCGTCAAGGATATTGCTCTCGCCGATGAAATCGGCAACAAAAGCGTTCTTCGGCTCGTTATATATATCGAGCGGAGTGCCTATCTGCTGGATAACGCCGCTGTCCATAACAACGACGGTATCGGACATCGAGAGGGCCTCCTCCTGATCGTGGGTAACGTAAATAAAGGTGATGCCGAGGCGCTGCTGGATATTCTTCAGCTCCACCTGCATATCCTTACGCAGTTTAAGGTCGAGAGCGCCGAGAGGCTCGTCGAGCAGCAGCACCCTGGGCTTTACCGCAAGCGCCCTCGCAATGGCGACTCGCTGCTGCTGGCCGCCCGAGAGCGAATTTATGTTACGCTTATTAAAGCCCTTGAGGTTGACAAGAGCCAGCATCTCCTCGACAGTCTCCTTTATCTGCTTCTCAGGCAGCTTTTTTATACGCAGACCGAACGCAACATTCTCATAAACATTGAGGTGAGGGAAAAGCGCGTAACGCTGAAAAATGGTGTTAACCTGCCTTTTGTGAGGCGGTACACCATTAATTAACTTGTCTTCAAAAATCACTTCACCCTCGTCCGGCTCAATGAATCCGGCGATTATACGCAGGGTGGTCGTCTTACCGCAGCCCGAGGGACCGAGCAGAGTTATAAACTCCTTATCGCGGATATACAGATTGAGATTTTTGAGCACCTGATTATCCCCGAATGTGACGGAGATGTTTTTCAGATCAATAATAACGTTTTTTTTCAATTATGCAGCCCCTCTCTGCCGTGGTACAGGCGAATTATTAAAATAAAATATAGTGCAAAAATCTGCAAATGTCAACAATTTTTTTATCAGAACCGTGAAAAAGTAGTTGGGAGCAAAAAAATTCAAATATTTTTCTCATTCCAACTCGTAAATGCTCGTTATATCTCGTTTTTTCTCTGATTTTTTGTTTTAAAACTTTTTTTGACCTTTTTGAATTTTTATACCGTTTTTTAACAGAAAAACGCTCAAAAAGCCGGGCGGCTCTTTCACCGCTCCGGCCGTGTTCATTTTATTTCGAGGAAAAGGACGTTGCTTGCGCCGAGAGTGTACTCTAAATCGAGCACCCCGTCTTTCACTTCGGCGGTGCGTGTAACGGGGATAAGTCCGGCGGACTTGACATAGCCGTCACGCAGCCGGATAAAGTAAAGCTCCCTTGCCCACTCCGCTGAAAGGGTGGTCTTTGACTCCAAAACAGGGTCGTCGGGCGACCATGAGAAGCAGTCATCGGTGATATTGTATTTTACCCTGTCGGCGCACCATTCGTCAAAGAAATTGCAATCGTCATTGACAAGGTATTCGGTGACGGTCACGGTTTTGCCTTCGAGCTGCGGTACATTTATCCTAAATCTTCAATTCTCTAACATTGTCGGCTACATTCGGCAATTCATCGCCGAGCGCAGATGCGTCGAGGGTGAAAACCGCCTTGCCTGTGCCAGCAAAAAGCCCGGAAACGGCAGATATAAACAGAGCAACGGCGCTTAAAGCTGCGCAAAGGGGTTTGAAAACGGTTTTGATAATATTCATAACTACCTCTTTCGCACGCTAATACATTATATAGACCGATTATAATACTCTGCGGCGCAAAAATCAATCGCAAAAGCCAAAGATTTCACCAAGTTCGGACAAAATCTTCGGGAATGTTAATAAAATATTAAATTTTGCTTGCAATTTTTTATTAATGCTTTATAATAAAAACTGTATTGCATTCCCCAAATAATCTGTGAAGGAGAAAAAGAAATGGACCTGAGTAACATTATCGCCAAGAAAAAAACATACGCAAAGTATATGCTCAAAGAAATCACGCATATATGCAAGGACTTTGAGAAGCGCGCCCCCGGCTCCAAGGGCGAGGAGCAGGCCTGCGTTTACATGGCTGATGTGCTTAAAAAGGACTGCGGCTGCGACCGTGCGGACGTTGAATCCTTCGAGGAACATCCCGGCTCATTCTACGGCTGGCTTTACATCACTCTGACAAGCGTGCTGCTTGCCATCGTGCTGCTTTTTGTCGGTCTGCCCATAGTCTCCGCTATCCTTATCGTATTTGGCCTTTTTATTGCACTGATGCAGTTCGGCGCATATATCAAGCTCGTTGACTTCCTCTTCCCCAAAAAGATCGGTCACAATGTCACCGCTATCAAGAAGTGCACGGGCGAAGTCAAGCGCCGCATCATCTTCAACGGTCACCCCGATGCAGCATGGGAATGGCCCGTCAACTACAAGCTCGGCGGCGTCGGCTTTGAGAGCCATGCCATCATCTGCGGCGTCGGCGCTCTCTATTATCTCGTTCTTTCTATCATTGCCTGCGCCAAGTTCGGCGTTGTCTCCAAGATAGTCGACGAATCATCCACCATGACCACCTGCGCTCTTATCGGCCTTATCTTTGTCCCCTTCCTCATCGGTCTCTATTTCATGTGGAATAAGCACAGAGTCGTTGACGGCGCAAACGACAACCTCTCCGGCTGCTACATGGGCATAGCTATCCTCAAGGCGCTTCAGGATGAAGGCATTGAGTTTGAGAATACAGAGATAGGCGTTATCCTCTCCGGCTCCGAGGAAGCGGGTCTCAGAGGCGCCAAGGCATGGTGCGAGGCTCACAAGGGCGAATTTGACGACGTGCCTACCTTTATTTATTCCTACGATACTATTCACGATCCGAAGCAGCTCATGACCAACTACCGTGACCTTAACGGCACCGTCAAGGCTGACAAGGACGTTTCCGACCTCTTTATGGAGTGTGCCGAGGAGCTCGGCATATTCTGCAAGAAGGGCTGGGTTCCCCCGCTCGGCGGCGCTACCGACTCCGCAGCCTTTGCACAGGCAGGCTTTAGAGCAACCGGCATCACCGGCCTCAACCACAAGCTCGAGGACTACTACCACACCCGCAGAGATACATATGACAACATGAATCTTGAAGGTCTCGCAAACTGCTTCGCAGTCAGCGTCAAGGTGCTTGAGAAATTCGACGGCGGCGCAAAGCAGTAATCACATAACAGACAAAAGCTCGGGGCTTCCGATAGACGGAAGCCCCGATATTTTTTGTGTTCTGTTTTGTCAGTCAAATGCTCTGAGGGTCTGGTTCTTATCGGAGACCATGAACTGCGGGTATTTCTCATTGACGCCCGCATAGAATTCGCCGTCGCAGCTGAGCAGCCACATCAGGAAGCCGCTCATATCCGAGCCGTAGGAGCAGGAAACGTGAGGAGCACCCTTGATTATGTAAGTATACTCGGGATAGAGCGCCGTTGAGAGGTCAACGGTTCTGTCGGGTGAGAGATACTTGGGGTCGGCGGGCACATAATCGTCGCCGAGGGTCTCGCCGTACTTTGCGACTGTCGCATAGCCGGACATCTGATAAGTCTCGAGCACGCCGTCGCCGTTGAAGTTTGCGCTTTCATAAACGGGAGCAAGCGGCGTATCGTAATGCGCTACAATAGCTATCTTTACGCCGTTATCTATCATCTCGTTGATGAGCTTATCCCTGTTTTTCATCATAAGCTGAAGCCTCTCGGCCTTTGCGATGAATTCGGCATTCTCCTTTTGTTTGTCGCCGAATATGAAATCGAGAGCGTCACCAAAATCCTGCGGCTGCACAAGACCCCAAAGCGGCAGCATATAGCCGAATATCGGAGTGAGGGTCTTTTCGTAAGCCTCTTCCTTATAATTATCAATGATAAAATCGGTCAGTTTTGTGACAGCCTTGAACGCGCCGAGCTTATTAAGAACCTTGATAAACACGCCCGCTGCGGGCTTGTCTCCTACAAGGGAGAGAACGTATTTATAAAGGTTGTCGGGGGTTATTTCGACCTTGCCCGTCAACATATCCGAGGCGACCTGAGCGCCGCAGAAGGTGGAGGACATAAAGAGACAGCGCTCAACCTTGCTGTAGCCGTATTTGGTGAGGTAAGCGACAGTCATAATGCCGCCCATGCTTGAGCAGACTATCTTGACCTTGTCGTGACCGGTCTCTCTGATGGCGGTGTTTACCGTCTCGTTGATATCATCGGCAACCTCCCACGGATCAATGCGCCAGTCATAATAAAAATAATATGTATGACCCTCGGCAAAGGTCTCGGTGCAGGCTCTTGCGATACCCGTCTCGTTGCGATCGTCGGTTATGACCTCTTCATAGTGATCTGCGCTGAGCATAGTGATCTGCGCTGAGCGGGTATTTCTTGTAACCGACATTATACATTGACGAGCCGTCGGGATTCATCGAAAGACCGCCCATGATCTCATTGACATAGTCAAGAAGCACATCCATGGCGGGGTCGAAGCTGAAATTCATAACTCCCTTGTAGATCATTTTGACAAGGCAGCCGACAACGCCCTTTGCGTCTATAGGAGCGATCGCCGGGCGCTGCTGCTCGGTGCCGTAATCAATGCTCAGACCGTTAAAGTCCATGCCTCTGACTATTACCACGGGAAGGTCGCTGCACTCCCCTGCCTGCTGTGCGGAATGGGCAAACGCCGGCACACAAGCGCCGAACGCCAATACCAGCGCCAGCAGGACGCTGATGACTTTTTTCATTAGTATATATCTTCCTTTCCTTCGGGCATTCGCCCGTTAAAATACTTGCAGATCAGACATCGACCTTGTAGTGATGAACATAAAGACCGATCAGCTTATCGTAGTCGAGCACATGCATATTTGCGCCGTCCTCGGTCGCGAGGAAGGTAAGCCCCTCGGCCTCGACCTTATCTCTGCCGACGTTTCGCTCAAACGCTATCTTGGTTTCGCCCGTCCCGACGTTGACGCTCAGGATATTTTTTGTCCATTTGCCGTCTCTCTCTTCGCCGGTGTCGCTTGAGAGATAGAGAGTGCCGTTACAAAATTCGCCGCCTTGTATGCGATGGATATCCTCCATGCCGGTGACGGTGATCTCCTTTACAAAACGCATACCGTCGTTGACATCGTACACCCTGATCTCTTTTTTGTGCGACCAGCCCGAGGCATAGAGCAGCCCCGTATTGCCATCAACGGCGAGCCACGGGATGCCGTCGTCGTAAAGCTCGTTCGGCAGGTCGTATATCTCGCCTGTAGGCTCAAGGGTATTGCAGTCAAAAACGACTATGCACGCCTTGCACTCGCCGCCGCCCTCGACGGAGGCATATATTTTTCCGTTATATGCGCTTATGCCGCCGATATGATTATTGCCCCTTTCCCTGCATTTATCGGGCAAGGGATTGAGCCGCACCTTTACGGTGGTCATGCCGTCAAGAGTCCTCTTTGCAAGCGCCGTGGTATTTATAGCGGTTATCGCTCCGCTGGTATAATAATACTCGCCGTCGGTGGTGATCCCCTGCCCTGCGGTGAAGGCTTCACCGAGCACGACGAGATCCTGCGAAACAAGCTCAACGCCGGGGGTACTTTGCGCCCTCGGGCCGACCAAAAGGCAGATGAGCCAAAGCGGCAGCATTATCAGTGCGCGTATCCTGCTGAAAAGCGTCATCGGTTACCTCCAATCGGAATTTTATATGTGTTATTTTATCACACTGTTCACAAAATAGCAAATATTACATTAAGGTTTTTTAATTTAAAATTGAATATTTTTTAATATTTTTGTCTGTTTCCGACAATCAGCCTTTACAAATCGAAAAGAATTTGTTATAATTGTTTAAAAATTCAGTGGAGGCTATAACATGAAAAACAGCAAAAAGATCCTTGCCGTCCTCCTTACGGCGGCGATGCTTTTATCCTTTGCTCCCTGCGCTTTTGCAGAGGGCGATGAAAGCAGAATTGATTACACTATCAGCAACCCTTACGCAGGCGTCGATTTCGACTCCTATCATCAGTATAAGACCGACCTTCACAGCCACACGCTCTTCAGCGACGGCGGCTACACCCTGCCCGAAATGGTCGAGCGCCACTATGAGCTGGGCTTCGATATCATGGCGATAACCGATCACGGCTCCGTCAGCTACGGCTACACCGAGCAGGATCACTGGGATGTCATGAAGCTCGTCAGCCTTGTCAGAAAGAAGAGAATCGATTCCTCCCTCCTTGACGAAAGCGGTACCGCCGAGAACGGCAACGCCTATAAGGTATTCAAGCAGGGCGGCGACGAATATTATCAGCAGACCCTTGCCGACGGCACAGACGGTCAGACCATGCTGCGCGTGCCCTACGGCGTTGAAAATAACCCCACCTCCTTTAACAACGCTCACGTCAACTCATGGTTTGTCGATTACGGTCACAAGGTCATCGGCGGCACAAGCAACTATGAGCGCCCGATAAGCAATGTCGACAAGCTCGGCGGTCTCTCGGTTATCAATCACCCCGGCGAATACAGCAACGCCCGCGATGAGCTTTACACTGCCGACGCCTATAACGCCGAGAATCCCATGTATAACTACAAGATAAACAAATTCGCCCACCTGCTCAGGACATACGGCACCTGCATCGGTATCGACGTCAACAGCAAGGGCGACTACAGGACTCGCTTCGACAGGAAGCTCTGGGATATCCTGCTTCAAAAGGTCACCCCCACCGGCAGAAACGTGCTCGGTATTGCCTCCACCGACTCTCATAACCTTGACATCGTCGACTCCGGCTATGTACTTGCGCTCATGCCCGAGAAGACCTCCGCGGCGCTCAAAAAGAGCCTTGAGAGCGGTCAGTTCTTTGCGGCGAGCAAGTATATCGGCAACTATGACGAATTGGTTCAGCTTTATGAGGAGGTACGTGTGATCAAAAGCCTCGAGGCGTCGAGGGTTGCCGGCAAGCTGAGCGAGGCAGTTAAAAATATCGCCGCTCAGATAGAGAACGGCAAGCAGAAGGATCAATATAAAGTCGAGGACGGCACCGTTGCCCCGAAGGTAACGAATATCATCGTTGACAACACCGCCGACACCATCACCGTGACTGCCGAAAACGCCCTCACCGTTCACTGGATAGCAGACGGCAAAGTCATCCACGTCGGCAACAAGCTCGACCTCAACGATCACTCCGACGAGATAGGCAGCTATGTCAGAGCCGAGGTATTCGGCGCGGGCGGCATCCTCTATGTCGAGCCCTTCCTGCTCAGCTATGACGGCGCACCCGCACCCGAGGATGAGGGTCACTTCTATGATTTCGGCACTATCGCATCACTCATCTGCGACACTCCCGTCAGAATCCTCGAAATAATCCTGCCGCTCGGTCTTATCTTTAAGCTCGCAGGCAAATAATCGGTTTATCGGCCGCCGCGCCCCGTGCACGGCGGCTTTTATCTAATCAAATCGGATTTTTGATGAAAAAACTCGGTTTTTTAGAGTTTTTTATTGAATTCACTTCAATAAAATGTTACAATTAATTGAAAAAATTTAATCGGCGGGTCTTATGTGCCGTCAAGGCAGCGCGAGCGGCATATCGACCGGCCGAAACTCACTCTTTCACTCTAATTTTGAAAGGTTGGAATTCAAAAATGGATTACAAAATGAATCTTACCCAAGAAGAGCTTGACATCCTCAACGGCTCCAAGGGCGAAGCGATGGCGAAGGTCATGAAGACCCTCGTTATGTACGGCGACGCTTTCGGTGCGACCAAGATGGTGCCCGTAACGAGCAAGATGGGTCATCTCGTCACCAGCTTCGGCCTGAAGGTCATGAAGCCCGTCTACGACCTGATGGATCAGCTCATCGCCGGCGGCGCACTCTCCGGCCAGAAATTCACCGTTGACCCCAAGCCCCTTGACCCCAAGGTGCCCGCAAACCTGCTCCAGAAGCTCGTTTTCAACAAGTTCATGTATTCGATGCAGGACAGCTACGACGCCCAGCTCACAAAGCTCGGCCTGCTTGACAGCAAGTCCTACACCTGCACCTGCTACATGGATGAGGTCGGCAACAAGCCCGCAAAGGGCGACGTTCTCTCATGGGCAGAGTCCTCGGCAGTTGTTTATGCAAACTCAGTCCTCGGCGCGCGCTGCAACAGAAACTCCGGCATAATCGAGCTTTTCGGCTCCATCGTCGGCTTCGTCCCCTACTTCGGTCTGCTGACTGACGAGGGCAGAAAGGCTACATGGGTAGTCGAAATAAAGACCACCAAGAAGCCCGAGGCTCAGATACTCGGCTCCGCTATCGGCATGAAGGTCATGGAAGATGTGCCCTATGTCAAGGGTCTTGACAAGTGGATCGGCACCGAGCTTGACGGCGACGCCACCGCTTACCTCAAGGATTTCGGCGCCGCTACCGCCTCCAACGGCGCAGTCGGTCTCTATCACATCGCCAACCTCACCCCCGAGGCAGTCGAGCAGGGTGAAGCTCTCATCGCAGAGGGCGCAAAGACCTATGTTATCGACGACGCCGAGCTTGAGAGAGTCAAGGCAAATTACCCCATCATGTGGAAAGATAAAAATGCGAAGCCGAAGCTCTGCTTCGTCGGCTGCCCGCATCTCTCCAGAGCGCAGCTCATCGAGTGGACCGACAATGTCACCGCCGAGCTTAAGAAGAACGGCCTGAGCAAGGTCTCCGTGCCTACCGTCTTCACCGCAGCACCCGGCGTTATCGAGGAATTCAACAAGACCGAGTACGCCGCAAAGCTCAAGGCGACCGGCGTTGTGCTCAGCTACATATGCCCGCTCATGTATATGAATAATCCTCTTTGCAAGAAGATGCCCGTCATCACAAATTCCAACAAGCTCAGAACCTACACCACCGCCCGTTACTACACGAGCGACGAAATACTCGGCATCATCACGAAGGAGGTAAAGTAAGATGAAAAAGTTCAAAGGACGCCCTGTAGTCGCAGGCTCATGCACCGCCCCCGCCCTCGTCTCTCACGGCGGCTTCAACACCCTTGCTTCCTTCCAGGCAAGCCTTCAGTTCGGCGATAAGACTGCGAAGTGCGGCGATCAGAATAACACCGATATCTACGGCAAGCCCATGGTCGGCACGGCTCTCTGCCTGCCCCAGACCATCGGCTCCACCACCGGCGGCATGGTGCTCTACTGCGCCAAGTCAATGGACAGAACTCCCGCCTGTATGCTCTTCTCGGAGCACATCGACTCCCTTGCCGCTGCCGGCGCTATCCTCTCCGCAGTTTGGACCGACGAGCCGATGCCCACGGTCGACTGCCTCGGCGAGGAATTCCTTAATTATGTTAAGGACGGCATGAAAGTGACCGTTGAACCCGACGGCACCGTAACGGTAGAATAAACGATCAATCACAACAGCAAAAACAGGAGCCGCATCAGCTTTCATACGAAATGCCGTTGCGGCTCCTGTTCCATATCTTTTTGGCTCATTTGCTCTTTTTTATTGCAAAAGAGGCTGGGTTTTAGGCGAATAGGGATATTTTTTGCAAGATTGTAAAATAAGGCTTGCAAATCATAAGAAAATAGTATAAAATATAGCAGTTAACAATCCAAACAAACGGAGGTATTCGTCATGAACATAGCAAACGCAACCCGTGAGCAGCTCACCGAGAGGCTTGCGACACTCAATAAAGAATACGACGCTTATAAAGCACTCGGGCTTTCGCTCAACATGGCGAGAGGCAAGCCCGCACCGGCTCAGCTTGAGCTGTCCGCCGAGATGCTTGACCCCGACCTCCTCGGCGACTTTAAAGCCGATGACGGCATGGATATCCGCAATTACGGCGGCCTTGACGGCATCCCCGAATGCAAATCAATATTTGCCGAGATCCTCGGCGTTGAGGCAAAGAACCTGATAATCTTCGGCAACTCCAGCCTCAATGTTATGTATGACTATGTCTCCCAATGCATGATGTTCGGCGCAGGCGCAGAGCCTTGGTGCGCTCAGGAGGGAATTAAATTCCTCTGCCCCGTGCCCGGCTACGACAGGCACTTCGGCATTCTCGAGCACTTCGGCATCGAGATGATAAATATCCCCTCGGACGAGAACGGCCCCGACATGACTATGATCGAGGAGCTGGTTAAGGACGAGAAGGTCAAGGGTATAATCTGCGTGCCGATGTATTCAAACCCTACAGGCTACACCTATTCGGAGGAGACGGTGCGCCGCTTTGCCGCACTCAAGCCCGCCGCAAGGGATTTCAGAGTTATTTGGGATAACGCCTACTGCGTTCACCACATTTACGACACTCACGACAGCCTGATGAATATTTTTGAAGCTGCCGCCGAATACGGCACGGAGGATAATTTCATCGAGGTCTGCTCGACTTCAAAGATAACCTATCCCGGCTCGGGAGTTGCGGCTCTTGCGGCCTCCGACGCGAATATCGCCGCCGTCAAAAAGAGAATGACCATCCAGACGATAGGATACGACAAGCTCAACGAGAAGCGCCACGCCGCATTCTTCGTCGACAAAGCCGGTATCGAGCGCCATATGCTCCGCCATGCCGAGATACTGCGCCCGAAATTCGACTCGGTGCTCAGCGCCTTTGACAAGCATCTTGCGGGCAAGGGCATTGCCGCCTGGACTAAGCCGAACGGCGGCTATTTCATCAGCCTTGACGTTTACCCCGGCTGCGCCAAGAGGACTGTGCAGCTCTGCAAAGAAGCAGGCGTGACCCTCACGGGTGCGGGCGCTACCTACCCCTACGGTAAAGACCCCGAGGACAAGAACATCCGCATTGCCCCCACCTTCCCGTCAAGGGACGAACTCTGCAAGGCGGTCGAGATACTCTGCTTATGCGTTGAGATCTCTGCTGTTGAGAAAAAGCTCAACTGACGATTCCCATTTTCTTGAAGAAGCTCTCAGAGCTTATACCGTTTGGTCTGTTATATCTGCCGAGCCCGAAGAGCTTTTCGGGCTCGCTTTTTTTAATTGCATTCACCCGCTCCTCGCAGGTGAAGGCCGCCCTCATGCCGCAGTCCTTCATTATGCGGGCGGTGCATTTGCTGAAGCTGCCGAAGGGATAAGCTACGGCGCACGGCTCTTTGCCCGCGTTCTTCAGCATCGCCTCTTTCATTTTTGCCGCATCTGCGCTCAAAAATTCAGCATATTCCTCCTCCGACTCACTTTTTTTCTTCGCAGCCCCGCTTCTTGACGAGGTATTCTTGTGTAAATCGTAGGTGTGGCTCTGGATATCTATCACGCCGCCCTCACAGAGCTGCCGCACCTCAGGCCAATTGAGATTTGAATAATTCAGATTGTGGTCGTCCTGCTTTGTATATGTATCTGTCGACGAGCCTATGACGAATCCGATAGCCGTGAAGCCGTATTTCTCCAGCAGCGGCAGGGCGTATTCAAGCAGCGTTTCGTTACCGTCGTCAAAGGTTATCATCACGGGCTTATCGGGCAGAGTGCCCTTGCCGTCATAGAAATCAAGCAGCTCGGCGAGGGTTATGCTCTTGCAACCGGCATTTCTGAGATATATCAGATCCTTCTCAAACTGCTCGAGCGTAAGCACATATCTGCCCGCCCGCTGCGGCTTCTTGGTGAGCTGGTGATACATAACTATCGGCAATTCGTATTCCTTTTCGCTGCCGGCATACACGGCGAGCCTCGCTATCGTGCCGACCGAGAACGACGCCGCCACGACCGCCGCCGCTATGAAAAGCGCATATATCTTCTTAAATCTGATTACCACGGCTACTCCCCCTTCGATCAATACTATTCGGCGTTAAGAGTTAGAATTCGCAAATTTTTTTCACTTCACGCCGCATTTGTCGGCAAATTAACGAAATATTAAAAATGCCGTGAATTTGCTTGCAATTTGACAGTGCTTGTTATATAGTTATAATGAGTAATTTTGGAAAAGCACGGCTTTAATTTCGTTATTCGGAGGATAGCTGATGACAATATTCAATATATTCACCCTGCTCGGCGGCCTGGCGTTCTTCCTCTTCGGTATGCACACGATGTCAAACGGTCTTGAGAAGATAGCGGGCGGCAAGCTGGAAAAAATCCTGCGTAAAATGACGGACAAGCCGCTCAAAGCCCTGCTGCTCGGCATTGCGATAACCGCCACGATCCAATCCTCCTCGGCGGTCACGGTCATGCTGGTCGGTCTCGTAAACTCCGGCATAATGCAGCTCGGTCAGACCATAGGCGTTATAATGGGCTCAAATATCGGCACCACTCTGACGGCGTGGATACTCAGCCTCGCGGGCATTGAGAGCGACAACTTCTTCATAAAGCTGCTCAACCCCTCGGCATTCT
>FR888195.1:4990-22160 GCA_000431775.1 Clostridium sp. CAG:413 | reverse complement strand
TCTCGCCGCTGCTGGCGCTTGCAGGCATACTGCTGATAATGCTCGCCAAAAAGAGCAGGACAAAGGACATCGGCTCCTGCCTCATGGGCTTCTCTGTGCTGATGTTCGGCATGGAGCTGATGAGTGACTCGGTCAGCCCGCTTGCGGAGATGGAGGGCTTCGGCGAGATAATGCTGATGTTCAACAATCCCCTCTTCGGTCTTGCGGTCGGCATAGTGCTCACGGGTATAGTACAAAGCTCCGCCGCAACTGTCGGCATATTGCAGGCTCTCTCAATGACGGGCAGCGTCACTTACGGCATGGCGATACCCATAATCATGGGTCAGAATATCGGCACCTGCGTCACGGCGCTGATATCGAGCATCGGCGTTAGCAAGAACGCAAAGAGGGTGGCATTCATCCATGTCTCATTCAACGTAATAGGCACAGCCGTTTTCCTCTCGCTCTTCTACGGCCTTGACGCAATATTCAAATTCGCATTTGTTGACACCGCCCTGCGCCCGCACGACATTGCAATGATACACAGCATTTTTAACGTCGCCACCTCACTCCTGCTGCTGCCGTTCAGTTCTCTGCTCGAGAAGCTGGCGATCAAGGCGGTGCGCGATAAGGGCGACAAGAGCGAAAAAACCTTTATCGACGAAAGGCTGCTGCTCACCCCACCGCTCGCCGTCTCGGAATGCCGCAACCATACGGTTGAAATGGCCAAGATTGCAAGAGAGGCTTTCACCGAGTCAATAAAACTGCTCGGCGGATATGACCGCAAAGCCGCCGACAGGATAACCGAGCTTGAGCAATCGCTCGACGACTATGAGGATAAGCTTGGCACCTTCCTTGTCAAGATATCCGGTCTTGAGCTGACGGACGAGGACGCCAACATCGTCTCCACCCTGCTGCACACTATCGGCGATTTCGAGAGGATCGGCGACCATGCGCTGAATTTAGTCAAGGTCGCGCAGGAGATATCCGACAAGGGCATCAGCTTCTCTGACGAAGCAAAGAACGAACTGATGACCGCCACAAAGGCGATAAGCGAGATACTCGATATCACGGTTACGGCGTTCTGCGACAACGACGCCGAGGCTGCGCTCAGGGTCGAGCCGCTCGAGCAGGTCATTGACAAGCTCCTTGCCGAGATAAAGGACAGGCACATCGCCCGTCTCACCGGCGGCAGCTGCACCATCGAGCTCGGCTTCGTGCTCTCGGACATCCTCACGAATTACGAGAGAGTCTCCGACCACTGCTCCAACATTGCGGTATGCATAATTCAGATAGGTCATTCGGTATTCGACACGCACGAATACCTTAACGAATACAAAAACGCGGGCGGCAAGGAATTCACCGCTGCCTACGACGGCTTCAAGAAAAAATATGCCCTGCCCGGCAAGGCTTAAAAGTGAGGTAGTTGAAATGAAGAAATCAAAAGCGATTCTTTCGCTCATCTGCGCCATACTGTGCGTATGCACCGTGCTCTGCTCCTGCTCAGGCGGCGGGAACGACGCAACGACCGCTGCGGGCACTACCGCCACCGCAGCCGAAACGACCGCGGCATACACCGTGGCGAACGGAGCCCACAGCAAGATCGGCAGCGGCAAATTCTCCTTTATGCTCGAGGTCATAGACAGTAACGGCAACAGCACGGTATTTGACGTTGCGTCAGATAAATCCACCGTCGGCGAGGCGCTCAGCTCGATCGGTCTTATATCCGGCGAACAGGGCGATTACGGCCTCTATGTCAAGACGGTCAACGGCATCACCGCCGACTATGACAAGGACGGCACATACTGGGCGTTCAGCGTCAACGGCGAGCTGTCGCAAAAGGGCGTCGATCAGACTTATGTTAAAAACGGCGATATCTACACCTTCACGGTAACGAAATGATCAAGGCAATAAAACATTTATATATATCAGGAGGTCACATATGGGAATGACAATAGGTCAAAAGCTGATAAAGAGCCATCTTGTCAGCGGTGAAATGATCCCCGGCACCGAGATAGGTCTAAGAATTGATCAGACCCTTACTCAGGACGCAACGGGCACCATGGCGTATCTTGAATTTGAAGCAATGGGCGTTGAGCGTGTACGCACCGAGCTGTCGGTGGCTTACATAGACCACAACACCCTCCAGACCGGCTTTGAGAACGCCGACGACCACAGATTTATCCAGAGCGTCGCCAAAAAGAGAGGCCTGCTCTTCTCGAAGCCCGGCAACGGCATCTGCCATCAGATCCATCTTGAGCGCTTCGGCAAGCCCGGCAAGACTCTCATCGGCTCAGACAGCCACACTCCCACCGGCGGCGGCATCGGTATGCTCGCTATCGGCGCAGGCGGTCTCGATGTGGCGGTAGCCATGGGCGGCGGCACATACTACACCACCATGCCCAAGATGACCCTCATACGCCTCTCCGGCAAGCTCTCGCCGTGGGTAGGCGCAAAGGATATCATCCTTGAAGTGCTCCGAATCATGTCCGTTAAGGGCGGCGTGGGCAAGATAATCGAATACGGCGGCGAGGGCGTCAAGACCCTCTCTGTGCCCGAGAGAGCAACTATCACCAACATGGGCGCCGAGCTCGGCGCAACCACCTCGGTATTCCCCTCAGATGAAATAACCAAGTCCTTCCTCAAGGCTCAGGGGCGCGAAGAGGATTGGAGCGAGCTGAAGCCCGACCCCGATGCAAAGTACGACGAAATAATCGACATTGACCTCTCCGCGCTCGAGCCGATGGCGGCTATGCCCCATATGCCCGACAACGTCAAGAAGGTCAGCGAAATAGGCAACATAGAGATAAGCCAGGTCTGCATAGGCTCCTGCACCAATTCCTCGCTGCTCGACCTGCTCAAGGTGGCTGCAATACTCAAGGGCAAAAAGGTCGCTCCGAACGTAAGCCTCACCATTTCCCCCGGCTCAATGCAGGTGCTCAATATGCTCTCGCTCGACGGTGCGCTCTCCGACATCCTCGGCGCAGGCGCAAGGCTGCTTGAATGCGCTTGCGGCCCCTGCATCGGCATGGGTCAGTCGCCGCAGTCAAAGGGCGTTTCACTCAGAACCTTTAACAGAAACTTTGAGGGTCGCTCCGGCACGGCGGACGCAGGCATTTACCTTGTCAGCCCCGAAGTAGCGGCGGCATCGGCTCTGACCGGCTGCCTCACCGACCCGAGGACTCTCGGCGAGATGCCCGAGATCAAGCTGCCCGAGCGCTTTATCATCAACGACAACATGATAGAGAAGCCCGCTTCTGTTGAAGAGGCAGACTCTGTTGAGATCAAATACGGTCCCAACATCAAGCCCTTCCCCACGAGCGTTGAGCTGCCCGAATCCATTGAAGCACCCGCAATTCTCAAGGTCGGCGACAATATCACCACCGACCACATCATGCCCGCAGGCGCTAAGATCCTCCCCTACCGCTCAAATATCCCTTACCTTTCAAACTTCTGCTTCAGGCAGTGCGATGAGAAATTCTCCGAACGCTGCAAGGCGGCAGGCAAGGGCTTCATCATCGGCGGCGCAAACTACGGCCAGGGTTCATCGAGGGAGCACGCAGCTCTTGTCCCTCTCTATCTCGGCATAAAAGCGGTCATTGCGAAATCTTTTGCCCGCATCCACTGCGCTAACCTCATAAACGCAGGCATCATGCCCTTCACCTTTGCCGACGGCAGCGATTATGACAGGATAGACACCGACGACACGCTCGCTCTCGAGGGTATCCGTGAGAAGATCGCGGACGGCAAGCCCGTCACCCTCAAGAATCTCACCAAAGGCGAGGAATACGCCCTGAACTACGACTACTCCGACAGGCAGACGGCTATGATCCTTGCGGGCGGCCTGCTCAACTACACCAAAAATCTTTCAAAACAGGAGAAATAATATGACTGAAGCTCAAATCAAAAACGCGCTCGACAAATTTGAAGCTCTTATCAGAGAGCAGGATGCAAGAAGCGAAGCAATAAAGAAGCAGGGCGACTTCATCGACTACTCAAAGCTCGATAAGCTGACCATAGGCGTTTGCGGCGGCGACGGCATAGGCCCCATCATCACGAGCGAGGCCGCAAGAGTGCTCAAATTCCTGCTCAAGAGCGACGTTGACAGCGGTAAGATCGAATTCAAGAGCATCGACGGCCTCACCATTGAGAACAGAGTTGCCGTCAACAAGGCTATCCCCGACGACGTGCTCGAGGAGCTGAAGCAGTGCCCCGTTATCCTCAAAGGCCCCACCACCACCCCGCAGGCGGGCGACCCGTGGCCGAATATCGAGAGCGCAAACGTCGCAATGAGGAAGGCGCTTGACCTCTTTGCAAACCTTCGCCCCGTCAAGGTCCCCTCTGAGGGCATTGACTGGACCTTCTTCCGCGAGAACACCGAGGGCGCATACGCCGTCGGCTCCAAGGGCGTGAATGTTACCGACGATCTCGCTATGGACTTCGTTGTCACCACCACCGAGGGCTCGCAGAGGATAGCAAGGCTCGCATATGACTATGCAAGAAGAAACCACAAGGACAGGGTATCAATAATCCAAAAGGCAAACGTCATAAAGACCACCGACGGCAAATTCCTCAACCTCTGCAAGGAGATAGGCAAGGAATATCCCGAGATAACGACTGATGAGTGGTATATCGACATCACCACCGCAAAACTCATCGACCCCAAGAGGCGCAAGGACTTCAAGGTATTCGTCCTGCCCAACCTTTACGGCGACATAATCACCGACGAGGCCGCTGAGTTCCAGGGCGGCGTCGGCACGGCGGGCAGCGCAAACATCGGCAAGAAATACGCCATGTTTGAGGCTATCCACGGCTCGGCTCCCAGAATGGTGCGCGAGGGCAGAGGTAAGTATGCAGACCCGTGCTCAATGCTCAGGGCTGCGGTCATGCTCCTCTCTCACATCGGCAAGCAGGCCGAGGCAGACAAGCTCGAGAGAGCGCTCGACATCTGCATGTATGAGGAGAAGAAGCTCCATATTACCGGCAGAGCCGACGGCTGCACCTGTGAAGAATTCGGCAACTATGTAATGGATACCCTCTCAAAGCTCGCATAATTACGACATGAAAAATCCTCCGCAGCGGCTGGGCCGTTACGGAGGATTTCTTTTTAAATATGTAGACATTCCAGAATTGTTATGATATAATGATTATGCTATATACTTACATTAAAATAGGAGTATTATTTTCACCGCAAAGTGTACGCTACTTTAGTAAAAGCGTACGCTCTGGCTTTCTGAACTTTGTGGTGAGGATAATGTAAGTGTATAGCAACCTTATGTCAGAGTTTGTATGTTTTTCGAGTGCATAGCTCTGAAAGGGGCTATGCACTTTTTTGATTTCACGCGAAAAATACAAGCTCTTCTATGAGCCGTTCGGCTTAATAATTAAAGGAAGTGGTACAAATGAAATTGGACAAAGATTCAATCGGCCAAATGACGCAAAACCTTACTGACAAAGCCGGGAAAGCTGCAAAATCGCTTGCGGCAAAAGGGAAACAAACAATTTCAAAGTCAAAGGACAGCGTTGTTTCAAAAATCGACTTAAATGGTGACGGGAAAGTTGACATCGAGGACATAATTACATTGGGTCTTAAAACTCCCGGCATCAGAATCCGACGAGACGATTTTTTGGCAAAAGAGCTAATTAAGACCCAACCCAAAGAGGTAATAGACAAAGCAATAGCAACCACCCCTGCACAAGCCGGGATATCACAGGAGGAAATAGAATCCATTGCCGAAAATGTAATAAAATATGAAAGGCTTTGCGTAACAGGAATATCCACCGCTCTCGGCGCACCCGGAGGAGCCGCTATGGCGGCGACCATACCCGCCGATATCATTCAGTATTACGGTTATATGCTCCGTGCAGCACAAAAGCTGATGTATCTCTATGGTTTTCCCGAAATAGGTATTAATGAAGAAACGCAAGGTTTTGACTCTGAAACAATGAACATACTTATCGTTTGTTTGGGCGTTATGTACGGCGTTGTAGGTGCCAATAATGCAATCAAGGCCATTGCAAACGCTTTCGCAAAGGGCATAGAAAAGAAGTTATTAAACACAGCGCTAACCAAAGGAACGCTTTATCCGCTTGTTAAAAGCGTAGCAAAATGGTTCGGTGTCAAAATGACGAAAGACGTTTTTGCCGGCTTCTTTAAAAAGACTATTCCCGTTGTCGGCGGCGTTATAGGCGGTGGACTTACTTTTGTGTCATTCAAGCCTTGCTGTGACAAATTGAAGGCTTCGCTTAACGACACTCTTCTTAGTAATCCCAACCATAAAGCCGACGAGAAAGAGGAACTCTTTATCAACAACGGTTTTATTGAGGTTGACTATTCAGAAGCGGAACAAGACAAATAAAGAACAAAGCCCGGGTTCAACACCCGGGCTGTCGTTTTACACACCGTAGCCTTTATCAAGGATGACTTTTACAACGCTGTCAACGTACTTGCGGCAGATCTCTATGCTCTCCGCCTCGACCATGACTCTGACGAGCGGCTCGGTGCCCGATTCTCTCACAAGGATCCTGCCCGAATCGCCGAGGGCTTCGGCAGCCGCGTCCACAGCCTTGCAGACGTCTTTATCCGCCTGCGCCGCCGCCTTATCGCTGACCCGCACATTTTCGAGCACCTGCGGATAGATTACAAGCGGCTCCGCCAGCTTGCTCAGCGACGTTTTCTTCGCCATTATGACCTCCATGACCTTGAGGCTTGTGAGAATTCCGTCGCCGGTCGAGGCATACTTTGAGAAAATGATATGACCCGACTGCTCGCCGCCGAGGCGATTATGATTTTTCATCATATACTCATAGACGTATTTGTCGCCGACCGCCGTTTTGGCGTAGTCGATGCCAAGCTCGTCAAACGCTTTATAAAGCCCGAGATTCGACATTATGGTGGTGACGACGGTGTTATTGGTGAGCGTGCCGCGCTCCTTCATATAGCGGCCGCAGATATAAAGGATATGGTCGCCCGAAATGACATTGCCTTTTTCGTCGACGCAAAGGCACCGGTCGGCGTCGCCGTCGTAGGCAAAGCCGACATCCAGCCCTTTCTCGACGACTAATTTCTGAAGCCCCTCAATGTGGGTCGAGCCTGCGTTCTCGTTGATATTGAAGCCGCTCGGCTCGGCGTTAATAACATAGGTAGTTGCGCCCAGGGCGTCAAAAACCGCCTTTGCGATATTCCACGAGCTGCCGTTGGCGCAGTCAAGGCCGACCTTAACTCCCCTAAATGAATACATACCGAGCGAGATGAGGTAGCCGATATATCTGTTTCTGCCGGAGACGTAGTCCACAGTCCTGCCTATAGCGTTTCTCTTTGCGAACGGCACCTCGCTCATGCTTTCGCCGAATATCTCGAGCTTGCCGTCAAGGTAATCCTCGATATAAGCTATCGTATCCTCGCCGAGCTTCTCGCCTTCATGGTTTATCAGCTTGATGCCGTTATCGTAGTAGGGGTTATGGCTTGCGGATATCATAATTCCGCAGTCAAAGCCGTCGACCCTTGTCACATATGCGACGGAGGGTGTGGTGGTGACGTGGAGGAGGTATGCGTCCGCTCCGGAGGCGGTGAGACCCGCAACGAGGGCGTATTCAAACATATAGCTTGAGCGCCTTGTATCCTTGCCTATAACGACCTTTGCGCTCTCGGTCAAGCCCGAGCGCCTTTTTAACTCGCCGAAATACCAGCCGAGGAATCTGCCGACCTTATACGCTTCGTCGGCGGTGAGGTTTTCGTTTGCCTCGCCTCTGAAGCCGTCGGTGCCGAAATATCTGCCCATAATTGACCTCTTTTCAATATTGTGATGAAGTTATGATTTCTTTACTATAACGCCGCCCGTTTTATAGATGCTCTGCGGCGGCACAACGCCCCGAACGCACGAGAGCGGATAGATATTAGTGCCTCTGCCGATGACAGTTCCGGGATTCAGCACGCTGTTGCAGCCGACCTCAACGAAGTCGCCGAGCATTGCACCGAATTTTTTAAGACCCGTTTCTATCATCTCTCCCTCATTTTTGACGACAACGAGGGATTTATCTGATTTGACATTTGAGGTTATCGACCCCGCGCCCATGTGGGAGCGGTAGCCGAGGATGCTGTCGCCGACATAATTATAATGCGGCACCTGCACGTTGTCAAAGATAATAGCATTCTTCACCTCAACGGAATTGCCGACAACGCAGCCGCTGCCTATCAGGGCAGAGCCTCTGATAAAGGCGCAGTGGCGCACCTCGGTATCGGCGCCGATTATGCACGGAGCGCCTATAAACGCCGTCGGAGCTATGCGGGCGCTGACATGGACCCACACATTCTCGCCGAGAAGCCTGTATTCGGAGCTGTCAAGCCCTCTGCCGAGCGAGATTATCATCTCTTTGATGCCGCCGAGCGCCTCCCACGGGTATTCAAATACGCCGAGATAATCCGCCGCGGCGGTATGGCTGAGGTCGTAAAGCTCGCTTATCCTTAGATTCAAAATTTTTCCTTCTTTCATATAGTATCGGATAGTATCGGAAAGATGCTGTTTTTATTCTATTATAAAAATGAATGCAAATACACGGATTTATCATAAATCCCGAATTAAATTTACCATAAATAACGTCTAAGGTCAAGATTGCAAAGCCCGAAAGTATTAAAATACAAGAAAAGTTAATTTTTTCGAAAAATGATGTTGTATTTTGTTCACAGTTATGATACAATTAAGAAATAATTTTGTAATACAAGCATGAAAGGAACGATGCTACATGGGCGAAAAGCTCCAACTGCTTATCGCAATGGCGGGCTATATGCTGATAGTCATTCTCATCGGTATATTTTTCGCAAAGAAATCACAGGCTAATTCAGAGAACTACTTCCTCGGCGGACGCTCGCTCGGCCCCTGGGTCGCCGCAATGAGCGCCGAGGCTTCCGACATGAGCGGCTGGCTCCTCATGGGTCTGCCCGGCGTTGCTTATTGGTGCGGCATTGCCGACGCCGCCTGGACGGCTATCGGCCTCGCAGTCGGCACATATATCAACTGGCTGCTCGTCTCAAAGAGACTCCGCTCCTACTCGATAGTATCGGGCAACTCTATAACCGTGCCCGACTTCCTGAGCAACCGCTTCCATGAGAAGAAAAAGGTCATACTTACCATCGCCGCCGGATTCATCATCATATTCTTCACCATCTATGCAGCAAGCTGCTTCGTCACCTGCGGCAAGCTCTTCTCCGGCCTGTTCGGCTATTCATATCACTCGATGATGATAGTCGGCGCCGCATTCGTGCTCATCTACACCATTCTCGGCGGTTTCCTTGCCGAGAGTGCATCTGACTTCATGCAGGCCGTCGTTATGATAATCGCCCTTGTCGGGGTGTTTGTCTGCGGCACTGTCAAGGCAGGCGGCATCAACGCCGTTATTGAGAACGCAAGAGCCATTCCCGGCTATTTCTCACTGACCGCAATTGCGAACCCCGTGACCGACACCAACGGAGTGCAGCAGGCGCTTAACGGCTCCCCGCTCTTCGGCGAAGGCTCGGAATACGGCTTCCTTACCATACTTTCGACCGCTTCGTGGGGCCTCGGATACTTCGGCGTGCCCCAGGTGCTCCTGCGTTTCATGGCTATCCGTAAGAGCTCTGAGCTTAAAAGATCCCGCCGTATAGCTACAGTCTGGGTCGTTATCTCGCTCACCGCCGCCGTATTCATCGGCGTGCTCGGCAGATATCTCCTGCCCACTGACGCAGCCCTCGCAACTCAAAGCGGCGCAGAGAACGTCTTTGCCCACCTTGCACAGCTCCTGTTCCATCCCCTGCTTGCAGGCGTGGTGATGGCGGGTATCCTCGCAGCGACCATCAGCTCCTCCGACTCCTATCTGCTGATAGCCGCCTCGGCAGTCTCCAAGAATATCTTCGGCAGCGTTATCAAAAAGAACGCTACCGACAAGCAGATAATGCACGTCTCAAGAGCCGTCCTCCTGCTCATCACCGTATTCGGCATGGCTATAGCCTGGGACGAAAACAGCGTTATATTTGAGGTCGTTTCCTTCGCATGGTCGGGCTTCGGCGCCACCTTCGGCCCCATCATTCTCTTCTCCCTCTTCTGGAAGAGAGTCAACAGGCCCGGCGCTATCGCAGGTATGCTCGCGGGCGGTATATCCGTCTTTGTTTGGAAGCTCCTGCTCAAGCCCCTCGGCGGCATCTTCGGCATCTATGAGCTGCTTCCCGCATTCCTCGTCTCCTGCATCTTCATCGTGGTCGTTTCGCTTCTCACCGAGAAGCCCTCGGCCGAGATGGAAGCCGAATTTGAAAAGGCTCGCACCTATAGCGAAACCTGATCTGAATAATGTCACTCCGTGCGCCGAAAAAGCGTGCGGAGCTTTTTTTATTGAAAAAACATGACCCATATGTTAAAATAAACTCGACAGGCGGTGATATTATGGCAAAAATACTTGTAGTCGAGGATGATTTCTTCCTGCGTGACGGGCTTTCGGAGCTGCTGACCAAGGAGGGCTACGAGCCTGTAACGGCTCAGAACGCCGCCGAGGCTCAGGCTCGGCTCGCCGGGGATAAATTCTCGCTGATAATCCTCGATGTGATGCTGCCCGACGGCAGCGGGCTTGATATCTGCACGGCGCTTCGCAGCCGAGGCTGCGGCACACCCGTGCTCTTTCTGACCGCCTGCGACGATGAGATACAAATAGTCAGAGGGCTTGACTCAGGCGCGGACGACTATGTGACGAAACCGTTCAGGCTCCAAGAGCTGCTTTCGCGCATCCGTGCGCTGCTCAGGCGCAGCGAGCTTGCCGACAAGCCGACCGAGAGCGGCGGTATATCGCTTGAGCGCAGCAGCATGACCGTTCGTAAAAACGGCGAGAATGTGTTTGTGACACCGACGGAGTATCAAATACTCTCCATGCTTATGCACGGCAGAGGCGTCACCGTCACCCGCACTCTGCTGCTGCAAAACATATGGGACGACAACGGCAGCTTTATCGACGATAACACCCTTTCCGTCCACATCAGCCGCCTGCGCGAAAAGATCGGCGCAGAGCATATTGTGACCGTGCGAGGCGTCGGCTACAGATGGGAGGACGGCAATGAATGAACTGCTGATATCCGTTATCGTCGTTTTGATTGCCGTGATCATAGCGCTTGCGGCGGCGATAATAATCAAAAATCGGCGGCTCAGCGCATTGAAGCGCAGCATTGACAGCTTCATGCGCGGCGGCGAGCCTTTCCTAAGCCTAAAGGACGATAAGCTCTCACAGCTTGAGAACAGCGTTGGCGAGCTTGAGAATGCCCTGCTGCTCGAGAAGGCGAACACGGAGAACGCCGTTAGTGAGAATGAGCGCTTTGTTGCGGATATATCGCACCAGCTCAAAACTCCGCTTGCGGGTCTGCGCCTCTACTGCGAGTTGGACAGAGCCGAGGCGCCGAATTCGAGGAACGAAAAGCAGCTCGAGCTTATAAGTAAGACCGAGCGCCTTATACACGAGCTGCTCCGAATGGAGAAGCTGCGCTCGGATTCATATCAGCTTGAGATGAAAAGCGAGGATTTGGCGTCGATTGTTAATGAAAACGCCGAATATTTCCGCAAGCTGTTCCCCGACAGAGTGATAACCGTCACGGGAGAGGCTCAATTGCGGTGCGACGGTCGGTGGCTCGGCGAAGCGATAGGCAACGTAATAAAGAATTCCTGCGAGCACACGTGCAGCGGTGGGCATATCAATATAGCCGTCGAGCAGAGCGAGCGCTCGTCGCAGATAGTTTTTGAGGATGACGGCGGCGGAGTGCCGAGCGAGGAACTGCCGAAGCTCTTCATGCGATTTTACCGCTCCTCAGGCTCGGCAGCGGGCAGCGCGGGGGTCGGCCTTGCGATAACCAAGGCGATAGTCGAGAAGCACCACGGCACGGTCACCGCCGAGAATACCGATAAGGGGCTGCGGACGGTTATGTGCTTCCCCATCCTCACGGGCGAGGAAAAAATACAATATTAAATCGCGGGGAGCTTCACGCTCCCCTTTTTCTTACGAAATCTTAAGATTAAAGTCACCGAAAAGAAAGATTGACATGATATCATATACGATAGAAAGGGCGTGTTTATTATGAAAATACTTGAATGCACCTCGCTGACAAAGGAATATATCAGCGGCGAAAACACCGTAAAGGCGGTCGATGATATCAGCGTCAGCTTTGACAAGGGCGAATTCTGCGCCGTTACAGGCCCCAGCGGCTCCGGCAAATCAACGCTGCTTCACCTGCTCAGCTCACTTGAGGCGCCGACCGCGGGCGACATTATATATAATGACGTGAAGCTGTCGACCTATAACGACAATCAGCTATCCATTCTCAGACGCAGGCGTTTCGGCTTCGTATTCCAAGCCTACAACCTTGTTCAGGAGCTTACGGGGTATGAGAATATCCTGCTGCCCGTCATGCTCGACGGCAAAAAGCCCGACGAGGAATATCTGAATAAAATAATAGATATGCTCGGTATCCGCGACCGCCTTGAACATCTGCCGTCGGCGCTCTCGGGCGGCCAGCAGCAGAGGATAGCCATTGCGAGGGCGCTTGCAAACAAGCCCTCGGTGCTCTTTGCGGATGAGCCTACCGGCAACCTTGACGGCAAGAGCGGGCGCGAGGTGCTCTCACTGCTGAAATATGCGGGCAAGGAGCTTGGCGTAACGCTGATACTCGTCACCCACGACCTCCATGTTGCCGAGCAGGCGGAGCGCGTTATCACAATCGAGGACGGCCGCATAGTCTCCGACACCAAGAATTCGGAGGGCTGAGATGAAAAAGCTGACTGTTAACCGCCTTGCCCTCGGCAGCCTGAGGGCAAGGCGCAGGCAATACCTGCTGATGATAACGGGCATAATCCTCGCAATGACCTTCGCCGTTTCGATAGCGCTGCTGCTCGTATGCATGGACGCCTCAAACAAAGCGGACAGAAAGGCTCGCTACGGCAACAGCGACCTGCTCATACTCGACTGCGGCGATATCGACTTTGCCGAGATGCAGGCACAGGGCAAGATAACCGAATATGCCTTTGCAAACGTACTCGGTTACGGCTACACCGACCCTGAGGATAAGAGCAACGGCACGGCGATAGCATTCTTTGACGATGCTGCTATCCCCCTCGCCTACCCCGCATTCATTGAGGGCGGTATGCCCCAAAAGGCGGGCGAAATAGCGATTGAGCGCTCGGCGCTGATAGCCCTCGGGCTGAGCGGCGCCAAGGTCGGCGACACGATAACGCTGACGGTCGAGGACGTTGACGGCGCAAATGCGGCGGAGAAGTCGTATCTGCTCACGGGCATAATGCGTGACAAGCGCAAGAATCTAATAAACAGTATGCGTAACTCGTTTGATACAGAGCATTACCCATCGGCCGTCGTGAACGCCTCGGAATATGACCCGTCAACCCAAAAGCTGCACCGAGTTTGCTACGCCAACGCCTCCGCCGGCTTTTTGAGCTATCAGACCATGCTTGAATTCTTTGACTCTTACGGTATTGAGGTCGGTGAATGGAATTCTTCTGACTTCTACGGCTTTTACGGCGACAACACTCCGTATCTGCTAAGGACGGTGCTGCTGTGCGTCTTTGCGGCGGTGCTGGCGCTCATATCCTGCATAGGCATAATCAATTCCTTTAGCTCAAATCTCGCAGAGCGGCGCAAGCAGATCGGCATGATGCGTGCCGTCGGCGCAACAAGGCGGCAGATAATCAGGATATACGGCAGAGAGGCGCTGGTGATAAGCCTCATCTGCGCCCCCGCAAGCATTCTGCTCTCGATCGGGGCGGTATTCGCCGTGACCAAGGCGGTCGGCGACGGCTTCATCTTCACGCTGAATGTGCCCATAATGCTGCTCGGCGCTTTGCTTGGCATTGCCTGCGTAATGGGGGCGGCGCTTGTCCCTCTGGTCAGAGCCTCAAAGATAACACCGGTGCAGGCTATCAGAGATATCGACATGACCCGCAAGATGAAGCGGCTGAAGCTCAAAAACAAGCTCAGCTTCGACCCATCAAAGCTGATAGCAAGGCGAAATCTTATATTCCGCAAGGGTCGCTTCGTCCTCGTGAGCGCTCTGCTTGCTCTGTCGGTGGTGCTCATCTGCTGCGCCTTTAACTTCATGAGGTATGTTCTCAGCGATTACGACTATATAGAGACCATGCCCGATTATTCCATGTCACGAAGCGGCGGCACTGTCTGGTCGAACTATGTGAATTATCCGCTTCTCGAAAATGAGTCGTCATTCAGCAACGAGGTCAGGCGCAAGGTCGAGGCAACGCCGTATATCGGCAAGGTCACGGGCGCAAAATACGGCAAAATAATAATCCCTCTAAGCGGCGAATCGGATTATGCCAAACTCTTCAAGGCAAAAACCGTATTTGACACGGATCGTTACTTTGCCGCCGAAGAAGCAGCAGAGACCTTGGATCAGCTAAAAAGCACGGTCAAGAGCGGCAACATCACCGAAAATGACGAATACAAAAACCGCCGTGAATACTACTCGCTCAGCGGTGACTATGCCGAAGCCGTTGTGCATTCGTATGACACGAGCGAAATCAAAAGTCTGTTTGCTCCGCTGGTGATAGAGGGCAGCATAAACACGGATAAATTACTTTCCGGCGAAGAGATAATCCTTTATGTGCCACAGCGGATAGGCTTCAAAACCGAATACAAGACCGACAGTCACGGCGCGTCGTGGACTTATCCGTTCATTAATTTGGATATATCCCCGGAGGAAGAGGACGGATGCGATCTCGTTACAAAGCAGGATTATTTCCACGTCGGCGACGAGATAGAATTGACGGTCGCCAGCTGCGACAGAATGCCCGAAACGCAGGATTCACTCTTTGACGGCGTGAGCATAAACGACGCCGAAGCCTTTGATCACCCCGAGGGTATGACGGTGACGAAGAAAAAAGTGAGAATCGGCGCAATAGTCAGTAATTATCGCTCCGGCGACAGATACACGGTTTGGACGTATTCGGCTCTACCGATAGTTGCAATTACCGTACATCAGGCGGCTGACGCACTCATCCCGAATCTGCCCTACTCCGACCTGAATCTCAATGTGCAGGACGGCGTTCAGATAACTCAGGAAATCGACGACGATATAATGAGCGGGCTTGAGAACGCCGCGATCAACGTGATAGAGCCGAGGATCTATTCAAAATTCCGTGACGATTTGGAGAATACTCAGACATATCGCGGCGTTTTCTTCGCCATGCTTGCGGTCATAATGCTGATATTCACGGCGGTCGCCAGCCTTATCAACAACTTCCTGACGGCTCAGGTCAGGGAAAGCAAGCAAAAGGTCGGCACGCTGAGGACGGTCGGCGCCTCAAAGAGCGTATTGACCGGATCCTTCATTTATCAGCTAATCGCAATGACGGGCACAGGCGCGGCAATAGGCTACGCAGTCTATCTGCTCGGGTATCTGCTGCTCACAGCGATATTGCATTCGATGAATTCTACCGGACTCAGCGAAATAACGGAGCATTTCGGCGCGCCGCAATTGTGGCAGGCGGCAATATTCTGCGCGGTTTTGTTTGCCGTTTGCAGCGTCAATCTGTATTCCAAGGTCAGCAGGCTGATGAAATACAGCATAGTTGAGAATATAAGGGAGCTTTAACAGATGAAAAGAATATTTGCAATTTTCGCCGTGCTTTGCCTGCTGCTCCTCCCCTGTCAAGCCTTTGCGGCAGAGGAGACAGCCCCCGAGGCGCCGAAGCTGATAGTCACGGGCGTTGCCGTCCCCGGCGGTGAGCTGGCGGCGGGCGAGAGCGCCGGAATAACCGTGACAATAAAAAATATGAGCCGCAGCAGCGCCGCAACGGACATACGCATAGCCCTCAGCGACGCTCAGGGCGGCATAACCAGAAACGGCTCGGGCTATATCCGTGAAATACGGGCGGGCAGAGAAACACAATGGACGATGAATGTAAATGTGCTGCCCGAGGCGGCGGACGGCAACCACACCCTGACCCTCACGATGGATTATTCAGCGGGCGGCGGGGTCGGCGGCACATCCACCGAGACGATAAACGTCAAGGTCAGCGGCATAAAGACGACCTCAGAATTGACCGACAAATCTCAGCCGAGGGCCATGGTGACGGGCTGCGATATCGGCGGCGGCCTCGTCTCCCCCGCGGCGGCTTCGTCTCCCCCGGGAGCAGCACCGCCGTGACGGTAAAAATCAAAAACACAAGCACCAAAAAGGCGATGAAAAGCATCAAGCTCACCTTTGCCGAGGAGAGCGGGGAGCTGATATGCGACGGGCTCGGCACGGCCTATCTGCCGCTGCTCGGTGCGGGGAACGAATACGCATGGGTGATAAATCTCACCGCGGCAAACACAGCAAAATCGGGCGAGCACAAGGCGACGATCACCGCCGAATATGAGGACGACGAAGGCACTCAGCTCACCTCAAGCGACACCGTACGCATACCCGTGCGCCAATCTGTGAGCCTTGAATACAGCGGCGCGGCTCTGCCCGCAAAGCTCGTGCAGGGCGACTCCTCGGCGGTCAGCGTGGTATTTATGAATACCGGCAAGAGCACGATATACAACTGCATCATGCAGTTTGACGTTGAGGGCGTAAGCTCGGGCGGCTCTATTCTCATCGGCACGATAGCTGCGGGCGAGAGCAAGAGCGGCACGGCGAATCTGCGCCCCGACAGCGGCATCCTCGGCGAGGTCAGCGGAGCTCTCACTATCAGCTACGAGGACGACTACGGCGAAAAATACAGCGAGAGCGTTGAAGTCTCATCGACCGTCACAGAGAAAGCCGTTGCCGCATCGGCGGATGAAGCGAAAGAAAACAGGAATCCCCTTTGGTGGCTTTTCCTGCTGCTCGGGCTGACAGTCGGCGGCGCAGCGGGCGCAGGCATACCGCTTGCGATAATAAGCAGAAAACGCAGACTTGAGGACGAGAAAAGGCTGTAAGCAACATTAAGCCCCGTATGGCAACCGTCATACGGGGTCTTTTCATCAGAAAATCGGTCAAAAATCAGCATCGACATATTAAGATATAAAATTCAAGAAAAATTATATTTTTTTTAAATATATTATTGACAATGTCGAGACATTGTGCTATAATACATTCAGCAGCAAAGTAAAAGCAAACAAAAGTCTCCTCTCTCTCCTTTCCTCTGTTAAACAGCCCCCTGCCGTGCATCGCAGGAGGCTGTTTTTCTTTAACAAG
>FR888195.1:0-4979 GCA_000431775.1 Clostridium sp. CAG:413 | reverse complement strand
GCTGTTTTTCTTTAACAAGCGTTCACAAAAAAGCTCGGCGCACGGGACAGCCGTGAACCGAGCCTTAAATTTTTATTAGATTTCTTCGATATCGACACCGAGAATGACGATATCGTCAAGCGGCTTATCCATAGAGTTCCTCGGGGCAGCGGCAATTGCGTCAACTGTCTCCATGCCGTCGATGACCTGACCGAAAACCGTATGCTTGAAGTCAAGCCACGGGGTGCCGCCGAAGCGCTCATAATCCTCTATGCAGCCCTCGGGGAAGCCTCTGTCGGTGAGCTGCCTCATTTGGCCGAGAAGCCCGTCGTCAACGTCGCTCGCCTGGACGATAAAGAACTGGCTGCCGTTGGTGCCGGGGCCTGCGTTCGCCATTGAGAGTGCACCTCTGATATTATGATAATCAACGTTGAATTCATCCTCAAAGCTGTCGCCCCAGATGCTCTCGCCGCCTCTGCCTGTGCCGGTGGGATCGCCGCCTTGGATCATAAAATCGGGAATGACCCTGTGGAATATGATACCGTTATAGTAGCCGTCCTTCGCGTGGGTGACAAAATTCTCGACCGCCTTGGGTGCGGCGTCGGGGAAAAGGAGTATTCTAATATCGCCCGCCGTGGTTTTCATCACTGCGACGGTATCGCCTGTTTTGGGTGCTCTTGTCTGTTTGCTCATTGTATTTCCTCTTTTCAGCCCTCGGGGGTGTATTTATCCGAGAGCGCCATAAAATCTACCTTTGCCATTTTAGTCCTCGGGAGGGAGTCAAAAATCTCTATCTTCCTCGGGCAGGAGAATTTGGCAAGATTCTTTTTGCAATACGACTGGATAGAGTCGATCGCTTCGCCGTGATTCATCGGGTATTTAAGCGTCACGCATAATTTGACGCAGGGTCTGTTTTTGTGGTAGCCCTGAACGGCGCAGACCTCGTTGACAAACGGCAGCTCAAGCACGGCGTTCTCAATATCGGCAGGGTAAACATTATAGCCCGATATGATTATCATGCGCTTTTTGCGGCCCGTGAAGTAAACGAAGCCGTCCTTATCCATATAGCCGAGGTCGCCTGTCAGAACCCAGCGGTCACCGTTTTTATCGACATAAACACCGTCATTCATAACGGTATTGTCGCCGCTGAAATAGCCCTGCATGACAGTAGAACCCTTGACCACTATCTCACCGTTCTGCCCCGCGGGCAGACGGTTCTTCATATCGTCCCAGATCTCAACGGTCATGCCCTTGAGCGGGCGACCGATGGATTCCTCTCTGACCGCGCCGTAGCAATTGGCGGTGCAGACCGAGCCGACCTCCGTTAAGCCGTAGCCCCTGAAGAGCTTGCCTTTGCCGCCGTATTCGGCGATCTTTTTGTTGAATTCCTTAACGAATCTCTCGGGCAGGAAATCACCGCCGCAGAATACGAGCCTCAAATTCTTGAGATGAGGACCTGCGAAGTGCTTCTCCTCATACATCTTGCGGAACATATTCGGCACGCCGAGGATGAAGGTGATATTGTGTTTACGCATGAGCTTGTTTGCGCTCTCTGCGGAGAACTGCGGCATGGGAAGCAGGGTATAGCCATGGGTGAGCGGATAATGCATGGCAACGGCGAGGCCGAATGCGTGAAACATCGGCAGCACCACAAGCGAGCACTCCCTGCCCGGCTTCAGGCCGGGGATATCAAGCGGCTCGAGCTTATCCGCAATCGCGTTTATATTGGCACCCGAGAGCATTATTGTCTTGCTCTTGCCGGTCGTGCCGCCGCCGTGAAGATAAAGGGCGGTTTTTTCGCCGTCGTGGCAGTCGACGGTCTTGACGGAGTGCCCTTTTATAAGAGCCTGGCTGTATTTTATCGAATTCTTATAGCGGTCGATTCCGACGCTTTTTTTCTTCTCAAACACTTTGAACGCGGGCACCACGAGCGGCGAAACATAATCGGAATTCGAGCAGATTATGCAGGGAATGCCGCAATCGTTGATAACGTCGGCGTAATCCGCCGCAAGTATGTCGAGGATGAACACCGCCTTTGATGAGGTGGTTATCATGATCTCCTTGAGCGCGTCCGGGGATGTGAGCGGGTGGACTATATTGGCTATGACGCCTATCTTATTGAGCGCATAAAAAGAAGTGAAAGCATGAATGACGTTCGGCAGGAATACGGTAACGGCGTCGCCGTCGCCTATCCCGATAGAGTTGATATAGCCGGCGAGGGAGTCGATATCCCGCATCAGCTTTGTCAGGCTTGTCTTGCAGCCGAAGGCTATGGCCGCAGGAAAGTTGCCGTTTCGTTTTTCACTTGCTTTGAGATAGTCGTAACAGGTCAAACTCATAAATCATTTATCCATCCATATCATCGGTGTCAATCAATAATATCATTTTACCGCCACGCAGTCAATTGACATACGGTGAAATTAAGAAAACATTAATAATCATGTATGCGGTCGGTCAAAACTATCCTGCCGTCGTCGGTAAATGAGGCGATTATGCCGTTGTGGTCATAGGTGGCAAAGAACGGCACCTTGGCAATCATCGTCAGATTCCATTTGACATTCGGATATACCTTGCCGAGCTGGTTTGTGACTATAGCAACCTCGGGCGAAAGCTGCCTCAGGAATTTTGCGGAGGAGGAGCCGAGATAGCCGTGGTGGCCGACCTTGAGCAGGTCAACGTGGCCTATCTGCCCGCCGAGGAGCTGCTCAAGCCCCGTCGACTTGGTGATATCGGCGGCAAGGAACGCCGTGCGCTCCCCTTTTGTCACTTTAACGCCGACGCTCGCCGCATTCTCGCCCTCGCCGTCCAGCTCCGGCGGAGTAACGGTATTGAAAAACTTGATCGTAAAATCGCCGAAGGCAAATTCCTCCCGCGGCAGGTCGCTGATAACGGGCACGCCGAGCGCCTCAAGGTCACTGAGGATCTGAGAATAGGTCTCGTCTATCTTCCAGCGCTCTATCTCGTAATCCTTATCCGTCCGAGGATTCAGCTGCTTGAAATACGCCTTGTCTATCTTGATATCCGGGTCGGTGATGATCGCGTGGAAAGCGCCGATATGGTCGTAGTGGCAGTGGGTGCCGAGGATGAAATCAAGGCGAGCCGTGCCGCTGCCGTCGGCGGCTACCTGTTTGATATAGGCTCTCACTTCGTCCTCATATCCCTTGTAGGCGGTCTTTCTCCTCGGGTTATTATTCCCCTCGCCGGCGTCTATAAGCGCAAATCTGCCGTTACTCTCGATGAGAATAGCGTCCGAATTGGCTGTGTTTAGGAAATGTATCCTGTCGTTGCCGTATTCGTAGGTGAAGGTCTCCCTTTGCGGCGTCCACGGCTTGCAATAGGCGTTGCCGAGCGCGACCGTCACTATATCGAGCACAAATATCGCCCCCATGAGAGGCACAATGATCCAAGTGGCTATTTTTTTGATGCGGGTCTTATCCATCGGTCAGCTCCGTAAATGTTATTATCCTCGGCAACCGCCGATCAATCACGATAAGGATCGATCGGCGGCAGTCATTTTTGCATAGATTTGATTTTAGCACAAATCAGGTAAAATTTGTATTGTTTTTGGAATTATAATCAAAGTTTTAACACAACATTCTTCTTGTTGAGGACATACGCAAAGAGCGTGAGCAGCGCAACAGTCACAATGACAATTATCGCCGAGACGAGCACGGAGGCGGTCTTGAAGAAATCACCGAGAGCCGCATTGATGCCGCCGATAACGGCGAACTCGATTATGTATAGAAGTATGGGATTCTTGCCGTACCACGCAAGCGGGTCAAACCTGCTCTTGTAGAAGTTGAATGCGTCATAGACCGCAAAAGCTACAAGGCTGATGAAGGCCGTAATGATGACATATGAGGGGCTGACGCTGCCCTTGTTGATGGGCAGGAAGCTGCTCAGCGCACCCGCCCAGGCGGTAGTGCCCTCAGGCAGAGTTGCAAATACAGCGGCTATGAGAGCCGCAACGGGAACGGCGAATATGCCGAGGCTGATGAAATAATTCTTTTTGCTCTCGTAATACATATCGGCAAAGAACGTGTAGATAAGGAGCATTCCGCCGTAGGCGAAGCCGCCGGAGAGACCGCCGTCGGCAACAACGTCGATAAGTTCACGGTTGCTGTCGAATGCGTCGTGAGGAAGATTGCCCTCATGGAAAAGAGCAAAGAGCGCAACAATGATTATACCTGCGACAAGCCTTATTATCGAGCCTTTTTTGCCCTTTAAGTTAGCAAATGGCAGCGCAACAAGACCCGCAAAGCCGATGTGATGAAGTACGAGCCAATAGCCGAAGCTGTGATCGGTCTTGCCGAGGCAGAGCATGATGAAATTGACCGTGGTGATGCAGATGCCGAGCACGCCGAGAAGTATAACAAGATACTGCACTATCTTGCCGCACACCTTGCCCGCTTTCTTTGCCTTGCAGGCTTTAAGTATCAAGGTTATGAGTCCGGAAACGAGCACAGCTATAGTAAGGGCTATGATGACGTAATTGAGCGGCTTTGAATCGCCGTTGAGAATATTATTTATGCCGTTCATGCACATACCGATGCCGATAAGCGAGAGGTATCTGCCGAGGAAGTGGAGCACTGCAACCTTGGTGCCGCTGCGCTCCGCACGCCTGCGGAACGACGGGATATATGTAAGGCCTATTGCGAGGATAAACATCGGCGCCACGACATCGGCAATGGCAAGATTCGGCAGAATGTATATCGCCGTCTCTTTGGGCGCATGGGAGCTGATATGCGAGATGGCCCCAAGATTCGGGAATCCCGCGATAAACTGGAATACGATCATGCAAAAGATTACTGTTCCTCTGAATCTGTCAATGCTGGGTATCCTTTTGGTCGCCTGAGTGCCGTTCAAGGTGTTTGCCATAGGTATCTCTCCATTCACAGTATTTTTGAGGGAAGGCTCCTCTGCCGAGGTTCCCTGTAATTCTATTAAATCATATATCGCTCCGTTTTTCAATAGGCGAATTAAATATTATTTTATAATAT
>FR888194.1:12876-17197 GCA_000431775.1 Clostridium sp. CAG:413 | reverse complement strand
TTTTCTTCTTAATTATTTTAATCATATCACATCACACCTTTCTTTGCAATAACGCAAAAAAGTCAACTATTACTAGTTGACTTAATCATTAACGTCACATTGGTGCGACGATTTTATCTTATGGAGCGGACAACGGGAGTCGAACCCGCCTAAATAGCTTGGGAAGCTATGATTCTACCGATGAACTATGTCCGCACATATCGTATATATTATTTTAATCATTTGCTCAAAAAAGTCAATGGTAATTTACAAATTTTTTCTCGACAAAATTTTATTGCTTACGGAGGATCAGATATGGTTCAGGTTGCGGCGGCGCTTATATGGCGCGGGGATAGGTTTATGATATGCCAGCGGCCCGTCAATAAGACGAGAGCGCTCGAGTGGGAATTTGTCGGCGGCAAGGCCGAGCCGGGCGAAACTCTGCCCGAGACTTTGATAAGGGAATGCCGTGAGGAGATAGGCGTGACAGTCAAGGTCGGCGATATATTCATGGAGGTCGATCATGTCTACCCCGATATCACCATTCACCTGACTCTTTTCAATGCCGAGATCCCGTCGGGCGAGCCGCAGCGGCTCGAACATAACGATATAAGATTTATAACTCCCGATGAGATCGACCTTTATGACTTCTGCCCCGCCGACAGAGAAATTCTCAAGAAGATAAAAGAAATCAGCCGATAATTGCGTTTAACAATAATCAATTATAATGATTTTTGTGCTTTTTTCATAAAAACTATCGACAAACCCGCAATAATATGTTAATATGTATAGCACATTAAATCGCATTTCGCATTAATGTGAAATGCGGATATTATTACGGAGGTGAAGCCCTTGGCAAACTGCCCCAAATGCAACCACCATCTGCGGCTTGCCGATTGGAAGCAGAAATGCCCCTATTGCGGCGCAAATATCGTGCTCTACGATTTGCAGGAGCGGCTGATGGCGGATGCGGATATCGCAGAAGTTCAAAATTATCATTTTCAAAAGAAGCTCGACAGGCTCAAGGCGTCCTTTGCCGGCTCTAAGCTCGCGATAGTGCGAATTTTCACCAGCCTTTTGCCGATAGCCCCGCTCTTTTTGCCGATAGTCAAGGCAAATTTCTCCGCTCCCATGCCGGAGCAGAGCGGCAACCTCAACGCGATAGGCGTTTACAAGCTCTTCGACGGGCTTGATTTCGGCGCTGTTCTCGGCAGTTTCTCAAACGGAGGCGCGCCGTTCGTCATCTCGGCGGTGCTGTTTCTTCTTAGCCTTGTGCTCATTCTCGTTCACCTTGTGCTCTTGACCCTTGCCTGCTCGCCCAAGGGCAAGCCGAGGAATTACACGCTCGATATTATGATGCTCCTTTTCTCAATCGTGTCAGCGGTCTGCTTTGCCGTGATGCCCGAGGGCTCGTTTGCCTACGGCTCGCTCGGCATCGGCGCATATCTCTACATAGTTATGCTCATAGTGAATTTTGCGATAGATATCGCCGTCTATAAGCAGGGCATTGAGATACACCATAAGCAGTGCTATGTCGGCGGCATACCTATAGAGGAGTATTTTGAGATGCTCGACAAGGGCGTTCCCCATGAGGAGATAAGGCAGGAGATGTATAAACGCCTTACCGCGCTTCAGGCTCAGAAAGACGCTGAGATAGCCGAAGCCGAGCATAAGCATAATGAAGCGCATAAAACTGAGAAAGAGGAGGCGAAGGTCGGATGAGCGAAGCAGCTGAAAACATCAGAGAGCTTGACGAGAATAACGTCAAATTGGACTCCCCTGCGTATATGAACCGTCTCTTCTGCTCCACAAAAGAGCGAGTTGCCTACATGGTCAAATCCGCTATCGGCGGCATGACTCTCGGCAGATACGATGTCGGCTCCGATTTCTATATCAACAAGCTCTGCGGTGTCAAGCCCACAGATGTTGCCAAGGCAAACGTCGGCCTCGGTATATACGATATTGTCAACGACCCGCTTTCCGCGGCGATAATTGATAATATGCGTTCCCGCTGGGGCAAATTCAAGCCTTTCCAGTTTCTTTCGATATTGCCGAGCTTTTTGATCGGCTTTTTCCAGTGTGTTTTCCCGCTGCTCATACTGAATAACGGCTATGACGACAGCAAAAAGATATGGATATGGATGGCGATATCCTATTCAAGCGAGACCGTCAACGCCTTTTTCGGCGGCGGCGGATACATTGACAACGTCTTTACCCCGAATCCAAATGAGCGATCGCGGCTGTTGCTTGCGGCGAAGTTCGTATCGGAGCTGGGCTCAAAATTACCGGGGCAGCTTGCCGGCGTGATCTTTGACCTTATTGAGAACGGCAAGCTCGATTTTAACATCGTTAAGGCTTTCGTCGTGATGAAAATGTTTTGGTGGATCATCGCCACAGTGCCGAATATCTGGTGGGCGATAGTCAGCAAGGAGCGCGTGCCGCAGTCAGAGAAGCCGCCTCACCCCGTTAAGGGCCTTATGGCGGTGTTTAAGAACAGGCCGCTGCTCGTCTATACGCTTTCGGGCTTTGTTGACGGCATCGACGTCGGCACGAGCGAATCGCTCTATTTCTCCGACGTTCTCAAGTTCAACTCCATCGGCGTTGTCGGAGGCATTCTCGGCTCGCCTATTTCATATGCCAGCTATCCGCTCTCGACCAAGCTCAGAGATAAATTCTCCACAAGGTCTCTTTGGATAATGTCCCGTTCGTCAATAATTGCTTCCGAGACTCTGTTCCTGCTGACCGGTCTAATCGGCGGCAAGGAGAACGGCTTCTATCGCAAAAAGCTGCCCATGACTATCGCATTCTCAATAGGCAACTGTATCGAAATGGCCTTCTATGCTACTAAGAAAATAGTCGGCAGCGAGATTAACTATGAGGTGCTCGACTACTGCGAATGGCAAAACGGCTACCGTGTTGAAGCCACCATCAATATGATGACGGGCTACTTCAACAAGGTCAAGGATATAATTCTCAAGGTCATCAACGCCTACCTGCTCGAGAAATGGGCGGGCTACGAGGCGGGCTATAACAGCCAACATTCCGTTGATACGATGTTCAGAATGTTTGTTGCGGCATATGCGCCGAGACTTGCTTTTGACTATCTCTGCCTAATCCCGATGGCGTTCTATAACATTGATAAAAAGACCCGCGACAAGATGTACAGCGACCTTGAGAAGGCGAGGGCGCTCACCGCTGCCAAGAATAAGCAGCTCACCGACGAAGCGTCGGAGGAAGACGAATAACCAAGTAAGGCGTTCCTGCGGGGGCGCCTTCTTTTTATGCGAAAATATGAAAAGCCGTTGACATCTGCCCGTGAAAGCGTATAATAAAAATATATAATATTAAAGAAATTGTCCGCTTTTATGCGGTTGCAACCGCCGGTTGACAGATATCCTACCCGACTTTCTTGAATGCAACCGAGCAAAAATGTAGAATTTTCTCATAAAGTGCGGCACGAACGCACAAAAGGAGGAAAATTTATGATACTCGCAGACAAGATCATTTCGCTTCGCAAAAAAGAGGGCTGGTCGCAGGAGGAGCTTGCAGAGCAGCTCGGGGTCAGCCGCCAGGCAGTCTCTAAATGGGAGAGCGCGCGCAGCGTGCCCGATATGGATAAGCTGCTCACAATGAGCCGTATCTTCGGCGTGACGACAGATTATTTGTTAAAAGATGAGCTTGAGGAATCTGCCGCCCCCGCCGAACTGCAGGCGGAGCAGGGCAGCCCTCTGCGCCGCGTCACTCTTGAGCAGGCGCAGGAATACATTTCATTAAGGAAAGCCGCTGCCTCAAGGATCGCAGCCGCGACCCTCATGTGCATTTATTCGCCGATAGCGCTGATAATGCTTGACGCCCTTAGCGACTCGGGGGCGATAGCTTTAAGTGAGAATGCCGCCGCGGGCATCGGCCTTGCCGTAATTCTCGTGATTGTTGCCCTCGCCGTAGCGATATTCATCATCTGCGGCTCACGGAGCAAGGAATACGAATTCCTCGATAAAGAGCCTTTTGAGACAGAATACGGCGTGACGGGCATGGTAAACGAGCGCAAAAAAGAATTCAAAGACACCTACCTGCGCTACGTCGTGATCGGCACGGTGCTGTGCATCCTTGCGGTGGTGCCCCTGCTGACAACGGCCTGCCTCGGAGCTTCGGATATCGTGGGCGTCGCCTGCGTTTGCCTTCTGTTTGCGCTGATCGGCGTCGCCTGCTTCCTGTTCGTGCTCGGCGGGGTTTATCAAGCTGCCATGGACAGACTCCTTGAGGAGGGCGAATTCACCCGCAAAAATAAATCAAAAAAGAGCGTCAAAGGCGCGGTCAGCGTTATCTATTGGCTCGCCCTTCT
>FR888194.1:0-12779 GCA_000431775.1 Clostridium sp. CAG:413 | reverse complement strand
GGGGCGTGCTCTACGGCGCGGTCGCAGCGGCTGTCAACGCTTTTGAGCATTCAAAATAATTGAGAATTTCGGAGAGATATATGGAACATATTATTGAAATCAACGGACTGAACAAATCCTTCGGCGATGTCAAGGCCGTGCGGGATCTCTCGTTTCATGTGCAAAAGGGCGAGCTTTTTGCCTTCCTCGGCGTGAACGGAGCGGGCAAATCGACCACGATATCCATAATGTGCGGCCAGCTCCGCAAGGATTCGGGCAGCGTCGTCATATGCGGCGAGAATATCGAGCACGGGCTTGATAAGATAACCCGCAAACTCGGCGTAGTATTCCAAAATTCCGTGCTTGATAAGTCGCTGAGCGTGCGCGATAACCTCAGAAGCCGTGCGGCTCTTTACGGCATCACGGGCAAGGAATTCAAATCAAGGCTTTCGGAGCTTGCGGCTATGCTGGATTTTGAGACGATACTTGACCGCACCGTTGGCAAGCTCTCGGGCGGCCAGCGCAGGCGGGTGGATATCGCCCGCGCATTGCTGCATAAGCCGGAGATACTCATCCTCGACGAGCCGACCACCGGTCTTGACCCGCAGACAAGGAAACTGCTCTGGGATGTTGTATCCGACCTGCGAAAGAGCGAAAAAATGACCGTATTCCTTACCACCCACTATATGGAGGAAGCTGCGGACGCCGATTATGTCGTCATACTCGACAGCGGCATGATAGCCGCCGAGGGCACGCCTTTGGAGCTAAAGAACGCCTATACGGGCGACTTCATAACCCTCTACGGAGCCGATAAATCGGCAATAGAGCCGCTCGGTCTGCCCTGCGAGGCTCTGCGCGATGCCGTGAGGATCTCCGTGCCGAATACGACGGAGGCAACAAGGCTGATAGTCGGTCATCCCGAGCTTTTCACCGATTATGAGGTGACAAAGGGCAAGATGGACGATGTGTTCCTTGCCGTCACGGGCAAAAAACTTGTCGGAGGTGATGAGAAATGATGGGTCTCGGCAATCTGATAAAGCGCAATATCAAGCTCTTTTTTAAGGATAAGGGGATGTTCTTCACTTCTCTTATAACCCCGGTTATCCTGCTCGTGCTCTATGCCACCTTCCTTGCGAATGTCTACCGCGACAGCTTCGTTTCAAATATCCCCGAGATGATAAAGATAGGCGACAGTGTTATCGACGCGACCGTCGGCGGTCAGCTCGTCTCTTCGCTGCTCGCCGTTAGCTGCGTGACAGTCGCTTTCTGCTCCAATCTGCTGATGGTGCAGGATAAAATAAGCGGAGCAAGGCGCGATATCGCCGTCACTCCCGTCAGGCGCAGCACCGTTGCGGTGGCTTATTTCTGCGCCTCCGCCATCACAACGATGATTATTTCATTGACCGCGCTCGGCGTATGCCTGCTCTACCTGCTCAAAACGGGCTGGTATCTCTCCGCCGCCGACGTGCTCTATACCGTGCTCGACGTTGTGCTGCTGACGCTTTTCGGCGTGGCGCTCTCGTCCTGCATCAATTATCCGCTCAACACCAACGGTCAGGGCTCTGCGGTCGGCACTGTGGTCTCGGCGGGCTACGGCTTTATCTGCGGTGCATATATGCCGATCTCGAGCTTCGGCACGGGGCTGCAAAAGGTCCTGTCTTTCCTGCCAGGCACCTACGGCACGAGCCTGCTTCGCAATCATATGCTCAGAGGAGCTTATGACGAGATGAGCGCAAGCGGCTTCCCCGACGAAGTCATCGAGCTCATCCGTGACTCCGTTGACTGCAATATGTATTTCTTTGACACCAAGGTCACAATACCCGCCATGTATGCCGTGCTCTGCGGCGCAACAGCCGCCCTTGTGGGGCTTTATGTGCTGCTGAACGTCCTCGGCAAGGCAAAAAAGTGAGATAATGAGCAAATACGATTAATTATGGGAATATGTCGGCGGCAGATGCGAGGATTCATTCAAGCTGTCGTTCGCCCAAATCACCGATATCGCGGGAGTTCCGCTCGACCACTCCTTTCTGAAATACAAAAAGGAGCTTATCCCGTTCGGGTACACAGTCGGCAAAATATCAATGAAAGAGCAAACCGTTACATTTTCAAAAATTTGCGAGGATAAAAACACGTCCCGGTAGGTAGTCCGGGAGTTCGCCGGCACGAAGTCGTCGGATCGGTAACCTGCCTCCTTAGGTTGTCCGTCCCTTGCAATTATCCATATGCGAATTTAAGGAGGAAACAAAAAAGGATATTATCAGATCACGACTGACGATCATGCTTGAGGAGCCGCTTTGAGCCGAGAAAGGAGAAGAAAAAGCAAAAGTGCAAAGGGTTCTGACGCACGGTAACGTGAGAAAATATCCAAAGGACGGCTCGGCATTCGATTTATTGATTTGAGGTGTTTATATGAAAATTTCAACCGAAATATCTTCGATCTCAATGCTTGTCGGCGACGAAAAAGCTGTGGAGCTTATCGCCAAGGCGGGTTTTGACGCGTGGGATTTCTCCATGTTTGACGCTGCGGATAACGACCGTGAGAATCACAGGCTCGTTTTTAACTCGCATCCGCTTTCGGGCGGCAATTACCTCGCCTATGCAAGGCGCCTTAAGCAGATCGGCCTCGATAACGGCATAGTCTGCAATCAGTCCCACGCGCCGTTCCCGTCGTGGGGGCTTGAGAGCGTGCCCGTGCTCAAGCGCTCCATCGAGTGCACCGCCGAGGCGGGCGGCGGGATATGCATCATCCACCCGAATAACAACTTTTCGCCCGAGGAGAATGCCGAGCTGTATTCAGCCCTGCTGCCCTTTGCCAAGGAGTGCGGGGTGAAGATAGCCACCGAGAATATGTGGAATTGGAACGGTGAAAAGGACGAAGCCGCCCCCGCCGCCTGCTCCGACCCCGAGAGCTTCAATGCCCACCTCGACGCGGTCAACGACCCGTTCTTTGTCGCCTGCCTCGATATCGGCCACGCGGAGATGAAGGGGCTCGGCACAAACGCCGAGGAGATGATACTTGCCCTCGGCTCACGCCTCAAGGCGCTGCATATCCACGATAACGACCGCCGGCACGACAGCCATCAGATACCGTTCTCAATGGATATCGACTTTGTCAAAGTCGTCAATGCGCTCAAAAAGATAGGCTATGACGGGTGGTTCACCCTCGAAGCCTCGGAATACCCCGCCGAATTCACTGCCGAGACCGCGCAGCAGGCCGCAAATGACCTCGCCGCCTCCGCCCGTAAACTCGCGGAGATGTTTGATAAAGAATAAAATCACAGCCGCCCGGATGAAACGGTTCGTCGGGGCGGCTTTTAATACGGTTTTTGAAAAAGTTTTGGATTTGATGTAGTATTTGTCGCCGAAACCGTAGTATATAGGTGAAGCCGGAAAGGAGGCGGTGTGATGACAGAAGATGAAAGAATTATAGAAATGCTTTTCGAGCGTTCGGAGCAGGGCATACGGGAATTGGATATCAAATACGGCAAGATCTGCCGTGACCTTTCTTACCGTATAGTAGGCAGCAGGCAGGATGCGGAGGAATGCGTCAATGACGCTTATTTGGGCGCATGGAACGCCATCCCGCCGGAGCGGCCGGATCCGCTTTTGACCTATATTCTGAAGATTGTTCGCAACATTTCGCTAAAAGTCTATCGCAGGAACGGAGCGGCTAAGCGAAGCAGCCGCTACACGCTTGCTTTGGACGAGATCGAGGCTTGCATTGCAGATTCAAAAACCGTGGAAGCCGAGCTCGAAGCGGGAGAATTGGCTCATGTCATCGAAGGCTTCTTGGATACGCAGACCGTTGAAAATCGCATTATCTTCATGCGCCGCTATTGGTTTGCCGACAGCTATAAGGATATAGCCGAGCTGATGGGGCTATCGGAGAAAAATATCTCCGTTCGGCTGACACGTATCCGTGAGAAGATGAGGCGATACTTGACCGAAAGAGGAGTTTTGATATGAACACAAAAATTTTTTCAGACGCTATGAGTGAGATTGACACAAAGTATGTTGACGAAGCACTCGGCTACAAGAAGAAGGCGCAAAAATCAATTTGGGCAAAATTGGGTGCGGCTGCGGCTTGCCTTGCGGCGGTTGTCGTGCTGGCTGCGGGCGTATTTCAGAGCGGATTGCTCGGTAGCAAAACCAATATTGCCGCCTTGGATAACGGAAACGAGATCGTTTTTGTAAAGTCAAAAACCGCAGCCTCAAGCCTTCAGCTTGATGCCGATGTGACAACGAGGGAACTCACGCAGGAAGAGACACAGGCGCTGTTCCCAAGCCTGCCCGTTACGGCTCGTGCCGTGTTCGCAAGCGGCAAAGGGCTGATCGGCCTTGAGGGAAGGATCGGGAATACCAAAATGGTGATATCCACGGCGGATATCTCATTGCTTGATACCGTAATTGACGGAGCCGAGAAAATCTCTACCGTCAACGGAATAAGCGTGATTGCCGGATATTTTGTGACAGACCGCAACAGCGTTGGTAAGCAGAATGCAATTTACTATGCAACCTTTAAGCTGGGCGACAGTACCGTATATGTTGAGAATGCGGGCGATAAATCCGAAAGCGAAAATGTGAAAAATGATTTGTCGCACATAATTCAAGAATTGATAAATAACGGTGAGCTTGACCTGCATCACCTTGCCGATATGCCTGAAGAATAAAATCACAGCCGCCCGAAAAGCTGTATGCTCAGCTCGGGCGGCTGTGTTGTTTATGCTGCTCAGTCGGGGTAACGCCTCGGATCGTTTGTCTCACCGAGGATATAATCAATGCTTGTGTCGTAAAACCTTGCAAGCTTTATTAAAACCGCTGTGGGCAAATCATTTTCGCCGGTCTCGTATTTTGAATATCCGGTCTGCGACATATTCAGAATTTTAGCTATCTGAGTTTGATTCATATCCCGATCTTCTCTGAGATCACGAATTCGCTTATACATGAAATCACCCCATGCAAAATTATATCTTAACCTGATTTAGAGTATTGACATTTAACCTGAAACAGGTTATAATGTTTGCTGAAATCAACTGGCAATGTTGGTAAATGTGTCGGTGATTAAAATGTAAAAGGAGATTGTGACGATGTATTGCAGAAATTGTGGAAAAGAGGTTAACGAGAACGCAGCCGCTTGTCTTAATTGCGGTGCAGACCCCAAAGCGGGCGCTTCGTTTTGCCCGAATTGCGGAGCGAAAACGAACGACAATCAGATAATTTGCACTGCTTGCGGCGTAGGATTAAAGAAATCCGGTGCTTCAAAAAGCGGTGAAAGTAAATCAAAAACACTTATCGGCGTTTTAGCTTGCATTCCGTTTGTGACAAATTTGGGAATTCACTATTATCTGATGGGCGATAAAACAAAATTTATGATTAATATTATTGCTTTTATTATCAGCACGATTTTGTTCGTTGTTGCCATCGGCTTCGTCGGCTATGGTATTATTTGGATAATCAATCTTATTTTCGGCATTAGGGTGTTAACCGGCAAGATCACAGAGGATGCAAATGGTAACCCTCTTGTTTGACGTTAGGAGGGTTAAGTTTGAAAAAGGTTGTAGCGGTTATTCTGATATGCGCAGTTGTTGCTGTTGGCGGTTATTTTGCTTTTTTTTACAAGAGTGATGCCGAGAAGATAGTTGAGCGCCTTGAAACATTTGAAGAAGCATATTCGACCGGCGACTTTGAAGGCGTGATTGACTGCATGGATGCTAAGAGCCGAAATGCCCTTAAAGGAGTGGGAAAGCTCGGTTCAATGGTCGGCGGCGATGTTGGCCCGCTCGATATTAACTTTGGGTCGGATTTATTCAGCGGACTGTTTGCTTTAGGTGTTGCAACACAGGATGAGCAAGTTAAGTTTAAGGTTAAACGCATTGACTTTACGGATGATACTCACGCTTTGGTTACTGCCGATGTTTGGACGAGCAAGGACTATCTTTATGACGAGGCTAATACCGAGGAGACATTTGAAATGATTAAAGAGAAAAACGATTGGTACTTAGATGAGTTTTAATGTACCTATTCGTTGTGTTCTGTAATAATTTAACGGAGTGTATTAATATGAAATTGAAAAGAGCAATTATTATTCTTCTGTCATGTGCGACCTTACTGAGTATGGCTTCTTGCGGAAAAAGTAAAACCGAGGGAATCGAGATCAATCGAGCCACAAAGACAGGGGAAACGATAAAAAAATGGATTCGTCCATGTTGCTTGACGCATTTGACGGGTTTGAGATATCCTTTGCGGGAATTTCGCCATTTTGTGAGCCTTCAATGAGTGTATCCGGGTGTTCACAGCAAGTTCAGTCGAATGTTTCTTTCAGTACCGAAAGAAGGTACTTTGCCAATGGTGAAAAAGTTAAAGTAACAGCGAAGATCAATTCATCAGCAACGGGCACTTATCGTCTCTTAGAAGAGTCAAAGGAGTTTACTGTTGAAAATATGCCCGAATATATAACATCGGTGGATGGACTCGATTTGACTGCTCTGTATAAAGAGCGTGACGATTTTGTTACTGCCGAAAGTGCAAAAGCGGTCGGAACAAATTACCTGTTTGGCGAGTCTTTTTCTGTGGGGCAAGATGGCATTTGGGGTTTACCGATTTTTGAAATAGTGACAAGTGAAATTGAAAATGTGTATATTGTTTCGCTCAAATCAAACAAACTTGCAAATGTTACAAGCAGCTATTCACCGATAAACAAAATATGCTTCATTTACCACCTTGTTTGCTCAAACGAAAGGGGTGAAAAATACAACGCATATATCAATTTGAGTGCCGAGAATGTTGTGAAGTACCCGGACGGTACAGTCAAATGGGGCACGGAAAGTGCAGATTCACTTGACTTTCAGGTAGAGCTGTCAACAAAAAGCATCGACGATATTGTATCAAAAAGCATTATAAGTCTCAGCGCCGACTATGATACAAAAAAGATTCAATAATATTATAATCACTTTCAGGCAGTCATATTATATAGCTGCCTGATTTTTATTGCAAATACGTACTGAATGAGTTAAAATAATACAGACATAAAAAATTCTAAAATCCTCTTGACTCTGACGTTATGTCATAGTGTATGCTATAGACACACGGGAGGGATGAACGATGAAAACGGTTCACGAGGCGGTCAATGTCGGCGGCTTGCTGACAGAAGGATAAATAACCTCTGATTTCAAACGAACTGCTGAATAATGCGTCGGATCTCTCCGGCGCTTTTTCTTATACAACGGCAATTTGAACCTATTTTAATGAAGCATTCTGATTCGTGCTTCATATCATAACGTCCGCTTGTGTTATCTTGACGGATCATGCGATTTCAAGGCGAAAAAAAGTCCGAACAAAAACGCCGTTTTTGTAACACTGACTGCTGACCGTTATTTACAATAAATAAGTGTTATGATAAAATTATTAACTGTAAGTTAAGCGTTTCGGGCGGCCTCCGCTCGGGATCCAAAAATTTTAAGGGGTGTCTTTATGAAAAAAGAATACGAGTCATTGTTAACACCGTGGAAGATAGGCAATGTGGAGATCAAAAACCGCATCGTCCTGACCTCCATGGGCGGCACGGATCTTTTCGGATGGATGGAGAAGAACCATTTTGACAAGGACGGCGCACGCTTCATCATGGAGGTCGCAAAGAATAATGTCGGCCTCGTCCTGCCCGGCTGCCAGCCCGTCTACAATCCGATGTTCGGTGCATGGCTCCACAAGAATAAGAAGATGTATGACGACCTTGCCAAGTGGGTGCCCGAGCTTCACAAGACCGGCGCCAAGCTCTTTGTGCAGCTCACCGCAGGCTTCGGCAGGAGCTTCACCGTCTCCGAGATGATGGAGAAGCTCTATAACAACAAGGTGCTCAGAGTCCTCTCAAAGCCCGTTATGGATCTCGATAGGATCACCGCCTCCGCAAGCCCGTCGCCAAACCGCTGGTCAGATAAGCTCCCCTCGAGAGAGATGACCAAGGCTGAGATTCAGGAGATGATAGACGCATTTGCTAAGTCCTCCAAGATGCTCAAGGACGCAGGCGTGGACGGCGTTGAGGTCCACGCTGTCCACGAGGGCTACCTGCTCGACCAGTTCGCCCTTAAATATGTCAATAAGAGGACCGACGAATACGGCGGCTCCCTTGAGAACAGATACCGTTTCGCAGCCGAGATAGTCAAGGCTATCAAGAAGGAATGCGGCAAGGATTTCCCCGTTTCGCTCAGATATTCGATAATCTCCAAGACCAAGGGCTTCCGTCAGGGCGCTCTCCCCGGCGAGGATTACGTCGAGGTCGGCAGAGACATGGAGGAGTCCGAGATAGCGGCCAAGTATTTGCAGGATGCAGGCTATGATATGCTCAACTGCGATAACGGCACCTATGACGCATGGTATTGGGCACATCCGCCCATCTATATGCCCGAGAACTGCAACCTTGAGGATGTCGAGCATATCAAGAATTTCGTCGATATTCCCGTCGTGTGCGCCGGCAGGATGACCCTCGACGTGGCAGCCAAGGCAATTGCCGACGGCAAGCTCGACGGCGCAGGCTTTGCCCGTAATTTCCTTGCCGATCCCGAGTGGTTCACCAAGGTCATTGAGGATAGGGAGGACGATATCCGTCCCTGCATCCTTTGCCACAGCGGCTGCTTCAATATGTGCCACTATAAGGGCGTTCCCAACGATCAGGAGCTCAGCGACTCGCTTCACCTCTCAAGGTGCGCCGTCAATGCTGAGATGATGCAGTGGAATAAGCATTATATTAAAAAGACCTCGTCGCCCAAGACCATACATATCGTCGGCGGCGGCATCGGCGGCATGGAGGTTGCCCGTGTTGCCAAGCTCAGAGGCCACACCCCCGTTATATATGAGAAGTCCGGCGTGCTCGGCGGCACCTTTATCCCCGCATCGGCTGAGAGCTACAAGGGCAGGCTGCGCGAGCTGCTGACATGGTATCGCAGAGAGATGGAGAAGCTCGGCATCGAGGTCAAGCTCAACACCGAGGTAAAGGATATATCCAAGTTTGGCAGCGACCCCGTGGTTATCGCAACGGGCGCTACCGCAAGAGTGCTCAAGAATATCCCCGGCCATGAGAAGATGATCGAGGCGTGCGAATTCCTCAACGGCGCTCCCGTCGGTCAGAAGGTCGCTGTTATCGGCGGCGGTCTTACCGGCAGCGAGATCGCTTATGAGCTTGCTCTTCAGGGCAAGGAGGTAAGCATCGTTGAGATGAAGAACGACCTTGTCGCTCAGACCGGCGTCTGCCTTGCCAACAGCTCATACCTCAGAGAATGGTTCGCATGGAAGAAAGTGCCCGTATATCTTGAGAGCAAGCTCAAATCCGTCGGCGACGGCTTCATCACCTGCACCGATAAGGACGGCAAGGAATTCAAGGTCGAGTGCGACTCAGTCATATCCTCCGCCGGTTATATTCCCGCACCCATCGCTGCCAAGGGCGGCAATGTCCACCTCGTCGGCGATTGCGATGCAGTCGGCAACCTGAGAACGGTCATATGGCAGGCATATGAGACCGCAATGAAGCTGTGATTATATAAAGTCAGACCGCCGATTGATTGCCAGACGATTTGATCGGCGGTCATTTTGGGAGAGAGAAAGAGAATGAATAAATATCCGTTTACAAAAGACGACCTGCTTGCAGGCGTTGAGAAGATGAATTTATTCGGTACGAGACCTACCGGCTCGCCCGCTCACCGTGAATTCGTCTCATACCTCAAGGATGAGATCCACGCAATGGGCTTTGAGACTGTCAGCAACGAGTATAAATTCGACAGGTGGCAGGCAAAGAGCAGCTCGATAGTCCTGCATAACCCAGACGGCGACAGCGAAGTCCACGTCTCTTCGCCGTTCCCGTATTCGGGCGAGACGGACGAAAACGGCGTCAGCGGCAGACTGATAAGAGTCAGAGGCAAGCATATCAATTTCGCCATTGCCAAGGATAATATCGCCGTTGTCGAGGTCAAGGATTTCATGCACACCTACTCGGGCATAGCCTTTGACCAGAAAAACGCCTTCCCCGCAGGCACCGCCATTCCGAAATATTACAAAGGCCCCGTTGCCTCAGCGTTCGTTAAATTCCCGTTTCTCGCCGTTGCGGCAAAGATGGGAGTCAAAGCGGTCATCTGCGTTTGGGAGCGTATGTCAGACGCAATGGTCGAGGGTCAATATCTCAACTTCATCCTCGGCTATCAAGGCAGTCCTGCTGTTTGGGTCAACAGCACCGACGGCGAGAAGATAATCGCCGCTGCCGAAGCCAATCTCTCCGCCACGGTCACTCTGACCGCTGAGCGCGAGAAGGATGCCGAGACCGAGTCGTTCTGCTCGATAATTTACGGTGAGGATACCAACGAGGCAGTTGTCATCAATACGCACACGGACGGCGTCAACTGCGTTGAGGAGAACGGCGCGATCGCAATGCTGGCGATGATGCGTTATTTCAAGGAGCATAAGCCGAAGCGCACGCTGATATTCGTATTCGTCACGGGCCATTTCAGGCTGCCTGTTTTCAAAAGCCCGAACGGCATCTCAGACCAGGCCACCTCGCTGTGGCTGCATGATAATAAGGGCTTGTGGGACGGCAGGGACGGCCACATGAAGGTCGTCGCCGCTATAACTCCCGAGCATATGGGCTGCACGGAGTGGAAGGACGTTGACGGCGTTTATCAAAAGACGAACGATATCGATATCGAGGAGGTCTACACCGGCAACGAAACCATGGAAAAGGTGTATTGGGAGTGCGTCAAGGGCAGAGAGCGTCTCAGAACGGTCACGCTAAAGGGTCACAACTTCCTGCATTTCGGCGAGGGTCAGCCTTTCTTTAACGTCGGCATCCCCGAGATATCGCTCGTCACTTCTCCCGATTATCTCTGCGTTGAGAGTGAGAGCCACGAGATGGAGAAATTCGACCCGGAGCTTATGTATGAGCAGACCCTGACCTTCATCCGCATTGCGGAGTATCTCGACGGCCTTACCGCCGAGGAGATAGGCTCGGCGGATAAATATTCCCTCGGCATCGGCAGAATAGGCGACGAAGCCTTTGACCTTAAAGCACTCATCGAAAAGCTGAAATAGAACAAAGAGTGCGATTCAAGGCTCTTTTTAACTACATAAAGATTACAACTCGACAAATTGCCAAATTTAGAATATATAATATACTCTAAACGTCTGCGCGGTATCGAAAAATTTGATAATTAGTTAAATGTTAAGGGTATTTGGCATAATGTCATCAAGGAGGATTTAACATGAAAAGAAAGCTTTTTATATCATTTGTCAGCACCTTACTCTGCATTGGGCTTATGTTCAATTTGACGGTTGTCGGCTTCGCCGAAAGTAAAAAAACCGAGTATCCGTTCATTTTTGTTCATGGAATGTGCGGCTGGGGAGAAACATCGCCTCAGGAGAAAACCAGCCCTTATTGGGGAACTCAGCCTGAAAACAATGTGATCACCTACCTTCGTGCACAGGGTTACACGGTATATAATCCGCCCGTGGGCGGCTACAGCAGCGCATGGGACAGAGCCTGCGAGCTTTATGCGCAGCTGACGGGTACAATCGTTGATTACGGCGAGGCGCATTCAAGGGAATGCGGTCATTCGCGTTACGGAAGGGACTATACCGGAAGAGCAACCATGGGTACACCGTGGAATCTCGAAAGCCCGTTGAACTTCGTCGGACATTCCTTTGGCGGTGAGACTATTAGACTTTTGGCGTCCCTTCTTGCCTACGGGAATGAAACAGAAATGAACGCCGATAAGAATAACTGCTCCGAGCTCTTTAAAGGCGGTCACGAAAAGGGAATACATTCGGTTACCACCATCGCTTCACCGCATAACGGTTCAACGGTTTCAAATTATGTGTCCGATACTGTTGCCCCAGCATTCCTTATGATACAGTTGCTTCACCTCAAATGCGTTACGGGCAAATCTCATAATGACCTGATGCTTGATCAGTGGGGGATAACCAAGGATCCTTTCACGGGCGAAAAGGCGGGATTTAATCCGTTGGCTTGTTTGAAAATGGCGCTGTCAATGGACCACTGCGGCTATGATCTAACGGTTCAGGGCGCAGAAAAACTCAATAAAATGATTAAAACGGTTAAATCCGCATACTATTTTTCGTATTCGGCATGTATCACGAAAGATGGCAGGAATGGCTATACAAAATTGAATGAAGATTACGACGCATTTCTCCCGTTCAAGTTGTCTTCACCGCTTATATCCGCATCGGTAAATATGTTTATCGGAGGAAAGTTTATTGATAAGTCGTGGGGAGCCAACGACGGAATAGTTCCGCTTAAGAGTGCTCTTTATCCGTTTGAGGAGGATCACATCACATATGACGAAGCAAAAGTCATTATTCCCGGAGTATGGTATGTTATGCCCACGATTTATGGCGCAGATCATTATGATTTTTGCAATGCTGCCGATGAAAAGGCCTTCGGCTCACGCCAGGGATTTTTCGATTTTTATATGAATCTTTCAAAACTGATTTGCAGTGTTTGATAGAAGCAAAAAGCAATAGCAACAAGCTGTCTTTCGTGACGGAGGATGGATTTTTGACGACCGCAGGCGGAGACTTTTCAAATTATATGTAAAGTCCAAAGGACGGAAAAAAGCAAGGTAATGACCCGCGCCGTTAAAAGCACTTTAAACACAGTTATTGACATAAAATTCTGAAAAACTGCAAAAAATCTATCGGAAATTTCAGCACTTTTATGAAAAATTAACAGAAACAGTCTTGCAATAACCGAAAAAGTATGTTATAATATTTCTAAAAAAGGCGGAAATCCTTGTATTTTCAAGGGT
>FR888193.1:3201-10749 GCA_000431775.1 Clostridium sp. CAG:413 | reverse complement strand
TTATTTCACATTTTGCATATGCAAAATATTTCACTAATGTGTATATGTGCTTATTAGATTATTGACAAGGCAAGGGCCAAAATAAAAAAGGAGCAAAAATGAACCACTCGGGTACAAAAGCGCTGGAATCACGGCGCTGTTACATGAGAAAATTAGAAATTAGCGACTCAAAACAGTTGTTTGAGAATGTTTATTCCGACAAAAAGGTTTCGGGATATATGTCCTGGGATACATACAGCGACGAGGCGCAGGTCGTTGATTATTTGCGCAAGTGGCAGGAATATTATGACCAAAACGAGTGCTATTGGGGCGTGTTTTTGAAAGAGAACGACAGCCTGATCGGCACGATATATCTGTATGACGAGAATCCCGCCGCCGGAGTGGGCTTCATATCATATTGCTTCGGCTCGGGCTTTTGGGGGAACGGATATGCCACCGAGACGGTAAGGGTCGTTCTTCGCTACGGGTTTGTCGAGATAGGCTACAATAATATCGTCACATTTGCCGCCGAAAGCAATATCCGTTCGCAAAATGTCCTGCAACGGCTCGGATTTAAAAACGAAGCAACATTAAGAATGAGAGACAAGACCGAATTTGGCATTGAAGACTGTGTTTATTTTTCGCTGATAGAAGAAGAAATGAAGTAATATTGCCGCATGATCGCGAAAAAGCAACGCCTGCCCCAATCGAGGCAGGCGAATTTGTTTTAAAATCAGAATATCCCGCCGTTCCACTTTTTCTGGACGCGGGCGAGGGCGGTGAAGCCGATGACGAGGCCGACGATAAGAACGATCACGGCGGCGACGGCGGTGCGGTCTTGCGTGCCGAGCAGCCCGATAATGCCGCTGACGAGCGGCGAGGCGGCAACGACGAGCAGAGCTTTGCCGAATGCCTTGCCGTAGCCGACACGGTCGGTCACGTTTTCGCGGTGATAGCTGTGTATCAGCTCGGTGCGCCCGCGGTATATCAGACTGCTGAAAACGATGAAAATCGCAGAGATTACAAACATCAGAATTGAATAGGGCAGCATGATTTTTACCTCCTTGATGATGCAATGTGCCGTTAAACGCGGAGCGGCGCATATTGTTGAATTATACCCGAAGGTGAAGCGTATTATTGCTCAATTGCAAGTATTCTTGCGTGGTACCGAGGACGCCGTCCCCTATGATGTGTGCTGAAAAGCTTGCAATTGTCCTCGCAAGCCGTCGGTCATTCCACGGAGATGCCTATCATCACGGTCTCGCTGTCGCAATTGCTCCACACGGAGTGGGGGCGATGCTGCCCTTCACGAGGAACACCTCACCCCGACAAAGCATTGCTTCTCCGCTGACGAGCAGGGCCTTTGCCTCAAAAATGACATGCTTCGGGCGCATAAATCCGTCTTTTGCGTTGCTGCGTTATTATGCAAACAGCCCCACGAAGCAACTTCATGGGGCTGAATTCTTTGAATCTTATTTTGCGTTGAGCTTGAATTCGCAAAGGAATGCGGCGGAGCTTTCGGCGGAGTTGGTGCCCTTGAAGTAGCCGTCCTTTGAAGCGGTCTGACCGCAGACATACACGGTCGAGCCGTTTGAGCAGATGCCTCTTGCAGCGTCCGCACCGCTGCCGGCGAAGGAGGATATCGTCTGGGTCTGGCCGTATTCGGAGATCACATAGACATAAGCGTCCTTGTCGCCGAGATTCTGAATTGCGAAATCTCTGTTGGTGGAGTTGGTGTAGCCGGAGACCGCATATCCGCCGGGAACCTTTGCGATGCCGGTGACGAAGTCGTTCTCAAATCCGATGAGGGGCAGAAGCCAGGTTATCTTGGAGTCGCCGCCGATGCGGATGATGACGCCGTCGGTCGTGCCCTTGTTGCCGCCGTTGTATATATCGGCGAAGGTGCCGTCGGTCGAGGTGCCGGAGCAGGAGTATTGACCCGCTATCACGCAGCCGCCGTCATTGGTCGCAAGCACGGAGGGGAGCTCCGCGGAGCCGGTGAGATATATCGACTTTGTCCAAACCTTCTTGAGGTCGGAGGAGAATTTGAATACTATCGAGGTCTTTCTTGCCTTCTTAACGCCCTCGATGCCGGCGAAGCCGCCGTCCTCATTGGCGTTGATGCATACGCCGAAAACGTCGCCGTTCGACGCGACCGAGAGACCGTCGAAGCTGCAGTGATAGGTGCCGCCGATAGCGAATCTGTTAACGATGTCGCCGTTGCCGTTGAGCTTAAAGACGAATGCGAGGGTCTTGTCGTTTGAGAGACCGGAGAGATCGAGGTCGTGAGACTTGCTCTTGCCGCCGATGACGAAGCCGCCGTCGGGGGTGGCCGCCACGGAGTAGAGTATATCGCCGTCGCTGCCGCCGATCATCTTTGTCCAGAGCCTTTCGCCCTTGTTGCTGTATTTGGAGACAACGCCCTCAACGGTGTTCTTCATCTTGTAAGCGCCGTCGGGCACAAGGTTGGTGGCGAGGGTCTGACCGACTGCGACGATGCTGCCGTCGGAAAGTACTGCGACGTCCTCAAACGAGGTGAGGTCGTTGCCGACGAGCCTTGACTTCCACTTCTCCTTGCCGTTCTTGTCGTATTTGACTATCAGGGCGTTGGAGTTGCCGGTCACCTTGCCGTCGTTGTCGGAGTATGTAACGCCGACTGCCACTACGCCGTCGTCTGAGGTGACGGCGTCAGCCTTGAATATCTCGGTCTTGCCTAAGCTGAAGACCTTGTTGAAGCCGGAGGATATCGAGCCGGTGCGGACAAGGGTGGTGCCGGCAGGGGAGACGATGGGCTTGCGCGTGGTGAAAACGGCCTCCTGATTGCCGCCGGCGTTGCCGCCGCTGTTTTTCTTGGTGGTCTTATCGTCTTTGGCGGGTGTGTCGTTGCCGCCCTGATTCGGGTTGGTTGCGGGGCGGGTCGCAGGTCTGGTTACGGGCCTGACGATATCAACGCCGCCGTTGCCGTTAGTAACTGCGGTAAGGCCGTTGTCATCGGCTATCTTTGAGATTTCGCCATACTCGTCTTTGGATATTTTGCTCGGATCCTTGACGCTCGCGCGGGTGAGGATGTCGTTTGCCTCATCCTGAGAGACCTTGGTCACGGCAACGTTGTCCTTTTTGATAACGGGTTTGCCGCTGCTGTCCTTATCAATGGTGTAGCCTTTGTTCTTGGCTGCGTCCTCGACCTTTTGGAGCTGGTCGGGGGTGAGCTTGCTCAGGTCGCCGTTGAAGTCCTTGGCTTCGTCGCCGAGAGCCTCGGAGACGAGATCCGCCAGCTCAACGCTGCTGATGGTCACGGGCTCATAGACAATCTCGCCGCCTGCCCAGCTTTCGTTGGGCGAGAGGGTGTTGGAGTCGTCGTTATCCGGATTTTTGGGGCTGCACGCCGCAAAAACCGAGAGAATGAGAAACAGGCAAACAAGCACGCTCACTGCCTTAAATGATTTGCTTTTCATAAGGTTCCTCCCATGTTATACATTCAAATCCGCATCAAACGGGTATACTTCTGTATAATGTTAACACAAAAGGCCTGCAAAATCAACAGTTTTTATCACCATTAACGGAATTTTAACAGATAATTTAAAATATATCTTTCAATCGGCGCGGTTTTATTATATAATCGGTATAAAAGGGGGAGATCAAATGACCGATAAAGAGAGAGCGCTGCTTGCGGTGGAGGCGCTGGAGAAGAAGTATCCCGATGCGATATGCTCGCTGAACGCGATGAATCCGCTGCAGCTGCTGATAGCCACTCGCCTGTCCGCTCAATGCACCGACGCGCGTGTGAATCTCGTGACCCCCGCGCTTTTTGAGAAATACAAAACCGCCGAGGACTTTGCGGCAGCCGCACCCGAGGAGGTCGAAGCCCTCATCCGTTCCTGCGGATTTTTCAGGACGAAGGCAAGGGACATCATCGGAATGTGCCGCAAGATCATCGACGATTTCGGCGGGAAGGTGCCCGATTCCATAGAGGCGCTCACTTCGCTGCCCGGGGTCGGCAGGAAGACGGCGAATCTCATCATGGGTGATGTTTACGGCGAGCCGGCGGTCGTCGCCGACACGCATCTGATAAGGATATCCAACCTGCTCGGGCTTGTCTCGACCAAGGATCCCTACAAGGTCGAGCTGCGCCTGCGTGAGCTGCTCCCGCCCGAGAAGAGCAATGATTTCTGCCACCGCTGCGTGCTGCACGGCAGGGACACCTGCGTTGCCGGCAGGCCGAAGTGCGGCGAATGCGTTATGAGCGGCTTCTGCGCCAAGGCGCTGTCAGATAAATGACGACAGCAGGAATGCCGCCGCGCTGACCGCCGCCCCTATGCACGCCGCAACGCTCATATTCAGCGCCGCCCGCAGCTTGTTTTTACGCAGTCTCACGGCAGGAGGCATCCCCGCGCTCTGGGCGATTATCGTCGCCCGTTCCCTCAGGTCGCCCTCGCTGACGGCCGAGTACTCCGGCTTTATAAAAAACAGAACTTTTTCAAAGTATTCGCACTGAGTCTGTGTTATTTCAACGACCTGACGGTTTACACCCTTTATCAAGATACATTAGCTCCCTTCTGCTGCATTTCTATGTTATTTTGGGCAATTGAGGGAGCTTTTATTCCGAGGTTTCGGATACGGAGCGGCGTATTTCCCGCAGATCGGGACAAAAACCGAAAGCACAAGAAAATTATACTCGCAGTATAGCCGGCTTTCCATCAGAAAAAGTGGAAAACCCCGTGGAAAACGTGAATAACCGACCGCTTAAAGGCTTGTTTTTCAAGAGTTTTGCCGTGTGGAGAACTTATATTGCCGTTTTGGAAGTATACATAAGGTTATCCGCTCTTTACAAAAGCGTGAAAAAAGTCGAAGATTTCGCTGCAAATTTTGTGCAGCAATGAATAAAAATATTACAGTTTGGAGAATTTGTAATGCCCGTTATAAACGAAAACAAAGCTGAAACGAAGGAGATCACGCTGACCTGCCCGTGCCTTGACGCTGCCCTCACTCTCGACTGCGGTCAGGCGTTCCGCTGGGCGCAGCAGCCCGACGGCGGCTGGCACGGCGTGGCTTACGGGAGGCCGCTGACGGTATATCAAAACGGAGAGACCGTGACCTTTCGCGGCGCCGACGAAGCGGAGTTCGAGGAGATTTGGCGGAGATATTTTGACCTTGACCGTGATTATTCCGCCGTCTGCGAGCGGCTGAAAGCGGATGAATATATGCGCGCCGCCGTGACGGAGTTCCCAGGCATACGCATTCTGCGGCAGGAGCCGTGGGAGGCGCTCTGCTCTTTCATCATATCGCAGAATAATAACATTCCCCGTATCAAGGGGATAATCGACCGCCTGTGCCGCCTGCTCGGCGAGCCGCTCGGAGGTGAGGACTATGCCTTTCCGACTCCCGAGGCCGTTGCCGCGGCGGGGGTCGAGGGGCTTGCGCCCATAAGGGCGGGCTTCCGCGCGAAATACATAATCGACGCCGCTCAAAAGGTGTCGAGGGGCGAAATAGATTTTGACCGCATCGCCGCCGAGGGGCTTGATTACGGGCGCGAGGAGCTTATCAAGATCAAGGGCGTCGGCGCAAAAGTCGCAGAATGCACGCTGCTCTACGGCTTCGGCAAGGTCGACGCCTTCCCCGTGGATGTCTGGGTCAGGCGGATAATGCAGGAGCTTTACCCGAACGGTCTGCCCGAATGCGCCGAGGGTGTGAGGGGCATCGCCCAGCAGTATCTCTTCCACTGGCGCAGAAGCAGAGAGGGGTAAAATCAAATGATACGGCGGGTTGTCCCGCCGTTTTTTGTTGCAGAGCCGACAGCGGTATTCGACGGAGCAGCCGTAAAATCACGCTGCCGCGTTAGACATGTGCCTTAGCTAAAAGTTAGATAGTGTTAATATTCAGTTTATAAATATTTTAAAAATCACTTGCGTCGAGCGGTAAAAAGGGATATAATAGGTATATATTGAGGTATTATTGCGATTTTTTGAAAGAGGTAAAAACATGGCTGGAGATCTACATTGCCACACCAAGCTTTCGGACAGCTCCATGGGGATCGATGACCTTATTGTGCTTGCTCAGAAGCGTGGCGTGGACACTATTGCTATAACGGACCGTGACTGCCAGGCGGGCACGGTGAGAGCTAAAATAATCGGCGAACGCAGGGGTGTGACCGTTATCCCCGGCGTCGAGATATCGGCTTACGACTCAAAGAGAGAAAGATATGCGGACATTCTCTGCTACCTGAGCGACAGCCCCGACAGGCTTGAGGGGCTTTGCCACAGGAATGTGGTCGCAAGGAAACGGGCCAGCCAGATGATGACTCTTAAAGCGGCTCAGAGATACCCGCTCACCCCGGAATTGGTGCTCAAATGCGCCACCGGCTCGACGGCGGTCTTTGAGCAGCATATAATGCACGCTCTGCTCGAGTGCGGCATGACGGACAGGATCTTCGGCGAGCTTTATTACGAGCTTTTCTCACCCGACAGCCCGCAGAACGTGCTCGTCAGGGCGAATTACCCCGAGCCGGCTCAGATAATAGAAGACATTCATGAGGCGGGCGGCATTGCCGTGCTCGCTCACCCCGGCCAGACAGACAGCTTCGAGCTGCTCGACGAGCTTATCCCTCTCGGGCTTGACGGCGTTGAAGCGTGGCACCCCGAGAATTCCGAGGAGCAGACCGCAGCTCTGCTCGACAAGGCCAAGTCGGCGGGCATACTCGTCACGGGCGGCACGGAATTCAGAGGAATGTATTCAAAGAAGCCGCTGAGCGTCGGCGCTTACTCCGCCCCCGATCAGGCGGTCAAGGCGCTGCTTACATACAAATCAAAGATTAAAAGAAAGAAAGCAAAGCAGGAAGAAAGGTAAACCATGAGAACGAACGACGATGATGTAAAGATCTTTCACCCCAAAAAGAGCGATAACCCGGGCGCCGATTTTGCCGCGCTCGCCGCTTTGACGGATGAATTCAGGCGCAACGGCAACGCAAAGAAGGCGGAGGAGCTGGGCAAAGACCTTGCCTCCATTTCGCCCGAGAGCCTTTGCCCCGAGCAGACATCGGGCCTGCCGAACAACGTCCTTTTTCAGCTTCGGGTGCTGATGATATTCTCGGCGCAGCTTGCGCTGCATAAATATATGCCGCATCCCGTGCTTGCAACGCAGGCGACGAATGCGCTCTATGCCGAGCTGGAGCAGAACGCCGAGGGGCTGTTTGCAAATATCTATGAAGGCTCGTCGTTCTCGTTCTATTATCTTCCTGTCAGAAAAAATAAAGATGTCGAACGGGAGATAGGCAGGAATTTTGCCATGCTCTGCGACAAGGACGATTACGAGCCGTATATCGCCCTCGGCAGGCAGGTGTTCACCGCCGTCGACGCCTATGTTTACGACCGTGTGGAGGCCATGCGCTTCGAGGCGTGACGTAACAAAATTAATTTAAGATATAAATAACGGAGCTGTCTCACCTTTCGGCGGGGCAGCTCCGTTTTTGCCTTATTTACTTTGTAATAAAGCCCGTCAAGGTGCGGAACCAATAGCACATGACGGTGTAGATCATCGTGAAGAATTCCTTTAGGCCGAGCTTTTGCAGGAATG
>FR888193.1:0-3183 GCA_000431775.1 Clostridium sp. CAG:413 | reverse complement strand
CAGGAATGCCGCAAAGTTGTCGCCTATGAGCGTGTCAAAGGGGGTGACCTCGGTGCTCTTGCGGTAGTCGCCGACCTTCTCGACGGCTTCGCCGTTCATCACTGTGAAGGCCTCCGTCCTGTAATTGAACGGGGTGGCGTTACCCATTGCGTAGTAGACGGTTATCCTGACCGTGTGCAGGCTCACCTCGGGGATCTCGCCCTCATAGGGGATCAGAATGCTCTCGCCGGGGGCAAGGCTCTTGGCGGGGTCGACCTTGAATTTAAGGTTCAGTCCGTCGCAGTTGACGGCGGTGAGGCGCACCTTGCTCTCCTTGCAGACGTTGGTGACCCTCAGCATACCCGAATTGCCGTCGATATAGCCGGGGGCGCCGTTCTCAAATTCAAAATAGACGGTTGAGGACGGGTTCGAGGTGTATCTGAACTGCGGATAAGCGGGGTCGGAGTAAACGTCGGTGAGATCGTCGGTCAGCAGCAGCTTCATCAGCAGCACGCGGGTGTAATTATCCCAGTAGGTCATGCCGTGGAAGAGACCGTCGACAAACCAGGTGTTGTCGGGCATATAGGCGGTGGAGGCGTCCACGGTCATGTCGGGCGAGACCTTGTATTTGCCGTCGCAGTCATTCACCTGGGTGTAGCCGTCGGCGAATCTCCAGCCTATCGGGGCGCAGGTGGCGCCGGTGGAGCAGTAGGTGGGGATTATGCCGTCGGAGTTGACCTGCATACCGGTGACGGAGTTGTTGCCCGTGCCCGCGATTATCGAGATATTCATGCCGTTTGCTCTGCACTCGGCGAATTTCTCGCCCATCTTGGGCAGTATCTCGTAGTGGAAGCGGTCGCACTTAGCGATAAGCTCCGCGCTCTCGACGGGGTCAAGGAGCTGAGCCTTCACTTCCTCATATTTGTCGGCGGGGATGAAATCCCAAATGCTACCCCAGAAGCCCATTATCTCAAAAACATAGGGGATGAGGGCATTTATGACCTTGTCGAGGAAGCCGAGCTGTTGCGCTTTAACGAGCCAGTCGTAATCCTCCTCCCACCTCATGCCGTGCTCGATGAAGCGGAGCAGGCATTCCTCATCGAGGGCTGCGTTGCAGGAGGCGAGGTCGTAGGCGAGGGCCGCGCCGCCGATGGCGGGGATAGTCATAACGGCGTTGTCAACGTCGTTTTTGTAGCCGAAAAGGTTGAGATAGGTTGCGGTGACCTGACCGCCGTGGCTGACTGCGAAGATATTCACCTTATCCTTGCCGCTGTATTCCTTAACGGACTGTATGTATTCGTCAAGCTGAGTGGCGCAGAATTCGCTGCCCATTCTGAAATCGCAGTTGAAGTTGTATATCTTGCCGTGGCCGATGTATTCGGCGATCTCGGCGGAGATATCCTTCTCGTGGCGGTAGCTGCCGCTCGGGTAGAGATTCATCAGGGTGATGTCGTTGGTCTCCTCGGCGGTGGAGTAGTAGCGCTTGAGCTCGTAAACGCTTGAGCCGTCGGGGTTGCAGCGCATTTTGTCAAACATTGTGATGAATTCCTCACCGACAACCTTGGCGATGTATTCTGCGTCGCCCACGGTCATTTTGCCGAGACCCACGCCGATTTTCGCAATGTTTTTGAGCACGCGCTCCATGATGAGATCCATGTTGATGCCCCAGACATGCTCGCCGGTCTCAATGCTGTCGCCGTAATAGAGAGCGGAGGAGCTGTAGCCGGGCACGATGATGACCGGGTAATCGGTCAGCTTGCCGGTAACCTCCGCATTTGCCGACGCCGTGAACAGGCAGGGCGCAATGAGCAGGCAAACGCACAGGAGTATCGCCGTAAATTTTTTCATTTTCTTATCACCTTTCCCTAAAGATAGTTATGACAATTTATTATAACATAATTTTGTTCAATTTGCAACTGCCTGAAACACAGTGTTTTCTGGGCTTTGTTCAGTTTCTAAGTGACCAGTGATTATTATGGTTAGTATCAAGATAGTAACAAATTTCAAACAGGAAAAGCGGGATAGCCTTTTCCAGACTACCCCGCTTTTCCTTTAGAATGATTCAATTAAAAGAAGATTTCAATATACTTGTACGCAAGAGAAATGAATGTTTCAGCCGAATATTTGAACACGTCAACAAGGTTTGTCAACGTCAGTTTCGGCAGCTCCGTTCCCATAAAAGAATCAAAGGCATTCTTCAGGAATTCTGTAATTTCGTTCATAATTAATCCCCCTTTAAGGTTTTATTAATTTGCCCTGTTTGAACAGTTCAAGCATTTTAACATTCTGTTTCGCCGTGCCCAAGTAAGGTGTGAACCCGTTTGCCGTTGCAATCTTTTTCTTCAACTGCTTTATCATCCAAACCTTTTGCTTTGAGAATTTCCTGTAAAGTCATTGTTTATTTCCTCACTTTCAAATTACGATTTTTACAAGTTTCGTCTTGTTTTGAAATACTCTGTTTTACTTCTGACCTTTGAAGAAGGGTATAAAAAAAGCACCCTGCAAATGCAAGATACTTGAATCAATAAATTTAATTGTTTGAAATCAATAGATGCCGTGATAGTAAAAATATCGAACAGCGAATTTTTCTTTATCAGATAACCTATCAAATATTCTGGTGTTCGGGTTATCGGATAAAAACTTTTTTACCTTCTTTTTGAAATTATCAATGTTTGATTTATTGAAAGTTTCAAAATTATCTCTTTGTGCATAGACATCCGCCTTTTTCATTTCAGCATTCCATTTCGCTTCTTCTCTACCACCATTCATATGATTCATACCGTGTTCAGAACAATATGAAACATCTTCTAACTGCCCACAAATAGCAGCAGAAAGAATTGCAGCGTCGCTGAATGAATTGTATAATATTTCCTTTATCGTATTCAATTGTTCTTCACCACCTTAGTCTTGAATGATTTTTGCAAAAATAGTAACTCCAACATTACCGTTATTATTATACTCCCTTGCGCCTAAAATTTCAAGCCCAGTCCCGGGTTTTGTGATAAATTCACTTTCCTTCCAATTATCTGTGACCAAACCTTTTGTTCCTGAAGGCATCTGAATTTGAAATTCAACTGGTCTATGTTTAAAAAATTTATTTTTTTGCACAAGCTAATCGAGGTGAACGCATTATCAAAAACAATTGCTTGTTTCGTACTAACAATTTTGTTTATATCAGAAACAATGGTTTTTGCAGATTTTTCA
>FR888192.1 GCA_000431775.1 Clostridium sp. CAG:413 | reverse complement strand
AACAAATCCTCCGCATGGTCTAAGCCATACGGAGGATTAACTGTTTTACGTACACCCGTCTATATTCCTGCTTTTTATGTAGGAATTTATATTTCCTTTTAAATAGCTTAAAAACATTGACATTTTTTCTGTGATGATGTAAAATTATTGCCGATATTCAATCTGAAAATCATTTCGGTGGTTTTCCCGGAGGTAAGCTAAATGAAAATTGACAAACTCGTCGGCGAAAGATTTAAGGAGAAGCCCTCGGATTGCGTGATAGACAGCCACGCTCTCATGCTCAGGGGCGGATATATGAAGAATGTCGCAAACGGCATCTATTCCTCCTTTATGCCTCTCAGACGGATAACGAGAAAAATTGAGAATATAATCAGAGAAGAGATGGACGCTATCGGCGGTCAGGAGGTTCAGTTCCCGGTCGTTATGCCCGCTTCGCTCTGGAATGAATCCGGCAGATATGAGGCTATCGGCAGCGAGCTGCTCAGATTCACCGACAGGAACGATATCCCCATGGTGCTCGGCATGACCCATGAGGAGGCAGCCGTGCAGCTTGTCAGGGAATACGCCAACAGCTACAATAAATATCCCTTTATGATATATCAGGTGCAGACTAAGTTCCGCGACGAGGCGAGACCCAGAGGCGGCCTTATCAGAGTGCGTGAATTCACCATGAAGGACGCTTATTCCTTCCACACCTCTCAGGAGGATCTCGAGAGATATTACGATATCTGCTACAAGGCATATGAGCGCATCTTCGCAAGGGCGGGCATCCCCGAGACGATAACCGTTAAGTCCGACTCCGGCATGATGGGCGGCAGCGTTTCGCATGAATATATGCTGCTCACCCCGATAGGTGAGGATACCATAGCCGTCTGCTCCGAGTGCGATTACAGAGCCAATATGGAGGCCGCAGAGAGCATCATCAAGAATGAGATGATCGGCGAGAGCAAGCCTCTTGAGGAGGTCTATACCCCCAACATCCACACGATAGAGGATATCTGCGAATTCCTTAAAACTCCGCTCGAGCAGTCCTGTAAGGCGGTCGTTTATCAGAAGAATATGACCGATGAATATGTTGTTATATTCATCAGAGGTGATCTTGACGTCAACGAGACGAAGCTGACCAATTACCTCGGCGAGGAGGTCCACCCCGGCGAGATAACCGAGGATTGCGGCCTCTATGCGGGCTTCATCGGCCCCGTCGGCATGGACAGAGAGAAGTTCACCGTGCTGTTTGACAAGTCGCTTGAGAATACTCACAACCTCTCCTGCGGCGCAAACAAGCCCGAGTATCATTACACCGGCCTCAAGATAAGCCGTGATGTCGGCGACGTCGAGTATATCGACCTTGCCAAGATCAAAGAGGGCGGCATCTGCCCGAATTGCGGCAAGCACAGCATCACCGTCTCAAGAGGTATCGAGGTCGGCAATATATTCCAGCTCGGCACCAAGTATACCAAGACCATGGGTATGCAGTATACCGACGCTCAGGGCGAGCTGCATTACCCCATTATGGGCTGCTACGGCATCGGTGTGGGCAGGCTTGCGGCTTCGGTCTGCGAGGCTCACCACGACGAATACGGCCCTATTTGGCCGATGAGCATCGCTCCGTGGCACGTTGAGCTTTGCTGCCTCAGGGCGGACGACGACGAATGCAGGGGCGTTGCGGACGATATCTATCAGAAGATGCTCGGCGATAAGATGGAAGTCATCTATGACGACCGCAATATCAGACCCGGCGCAATGTTCTCCGACGCAGACCTGCTCGGAGTGCCCATCAGGGTCATCGTAAGCCCCAGAAACCTCAAAGAGGGTGTTTGCGAGGTGGTCACCAGAGATAAGGCCGTCAACATGAAGGTCGAGATTGACAAGGTCATCGACACCGTCAAAGCCATGATAGCCGAGAGGCTTGCGTAAATGAATATAAGCCGAGTGCAGGGCAGCCCCGCATTCGGCTTTTTTGATAGCAAAATAAAAACCGCATTGCGTTAACAATGCGGCTCTGGAGCCTTTACTTTTCTTATGCTCGAAAAAATGCACTCCCAAGATTGATTAAATCAACTGTGTTAATTATAGCATTTTTTGATTTTTCAATTAGGATTATAGAAAAATATGTCTGAATATAGTATGATTTTATTGATTGACTAGTTTGTAAATTAAGAAGGTTGTTCAAATGAATAAAAAAGCTGGATTTATTCATACTGATTTAGAACAAAAAGAGTTAGTTTTTGGCAAAGAGAGTATAGCAAAACAACTTTTAATAACAAGAGAAATGTATATGGAGATGAGATAGAATGAGAATATTTTTATGCGGTGGAGGTTGTGGACAACAAACAGTTGATGCAAATAAGAAATTAAATGAAGTTATAGATCATAATAAACCAATATTATATATTCCACTTGCTATGCCAAGTGAA
>FR888191.1:68796-85940 GCA_000431775.1 Clostridium sp. CAG:413 | reverse complement strand
CTTCTCAACCTCGCCGTGTGTTTCTTCATAATTTGACATTATTTTTATATATAATATAAGCTGGATTCCTTATATATCAACGAAAAGCGGGCGGAGATCGCTCCCCGCCCGCCGTATAAAACCGTTATGATTATTTGTCGAAGATTTTGAAAAGATCTTTGAAGCGCTGGACAAGATCGGCAAAGAATTTGTCGATGAGTTCCTTGAGGGTCATGGTGTTGCCGGAGGGTTTGTTGTCATCTTTGCCGGGAAGGCTGCTGCCGCCGGTCGTATTCTTATAGGTAGTAAGCGGATGGACGCTCGTGCTGAATTCTCTCGACATTACGTCCTCGCCTGTAGCGGTGCCGTTATCAATGACATTGAAAGCGGGTGCACCTGTTGCGGAGCAGACATTTTCGACTGTGATGATCCTGCCGGGGCAAACTCCGACGGTGAGGTAATAGCCGGGAACGGTTACATACGCCGTGTTGCCGCTGACTGCGCCGCACAGGCGGAAATCATAATCGCCGTTGCCGTAGAAATAGCCGACCTTGATATACTGGTCAAGGGGCTTGCTGTATACGCTCATAAATGCGCCTGCATCGTTGACGGTAAGGTCAAGAGCCTCGTTGGAGATTGAAAGCACGGTTGCGCTGTCGGCAGCTCTCTGAATTATTACACTGCTTCTGCCGGTAGCGGTGAAATCAGTCTTAAAGGCTGCGTCCGCGCCTGCCTCAAAGATGGCTCTTGCCGCCTCGAGCTTTGCAAGAGCGACTGCGCTCTTAACACGCATCTCGGTGGTGTCGTAGTTCTTTACAAGGGCTATGAGAGCGCTTGTGGTGGCGTTTGCAAGGTTCTCAAGCAGCTGCTCACCTGTAGCTCTGATGGTGATAACAACGCTCTCAGCGAACGCAGCGGCATCGTCATCGTCGGAAACAAAGGATTCCTTCGCCCATGCGCCGAAGCAATCCTCAATGTAATATACTTCGACAAGGGACATCATAAATTCGTATTTATCTTTGGTATTGAAGATCTTATTTGAAAGGGAAGCGACGGTATTGTAGCCGGACTTGATAGCGGCGGTGACGCCGTAGGAATCCATGGCGATATTTGCAGCAAGATCGGCTGCGTCCTTACCTGCGTTGGCGACAAGCTCCTTAATCAGCTCGTTGACGGCATCTGCCATCTCGGCATCAATGGTGTTTCTGATATCGAGTGCGGCGGCTCTGACGGCCTCGTTCTCGCAGTTATCAACAAGGGTGGTCAGGAAGTTGCCGTAGTAAACGCTGGCAGCCTTTGCCGAGAGAATGGCGGCATAGCCCCTGATATATGCTTCATAGACCTCGTTGCCGTAATTTGCGATCTTAATGGCGGCATTAAGTATCTCGATGGACTTGCTCCACTCTGCAGACTGAGTGAATTTAAGTGCATCGGAGAATTTCTCGGTAAAATCACCGACCTTGGTAATAACGCCCATAATATCCGAGGTACCTTCAAGAGCGCCTATGATCTCTTCATAGACCTGATTCTCGTACTCCTCCTCGACCTTCTCAACAAGTGAGAGAAGGATCACCTTGGCATAGTTGATATCGACGGATTTGTCGAAATAATTATACCATGCGTCGTCATAGAGACCGAGAGCGGTCATGAGGTTGATGCTGTTTGCGAAGAATCCCTCCTGCTCGACATACTCCATGTGATAGTAGTTGCCGTCGTCGAGCACCTCGTCATGGACATAGCCGCTCTGCGCTGCGGAGGCGAATAGGGGCATCGCCGTGAGGAGCATAAGAGCTGCTAATAATACGGCTGCAAATTTCTTCATAACGGTACCTCATTTTGATAAAATTATCGGATATTATCTAATGATTTAATTCTATAATTTTATATCAAATTTGTCAACACTTGTTTAATAATTTGTTCAAAATGCACAAGCAAGTTGGAATAAAAAATCCGCACTCCGCCGTAAAAACGGCACTGAGTGCGGAAAATAATCAGTCGCAGAAGCTCTGCATGGCTTCAAGGGTCTTGGCAATCAGCTCGTCAAGCTCCCAGCCGAGCATCTCGGCACCCTTGGTTATAACGTCCCTTGAGCAGCCGGCTGCGAATTTTTTATCCTTGAATTTCTTCTTGACAGATTTAGGCTCCATATCCTGCACGCTCTTTGACGGGCGCATCAGCGCCGCCGCGCCGATAAGGCCGGTCAATTCATCGGTGGCATAGAGCACCTTCTCCATCTGATGAGTCGGCTCAACATCGGAGCATATGCCCCAGCCGTGGCTTGCGACGGCATGAATGAGCTTCTCATCAAGCCCCTTATCGCGCATTATCTCGACGCATTTGATGCAATGCTGCTCGGGATACATCTCGAAATCAAGGTCGTGCAGCAGACCGACGGTGGCCCAGAAATCGGCATCCTCGCCGTAGCCGAGTTGATTTGCAAACCAGCGCATAGCGCCCTCCACAGTCTCGGCATGATGAATGTGAAACGGCTCTTTATTGTATTCGCAAAGCAGCGAATACGCTTCATCGCGTGATAACATAATATCGCTCCTTTATATTATACATTAATATCATGCAGAAAGGGTCGACGCTTAGCGCCGACCCTTGTTAGCTATCCGAATGTCGGAAGATCAGTCTTCCTTCTTCTTTTTGGTAATGACATAAGCCGCCGCTGCTGCTGCCGAGATGATACCGAAAGCTGCAAGGCCTGCCGAAGCGGAGCCGGTTGCGGGGATATCATCGTCTGCCGCTGCCTTCCACTTAGCGGTGAAGGTCTGATCGGCTGCGGGCATCTTGTCGGGAACCTCGGGATCCCAACCGTCGAATACATAGCCTTCCTTAGTCGGGTCGGCGGGGACGGGGATCTTGGTGCCCGCAAGGACCTTGTAGGTCTTGTAGGTCTCGCCGTCAACGATGTACTTAACGGTGTAGGTGTTCTTAGCGATAATGGTTATGGTTATGATGCCGCCGATGATGCCGATGCCGGCAATGATGGAGGCGTTGATGCCTGCGATAGCAGCTATTACGCCACCGGAGATAACGACGCCGCCGATAACAACGGTAATGAATTCCTTATCAACTTCCCAGGTTGCAACGAATTCAACATTGTGAGCGGGCATGGTTGAGGGAACCTCGGGCTCCCAGCCCTTAAACTTATAGCCGAACTTCTGCGGATCTGCGGGAACGGGGATAACGTCGCCTTCCTTAAGGACGTACTGGGCATGAGGCACGCCGTCAACAAGGAATACTGCGCTGTATGTCTCGCCATCGACAGGAGCGGTCTCCCACTTTGCGGTGTAGGTGAGGTCGTGATTGGGCATTTCTGCCTCAACATTCGGCTCCCAACCTGCGAATACATAGCCGTCTCTTACGGGAGAATCGGGTCTCTTGATCTCGGAACCGTAGAGAACCTGAGAGGTTATGGAAGTATTGGTCTCATCGTCGCCGAAGTGACCGCCGTTAGCATCGAAAGTAAGATTATATGACTTGGTGGTGAGATTCTTGGGGTAAACAACGAGGCTCTTGGTGCCCATTACTGCGGGCAGCGGGTTGCCGTCTGCGTCGACCCAACCGTCGCACTCAAAGCCCTCGGGAAGAGCGGCGGGAATGATGGCATCGCCGGTCTCATAAGTCTGAACCTCAAGGGGATCCTCTGCACCGACAGCCAGATAATAGGTAACGGTGAGTTCGGAGGCTTCCCACTTAGCGTAGACATTGATGGTATCCTCGGTATAGGTAACGGGGAATGTTACTTCGCCGCCGTTTGCGTCAGTCCAGCAAACGAAGGTGTAGCCTTCCTTGGTGGGAGGAACGGGAGCTGCCTCCTGCTCGCCGACATTACCTGTCTTAGTGAAAAGGAGTTTGTCGCCGTCATAGAAGTTGATAGTGCCCTTCTGAGCGGGGATCTCGGTCCAGTAACCGGTAACGGTTGCGCCGTCTGCGGGCAGCATGATCTGGGAGACCTGCTCACCCCTATAGAACCAGCCGTGGAACTCATAGCCGTCGAACGTGGGCTTATCGGCAAGAGTGACATTCTGACCCGCTTCGTAGCTGCCGCCTGCGGGGAGAAGCGTCTCAGCGCCTGCGGGAACGTCGCCGGTGAATTCATAGGTAAGAGTTGCGGTGATGGGGCCCATATACTCCCAAGCCGCCTTAAGAGTAATATTGGAGGCGGGCATGGTGAACGGATAGCTTATACGCTGACCGTTGTAAGTCCAACCAACGAATATTGCATTATCCTTAGTGGGAGTGGGGAAGCTGTTTATCTCTTCGTCAGCCTTGTGATCCTCAGAGGGAACAGCGCTGCCGCCGTCGCTGTCAAAGCTGACGGTGAAGGTGGCGGGTTCGTACTGTGCATAGAGGGTCAAATCGCCGACAGCCTTCTCGGGCATTGCTGTGCCGTCAAGCTGCTTCCAACCGGTGAAGACATAGCCTTCCTTGGTGGGAGCGGTATCGGGAGCCTTGGTGGCGTCGCCGTGGTTGAACAGCATGGTCTTAACGACGTTGCCGTCAGCGAATACGCCGCCGTTGGCATTAAAGGTGTAGGTATAGGTCACGGGCGTGAACTTTGCGGTGAACGCAAGATCCTCGGTGCCGACCCTTGAGGGGATCGTGGGCTCCCATGTGAGGGTGTGACCTTCCTTGGTGGGAACATTATTATCGGAGATAGCGGGAACGGGTGCGCCGTAGGGAACGTCGGTGAACTTCTGCGCTATGCTGCCGTCCTCATCATAGTAGGTAACGGTGTGAAGCTCTCTCTTGTAGTACACCTTGAGAACATTGTCGCTGCCTGCCTGTGCAACGCCGCCGGTGACCGACTTCTCGGTATCAAGAACGAAACCGGTTTCAGGCTCAACGGGAGCGTTTATCGGAGTGTTAACAGCGACCTCGGTGCTCGGGCTGACATAGTCGGGAGTCTGGACATATTCACCTCTGTAGGTGCCGTCGCCGTTCTCGACAAGAACCATCTTGTATACTTCATATTTCCAGGAGGTATTGGTAACTTCGTCGCTCCAAAGAGCAAAGAGCTCCTGCTCGTCGTAGTCATATGCAAAGTTTGCAAGCTGCTCCTGAGTCATTGCGTTCTCCGCGTCGGGAGTCCTTGCCCAGCCGAGGAACTGCTTGCCGCCGTTGGTGGGTACATTTGCGTTGTCAAACAGACCGGTGACGGTATCACCGATAACGCCGCTGATATTCTTGGAAACGCTGTTGTCCGCAAATTTGCCGCCGTTGGCGTTGAGCTTAACGTCGCTGAATACGCTTATAATGCCGGGAGTGGTCGAAAGGTTGGCGTTATAACCATACATGCTGGTGTTGTCGGCTCTGGTGCCGTCGGGTGCGCCCTTGGGGAAGTCAAGGAAGAAGTCATACTGGGTGCCGACAACGAGCTGCGCTCTCTCGGGAGTGCAGGCAAGCTCGGTGGGAACCTTAACTTCGCCGTAGTTGGCGGAATTCCTGACATAGGCGTTATCATTGACGGTGAATTCAAATTCAACCGCCCATGTGTCCTTATCCCACTGGAGATTCTCCTTCTCACGCACCAGCAGAAGCGTGTAGAGGAAATCATGGGTATTGAAGTAACCTCTTTCGACAACGCCGTAATTCTCAAGGAAGGTAAGGCGCTGAGCCTTAAGGTTTTCGTCATATATATTGGCATTGATAGAGTAGAGCGAAGCGATGTTCTTGCCGTTCTCAACGATATAATCGCCGTTATACTTGATCTTGCTGGAAACATTTACGCCGTGCTCATACTTCGACGACATATACTCGCTGTCCCAAACGATGGGCAGGTTTGCGGAGCTGCCGTAGAAATCCGAGCCGATGTAAAGAACCGCTTTCAGCTCTTCACCGGGCTTAGCCTTGGTGGTTTGAATCCAATTGCCTGTGCTGTCTTTTCTGAACATAACAACCGTGAAGCCGATGTCGAAGCCGCCATCAACCGTCGCGTCGAATGCAGAAGCGGCTATCGACATGGTCGAGAAGATCATGACAAAAGCAAGCAGCACTGCAAGTGACTTCTTGAGATGAGTCATATTCTTTTCCTCCTTAAATATACGAGAAATTGACGAGAGAAACTATACACTCTCAGATATTACGAGTCATTTTAACATAATAACATTTAAAAAGCAAGGGTTTTCTGAAAATTCGGTACATTGCCGACATTTTGTCTGAAAATTTTATTCGTTATCCGTCTTTTCGGGTGCGGCCTGTGTGTCTATGACCTTTGCCGCCCTTATTTTGGCAAGCTCATACATCATCGTGTCGCGGGTCTTGCCGTGGACGTTGAACAGCAGCACCGAAACGCCCTCCATTATCCTGCCGATAGCCGGAGCAAGGGCAAATATCATCCATATGCCCGAGAGCATTTTTGAATTGGTCTGGGGGATGATGACGCCGTTTGCGTTGAGCAGCGGCTTGTAGTGCAGAGCGTTGATAACAAGGCCGCTGAGCACGGTTGCTACCTGATTTGAGAGCAGGGTTATGTAGCCCATCGCTGCGGTTATGGTGCCCTCGTTTCTGATGCCCGACTTCCACTCGACATAGTCATAGACGTCGCCCTTAAGCGCCGTGCTGCAATATCTCTGAATGCTGTTGAGCGAGCCGCAAACGGTGAGGGCGAAAATTATCCACACCGTGTCGATCAGCTTGTTGCCCGTCGGGTTATAGCCTATCAGCCACATGACGAGGTAGCTGACGCCGCAGAAAATATAGCTGCCTGCGCCGAGGGTGCGAAGCCCGAACTTCTTGGTGAGCTTCGGTGCGAGCGGGAGCACGAAGTAGCTCGGCAGGCCGGTGAAAAGACCCGCTATGGTGCCGGTCGATATCTTACCCATACAGTTGAGCCAGAAATAATTCTCGACCTTGGTGCCTATACCCTTGCCGACGCCCCAGAAATTCTTGAGCAGCAGCGCCCACATCGGGCGGCAGGTGCCGACGGCCTTGACTGTCTGAAAGATATTCGCCTGCTTCATCTCCTCCCTCGAAGCGAGGGGAACTCGCTCTTTGAGCGCAAAGAAGCCGTATGTGCGGAATATCAGCACACTGGCAATAAAGAAGAACGCACCGCCCATAAATATGTAGCGCGACGGTATAGAGCGGGGCAGATAGTCCACAAGGAACGGGAACAGCGACGGGAGCCATACCCCCGCCAGATCAACATATGCGTCGGTCGCAATGAGACGGTTTCGCTCGGCGACATTCGGCGTTATGTTGAAGAGTATCGCCTGATAGCTCGGGTCGTAGAAAGACGAAGCCACCGAGCCGATATAATTCAGCGCAAGGAACCACACGAAGATGGCAGCCTGGCTCATGCTGCCGGGAAGGACCCACGGCGTGAAAGCGGCGATAAACCAAAGCGGGAGCGTGAGTATCAGATACGGGCGCACCCTGCCCCATCTCGTCCTTGTGCGGTCGATCAGCGGGCCGGAAATGGCATTATCAAAGGTATCCATAACACTGCAAACGACCGAGGAATAGCTCAGCACATCCGCACGGGCGCCGAGAAACGTGGTTTGGAAGAAGAAAAGGTTTGTGCCGTTGAAGGTCTCCCAGTTCTTATCGCCGAAGCCTGAGAGAATATATGCGGCGTAATGCTTGGGGCTGAGGTAGAGCTTCTTTTGTTGGTTAAGCTGCCGTAAAACGGCCTCGTCATCGACCGTAGTCTCGGGAGCTCCGATAGGTTTCTCTGACATCTGATCACCCTTTACAGGTTATTTTCGGGTATACCGCCCTATTATGTTTACATTTTAATATATAAAGCCGTAAAAATCAAGTCAAATTTTGATTTTTACAATTTTTTCCGTCATTAAACAAAAAAGAAGCTGCGGGATTAACCGCAGCCTCTGTGGATATAAGGTTAAGATTACTTTAACGAGCCAATGACCTTCTTGATGCTTTCTATTATGGCCTTGAGCATGGGAATGAGTTTGATCTTGCCGATCCAGTCAATAAAGCTGTTGATGAACTTCGACCAGTCGATATCCTTGATCTTTTGTATAAAGGACTTGTTGCCGTCGCCGCTGTCGTCAACGGTTATAGTCTCAAACGACAGGGTGTAGAGACCCGAGTTGGGGGTGGCGGAGTCCGAAGTGACCATTATATAATAGGTACCGGGCTTGAGATCATAGAGAGAGTAGGTCGCTTTCTCATTTCTCACTGCGGTGAGCTGGCCGCCGGTAAGGATCTGAGAGTCCGCAGCGCAAACAACAATGTTCCACTTGCCGTCGGTAGTAACACTTGCGTCGGCCTTAAAGACGAACTGGAGCTTGGTCTTCTCCTGAGTGACGGTGAACTTATAAACATCAACGTCATTCTTGTCGAAGTTGGAGCCGTAGAAGGTCTTGGTCATGTCAAGAGTATCCGCCGTCTTGAAGGTGTTGTTGTACTCCTTCTCCGCGCTGCCGAAGGGGGTAAAGAGGGCTCTTATCTGATAGCCGCCGACAGAGCCGGAGACCTTGAGATAATATGTGCCCTTGGCGAGACCGGTGCAGGGGCTGATAACGGAAGCGTCATCCTTGCCGATGCTTACGGTGCCGAAGGTCTGAGCGGCGGCAACGCCGTTAGCGCCGCTGACATAACCGATGAGGGAAACGTCATATGCGCCCTTGGTGCCGTTGCTGTTATAGATGTAATAATAGATATAGCCGTTCTCGGGGATAGTGAGCTTGTAGTAGTCAACGTCGCCCTTGTGTCCGATGGTGCCGATGTATCTCTTGGGAGCGCCTTTGAGCGAAAGCTCAAGCGGAGTTGCGGTCTCGATGGTATTGTTGCTTTCCTTCTCGGAGAGAGCGGTGGAGTCAACGGAAACCGAGAGCTTATAGTCAAGGGTGGTGGAAGTGACCTGACCGCCGGTGACAACGATATAATGCTTACCTGCCGCTACGCTGAAAGCGGGAGAAACTGCTTCGGCTGCGCTGCCTGCGCTGGTGAAGGTTGCTTCTTCAACGCCGTTTGCGTCTACGACCTTAACGGTAAAATAGCTGCTCGCTGCGGTAGCGTCAACGATGTTGTGCTGAAGCTTGACGGTAACGAGGCTTGCCTCTTTAGCTTCAAAGCAGAACCAATCTACATCCGCGTCGTCGGAGAGCCTGCCCTTGATCGTATCGGCAAGAGCGAATACGGTGGCTGCTGCCATTTCATTATTGGGTTCTTTCTCCTCAAGGTCTGCGGCGGAAGCGGTAATGATACCGGTGAGCGCCATCACAAGAGCCATAAGCAAGGAAAGAACCGCTTTTGCTTTTTTCATTTTCTTGTCCTCCTGTTTTATGTTTATCTTAACGAAATACGGTGCCGCATCGGGCAAAAATGAGCCGCCCGTCAAAAACGGCTCGCCCCTGCCCCATGTGACCTAATCGGATTTTAACACATTTCCTCTAAAAAGTCAAACGGAAATACCGTTCCAAATATTAATATTTAGTTAATTTTTATATATGAAAATATTATTATTTATTTATTTTTAATATACGCCCGCCGTTTAAGAGCCGTCGGGCATGAAATAAGGGGCTGCGATAAGCTCGCAGCCCCTGTGATTTTTTGCCGGTAAGGAATTAATACATTCCGCCGCCCTGAGCAGCAGCCATGGCAGCTGCGTTCGCAGCGTCGGCAGCCGGATCGGGCTTGTCGGTGACAAGGCTCTCGGTGGTGAGGACCATTGCCGCGACGGAAGCCGCGTTCTGGAGAGCGGAGCGAGTGACCTTGGTGGGGTCAAGGATGCCTGCGGCAGCCATGTCGCAATACTCATCCTTAGCGAAGTTGTAGCCGTAGCCGACCTTGCCGGATTCGAGAATAGCGTTGACGATAACGGAGCCTTCGAGGCCTGCGTTGGCGGCTATCTGGCGGACGGGCTCCTCAAGAGCTTTAAGGACTATCTTGATGCCGGTCTTTTCGTCGGCGTCCTCGGTGCTCTCAAGCAGAGCCTTGACGCTGCCGACTGCGTTCAGCAGAGCGACGCCGCCGCCTGCAACGCTGCCTTCCTCGACAGCTGCCTTGGTGGCCGCAAGAGCGTCCTCGATGCGGAGCTTCTTCTCCTTCATCTCTGTCTCGGTAGCTGCGCCGACCTTGATGACCGCAACGCCGCCGGAGAGCTTTGCGAGCCTCTCTTGGAGCTTCTCTCTGTCGAAGTCAGAGGTGCTGTTCTCTATCTGCATCTTGATCTGACCGACTCTGGAAGCGATGGCTTCCTTGTTGCCTGCGCCGTCAACTATGATGGTATTCTCCTTGGAGACCTTGACCTGGCGAGCCTTACCAAGCTGTGCAAGCTGGGTGTCTTTAAGCTCAAGGCCGAGGTCGCTCGTGATAACTTCGCCGCCGGTGAGGGTTGCGATATCCTGGAGCATTTCCTTTCTTCTGTCGCCGAAGCCGGGAGCCTTAACGCATACGCAGGTGAATACGCCCCTGAGCTTGTTGACAAGGATGGTCGAAAGAGCCTCGCCCTCGACATCCTCGGCGATGATGATCAGCTTGCCGCCTGCGTGCATGACCTGCTCAAGCAGCGGAAGGAGATCCTGTATCGAAGAGATCTTCTTATCGGTGATAAGGATGAGAGCGTCGTCGATAACGGCCTCCATCTTATCGGTATCGGTTACCATGTAGGGGGAGATGTAGCCTCTGTCGAACTGCATGCCTTCGACTACCTCGGACTCGGTAACGGCTATTTTTGACTCCTCGACGGTGATAACGCCGTCTGCGGTGACCTTATCCATAGCGTCAGCGATGAACTTGCCGACCTCCTCGTCGCCCGAGGAGATGGTGCCTATCCTTGCGATATCGGCGGAGCTTGTGACGGGCTTTGAATTCTTCTTGAGGCACTCAACAACGGTCTCGACCGCCTTTGCCATGCCCTTCTTGACTACCATCGGGTTTGCGCCTGCGGTGACATTCTTCATGCCCTCTCTGATTAGAGCCTGTGCAAGCAGGGTAGCGGTGGTGGTGCCGTCGCCGGCAACGTCGTTGGTCTTGGTGGAAACTTCCTTAACGAGCTGAGCGCCCATATTCTCAAAAGCGTCCTCAAGCTCTATTTCCTTGGCGATGGTAACGCCGTCGTTGGTGATGAGGGGTGCGCCGTATTTCTTATCGAGCACTACGTTTCTGCCCTTGGGGCCGAGAGTTATTTTAACCGTGTTGGCGAGCTTATCAACGCCTGTCTGGAGAGCCTTGCGGGCTTCTTCACCGTAAATGATCTGTTTTGCCATGATGAAATTCCTCCTTTAATTACTCGACTACTGCGAGAATATCGCTCTGACGAACGATGGTGTATTCTTCTTTGTTGAGCTTAACTTCGGTGCCGGAATACTTGCCGGTGATGACTTTGTCGCCGACCTTGACATACATTTCGACTTCCTTGCCGTCGACAACGCCGCCGGGACCGACCGCGATAACCTCAGCTATCTGGGGCTTCTCCTGTGAAGAAGCGGAAAGGATGATACCGCTGCTTGTGGTCTCCTCGACCTCAACGGGCTTTACGACTACTCTGTCAGCTAAAGGTCTGATAGTCATAATTTATTACCTCCAAAATTAAAAATTACCAAATTAGCAGTCGCCGATCGCTCGGCGGATACTTAGCACTCATTAACCCTGAGTGCTAATTTGTATTGTAATCACTTTTGCTCAAAAAATCAAGCCCTTTTTCCAAAGTTTACAATATTGTAATATTTGGCTGCGAACGGGTGTATTATTCAGCGTAGCGGCTTTATCCGAAAGCCTATGTATCAATGTTTTGTTGACTTTAAAAATATTTATTGATATAATTGTCATAAAATAAGCTAAACAGGTGGATATCGTCATGAACATACTTGTTACTCTCGATTCCAATTATATCTATCCTCTGAGCGTGATGCTGCGCTCGCTCGCGGCAAACTGCCCCGGCAGCCGCATCGACCTCTATGTGGTCTATGCCTCGCTGACAGAGGACGACTTCTCCCGCATGGAGAGCGCCTTGGGCGGCAGCGACCACGAGGTGCACCGCATCAAGGTGGATGACGCGATATTCAGCGGCTTCCCCGTGCTCGACCGCATAAGCAAAGCGACCTACTACCGCCTGCTCATCGGCGAGATACTGCCGCAGGAGATCGACAGGGTGCTCTACCTTGACCCCGACATTGTCATCAACAGGAGCCTTGAGGAATTCTACAATCTTGACCTCAAGGGCAATATCCTTGCGGGCGCCACTCACCTCTTCGGCCTGCTGGGCAAGATAAATCTGCTGCGCCTCGGCATACACAAGCATACCGATATTTATATCAACGCCGGCGTGCTGCTCATCGACCTCAAGAAATGGCGCGAGACCGTAACGCTCGGGCAGATATTGACCTATATTTCAAAGAAGCACCGCACTCTTTTCCTTGCGGATCAGGACGTTGTCAACGCGCTGTTTGCCGATCACACCCTCGCCGTCGACGAGCGGCTCTATAACCTCGACGAAAAGACCTTCCGCATATTCTCCGAACCCGCGGCGGGTCACAAGCGGATAGATATAGAGTGGGTGCGGGCGAACACCGCGATCATCCATTATAACGGAAAGCACAAACCATGGAAAGAAAAAGACTACGGCGGAGGGCTCGGTGAATTCTTTGAAAAATACAAAAGCCTTTGATACCGAAAGCGGAAGAAAAAAGCTGCTCCTTATACAGCGGATAGGCGCGATAGTCGTCTGCTCCGCTGCCCTGGGCGCATTTATATATTGTTATATAAGATACGGCAGAGAGCTTTACAGGCTCTTTTCCGACCCGGAGCAGATGAAAGCATTTCTCGTCGGCTTCAACGGCTTCGATAAATTGGCGTTTGTCGCCGTCAGAGCGTTTCAGACCGTTATCAAGATAATCCCCGCCGAGCCGCTCGAGATAGGCTCGGGTGTGCTCTACGGCACATGGGGCGGCCTGCTGCTCTGCTTCCTCGGCACCGAGATAGGCTCGCTCGTCATAATCCTGCTCACCAAGGTGTTCGGCAAGCGGCTCGTCGAGCTTTTTGTGCCGATTGAGAAGATAAATTCGCTCAAATTCCTGCAAGACAAGCGCACAGTCTACCGCACTCTGTTTATAATATACCTCATCCCCGGCACGCCCAAGGACGTGCTCACCTATGTAGCGGGGCTGACGGATATCGACATGCGTAAATTCATGCTCATCACAAGCATCGCAAGGCTGCCCTCGATAATATCCTCCACCTGGTGCGGGAATCAGATAACCGGGCGCAACTTTGACCTTGCGATAATCATCTTTGCCGTCACGGCGGCCCTGAGCCTCGTTTGCTCGTTTTTCTACAAGAAGCTCACGGGTGAAAAGGGCAATAAAGCCGGCGGCGGCGAAGCCGGAAAGGATAATGATATTGAACACGGAAGCTCTGACGGCGAAGCCTGATAAGCTCGGCCGCTATGCCCCCGCGCTGTTCCTGCTCGCAGCCCTGCTGCCCGAATATGTCGCCCCCGTCTTCACTGCGGCGGTGTTTTTCATCGTGCTCAGGCGCAGGATAGCCGAGAGGAAGAAGCCCTCGTTCGGCGCAATAGGTATGGCTATACTTATTTATATGGCGTGGATGGTCGTCTGCTCGGTCTATTCGTCGTCATTCATATCGTCGTTTGCGAGCGTCGGGCTTTGGTGCCTGATGTTCACGGGCTATTACACCTTCACCGAGACGGTCAAAACACAGGAGCAGATAGAGCGGATATTCCTTTGCGGCGGTCTCTCAGCCGGCGCCGCGGGCGCAATAGGCGTGGCTCAGATGGTGGTATATCACCTGTGCCTGCGTACAGGCAGCAATATCCACAAGCTCTTTAACCCGTTTTGGCGTTTCCTTGACATCGCGGTCGAGAAGCTCGTGGTGTTCCTGCCCGACTTCATCTCGTCAAACATGGCGTCAAAGACATTCCATACATTCAGCACGAGGGCTTGCAGCACCTTCTCAAACCCGCTGTTTTTCGCCACGTTCTGCGTGTCGATGCTGCCCTTTGCCGCGTATATTTTCCTCTGCTCAAAGAGCGTCAAGCGTCAGATCATCGGCTTCGGCTGCTGCCTTGCCGCTATCGGCGGAGTTGCGCTCTCATATTCAAGAGGTCCCTATCTTTTCGCCGTGATAGTCTTTGCGCTGCTCTTCCTCTACGGCGGCAAGAAGTGCCTGAAGCTCATCGCCCTCGGCGGCGTAGGCTTCTGCGCCATCGTGATATTTGCGGACGGCATATTCAAGCGTGTGCTGACCCTGATAAGCGGCAGAGATCTCTCGGTCAACACTCGAAAGAGCGTTTGGGACGCAGCCTTCAAAATGCTGCATGAGAGGCCGATATTCGGCTACGGCACGGGATTTGACAACGTGAGGCAGACCATGCACAATGTGTATAACGTCAAGCAGCCCCACGCTCATAATATATTCCTCGAGGCGTGGCTCGAGAACGGCGTGCTCGGCGCTCTGCTGCTCGCCGCAATATTCATTGTTTTCTTTATTAACGCTTTTCGCCTTTACCGCCGAAAGGGGCGCACGCGCGACTACGCCGTCACGCTCTTCGCCTCGGTAACGGGCTTCCTCCTTTGCGGAATGACCGACTGCGTATTCTACGGCCTCAAGCCGCTGCAATACATGATGATGATCTTCGGCCTTTCGCAGGCGGTATTCTCACTCTATCTGTCAAAATCGGAGGCTGAAAATGAACATACTGTCAATAAGTGACGGCTCCGAGAGGAGCACCCACGCCTATCTGCCGTATATGGCGGAGGCTGCGGGGCAGGAAATGCTGCTGTGCGACCTTTGCATTGACGGCTGCTCGCTGGAGCAGCACTGGGATAATTGGCGCAAGGAGCTGCCGTGCTATGAATACGACATCTGCCTGCCGGGTGAGACCGACACGCGCACCGTCGATGAAGTTGCGCTGCACGAAGCGGTCGAGGATGAGGAATGGGACGTCATAACCCTCAGGCAATCACGCTCGATGAGCGGAGTTGAGGAGAGCTACCTCCCCTATCTCGCCGAGCTTGCGGAATACTGCCGCATGATGCAGCCGAAGGCAAAAATAATGCTGATACAGCCGTGGACATATGACTCCGACAGCGCCGACCCGTCGTTCAGGCGGCTCTACGGCGGCGATCAGGACGAAATGTATCGGGCGCTGACCGAATCCTGCGCCAAAGCGGCGATAGAATCCGATATCGACATCATCGTGCCGATAGGCAAGGCATTCCAGATTGCCCGCCAGACCCCCGCCGGCAGCAGGCTGACCTGCGACGGCTACGACGGCAACGAGCTCGGCTGCTACCTCGCCGGCGCCTGCCTCTATGAAGCGGCGTTCGGCAAAAGCGTCACCGAGAATGGCTTCACCCTCCCTGCCCCGCTCAACGAGACAGTGCCGCTGCTGAAGCTCTGCGCTCAAATGGCAGCCGAAAAGGGCATAATAAGATAAAAAATGCTCCGTATGATCCGCCGAGATCATACGGAGTTTTTGCGTTTGTATGAATTTTTGTAATAACATCGCGGCTGGTATTGCTGAACAGCCGAGAGATAACCGAGACGTGCTGCGTAATAATTGCAAATGCAAAATCAACATCGTAGGGGCGAACACAGTACAACAGAGGGGACAACGACTGTGCCCCCCTACCGTTGTAAAACCGACATTGCAGTGCAGCTCTCGGAGCGCCGTCCCCTTTGATATGCGCTAAAAAATTGCACTTTCTCTTGATTCCGTTTTGTAAATGGTAACTTTACTTCAGCGCTCCGATCTCAGCAGCGCATAGTAACATGCGTCGCAAATGCCCTGATTATTCCGATCGGCACTCCGCAGAGTGCCCTCGTATTTCATGCCGCATTTCTGCATCACCTTGCCCGAATTCGGGTTCATCGGGTCATGCCTTGCTTCGACACGATTCACTTCGACCGTGTCAAACATAAAGTCCATGACCGCTTTCAGCGCCTCGGACATGATCCCCCTGCGCCACCATGCTCTGCCTAAGCAATAGCCGATATGCACCATGGAAATATCCTCATTCATTTGGACAGCGCTGATGCCGCCTATCGGCTCGTTGCCGTTATCCTTGAGCACGATCGCCCAATGATAATATTTCTCATCGGAATATTCTTTCAGCCAATCCTCGATTATGCTTCGGCTCACGTCAACGCTCGAATGCGGCTGCCATGTCAGAAATTTTGTGACCTCGCTGTCGGACGCCCAATTCTTATACATTGCGTCGGCGTCCTCGATCACATAACGTCTGAGTATCAGCCTGTCCGTTTCAATTCTTTGAGTTCCGCAATTCTTCATTTCTGGTTATCTCCTTTTTTAATCATGTGCTCACGTTGATACCGTTGGCAACGGCATATTCATACGCCGCCGAATCCTTTGAGCACTTAACGGTCACACCGTCGCAGCCGTCGAAAGCTCCGTCGCCTATTGAAGTAACGCTGTCGGGTATCGTGACGGTTTTAAGCGACGAGCAGCCGTAAAATGCGTCGTCGCCGAGAGATGTTACTCCGCCCGGGATATTGACCGAGCCAAGCGAAGAACAGCCGTAGAATGCGCCCGCCCCGACGCTCTCAAGAGTTGACGGGAGCGAAACGGAGGTCAATGCGGTGCAATCGGCGAACGCCTCCTGCCCTATCTTTTTAACTCCGACGGGCAGGCTGACGGACCTTAGCGAGGTGTTGCCCGAGAATGCGCCCCTGCCAATTGCAGTAACGACCGACGAGCCTATCTTTGACGGAACGGTAACGCTGCCGCCGCTGCCCTTATACTCGGTCAGCACTCCGCCCGATACGACATAATCATCCTCCGGCGGCACAGTCGCGGGCGGCTCGGTATGCTTAACCGTCGTTGCGGTCACGGCTTTTTCAGTCGTAGTCGGCGCAGAGGTAGTTGTCGTCTTTTGCTTGCGGGTGGTAGTCGGCCGGCTCGTGCGCTCGGTGCGCGGAACGGTATGCGAATGAGCAAGCGTTTCACTCGGCACCTCGACGATCGCCGTCGGTCGAACGGTCGAAGGAATTCTCACAGCCGTCACGGGTATTGTGGCCGTCACGGTGCTGCCGTCCGAAACAGAAAAAGAGATCACCGTTTCATCGGCTTCGGTAACGGCGAATTCGCCCAATGTTGCGTATTCTTCGGTGTAGATATTCTGAGCGGTCGTCGGCTCGGGGCGATTCTCGACATAGGTTTTTATCCCGACGGCGCCGCCCGCCGTAACAGCCGCCGCAAGCGC
>FR888191.1:28874-68764 GCA_000431775.1 Clostridium sp. CAG:413 | reverse complement strand
CTTGCCGACTATGGCCGCCGCTCCTATCCCCGCACCCGCACTTATTGCCGAGCCGGCAGCGCCCGCCGTGACCGCAGCGGGCAGAGCGACTGCGGCAACGCCCGCAGCCTGAGCCTCGGCGGCAACGACAGAGCCTGTGACGGCCTTGACGGCGGCGGGGGCGGAGCTTTTGCCCGCCTTGTAAGCAAGCAAAGCGGCAACAGCAGGCACAACGGCAACGCCGTAAAACCTCTTGCCCTCCGAGCTGCGCTTATACTTGCGTTCGAGAGTTCTCCTGCCGTAATGCAGGCGGCTCTTGACCGTGCCCTCGGATATGCCGAGCAGCGCCGCTATCTCAGTAACGCTGTATTTCTCATAATAGAATAAATTTACGCAGACACGCTGCTTCTCCGGCAGCGAGGACAGTATCTCGTCGAGCGTGCGCCGCAATTCCTCATTGCCCGCTATATCAACAGTGAGGTCGCTGCCCTCAACATCGTCGTAGCTGCCGCCGATATAGACGGTGGAGAATATGTGCTTGCCGTTGTCACGCAGATAATTCCTGCATTCGTTGATAACTATCTTTTTAAGCCATTTCTCGAAGCTCTCGGGGTGCTCCAGCTCGCCGATATGGGCGAAAGCTTTCATATATGAGATCTGGAGGGCGTCGGCAATATCCTCCTGCGAGGTCAGCACGAGGGTCGCCGTGTAATACGCCGTCTCGACCGTCGCAGCATACAGCTCGTCAAAGGCCTTTTGCTCGCCCGAGGCAGCCCTGAGCGCAAGCCTGCCTGTCTCCTCGACTTTTGTCGGCATATTACCCCTCCCTTTTCGGTCAATTTCTCTGTAAATATAACATAAGCCGCCGTTTTTGTCAATTTAAACGGATGAAAATAAAAATTTTGAGGTTTCAAAAATTATTTTGAACTTTTTTATAAAAAACCGTGTCATTTACATTACATTATATTTGTTTTGGCATACGCCGCCGAATTTAGAGCCGTGACGGAGGAATTCTCGGTTGAATTCCGGCAAGAACCCCCTCAGTCCTACGGACAGCTCCCTCAAGAGGGAGTCCAAAAGGCAGGCAACAGTTTTATAAACCAATCAATCAGTATTCAAACGACAATTTGATAAGTCAATCCCTCAGTCAGCCTGACGGCTGACAGCTCCCTTTACACAAGGGAGCCTTTAAAGTGCGTAATTTATGGAGCATATAGGCAATTTTAGGTCTTGTTGTTGGTGAAAATCAATCATCCGTCACGAGGTGACTGAGAATCGTCCGATAGATGTTTAAGTCAAAATCCTGCTGAATATATAACGAAACAACCGCAATTCAGTCGTAGGGGATGACGTCCTCGGCATCCCGCGAAATAATTGCAATTCAGCAATAACAATATCGCCGAATACCGCGAAAAAAGTATTGTAATAAGCGGCGGCGCAGTGTATAATATATAATGTAATTTAATGTCTGAAATAAGGAGAAGTCATGTTTGTAGATATTGCAAAAATCAAGATAAAGGCGGGCAACGGCGGCAACGGCGCCGTGAGCTTCCGCAGAGAGAAATATGTCGCTGCGGGCGGCCCCGACGGCGGCGACGGCGGCAGAGGCGGCAACATAGTCTTTGAGGTGGACGACAACCTCTCGACGCTCGCCGACTTCCGCTACAAGAGAAAATACACCGCCCCCAACGGCGAAGACGGCTCCGGCGGGCGCAAGAACGGCAGGCGTGGCGAGGATCTGATAATCAAAGTGCCCAGGGGCACTATAATCCGTGAGGCCGAGAGCGGCGCGGTTATGGCGGATATGTCCGACGGCAAACCTTTTATCGCCGCAAAGGGCGGCAACGGCGGCTGGGGCAACCCTCACTTCGCCACCCCGACCCGTCAGGTGCCCCGCTTCGCAAAGAACGGCATCCCCGGCGAGGAGTGGGAGGTTAGCCTTGAGCTGAAGCTGCTTGCCGACGTCGGCCTGCTCGGCTTCCCCAATGTCGGCAAATCGACCCTTGTTTCGGTCGTCAGCCAGGCGAAGCCCGTTATAGCGAATTATCATTTCACCACTCTCACCCCCGTGCTCGGCGTTGTATCGCTCGGCGAGGGCAGCTCCTTTGTAATGGCGGATATCCCCGGTCTTATCGAGGGTGCGGGCGACGGCGTTGGTCTCGGTCACGAATTTCTGCGCCATGTCGACCGCTGCCGCCTGCTCGTGCATATTCTTGACGCCGCGGGCAGCGAGGGCAGAGATCCGATAGAGGATTTCGGGATAATCAACCGCGAGCTTGAAAAATTCGACCCAGAGCTTGCAAAGCGCCCGCAGATAGTTGTCGCCAACAAGGTCGACCTTGCCGACGACGAGCAGCTCGAGAGGCTTCGCAGCTACTTTACGGGCAAGGGCTACGAATACCACACGATGTGCGCCCCGATATGCGAGGGCACCTCGGAGCTTGTCAGCGCAATATGGAACAGGCTCTCCACCCTGCCGCCAATCAAGCGCTACGAGACCGAATCCATCCCGCTCGAGATGTTTGAGAAGCAGAACGACAAGGGCTTCACCATCAGAGTTGAGGACGGCGTTTACTTCGTGGAGGCTCCGTGGCTGCTGAAAATTTTGCAGCGCACCGACCTTGACGACTACGAATCGCTCCAATACTTCCAGAGAGTACTCACCTCGAGCGGCATAATCGACGCTTTGAGAGAGCGCGGCATCAACGAGGGCGACACGGTCTCTATATATGAGCTTGAATTTGACTTCGTCAACTGACGGGAGGTATGGATTTGAATCTGTTGCTTGAAAAGCCCGCCGACGTCTCGGCGCTCAGCCCGTTGACCCTTGCCTTCGTCGGCGACTCCGTCTTTGACCTGCTCGTACGCAGCGAGCTTGTCTGCGAGGCGAACCGCCCGGTGGACACGCTCCACAAAACCGCGACACGCATCGTCTGCGCCTCCGCCCAGGCGGGCGGCATAAGGCGCATCCTCCCGCTGCTGACCGAGGATGAGGAAGCTGTATTCAAAAGAGGCAGGAACGCCCACACGGGCGGCATACCCAAAAATCAGTCGAGCGCCGATTATCACTACGCAACGGGGCTCGAGAGCCTCTTCGGCTGGCTTTACCTCAAGGGCATGACGGACAGGATCAACGAGCTTTATTCCGAGCTGCGCCGCATCGACGGTTGATTTTCGGAGGGAAACGATGAATCTCAATAAAAAAAGCGCTCTTCAACTGCTCAAAAATAATATAATGTGGGTCATCGGCTGCTCGCTCTACTCGATAGGCGTTTGCTGCTTCGCCGTGCCGAATTCCATTGCTCAAAGCGGCTTCACGGGCATAGCGGTGATAGTCAATCACCTGTTTTCGCTGCCCGTAGGTATAGTGAACCTTGCGCTGAATATTCCAATGCTGATACTCATGTGGATATTCCTCGGCAGGCAGCTCGTGGCTCGCACGCTCTGGGTCACGGTGATACTCTCGGCGGCGCTCGATGTCTTCGGCGCGATCATGCCGACCTACACGGGCGACACGCTCCTCGCCTCGCTCTTCTGCGGAATTCTCGAGGGCGCGGGGCTGGGGCTGATAACGATAACCGGCGCTACCAGCGGCGGCACGGATATCGTGGCAAGGCTCATCCACAAGAAATGGAAATTCATCACGATAGGCAAGGTCGTGCTCGTTGCGGATGCCCTCGTCATAATCTCCAACATGATAGTTTTCCGCAGTATAGAGAGCGGCCTTTACGCCATAATCACGATATTTGCAAGCACCCGTCTGATCGACTCGATGGTCTACGGCACGGGCAACGGCAAAATGCTGATGATAATCACCGAGAAGCCCGAAGAAATCTCAAAGGCTATAATCACCTCGTCGCACAGGGGCGTTTCGATAGTGCCGGTAGTCGGCGCATACACGGGCGAGAATAAAAATATGCTCATCTGCGTTGCCCGCAGGCACGAGATACCCGGCATAATCCGCACCGCAAAGGCGATAGACCACAAGACGTTTATCATCGTCAGTGAGGCGAACGAGATCCTCGGCGAGGGATTCAATCAGGCGATATAATAAAAAACAGGAGTGTGTATTATGAAAAAAATCCTATGCGCTTTCATTGCGGCGGCTCTGCTGATTCTCGGCGGGTGCGGCTCATCCTCCCCCGTCACCTACGGCAGATATGTCGACACCGAGGCCGAGGCTATGGGCAGGCAGATAATCCTGCGCGAGGACGGCAACTGCTCATTCAGGTATTCGGCGCTCTACAGCCTCTCCTTCAGGGGCACATATGAGGTCGGCGACGGCACGCTCACCATCACAAACAGCGAGGGCAAGCACTATGTTTTCACCGTCAAGGACGATACGCTCATTTACAAGGCGGACTCCTCCGACAGCCTCGACCTTGAGGAAACCGACGAGCCGCTGAAGGACGGCACGGTATTCGAGCTTCGCAACGCAATAAAATCTTGACAAGCGGCACGGTTTTGATATATAATAATTAAGTTAATACACATAAAGACATAAAGCGAGGTTTTCTAAATGTCCGGCCATTCAAAATGGAGCACTATTAAGCGCAAAAAAGAAAAAACCGATAATCAGAGAGCCAAGATCTTCACCAAGATCGGCCGTGAGATAGCGGTCGTCGTCCGCGAGGGCGGCCCCGATCCCGCGTCAAACTCAAAGCTCAAGGACGTTATCGCCAAGGCTAAGGCCAACAACGTCCCCAACGACAATATCGACAGGATAATCAAAAAGGCTGCCGGCGAAGCAGGCGGCGCCGATTATGAAGAGATAGTCTATGAGGGCTACGGCCCCTCGGGCATCGCAGTTATCGTTGAGACTCTTACCGATAACCGCAACAGGACCGCCGGCGACGTTCGCCATTACTTTGACAAATACGGCGGAAACATGGGCCAGAGCGGCTGCGTTTCGTTCATGTTCTCAAAGCAGGGCGTTATCGTTATCGAGCAGGAGGGCGTTGATGAGGATAAGCTCATGGAGGACGCTCTCGAGGCCGGCGCTACCGACTTTCTGACCGACGACGGCGTGTTTGAAATAAGAACAGAGCCCAACGACTGCGGCGCAGTCCGTGACGACCTCGAAGCCAAGGGCTATTCCTTTGTCTCCGCCGAGGTTGAGTATGTTCCCTCGACCTACACCGCTCTCACCGACCCCGACGACATCAAGAACATGGAAAAGATGCTCGAAATGTTTGAGGATAACGACGATGTGCAGGCTGTTTGGCACAATTGGGAGAACGCCGACGACGCAGAATAATACTACAGCCGCCGCACTCAAACGGCGGCTTTCCTGCACCCTGTCGACTCTCGGCAAGGTGCATAACATCTAAAGAAAGGGAGGGTTACGATGCTGGTTTCAACCAAGGGCAGATACGCCCTGCGGGTCATGCTTGAGCTTGCCCTGAGCAAGGACGGCGAATACAAGAGGCTCGACTCCATCGCAAAGTCGCAGAATATATCGGAGAAATACCTTGAAAGCATCGTCAGCATCCTTGTCAAGGCAAATATCGTTGAGGGCATGAGAGGCCGCGGCGGCGGATACCGCCTGACCCGCAAGCCCGAGGAATACTCCGTCGGCGAAATTCTGCGGCTTACCGAGGGCTCGCTTGCGCCCGTCTCCTGCCTCGACTGCAAGCCGAATAAATGCGAGCGGGCGGCGCAATGTCTCACCCTACCCATGTGGGAGAAGCTCGACAACCTCATCTGCGGCTACCTCGACAGCATCTCTATTGCCGACCTCATCGACCCCTCGGCGGTCGGCGACTACGAAATCTGAATCAAATTTATCCCGACTCGTGCGGCCGAAAAAACCGCTCGGGTCGATTTTTTAAAGAATTTTCAAAAAAGTTCAAAAACCTATTGACAAAGTAGGAATATTGTGATACGATAATCCTATCAAAAGGATATGTTTATGGAGGCTGTCAATCATGAAAGAAAAGGTTTATTCATCAATACAGGATCTTATAGGCGGCACTCCCCTGTTGAATCTGAAGAATATTGAGCAAAAAGAGCAGCTTGGCGCAAGAGTGCTCGCAAAGCTCGAGTACTTCAACCCCGCAGGCTCGGTCAAGGACAGGGTCGCAAAGGCAATGCTTGACGACGCCGAGGCAAAGGGTCTGCTGACCAAGGATTCAGTCATAATCGAGCCGACGAGCGGCAACACCGGCATAGGCCTCGCAAGCGTTGCGGCGGCAAAGGGGTATAAGGTAATAATCGTAATGCCCGAAACGATGTCCGTCGAGCGCAGACAGCTTATGAAGGCTTACGGCGCGGAGCTTGTGCTCACCGAGGGCGCAAAGGGCATGAAGGGCGCTATCGCCAAGGCCAAGGAGCTGGCGGAGGCGACCCCCGGCAGCTTCATCCCCGGCCAGTTCACAAACCCCGCTAACCCCGACATTCACCGCAAGACTACGGGCGTTGAGATCTGGGAGGACACCGCAGGCAAGGTCGATATCTTTGTCGCGGGCGTCGGCACCGGCGGCACCGTCACGGGCGTTGGCGAATACCTCAAGTCAAAGAACCCCAACGTCAAGGTCGTTGCCGTTGAGCCGTCAGGCTCACCCGTCCTCTCGACCGGCGTTGCGGGCGCTCATAAGATCCAGGGCATAGGCGCAGGCTTCGTGCCCGATATTCTCAACACTTCCGTATACGACGAGATAATCACCGTCACCAACGAGGACGCTTTCGCCACCGGCAAGATGATAGGCAGGACTGAGGGCGTGCTTGTGGGCATCAGCTCGGGCGCAGCGGTATTCGCCGCAATGCAGCTCGCAAAGAGAGAAGAGAATAAGGGCAAGACGATAGTCGTGCTGCTCCCCGACACGGGCGACAGATATCTGACAACCCCGATGTTCGCCGATTAACAGAGGAAATTCGAGAAATACGAAAGGAAAATCAAGATGACTATATATGCTGACAACGCCGCAACGACCAAAATGTGTCGCGAAGCGATAGAGGCAATGCTCCCATATATGGATAAGATCTACGGCAACCCCTCGAGCCTGCATTCCGTCGGGCTTGAGGCTGCCCACGCTCTTGCGGGGGTGAGGGAGACCGTAGCCGAATGTCTCGGCTGCTCGGCGAATGAAATCACATTCACCTCAGGCGGCAGCGAGGCGAATAATCAGGCGCTCATCTCCGCAGCGGAGCTCGGCGCAAAAAAAGGCAAGAAGCACATCATCTCCACGGCGTTTGAGCATCACGCGATCCTGCACACGCTCAAAAAGCTGGAGAGCCGCGGCTTTGAAGTAGAGCTGCTGCCCGTGGGCGAAACGGGCACAGTCACCGCCGCTCAGGTCGCCTCCGCTATCAGGGACGACACCAGCCTTGTCTCCGTAATGTACGCAAACAATGAGATAGGCTCGGTCATGCCGATAAGTGAGATAGGTGCCGTCTGCCGTGAGAAGGGCGTGCTCTTCCACACCGACGCCGTCCAGGCGGCAGGTCACCTGCACATCAACGTCAGGGAGCAGAATATTGATATGCTCTCCCTCTCGGCGCACAAATTCCATGGCCCCAAGGGCACGGGCGTGCTATATGCCCGAAAGGGTATCCGCCTGACGAATATCATCGAGGGCGGCGCTCAGGAGCGCGGCAAACGTGCCGGCACGGAGAATGTGCCCGCAATAGTCGGCATGGCGGCCGCGCTTAAAAAAGCCTGTGAAGAGCTTGACGACAGAGCCGCAAAGACTGCGGCGGTCAGGGATAAGCTCATCTCGGAGTTGTCAAAGATACCGCATTCGGCGCTCAACGGCGACCCCGTCAACCGACTGCCCGGCAACGTCAGCTTCTGCTTTGAGGGCATAGAGGGCGAGAGCTTGCTGCTCCTGCTCGACGCAAACGGCATCTGCGCCTCCTCCGGCTCGGCGTGCACCTCGGGCTCGCTTGACCCGAGCCATGTGCTCCTCGCCATAGGCAGGCCGCATGAAGTGGCTCACGGCTCGCTGCGCCTCTCGCTCAGCGAGGATAACACTCTTGAGGAAGCCGATTTCATCGTCAAATGCGTAAAAGAAGCGGTCGAAAGGCTCAGAAACATGTCTCCGCTGTGGAATGAAAAGCTCAGCGGAGAGAGAAAATTTATATTGGAATAAGGAGATATTATGGCTCTTTACAGTGAAAAAGTAATGGATCACTTCTATCATCCCCGCAATGTGGGCGTGATAGAGAACGCCGACGGCATAGGCGAGGTCGGCAACCCCAAGTGCGGCGATATAATGAAGATGTACCTGAAAATAGACGACGGCATTATCACCGACGTCAGGTTTGAGACCTTCGGCTGCGGCAGCGCCATCGCCTCAAGCTCCATGGCGACCGAGATGATAAAGGGCAAGCCGCTGTCGGAGGCTCTGGCAGTCTCAAACAAAGCCGTTGTCGAGGCTCTGGACGGTCTGCCCGCCCACAAGCTGCATTGCTCGGTCCTCGCGGAGGAGGCCACAAAGGCGGCAATTCAGGATTATTACGAGAAAAACGGCATTGAATACGATCATTCGCAGTTTGCGAATTGCGAGACCTGCCCCCACTGCGGGGAATGCGGTCAATAAATCAAAAAGAAAGCGCCGAGGCTCAACCGAGAGCTTCGGCGCTTATTTTATTCTGTCAATCGGGGATAAAGGCGCTCAGTTCGTATCGTCTTGCCCATTTGCCCTCGGCGATATTATCCTTGCACTTCTGTATGACCTCCTCGGTCTTAACGACGCATTCGTCCCACTCCTTTATGACTTCCTTTGAGTGGTAGCCGGTCACGTCGTAGTGCTCAACGATATACTTGCCGAGGAAATCGGTGTATTTCTCCATGCCGAGCACGTTGAGGTGGTCGCGGTTGTAGAAATTCGTTTTGGTGTCAAGGCCTATCTCCTTGAAGGCGTTGTCATAGTTGCGGAATACATAGCCGTATTCGTTTATCATTGCCTCCATCTTGTCATAGACCTTCATGTGACCCTTGCTGTCGGTGCAATGCGGCCCACGCACAAAGAGCACATTTTTAAGCCCTATCGACTTGCAGTATTCGAGCAATTCACGCAGGCACTGCTCCGAATAATCGCACATCGGCGGGTTGTATTTCTCAAGCTCCGCCGTCTTGCGGCACATTGCGGAGGTGGCGAAAGCCTTGGTGTAGGAATACCCCCTCAGGCGCAGCGCCATCTTGCCGAGCCAGCCCTTGAAGCAGTCCTTCGGGTGCTTCCAATTTGAATGATACTTGAGGAGCTGATATTTGTATTCATTCTGCTTCTCGGCGGGTATCACCTGCTCGAGCGTCTCCAGCTTCGTTTCGCCGTCCGGCACGTTATCGAACCAGATATGCATCTTTTTGTAGTTTTTAAGATAATTCTCATAATATAGGAAGCCGCCGACCTCGAATACGACGAGCTTCGGATTCTGCGTGTCGAGCGCCTGGGTCAGCATCGTCTTATAGAGGGACCCCTGCGCCCCCGAATATGACAGAGCGTAGCTCGTGAAGCCGTATTTCTTCCACGCAAGCGGCGAGCTGAAGCCCGTGTAAAGCTCGCTTGCGCCAATCATAAGCACATCTATCGAGTTATTCGGCTCTTCAAAATACCCACGCACATGCATGGTGTCCTCGCGGTCTGTCATGCTCAGAAAATCCGTCGCAAGGGCTAAGCAAAAAGCCACTACCAGCGCAAAGGCTGTTGCTTTGATAATTTTTTTCATAACACACTCACTTAAAATTGCATATATACAAAGTCTGCGGGGTTGCATCCCGGGCCGTAAACGCCGAGCACCGCGATAAGCATGATAAGGGCGATATATATCGGCCACTGCACTATCGTCGGCTTACGCATGAGCTGCTGCCTGACCTCCTTACCCGTGTGCTCGCGCACTATCGAGACGATGAGCATCACCAGCGAGCCGAAGATGATCACAAGGTAATCAAGCCTGTCGAGCTTGCTCGGGGCAAGGCAGGCAAAATTGCTGAGATCCGACAGATGGATATCCGTCACCGAGCGCAGCATCATCTTCATCGCCGCCTTGAAGCCCGGGGCGATATCGAAGTAATAGCCCGCCAACACGAGCAGCATCGTGCGGCCGATCTCAAACAGCCTGTAGAAGAAATTCTCACGGCGTATCCTCAGCGCCTTTGCGAGCTTTTGAGTCCACGGCTGCATCAGGCTCGAGATAAGGATCGCCATGCCGTTAAAGAGGCCGAACGCCACATATTTCCACGCCGCCCCGTGCCACACGCCGATAACGATAAAGGTTATCAGCGAAGCAATGCTCGTGGGCAACACCTTGCCGAGATGCTTGAGGCCGTGCTTCTTGAGCTGCTTGCCCATTTTGAGGAACGGCTTTGAAATGGATATCGGATAGAAAAGATATATCCTCAGCCATTCGCCGAGGGTGATATGCCAGCGGTGCCAATACTCGGTCAGGCTCCTTGAGAAATACGGCTGCCTGAAATTCTGCGCCATGGTGATGCCGAGCATCTCCGCAAAGCCGCGGCAGATATCAATGCCGCCCGAGAAATCCGCATAGAGCTGAATGGCGTACATACACACGGCCATAAGTATATATGTGCCCTTGAAGTCGGAGTAATTGCCCGCGACGAGCCTGACCATTGCCACGGCACGGTCGGCGATAACGAGCTTCTTAAACAGACCCCAAAGTGCGAGAATGCCGCCGCTCTTGAAGCGGTTGTAGTTAAAGTCATGCGGCGCATAGAGCTGATAGGCAAGGTCGCTGTAAAAGGCGATGGGGCCCTGCACTATCTGCGGGAAGAACGAGGCAAAAAGCGCGAACTTCGCCGGATTCTTTGCCGCCCTGAATTTGCCCCTGTAAACGTCTATCACATAGCCCATGGTCTGGAATGTGTAGAACGAAATGCCCAGCGGGAGCACCAATTTGAAATCGGGCATCGCTATATCCAGCCCGACCGCGCCGAGCAGCGAATGCACCGAACGGGCAGCAAAGTCAAAATACTTGAGGAAAGCAAGAATGCCGAAATTCAGTACCAGCACGGCGGCCATGACCGCCCGCTTGCCGCTCTGCACCTTGGCTTTGTATTTCTTGCGCTGTTCCTTATCCCACTGCTCTTTATTCCGCTCAACTGCGGCGGCGCAGTTGACGGTGAGCCTGTCCATGATAAGCCCGCCTATCCACGCCATAGCGGTGGTAGCTATAAGATAAAACGTGTATTTATTGCAGCAAATAATATAGTAGGCGTAGCTCGCCGCAAGGAGCACGGTCCACTGATATTTCTTTGACGGGAATATATAATAAAGTATCAGTACGACGGCGCAAAAGACAAAAAAATTAAATGAAACTATCGCCAACCGTCACACCTCCGCAGGGGAATTCAATATATCCGTGCCGTAGAAGTCGCGCAGCAGCCTATTGCCGCCCCTCTCCGAATGGAGCACTATGCGGGGGAGCTGCCTTGAGAGGAACAGCCCTATGCCCTCCGTCACGGAATAAGCTCCGCACCTGCCGAAGGCGAGCACGTCGCCGACCGAGAGGGCGGGCAGGGTAACTTTACGAACGAGGATATCCGCCGTGGTGCAGAGGCTGCCGCAGAGCGTGTAATCCTCGGTTTTTTCGCCGTGGTCGCCGAGCAGAGTTATCGGCGGCGTCTGCATCGCCATTGTCTGCCCGTAATATTTGAGGTGATTTATTCCGCCGTCGCAGATGACGAAATTCTCGCCGTTATTATTCTTTATATCAGCCGCTGCGGTGAGATAAGTGCCGCAGGGGGAGGCAAGGAATCGGCCGAATTCCACGGTAACGCTGCGCCTTGCGGCGACGGCGGCTATCATTGCGCCCGCCTCGGCGAGCACCGCCATATCGCGCCCCTCGGGGTCGTCGCCGAAGTAATCGGCGGGCAGACCGGGGCCGTATTCGAGCGAAATGCCAGACAGCCCGAAGCGCTCCTCGAGCGTATCCGCAAGCTTCTCAAGCTCGGCAAGCTCCTTTTCGACGACTGCGAGCTTCTTTTTCTGGGTGCCTGAGTAATAATGGATAGCGACGATGTCAACGCCCTCATAGCTGCCTTTTTCGGCAACTGCGCGCTTGAGATTCTCGCTGTCCATGCCGAACTGATTGCCGCTCGTGAGCCTGAGAGCGACTCTCACCCTCTTGCCCGCGGCAAGGGCGGCGGCATTGATAAGTCCAAGCTGCCTGAGGCTCTCCGCCGTGAGCAGCTCCGCCCCGTATTCTATAGCCTCGGCGATGTCCTCACTGCCCTTATTGACACCCGAATACACCACAGTCGAGGGGTCGACGCCCACCCTGCGGCAGATCGCCAGCTCGCCGGGGCTGCAAACCTCGACCCTGTCTATCTCCTCGGGCAAGCAGGCGAGCAAAAACGGGTTCGCCTTTATCGAGTAGCAAAGTGAGGCGCCGCCGATGGCGCTTTTGATATTTTTCGCCCTCCTGCCGAATTCGTCCGCATCAAAGATGAATGCGGGCGTGGCAAAGGACGCGGCTATATCCTGCAATGCTTCCGAATTCATATTATTCATCCTCTAATTCTTTGATAAGCTCTATCATGTTATCTACGGAATTGAAATTCTCGGGCACGAGATCCTCAACGTGAAGCTCGACGTCGAAGGCGTCGCTTATCTCGCCGACAAGGGCGACTATATCAAAGGATTCGAGTATGCCGTCGGTGATAAGCTGCTTTTCATTCTCAAAGTCAACGTCGGGTCTGAGCTCCTCAAGGATAGCCATAAGTTTTTCTCTCATTTTAATTTCTCCTTTTAATAATTTCTCAGTGTGTTCATATCGGTCTTGCCGTTCGGCAGCTTGGGCATTGCCTCGAGCTGCTTCATTTTCCTCGGTATCATAAAGCCGGGCAGGGTCTGACGGAGCGAGAGCGAAAGCTCACGCACGCTCGCCGTGCCTGTATAGAATAGGCATATCGTCTCCTTCTCCCTGTCATAGAGGACGCAGCATTCGGTGACGCCCTCGGTGCGGCAGGCGGCACGCTCGATCTCGTCAAGCTCCACACGGTGGCCGAGATGCTTTATCTGGCGGTCGCGCCGCCCCTTGAACATCAGCTCGCCGTCAGCTCTCATAACGCCGATATCGCCCGTCTTATATATTATCTCACGGTAAGCGGAATTCAGCGGATTTTGGATGAAATCCTTTGCCGTGCGCTCGGGGTCATTGTAATATCCGAGGGCAAGTATCGGGCCGGATACGCATATCTCGCCCTCCTCGCCGTCGGGGACTGCCGCGCCGTCCTCATTCAGCAGGAATACACGGTAATCGCGGTACGGGCGGCCTATCGGGATAACGTCGCCCTCGTCAACGGTCTCCTTCACCTCATAGTATGTGCAGGAGGCGGTAGCCTCGGTGGGGCCGTATTGATTGACGAATTTAGCCCCCGGCAGGTTGAGCTGCCACATTCTGAGGTATCTGCAAGGCATCACCGAGCCGGAGAAGCATATCTTTTTAAGATATTTCGGCGCGGAGTGCTCAAACGCTCCGAGAGAGGCGGGCAGTGTCAATGCCGACACGCACCAGCCGACCGCCGTCACTTTGCGCTCGGTCATATAGTCAAAGAGCGCAGCAGGGGTCATAAACAGCTCCTTCGGTATGATAACGGTGGAGCAGCCGCATTTGAGCGGCAGATATATATCACGCACCGCCGCAATATAATCGAGCGGCGACTGATTGCCGAGCACGTCGGATTCGTCGATGCCCATCACCTCGGCGTAGGCGTCAAGGTAGCACATGAGCGAATGATGCGAGGTGATAACGCCCTTCGGTCTGCCCGTCGAGCCTGAGGTGAATATGATATAGAGCGGATCCTCTTCATTCGCCCCGCTCAGCCTTGCGGCGAGCACAGCGTCGTCGGCGGGGCGCTCTATCGCGTCCTCTATAACTATTATTCTTTCATTATCAAAGCCGAGAGCCTTCACCTCGTCAAGGCTTGCCCTGTCGGTTATCAAAAGCTGCGGAGCAAGGGTGCCGAGTATCTGCTCTATCCTTGCGGCGGGGAGCTTGCAGTCGATGGGGGCGTAGAAACAGCCCGCATACGCCGCCCCGAGGAACGCCGCCGGGGTCAGGATATGTCTGCCGGAGAATACCGCCACGGGCTTGCGAGGCTCGCTTTTCGCCGCGACCGCCGTGCCTATAGAGCGGGCATAGCGGCGCAAGGTGCCGAATTCTATCGACGAATCCTTATCCGAGTAGGCCGCTCTGCCGGGGTGAGCCGCAGCGGCCTGCTCAAGCCATTCGGTTATATTTATCTGCATTTTCTTCTCCTTATCTTATGTGTTCCGCATTAAATCATTTGTCGTTTTCTCTGTTTTATTGATTATTGACGCAATGAGGCCGTAATATCAGTTTTTTAAGCCCTTACATATATTAAAACGAATTTGTTACTAATTTTGTGACTGCAAAATTACAAAATTCTTACAGATTTAAAAATTTTGTAACCGTTTCGTAATATTTGCACCAAAAGGTTACAAAATCCCTACAAAGCCGTCAGGTCTTGCCGGGATCATATATCGTTATTATTGCATATTAAAAATCAGTCAGAATGAGCGTGATATCGTTGACATTTGTGCCTGTCGGACCGGTCACGATGAGCGAATCGGCGGCGTCCAGCGCAAAATACGAATTGTTATCCAGAAGCTCCGCCTCGGGGTCTACCCCCCGTGAACGCATGAGCTCATATGTATCGCCGTCGGCAATTCCGCCCGCCGCGTCTGTCGGGCCGTCCGTGCCGTCAGAGCCTGCGGAGGCAAAGACGATATTCTCCCTACCGCGGAGTTTGACTGCGGCTGCGAGAGCCATCTCCTGATTGCGCCCGCCTCTGCCGCCCCCTCGGAGGGTGACGGTGGTCTCACCGCCGTAGATATAAGCTCTTTTTCCTTTTATATTACCTAAATTATCGAGCTTTTCGGCGGCAACGTCCCTCGCCTCGCCCGTTATATCGCAGGCAAAGTCGGCGACCTCGCAGCCCAGCTCCTCAGCCCGTCTCCTTGCGGCGGAGCAAAGTATCTCAACATCGCCCGCAAAATAATAACCGCCGTCGTTTATCATTATATCCGTGCCGCCGTCAAGGCTCGCAAGCGTTTCGGCGTATTCGGGCAGATATTTTTTGACCGTATCGGCGAATTCCTTGTCGCTCAGCGGCTCTCTGACCGTTATGCCTGAGGCGATAACGCTCCTGTCGTTGCCGAGCACGTCGGAGAGCGCCACCGTGACGACCCGGGCGGGGTAAGCCGCAGCCGCAAGCCTGCCGCCCTTGACGAGCGAGAGCCTGCGCCGCACGGCGTTCACGTCGGAGATATCCGCGCCTCGGGCAAGCAGCCTGCGGGTTATGTCCCGCTGCATTTCGGCGGGGATAACGCTCTTCTCGAACAGCGCGCTGCCGCCGCCCGAAAGCAGGACGAGCAGTATTTCGCCCGCGCCGAGACTGCACGCAATATCGAGCGCCGTTTGCGCCGCAAGAATGCTGTTGCCGTCGCTGACGGGGTGCGCCGCCTCAATGACCTCAAAAATATCCGATCTGAAATCGCCCGTGTGACCGTATTTCGTGACCGCAAGACCCTTTGCGATACGCCCGCCGAGAACGCTTTCCGCCGCCCTTGCCATCGGTATCGCCGCCTTGCCGACGCTGAACACGGTCAATCGCTTATCGGGGTCAAAATTCAATTGCCGCAGTATCGCGGCGGTCGAGTCAAACGGGTCTGCCGCGCGGATTGCGGTATTTATTATATCCAAAGCGTCGTTTTTAAGTTGTTCATTCCTGTTCATTGCGCCGCTCTCTCTTAAACATTATACAAAAGCTGACCGTCAGCAGAGCACAGCTGACCCATATTGCCCTCTCGCCGATATGAGCGGTCACCGCTCCGCCTATCCCCGCGCCGACGGCAAAGAGCAGGATAACGCCGAAATACACGCCTGCCTTTGCGAGAATCCTCTTGTCGCCGCTGTGGAAATAGGCGCAGAGAGCCTCGGCGCCGTTTTTCATGTTGCCTATGCACATCGTGCTGGCGTAGACGTGCCCCCTGACCTTGCGGAAGGTCTGCACCTGCATGGCGCAGACGAACGAAACAAGTGCGTTGGCAGCGGCATTAAGCCCCTGCGGCATGAAGCCGACGGCAAAGAGCATTATTATCTCGCAGAGAATGACTATCTGCCGCCAGTGGATCTTCTCGATATTCTTAAACCTATGGTGAACGCTCTCGGCGGCGATTATCCCCGCCAAAAACGCGAGCAGCGGTATCACATAGCGAACCGCTTTTTGAAGATCTCCGTCAAACAGATTGACGCTCATCAACACGATATTGCCCGTCTGAGCGTTCGCAAAGACCTTGCCTCGGCAGCAATATGTATATGCGTCCTGATACCCGCCGGAGAGTATTATAAACAGCGCCGTGCGGAACGCGTCGGACATCTGCCTTCTTTCCTTGATCATGCTCTCCCCTCCTTACGGCATAAGTATAGCACCTAACGGTGTTTTTTACAATGTCAATACTTCCCGATAAGAACAAAATAATTACAAAATATAAAAGTTTTGATAAATAAAGCCCGATTTTGTAGTACTTTTGTAATTCTTTCGTTTCTTAGTGTTAACATATCGGCATTATAATGTAGTCAGACACAGAGAAAGGAACGAAAAAATGGATCATCGTTTCAAAATCACCGCCACCATCGGGCAAGGGAGGGTCGGGTAATGCTCTCATCTCTCATATCCGGCTCGGGAGCCCCCGATCTGACATCTTTTTTCAGCTTTGATTACATCGTGCTGTTTTTGCCGATATGCCTGCTGATATACGCCCTGACCCCGCAAAAAGCCCGCCGCTATACGCTGCTCGCGCTGAGCTTCGGCTTCTATTGGCTCGTCAGCGGCAAGCTGATAATATATCTGTTGCTGTCGATATTCTCGGCGCATTACTTCGGGCTGTGGCTCGACCGCATCATATCAAAGCGCACCGAGGCGTTGAAAGAAGCCGAAAAGGAGCAGCGCAAAGAGATCAAAAAGGCATATCAGCGCCGCAGCCGAGGCGTGCTTGCCCTCGCCGCCGCACTGCATCTCGGCACGCTGCTGGTGCTCAAATACTCGGCCTTCGCCGCAGCGAACGTCAACTCCCTGCTCGGCTTGCTCGGGCTTGACTTCCGCTTCAACGTGCCGAAATACCTGCTGCCGCTCGGCATCTCGTTCTTCACGCTGCAAGCGGTATCATACCTCGTCGACGTCTACCGTGAAAAAGTCAAAGCCGATGACTGCCTGCCGAGGCTCGCCCTATGGCTCGCGTTCTTCCCGCAGATAACTGAGGGCCCCATCTGCCGCTATTCTCAGACGGCGGAGCAGCTTTGGAGCGTGGGCAGGATTGACTTCTCAAACCTCACCCTCGGGCTTGAGCGCCTGCTCTACGGCATGATGAAAAAGATAGTCGTCGCCGACAGGCTGAATCCCCTTATCAAAGAGGTTTTTGACAATTACAATATGTATGACGGCGGAGTCATCGCCCTCGCCGCCGTATGCTACACGATACAATTATATATGGATTTCTCAGGCGCAATGGACGCCGTGACGGGCATCGCTCAGATGCTCGGCGTTACAATGCCCGAGAATTTCCGTCGCCCGTTCTTCTCAAAGACGATATCCGAATTTTGGAAGCGCTGGCACATAACCCTCGGCGAGTGGCTCAAGGATTATCTCTTTTACCCCGTCACGATGTCAAAGCCGATGCAGCATCTGACAAAAGCCGCCCGCAAGAGGCTCGGCAATCAATACGGCCCGCTGCTCGCAGGCAGCGTCGCGCTGCTCTGCGTATGGCTCGTCAACGGTCTTTGGCACGGGGCCGCGTGGAACTACATTCTCTTCGGCCTCTATCACTTCGTCGTAATAATGGTCGGCAGATTTTTTGCCCCGCTGATAAAACGGAGCAACGAGCGGCTGAAAATCAGCCCCGACTCCGCCCCCTACCGCATCGGTCAGATAATCCGCTCGGATATCCTCATCGTCATAGGCGAGCTGATTTTCCGCGCCAACGGTGCGACGGCGGGCTTTGTGATGCTCAAAAAAGCCGTGACCGATTTCACCTTCTCCGCCTACGGCAAGGAGCTTTTCACCGCCCTCGGAGTTGATATCGGCGACTTTGTCGCGGTCGGCATAACGGTCGCCGTCGTCTTTATCATCAGCCTGCTGAGCGAAAAGGGCGTCGACATCCGCAGCGCTCTGCGTGAGAAGCACCCCGCCCTGCACTACGCCGCGATACTCGCGCTGATAATCTACATCGTTATCCTCGGCGCATACGGCCCCGGCTACACACCGGTCGACCCCATCTACGCCGATTTTTGAGGAATCAGTTATGAAAATTACAGCTAAAAACATCTTTCACTCAGCCGCATTTATCGTCGCGCTTGCGGCTCTGCTGCTGATAACATCGGTCATGGTCAAGCCACGCTCCATGTCGCAGGGCAACGTGCTTGACGACCCGCTGATCGGCGGTATCATGTCGGAAAAAGAGAATTCGATAGACGTCATTTTCCTCGGCGACAGCGAATCCTACAGCGCATTCATACCCCTGAGCATCTGGAACGAGAGCGGAGTCAGCTCATATGTCTGCGGCTCAACGCTGCAAAAGCTCTGTTATTCATACAAGCTGCTGTCAACGACCTTTAAGCACCAAAGCCCGAAAATAGTCGTGCTCGAAACGGACACGATATACAGCCGATTCTCCGGCGCAAACGTCATCACATCCAAGGCGCAGGACGCATTCTGCGTTTTCAAATACCACGACCGCTGGAAGTCGCTGCTGCCGAAAGGCTGGCAAAGCTCCGACATTAAGGAGAGAGACAACGAGCCAGAGGCTATCTCTACAGCACCGCTCAGAACCCCGCCTCGACCGACGGGTATATGGCGCCCAGCGACAAGGCGCAGACCGTGCCGAAGGAATGCCTCAAATATATTGAGAAGATCAACGCCCTTTGCGAGAAGAACGGGGCGCAGCTGCTGCTTGTGAGCGTGCCGAGCACCAAGAATTGGAGCATGGAGAAGCACAACGGCGTTGATGCCCTCGCCCGCCGCCTCGGGCTGCAATTCATAGACATGAACCTGCTGCAAAACGAGATACCCATAGACTGGGCGTCGGACACCCGCGACAAAGGCGACCACCTCAACTACTACGGCGCGGCCAAGGTCAGCGCCTATATGGGCAGGTTTCTCGCCGAGCAGGGAGTATTCAGCGACAAGCGGGACGACCCCGAATACGGCGCATGGAACTCCGACGCCGCAGCTTTCCTTATGATAAATCATTGACTGCCGAAATTTAATTTTACTTGATTTAATTGCCGATGCGGTGTATTATTTAATTGCCGCTATCGGCAATTTTTATGAACGGAGAATTCGCCATGGATAAATATGCAAGGCTCAGATATCAGCCGTGCCTGCCCCTCGGGCGCGACGGCAGGAAAGTGACCGCTTCACCCGAGCACGCCGCACTCTCAAGGAAGGCCGCGGGTGAGGGCATGGTGCTGCTCAAAAATATCGGCGGCGCTCTGCCGCTGAAAAGAGGCGAGAAAGTCGCTCTCTTCGGCAAGGCGACCATCGAATACATAAAGGGCGGCGGAGGCAGCGGCGACGTTTACACCGCCTATGTCCGCAACATCTACGACGGCTTTGCCGAGAAAGAGGCCGAGGGCAAGGTAAGCGTCTATATGCCCACGGTCGAATTCTATAAGGAATACGTCAAAGAGGAGAGCAAAAAAATACCGACCCGCGCTCAGATCGAGAAGATCTGGGATAAGGTCAACGCCATGGACTTCTGCAAAGAGAAGGACGATATAATCTATGACACCTTTGCGAGCATGCATGTGCGTGAAGCCGCCGTGCCCGACGAGCTTATAAACATCGCCGCCGAGAACGCCGACGTCGCGGTGATCACTCTCAGCCGTTTCTCTGCAGAGGGAGTTGACCGCAAGCCCATTGACAGCGATTATTATCTCTCTTTTGAGGAAAAAAGCCTCATCGACAGAGCCTCAAAGGCCTTCAAAAAGACGATAGTTGTGCTGAATTCGGGCGCCGTGGTCAACTGCGAGCACTTCGCCGATAACGATAAAGTCCAGGGCATACTTTTCGGCTGGCAGGGCGGCCTTGAGGGCGGCGCGGCTGTTGCCGATATCCTTTGCGGCGACGTCTGCCCCTCAGGCAAGCTCGCCGACACCATCCCCGTTTCATATTATTCATATCAGAATGCCGAGGAGTTTCTCACGGGCTTTGAGCACCTCGACTACTACGATGATATCTATGTCGGCTACCGCTACTTCGAGACCGTGCCCGGCGCCGCCGAAAGAGTGCGCTACCCGTTCGGCTTCGGTCTTTCATACACGGATTTTGAACTCGGCGGCGTGCTTTGCGGCGAGACAGACGGCAAGATAGTCGTCTCAGTCAATGTTAAGAATATCGGCTCCGTGCCCGGCAAGGAGACCGTGCAGCTCTATTACTCCGCTCCCCAAGGCGTACTCGGCAAGCCCGCAAAGGAGCTTGCGGCCTTTGCCAAAACTCATCTGCTGAATCCCGGTGAGAGCGAAACTCTCGCGCTCAGCTTCGACATCGCCGATATGGCGAGCTTCGACGACCTCGGCAAGGTAAAGAAAGCCGCCTATGTGCTTGAGCCCGGCAAATATTCCTTCTATCTCGGCAATTCGGTCAGAAACGTCGAAAAACTCGACTACGAATACACCGTTGAGGACGATGTCGTCGTCAGGCAGGCGAGCGGGCTGCTGCGCCCGTTCAAGCTCGGCAAGCGCATGGTTGCCGACGGCAGCTTTGAGCCGCTGCCCATGGGCGAGCCGAATTACCCCGTCGGCGAAGCGGCGGCGATCGAGGCAAACGCCCCAGATCAGACAGTCATGTTTGACGACGTCGGCGAGAAGATATCGCTCGACGAATTTATAAAGCAATTCACCGTTGACGAGCTTATCGACTTTGTCGGCGGGCATCAGAATCAGCCCGGCGTCTGCAACACCGGCGCTTTCGGCGGCCTCAAGAGGCTCGGCATTCCTCCCCTGCCGACGGCGGACGGCCCCGCAGGCCTGCGTCTGAACGCTCAGACGGGCGTATCCACCACGGCATGGCCCTGCGCCACGCTCCTCGCCTGCACATGGAACACCGAGCTTATCCGCGAGGTCGGCGCCGCGGGCGGAGCGGAGCTTAAAGAGAATAACCTCGCCGTATGGCTCGCCCCCGCCATGAATATCCACCGCAACCCGCTCTGCGGGCGCAATTTTGAGTATTTCTCAGAGGATCCCCTCCTTGCGGGCAAATGCTGCGCCGCCGAGGTCAGGGGCATCCAGTCAAACAAGATTGCCGTCTCCATTAAGCACTTCGCCTGCAACAACAGGGAATCCAACCGTTTTGAGTGCGATTCGAGAGTGTCGGAAAGGGCGCTTCGCGAGATCTATCTCAGAGGCTTTGAGATCTGTGTGCGCGAGGCCGACCCGTGGACTGTTATGTCCTCCTACAACCTCATCAACGGCAACCACACCTCGACGAGCTATGAGCTGCTGACCGAGATGCTCCGCGGCGAATGGGGCTTCAAGGGCATGGTCACGACCGACTGGGGAGTTCACAGCGCCCATTCGGACGAGATCAAGGCAGGCAACGACCTCAAGATGGGCGACGGCGACCCCGCTGAGCTCCGCGCCGCATACGAGAGCGGCAAGCTCACACGAGCCGACCTTGAGAAAAGCGTGCGCCGAGTGCTTGAGCTTGCGCTTAAAATGGCGAACTGATACACATCAAATAACAAGCAACGACCCCGACGGTTTGAAGCCGCCGAGGTCGTTCTTTTTGCAATTATGCCATTTTGATATGCTCGAGGGTCAGCGCCGCATTAGCAGAATTTGAAGTCGTGAGCACTCACGCTCCCGGGCATCTCGCCGCACCTCCCGCAGCGTATCTTGTTTGAATTTTCTTTCGCATTTCACTCATTTCCAATGATTCAATTTAGGCAGATTTTCCTCAAAATAAGCCCTCGCCTGCTCCGGCGGCCAATTCTCATTCGACATATGCTCCACGAGGAAATCCGTAAGCTGTTCAAGGCTCGTGTAGACAAAATTGCCGTCGTTGTAGCACCATTTGCAGTATTCCTCGTTGAATTCGCCGACCGGCTCCTTGCTGATGGTCGAGTCGTCAAGCGGCATACCGCAGCACTGGCAAATGAGCTGCCTCGGCGAGCCGAGAAGCGTATTTATCGACACGTCAAAAAGCTTGGAAAGGAGCTTTAGCGTCTCGGTATTCGGCACGGTATCGCTCGTCTCCCAGCGTGACACCGCCTGACGGGTAACAAACACCCGCTCCGCAAGATCGTCCTGAGACATATGGTTCTTCGTCCTGAGCTCAAGTATTATATCCTTTGTTTCCACTCAAATCACCTCAGCAGTATTGTACCACATACCCCGCCGCCCCGCAAGCAACAGACAGTTGCGGGGGATGACACGGGTCTGTCCGGGTCGGGTGCGCTCCGACGCCCTCAAATCCAAAAATGCATTTAAACCGGTGCAGCTTAAATCATCGGTTACGGATGACATTTGCCGCATGGTGAATAGCCCTTGCTGATAAGGTCGTCGCGGCTTCCGGTATAGCTGCCTTTATTCTCAGCCTTGATTTTGGCGCAAGACGAGCAGCTCGGAAGATGAAATTTCATCGAGTTCTTGTTTAATACATATGTTTTTTGCGCCGCAGGAGCAGCGGTTTTCTTCTCAGTAGCCTTTTCTGTCTTCTTCACGGTTTTAGCCTCGGTCGGCTTCTCGGTCTTTTTCTCGGTGATCTTTTCAGTCACCTTTTCGGTCGCGTTTTCCGTGGTTCGGACATCCGTCTCAGCTTCGGTCGGCTCCTCTGTGGCGGCGACGGGTGCTATTGCTCCGGCAGCGGTATCCTCCTCGGGCTCGGCGGTCGTCTCAACTGAGGCGGTGGTGGTCGGCTGATCTTTGTCCGAATCGGTACATGCCGCTATGCCCCCGATAAGTATAAAGACAAGGACGGCGACGGCAATTATCAAGCGCCATGGCAACCCGGATTTAGAACTCTTGTCTGACTTTTTGCCGCCTCCGCCTGATTTAACATAAGACAGCCCGGTTCCGGGGATTCCGACGGTCGAAGTTTTACGGCCACTGCTGTTGACAGAGTAGCGAGCCCCATTGGTGCCAATGGAGACACCTGCCGACTTTTTGCCGAGGTTTAATTTGACCCCCGGCAGGATTTTGATGCTTTTGCGAAATCTTAAACCCATATTTTATAACTCCTTTATTTTACCCATTGGGTTATTAATGCAAAATTAGAATAAACGTGCCCCTTTACCGATAATCCCCAAGCAGTTTATCTCTTCCGTCAGCACGGTTTGAGACCCCTACAGAATTGCACTGTTGAGTTCAAATAAAAGTTAACTCAAATCGTCGACCGTTTCGGGTTCGGCCGCACATGGTGTGCATCAAGGGCTTCTTAAGTGAAGCCCTTTGTTTTTTATCTTCCGGGGCGTCGCTTTTACTGTACAATATTTTTACCTTACATAATATCTAAAAACAATTCTAAAACCAGTATAGCAAACCTTTCCGGCAAAAGCAAGCATAAAATGCTTTTTACACAATATAGCGACAAATTTGGGACTTTGCTTTGCAAATTCGCCTGACCAATCAAATAAAACGGCTGAAATATGTCAAAACAGCAGCAAAAAAGCCTCCGCATAATCATAATGCGGAGGCTTCGTTTTATGCTATGATTCAAATCTTTTTTGCGCACCAGGCGGCGATATCATTATAGACCTCGTCCTTGCCGACCTCGTTGAGGATCTCGTGCCTCATATGCGGATAAAGCTTGAGGGTGACGTCCTTTTTGCCCGCGAGCTTGAGGTCGTTATAGACCTGCTTCACGCCTGCGCCGTACTGACCGACAGGGTCGTCCTCGCCTGCGATAAGGAATATCGGCAAGCCCTCGTAGACCTGCTCAAACCAATCCTTGCCGGAGACCCTGTTCAGCACGGTGAAGAGATCTTTGTATCCGGCGGCGGTGAAGAGGAAGCCGCAGTATTTATCGGCAATATACTTCTGCACCTCATCGGGGTCGGAGGTGAGCCAGTCAAAGGGAGTGGCGGGGTTCTCGACCTTTTTATTGTAGGTGCCGAATGCGAGCTTGTCAATAAATTTGCTCTTGTGACGGCTGCCCTTCGCCTTGGCAACGGCGCCGGCAATGGTGATAGCGATGGGAGCGGCTGGATTCCTGCCGCTCGTGCCGCAGATAATCGCGCCCTTTAAGCGCTCGTCGCTGCCGTAGCGGCGAATATACTCTCTGGCGATGAAGGAGCCCATGCTGTGACCGAAGAAGATAAGCGGCAGACCGGGGAACTCAGAGGTTATAAGCTCGGTGAGCGCTCTTTCGTCCTCAACGAAGGCGTCCCAGCCGTTTTTCTCGCCGAAATAGCCCAGCTCCTTATCGCTCTTGGTGGATCTGCCGTGGCCGACATGGTCGTCAACAAGGACGGCAAAGCCCTTGCCGCAGAGGAATTTTGCGAAATCCTCATAACGCTCGCCGTGCTCCGCCATGCCGTGAACTATCTGGAATATCGCCTTCGCACCGTCGGCGGGCACCCAGCAGCGGGCAAAAACATCGGCAACACCCGATTTTGAGGGAATACTGTACTCTTTTCTGATTATCTCCATTATATTCACCCTTTCCTTAGAATCGTTTTCATGTTTATTGTACCATTAAAGCTTTGAGAATGCAACCCTGAAACGCTTTCGCAGAATTATACCGAGCAGCGAGGCGGCGGCTATCTTGATGCAGTCGGCGGGGATAAACGGAATTACGCAGGTCGCAAAAGCGGCGGCAACGGCGGTCTTGGTCTGGAAAACATACCATGCCGTGCCCGCAGCGTAGCAGACAGCAACACCGAGCACCATCGAAAGAGGATAGACGAATTTTTTATTCTCGAACTTGCCGATGAGCAGCGCAATTATAACGGCGCAGGGAATATAGCCGATTATGTAGCCGCCTGTAACGCCGATCAGCTTCTGAAATCCGCCCGCAAAGCCAGAGAAAACAGGCAAACCGAAGGCGCCGAGCAGAATATAGAGGCAGACGGCGGTGACGGATATCTTGAAATCAGCGACGGCGGCGACAAGCATCACCGCAAAGGTCGCAAGGGATATCGGAATAGGCCCCGCAGGGAAAGAAACGGGGGCAAGAATGCAGATGAGAGCCGTCAAAACGGCGCAAAATGTCATTTTCTTGATTTTCATAGTCCTGATTTTTTGTAAAGCTATGCAGCTTTACAAAGTTGCCTTTCTGTATGTATTTTTGATATTCGAGAGCATTATTTCGTTGATATACCCCGAATTTTCTCTCAATGCCGCAATTACCGCTCCGATCTCAGGTGTAAAGTCTAACAGCTTTACACGGTCTTTGTAATCTTCGCCGAGCTTTTGCGTGAAGATTTCACGATACAGCTCGCTGTTTTGAAAAATTCCGCCCCAAAGCCCTATCGGGGAGCCGCTTTTTATACGGTCAAGCAGGCTCTTTGCCGTCGCCGCAAGCTCCGCAGCTTCTCGCTCGAGGATATCCAGCGCTGCCGTGTCGCCCTCCTCGGCTTCGCCTATCACCTTCTCGGCAAAGGCGGCGGTAGCCTTCCTGCTGACGGTCTTATCATAGTACAGCTCTATCAGTTCATATATATCAGTGATACCGAAATAGTCAAGGCAGGCGGGCAAAAGCGCGGTCCGGACGCCGCTGCCCTCGGCTGCTCTTATCGCAGCCCTTATGCCGCTGAGCGCTATCGAGTAGCCGCTGCCCTCATCGCCGAGGATATATCCCCAACCGCCTGCGTGGCTGACCGAGCCGTCCGCATTGCGGATGACCGCCATTGAGCCCGTGCCGCTTATCACCGCGCCGCATTCCCCGGGCGCATTCAGCGCCTCAAGAGCTATGTAAAGATCGGAGTTCATTATTATTTTATTACATCTTACTATGTCTCCGCAAAATTCACGGGTCGTTTTTTCATCGGCTCGCTCGTTCAGGGCGGACATTCCTATCACGGCGCATTCAAATTCATCAACGCCGAGCCTTGAAATAACGGCTTTCAGGTTCTCACGGGCTGTTTCACGCCCGACGGAGTAATAATTTATACTCTCGCCCGTGGCTTCGGCTATGAAACGCCCCTCGCCGTCGAACACCGCCGCAGTGGTCTTGCTGCCGCCGCCGTCGACGCCCAGATAATACTTTTTTTCATTCATTTTATCACCCGATTTATTTAACAAATTATACATTCTTTTGTCTCACGCCCGTAATATCTCGCTGGTATTATAAGGGTGCAGTAAAGCAAAAATACAAAACGAAAGGGATGATCATATGGAGAAGACGGGCAATCAGCAGTGCATAATGGTCTGCGTAACACCGCAGAGCGCCTGCTCAAGGCTTATCGCCGCAGGGGCACGGATAGCGAAGGAAAAGGGCCTGCCGCTGAAGGTCATCAGCGTTTTCAGAGAGAGCAGCGGGCTGAACGCCAACGCAGGCGGAGCGCTCGAGACCCTCTATGAATGCGCCAGAGCCTATGACGCGGGGATGGATATCTACTTTAACGACAGCCCTGCGCTGGTGGTTGCAGTAGCTGCGAAGAAAAGAAACGCCGCAACGCTTGTGACCGGCTTCCCTGCCGAGGGCAGCAGCGGATTCATCGCAAGAGTCCACGAGATATTGCCCGACCTGCCCGTAACAATGGTAGACGAGCAATCAAACGAATACAAAATAATTCCTATTGATAAAAAAGATATTGAAGCTGCAAGGCGTCTCAGCGCAGCCTCAGTTCATTGATATCCCGCCGGCGAAAAGTCTGTTGACCGCTCGCCTGAGCGAATCGAATTCCTCGCCCGCAAGGGCGGGGTTTTTTTTGAGCAAATTTACCGCCGCGGCATGAGTTTCGCGTATCGCCTCGGTGTCGGTCATCATATCCGCAATTTTGAGCTCGGGCAGACCGTGCTGCCTTGAGCCGAAGAAATCACCGGGCCCGCGCAGCTTCAAATCTTCATCGGCTATTTTGAAGCCGTCCGAGGTGGAGGTGAGGATAGACAGGCGCTTCTGCGTTTTTTCGTCCTTTGCGTCGGATATCAGGATGCAGGTGGAGCGGTGGGAGCCTCTGCCGATCCTGCCTCTGAGCTGGTGGAGCTGCGATAGGCCGAATCTCTCAGCGTTCTCTATGACCATTATGACGGAATTCGGCACGTCGATGCCGACCTCGATCACCGTTGTGGAGACCAAAAGCTGCGTTTCGCCGCAGGCAAAGGAATCCATGACGGCTTTTTTATCGGCGGGCTTCATCTTGCCGTGCAGCAGCCCAAGCCTGAAGCCCTTGAAGAAACCGTCGGCAAGCTCTTTATACAGCCCCTCGGCGGCGGTCAGCTCCGAGACCTCCTCCCCCTCTTCAACGAGGGGGCAGACTATGTAGCCCTGGAGGCCGTCGCAAAGGTGCTTTTTGACATAGCCGTAGGCGCGCTCACGCAGCTCGCTGCCGACAAGGTAGGTCTCGATCTTTTGCCTGCCCTTGGGCATCTCATCAAGCACGCTGAGGTCGAGGTCGCCATAGATTATAAGCGCCAGGGTCCTCGGAATAGGCGTTGCGGACATGACCAGCGTGTGCGGCGAGCCGCCCTTGGCGGACAGAGTGCTGCGCTGATTCACACCGAAGCGGTGCTGCTCGTCGGTTATGGCGAGGGCGAGCGAATTGAATTCAACATCCTTTTGGATCAAGGCGTGCGTGCCGATAACGAGCGAAATCTCGCCGCTTTTAAGCCCCGCTTTGATCCTCCGCTTCTCCGCTGCGGGGGTCGAGCCGGTCAGCAGAGCGACGGAGATATCGGTATTCTCAAAGAATTTTGTCAAAGTTTTATAGTGCTGCATTGCGAGCACTTCCGTTGGCGCCATAAGGGCGCTTTGGCAGCCGTTCATGGCGCAGTTATATATCAGCGCCGCGCCGACCGCCGTTTTGCCCGAGCCGACGTCGCCTTGCAGCAGGCGGTTCATCGGCACGCTGCGGCTCATATCCTCCGCTCCTTGAGCGACGGCTCGCCTCTGAGCACCCGTCAATTCAAATGGCAGAGCAGCAATGAAATCGGCGGTGTAATCGCGTTCCATTGCTATAGCCGTCCCCTTGCGGTTCTTGGATTTAAGGCGCATAAGCCCCAGCTCAAGCAGAAAAAGCTCCTCGAATATCAGCCGCCTGCGAGCCTCGGAGAGCATATCGGCGCTCTGCGGAGCGTGGATATGCTCAAGCGCATCACGCAAACCCATCAGGCAATAGGCGGAGCGGATATTCTCCGGTATCGGGTCCTCGATATCGCCGCATTCCTCGAGCGCACGCCGCACGAGCTTCTCTATGGCCCGTGAATTCAGCCCCGCGGTCTGTGGATATATCGGTCTCAGACCCGTGCCGCCGTCAAACTCGGCAAATTCCGGCGAGACCATCGAGCGAAAGTAGCCCTTGCCCGTCACCTTGCCGAAGAAAAGATATTCTTTGCCCGCCTCAAGGCGTTCGGCGGCATATTTATTATTGAAAAAAGTTACCTCGAGCAGTGATTCGCCGTCGGATATCTCGGTCTTATAGAGGGTCATGCCCTTACGGATGCGGTGCTCGCGGCAGCGTGAACCGACAAAGGCGCGGATGCAGACGTTCTCGCCGAGCGGCGCCCCCGCAATGGGGATAACGCTGTTCCAATCCTCGTATGCTCGCGGGTAAAGGGTCAGCAGATCCCAGAGGGTGTGAACTCCGAGCTTGCCGAGCATGGCGGCTCTCTTCTCACCCACGCCTTTGAGATATTTAATGTTGGCAGCGATATCCATTGCTTATCTCCGTTTTCAGTTGCTTTGTGCGGCGGCAAAGCTGCTCGCCTGCAAGCGCATATTATCTATCTTGATGCGGTCAAGCTCGCCGTATTCAAGCCCTTTCTCTATCGCGAGATTCGGAAAGTCGGTATGAACGTGAACCTTGATTATCCCCGAATGCTCGGCAGCCGCGGCGCAGTCGCCGATGCTCGTGAGGAGCCTGCTGAGCGAGGCTATCCCTCTGCCGGACGAATTCCTGATTATGAACTCCGTGCAGTAGGTGTATCTGATGTCGCCCGTGGGAGCTTTGGCGGCCTTTGCCGCAGAGGCGGGTCGCTCCGACGGCTGCTCCGCCGAGCCAAGCATGGCCTCCATGATATAGACAAGCCCCTGCCCGCCCGAGTCAACGGCGCCGCTCTTTTTAAGTATCGGCAGCAGATTGGGCGTTGATTTGAGAGCTGCCTTCGCGCCCGCAACGGCGGCTTCAAACACGGCTTTTGCGTCCCCGCCCTTGTCAGCGGCGGCGCTTGCCCTTGAAGCTGCAATGCGTATGACGGTGAGCATTGTGCCCTCGACGGGGCGCTCGACGCAGGAATACGCCTCGGTGCAGCCCGCCTCAAGCCCGTGAGCAAGCGCGGAGCCGTCTATCTCGGCGCGATCCCTGACGTTATCGGCGAAGCCCTTGAATATCAGCGAAAATATGACTCCCGAATTGCCCCTCGCGCCCATCAGCAGCTCGGCGGCAGCCGTGTCGGCAAGCTCGCCAGCGCTGTCGGTCTCACAGTCGGCTATCGCCTCGGCGCAGGAGGAGAGGGTCATTGCAAGATTTGTGCCAGTGTCACCGTCGGGGACAGGAAAATAGTTGATGCCGTCCACCTCGTCACGGTGGGCGTTGATGCTTTGCGCCGCACGCAGCAGGGCATTCTTAAGTATCTGAGCGTTTATCATAATATACATACCTTTCCTTTTTGTGAAGTGCAAGTATATTATGACGCTTTTTCCATTTAATAATACTTATCGCGGGGTGCGGTTATTTAAAACTCCAGGTCTCGATATCGTAGAAAACGTCGCTGTCGCAGCCGCTGAGCTCGCCTTTAAGGGAGTTGGTGTAGGAGGCCGCGCCGTTGCGGTAGCAAAGCGGAGCAAAAGGAACATCTTCGTTGAAGGTATTGATGAAATCCATCAGCTCGCAGCTGCCCTCGAGCAGTTGGGTGTAGCGCATCGCGCTCGGGCAGGCGGGGTCTATGCCGTAGCCGACCGCGCCGCCGAAAAGCGGCGAAAGATCCATATTCGGTGTCAGGCGAACCTCGCCGATATAGAGGTCATAGGAGCCGAGCTCCACGGCCTCGGTGTAATAATCCTGCTCGTAATCCTTAAACACGACCTTGAAGCCGAGGGCGGTCAGGTTATCGCGAATGAACGCCGCCGCCTCATATTTGAAGGCGTTATCCTTATTCACAAGCAGCGATATTTCCTTTGAAGCAATGTCAATTCCCGACTGCTTGATAAGCTCCTTTGCCTTTGACTCGTTGCGGGTGACAACAAGATCTTTTGAGGCGAGGGCATACCAATCGGGGTTAAAAGGCGAATAGCAGAGCCTTGCGTGACCCTGGAATGCCGTTGAAGCGATGGAATTGCGGTCTATCGCCATATTCACCGCCTGCCTGAGGAGCTGATTTGAGAAAAGCTCGCTCGAGGAGTTGAACGCAAGGAACACAAAATTATTTATGCCGAGGTCAACGGTCTTGGCGTTGATGCGAGAGTAAGTGCCCGAGGAGAGGTCGTTATAATAGAAGCCCGTGTTGCCTATCTCAAGGCTGCTCTCTACCGAGCCGTTATCCCTTATCGGCACGAGGGAGATCGTCTTGATAACGGGGTCGAAGCCCGAGCGCTTGGAGTTAACGACAAGATAAATCTCCTCGCCGTTCTTTTGGAACACATATCTGCCGCTGCCGACGGGAGCTTCGCCGGAGGCGCCGTTCTTGACTATCGGGAATGTAAGGCACGCAAGGGCGTAGGGGTCGGCCTTTAGCAGCGTAAAGACGAGCATATTCGCCGTCGAGATGCTCACGGATACAAAATTCTTCAGCTTCTCGGCGCAGGCGGGCGAGCTTTTTGCCAATTTAAATGAATAAGCCACGTCGTTCGCCGTCACGGCGGTGCCGTCGCTGAAATAGGTCTCGGCGAGGGTAACATTGACCGTGTTGCCGCTGACTATTGCGTTCTTTGCCGCCACGGGCACGGGCTGATAGCTCTTGTCGAGCTTATAAAGCCCGTCATAGAGCAGCCCGAGAATTTGCAGATTTATCGCCGACGACGCGGTGAAGGGGTCGAGCCGCTCCGCTTTTGAATAGGCGAGGCGCAGCTTGCCGTCGGATACGGCGCTCGGCTTGGTGGAATTCTCCGGGTCGTCGTTTATGCTCGGGTCTATGCCGCAGGCACAAAGCGAGAGCAGCAGAGCGAGCACGGTTATCAAGGCTGTTATTTTTTTCATTATTATTACCTGCCTGAAAGATCAAGAATGATTTTGCCCGCCATCATCAGCCCCGCCGTGCCGGGCACAAAGGGCAGACTGCCGGGGGTAGCCCGCCTGCCGGTATTCTCAGGTGTGTCGGCGGGTTTCATCGGCTCCTCGGGCGACCAGACCACGTTCAGCTTCCTGACTCCCCTCTTGCGAAGCTCATAACGCATGACCTTGCACAGCGGGCAGGTCGAGGTCTTGGAGATATCGGAAATTTTGAAAAGCGAGGGGTCGAGCTTGTTGCCCGTGCCCATGCATGAAATTATCGGCACGCCGAATTTCTGCGCCTTGACGGCAAGGTCGAGCTTGGCGCTGACCGTGTCTATCGCGTCGGCTATGTAGTCGTAATCGCCGAGGCCAAATTCCGCCGAATTCTCCGGCAGATAGAATTTATCTATCGCCGTCACGCGGCAGTCGGGATTTATGTCAAGGATGCGCCGCTTTATCACCTCGGTTTTTTTCATCTCGAGTGTCGAGTGCAGGGCGCAGAGCTGGCGGTTGAGGTTGGTGGGCGCAACGCAGTCGCTGTCGACCACGGTGATGCTGCCGACGCCCGCGCGGGCAAGAGCCTCCGCCGTATAAGAGCCTACGCCGCCGAGGCCGAATAAAATCACCCTGCTCTCGCAGAGCCTGTTTGTCGATTCGCTGCCGAGCAGCATCTCGGAGCGCAAAAACTGCGAATGCTCCATACAGACACCTTCTTTAAATATTACTCCATTATACATAATATATAATACACCACGCCGCACATAAAAGTAAACCGATATTTTGAATTTTATGTTGTATTTTTCCACGCTTTAATATATAATAGTTAAGTTGAATACAGACCGAAAGGAAATGAAGCCATGAAGCTCGGAATAGTCGGCTTGCCCAATGTCGGCAAGAGCACACTTTTTAATGCAATAACCAACGCGGGGGCGCAGTCCGCGAACTACGCTTTCTGCACTATAGAGCCGAATGTCGGCGTTGTCGCTGTGCCCGATGAGAGGCTGGACAAGCTCGCCGAACTGTATAACCCCGTCAAGATAACCCCCGCTTTTATCGAATTCGTCGATATAGCCGGTCTCGTCAGGGGCGCCTCCAGAGGCGAGGGCCTCGGCAACAAATTTCTCTCTCACATTCGTGAGGTGGACGCAATAATCCACGTCGTTCGCTGCTTTGAGGACGACGACATAGTCCACGTTGACGCCACTATCGACCCGGAGCGTGACATTGAGACGATAAATCTTGAGCTTATCCTCTCCGATATCGAAATGGTCGAGCGCAGGATAGACAGAGTTGCAAAGGCGCTCAAGGGCGACAAATCCCTTGCGGGCGAGCTTGACTTCCTCAAGAGGCTGCAAAAAGCCCTCGAGGACGGCGTGCCTGCAAGAAATCTTGAATGCGACGAGAACGAAAAAGCGTGGCTCGCCGAGATAGCCCTGCTCACCGCGAAGCCCGTTATCTACGCCTGCAACATGAGCGAGAGCGACTTTGCAAACGGCATTGACAACAACGCGAACTACAAGAAGGTCTGCGCCATAGCCGAGGCCGAGGGCAGCGAAGTGCTGCCGATATGCGCCGAGCTTGAGGCGGAGATAGCTTCGCTTGACAAGGACGAGAAGGAAATGTTTCTCTCGGAGCTTGGCATTCAGAGCGGCGGCCTCGATCTGCTTGTCAAGAAGAGCTATGCGCTGCTCGGCCTTATCTCCTACCTGACGGCGGGTCAGCCCGAGGTCAGAGCATGGACGATAAAGAAGGGCACCAAGGCTCCTCAGGCGGCGGGCAAAATACACAGCGACTTTGAGCGCGGCTTCATCAGAGCCGAGGTCATTTCTTACGAGGATCTCATCGCTCTCGGCTCAATGGCGGCAGCCAAGGAAAAAGGACTTGTCCGCAGCGAGGGCAAGGACTATGTGATGAAGGACGGCGACGTCGTTCTCTTCCGCTTCAACGTATGATCAACATATAATAATTCTCTCTCCCCGTGGAATTAATAACACGGGGGGATTTTTTGTGAAAAAAAGAGTGATTTGCGTATTCCTTATGGTGCTCGCCGTCTTTGCGAGCATTGAGATACGCACCTACGGCATTGCGAACGGCAAAGTTCGGGCTTCTTACACACCGTCGTCGAAATCCATTGAGATAGCTTCGCTGCGTGGCACGATATATGACTGCCGTCTGCGTACGCTGACCAACTGCGAGTATGAATACACCGCCGTTGTGAAGCCTACTCCCGAGGCGCTGCGGCAGCTCGCTTCAATGCTGTCTGCGGAGCTTTTTTCGGCGGCAAAGGAGCGCATGGAGAAGGGCAGCCCCGTGGCATACAAGGTTGATTCCTCCGCCGTCGGCAGTGAGGATGTCCGCATCGTCGCGACTCCGAGGCGGTATTCGTCTCAGCGGCTCGCCTGCCACCTGATTGGCTACCTCGACTCTGCGGGCGACGGGATAAGCGGCATTGAGAAGTCGTATAACGACCTGCTGAGTAAAGGGCGTTCCGAGGTGCGGGCATATTTCTCCGCCGCCGCAAACGGAAGGATGATGCTCGGCTATAACATTGACATCTCGACCGTCGGCAGCAGCCGCACGGGCGTTGCGCTGACTATAGACAGAGATATCCAGCGAATAACCGAGCAGGCGCTCGATTCGTCGGGCGCGGTCAAGGCGTGCGCCGTGGTCATAGAGATAGGTAGCGGCGCGATCCGCGCGATGGTCTCCCGCCCGTCCTTTGATCAGTATAATATCGCCGCAGGTCTCAATGACGGGAATTCGCCCCTCATAAACCGCGCCCTGCTGCCGTTCAGCGTCGGCTCGGTGTTCAAGCCCGTCGTTGCGGCGGCTGCGCTCGAGAGCGGCATAATCGACTTTGAATACGAATGCACGGGCAGCGCCGACTACAGCGGCGTGACCTTCAACTGCCACAAAAAGGACGGGCACGGGATACAGGATCTGTGCGCCGCCACGGCGAATTCATGCAACACCTATTTTGCGGCGCTCGCTCAACAGGTGGGCGCGGAGAATATAATCAAAACCGCCGAGCGCTTCGGCTTCGGCAGTGAAACGCTTCTCGCCGACGGGATAAAGTCAAAGAGCGGCAATCTGCCCGCCGCGGCGGAGCTTGACTCAAGGGCGGCAATAGCGAATATTTCTTTCGGTCAGGGTGCCCTGACGGCAACGCCCGTGCAGATATGCTGCATGATGGCGGCGATAGCCCGAGGCGGCGTTTACTTCCCCGCCTATCTCATCGAGGGCGAGGTCGACGCTGACGGCAGTCTGACCGAAACGCTGCATTACATCGAGAAGCGGCAAATAATCTCGCCCGCCACAGCCGAAAAGCTCTCGCAGTATCTTGCGGAAGTCGTCTCAAACGGCAGCGGCAGACGGGCGCAGAGCGAGCTTGTCAGCGCTGCGGGCAAAACGGCGACCGCCCAAACGGGTAGGAGCGGCGAGGACGGCGAAATATATAATGCATGGTTCGCAGGCTGGTTCCCCGCCGAGAAGCCGAAATACGCCGTAGTCATCCTAAAGGAGGACGGCGGCGAGGGCGCCGTGAGCTGCGCCCCTGTATTTAAGGAGATCAGCGAAAAGATCACCGAACAAGAAAAATAAAATTGTGGATAAATTTTTTCAAAAAATGCTTGACATCCTTGCTCGTCTTTGCTATAATAAACAGCGTTCCGAGAGGAACAGGCGCTACGCGAGAGTGGCGGAATCGGCAGACGCGCACGTTTGAGGGGCGTGTGGTAATCCCGTACGGGTTCAAGTCCCGTCTCTCGCACCAAGAGGATTCCTTCATCGGAATCCTCTTTTTACTAAGACGATCAGCTCATTTCGAGCCGTCCTCGGCAGCTCCGCCGTGTAAAAATAAGGAGCATATATATGCGGGTATGGCGGAATTGGCAGACGCGTTAGATTCAGGTTCTAATGGTCGCAAGGCTGTGCAGGTTCAAGTCCTGTTACCCGCACCAGAAAAAAGCACTTGCATACGCAAGTGCTTTTTTCAATGAAGCGCACCTTACGGTGCATGAAAAGTGAAGCAGGGCTTCGCCCTATGAAGCGCGGCTTCGCCGCACGGAAAGGTACGGGCGCTTCGCTTCATGCGAGCGCAGCGAGTGCTTCACAGAAACCGTCAGGTTTCTGCTTCACGTTTGCCGTCGGCAAACGCTTCATCACCGTGTAGGAGACGCTGCTGCTTGCCTCTCAGGCTCCTTCTTGAGGGAGAGACGATTTTACGCAAATTTACCGCAATTTATCGGTTTCTCCTTTCTCTCCCTCGTCAGATGGAGGCTGAAGTCACTGACGGCACTCTAATTTTAAACGGGCGAACACAGTTCGCCCCTAACGGTATTCAATTCACATTACGGTTTTGTTTGCGGGACGCCGAGGACGTCGTCCCCTACGATTTAATCAAAACTGCTTCGTCATACTATCAATAATATTTTGCTCTAAAAATCTACCAAACAATCCTCAGTCACTCCGTGACAGCTCCTTTCAAAAGGAGCCCGGAATTGCAAGCAAGTGGGAGAAACGGCACTGTGTGGTTGCCCAAAGTTAGCACCGAGCTGTCTGCTATAGTGGACTCCTTGGAGAAGGCGGAAGTAACTATCGGCTTTGTACTTTTATAAATACTCCCTCAGTCCTACCGACAGCTCCCTTGAGGGGGAGCCTAAGCGACGAGCGACAGTTTATTGTTGCAGTATTGTGCGCTCTAAGCGGGCGAACGCAGTTCGCCCCTACGATGGTGATTTGCATTTGAAACTATTTTGCGAGACATCGAGGATGCCGTCCCCTGCGATGTGTGCCGAAAAATGCGCTTACCCTTGTCAGAGGGAACCGACTTGACTGATGCTTTACATCGCCGCATTAAATCATATAACATACCGTTTCGACCGCAAAAAATCCCGAAGGCTCATATGAGTCCTCGGGATTGATTATTTTACTGCTCCGGCGGGTTCTGAGCGGGGTTATTGGGAGTTGCCGGCTGCTCGGTAACCTGCTGGCTTTCCGGAACAGGCGCCTCGCTCGGCTTGGTCACCGGCTCCGTTGCGGGCTGAGTTACAGGCTCGGTATGAGCGGCGGGGGGGGGGCCGGTCCCGGGGGGGGGGGGGGGTGGTTGCCTCGGTCACGGGGGCGGTCGAATGCGGCGCCGTCGTCGGCTTTGTTGCGGGATTTGTATGCCTGCGGGTGGTCGTGGTGCGGTTTGCGCGTCTGGTAGTCGTGTGCCTCCGAGTGCTGCGCTCGGTCTTAGGCTCCGTCTGAGAGGTGCTCTCCTCGGTCGGCAGCTCGCTCCAGATATCTATCGGGGCGGTCGAGGGATAGGTATAAGTCCTAATCTCCTCGGTGATGAGCGGGAATGTCGTCTCCTGCTCATTCTTACCCTTGACGACTGTTTTGATGACAAGCGCCGCCGCAACCAAGACAAGCGCCACGGCCGCGACTATGCCCGCGATTTTGAGCACTTTCGCCTTATCCGTCGGCTTGATATAAGCCCTCGCATCGGCGTTGGCATACGGTGAGGTTGCTTCCTCGCCCTCGGTCTGATTTGAGCCGTAGCTGTTGCGGTATTCCTCTTCGTAGTCCGCGTCGGTATCGCCGACCATTGCGGCCGCTCTCGTGGCGAATATCGCAGTCTCCTCCGCCTGAATAAACGCGGTGATGATGGTGACATTATCCTTGCCGCCGCGCTCGAGCGCCATTCTGACGAGCTTGCCTGCGGCGTCCTGCGGGCTGTCGCTCGTCGAGAGCACGCCCGTGATATCGTCGTCGGTCAGGTAATCCGTCAAGCCGTCGCTGCAAAGCATGATTATATCGCCGTTGTCAACGTCGTTGATAACGCTGATGTTGGGCGAAAGATTCGACTCCTCGGGGAAAACTCCGAGGTGGCGGGTCAAGCGCTTCGCATCGGGAATGCGGCTCATATTATCCTGCGACACCTGCCCCGCGTCGACGATCGTCTGAGCGTGGGTGTGATCAAAGCTGATCTGATCAAGCACGCCCTTTGAGTAGTGATAAATGCGGGTATCGCCTATGTTGACGCAGATGATGCTGCCCTTGACGGCATAGATAGCCGCAAGAGTGGTGCCCATCCGCTTGCCCTTTTCGGTTATTTTACGGCATATGCGGGTATTCGCATCGTCCAGGCAGTTGGAGACGGCGAAGCTGAAATCCTCGCCCGAGTCGTAAATACGGGATGCGTGAGCGGCTATGGTCTCGACAGCTATGCCCGAGGCAAGCTCGCCGTAGCTCTCGCCGCCCATACCGTCGCAAACGGAGAGATGAAACGGCTCCGTCATATGCTGCACATAGGCCGAGCCTTTGCGCAGATCGGTCGTAGTCATCCTGCCGTTGAGGCTGTAGTTATCTTCGTTTTCCCGTCTTACCCTGCCTGCGTGCGTTACCGCACACACATCGGCACTGAGCTTTTTCATATATCCCCCCGAAAGTTAAAGAATTATTTGAGCAGACCTTCGCTCACGGCCCAATCGTGGAACACCTCGATGGATCTCATGCGGGCGTCGCTGAGGTTGTGGCTGCCTCTGGTATACCAATTGATGTTAACGCCCTGGAGCTTAACAAGGTATTTTGCACTGGCGTTGAAGTCGGCGTCTATGGCGTTATCAAGCAGGATTATATGCTGATGGGTGCGCCTTGCCGCCTCGAGATCACCCTTGACAAATTCATCCCACATCTTGACAAAGAGACCCGCGCCGCATGAAGTCGGAGTGGCGACAACGCCTCTTGCGCCCTTGAGCCATGAATCGTAGAGCAGCGGAATATTTGCCTGAAGGACGTTTGAATCGCCCTGCACCGCTATCTTGGATTCGATGAGCGGCATTGTGCAGGTTGTATCCTTGATGCCCTTGAATTTGCCCGTCTTGACAAGCTCGCCGTAGGTCTTGGCGTCCATGTGGCAGGGCTGGAGACCGGGATATTCATACAGAACAATCGGCAGCTCCGTATGCGCGGCAAGAGAAGTGAGATAATCATAAAGCTCGCCGTGCCTGTCGCACATACCCTTGGTGACAAAGACATGACCGCTCACGCCCTTAGCCTCCATTCGCTTCATCTCTTCGATCTGATCGTCGAAACTCTCGGCAAGGTTGGCGGTGGCAAAAACGGGCACGCCGTTTGAATTCTTGACCGCAAGACCGGCGCACTTCACTCTCTCCTCGGGAGTGAGGGCTGACATCTCCGATGAGCCGCAGACGGCAAACAGATGCTGAGGCTTAAAGGAGGACTGCCAGTCGACATATTCCTCATATCCTCTGTAGTCGATGCTCCTGTCAAGATTAAAGGGAGTGAGAAGCAGAGTATATACGCCCGCGAACTCGTTGTATTTTTCCATTGTTACAGATCCTTCCGCAATTATTGCAAAATTTAGTTGCTGTCTACAAGAGTATACCGCAGGGAGCGACAAAAATCAATAGTAATGTTCCTTTATTTATAAATGTTTAATATTATCGTTGACTTTTGCGCCCGAATGAAATAGAATTATGTTACTATTGCTTTGGAGAAAGAGAAAATGAACAACAAACACTTTTTCAAGAACATGGCGAAGCTCGCCTTGCCGATAGCGCTGCAGCAGTTGCTTGTCTCCTGCGCTCAACTTGTTGACACCGCTATGGTCACGCCGCTTGGCAATGTCATTGTCTCGGCGGTCGGCGTTTCGTCACGCTGGATATTCCTGATGAATCTTTTTTATTTCGGCATATCCTCCGGCTCGGCGGCGCTGATATCACAGTTTTGGGGCGCTAAAGAGGAGAAGCATATCCGCAGCTCCTACGGCGTAGCGCTGATATTCGGCACGGGAGTTGCGCTCGTCGCCTTTGCGGCTATGTTCTTCTTCCCCGACCAGCTCATCAGGGTATTCTCAAACGAAGCTCCCGTTATCGCCGAGGCCCGCAAATACATGAGGATAGTTGCGTTCATGGGGCTTTTCAGCTCATTTAACCAGATAACCTGCGTCGTGCTCAGAGCCACGGAGAAGGTCAATCCACCGCTCTATTCCTCGATAGCCGCCGTTGCGGTCAACACGGTGCTGAACTACATCTTGATAAACGGCAAGCTCGGCTTCCCCGTGATGGGTATCAGCGGCGCCGCCGCGGCAACGCTCATCTCCGCCGCCGTGCAGTCGCTCATACTTATTATATATATCAACACGGCAAAGCAGGTATTCAAAGCACCGCCGACCGAATTTTTCCGCCTCACGGGCGCATTTGTGCGCCGCTTCTCCGTCACCTGCCTGCCCGTAGTATTCAACGAGGGCATCTGGGCGATAGGCACGAATATCTATTCAATGGTATTCGCGCGCCAGGGCAGCGAAGCCTACGCCGGTTACACGATATTCAGCTCTATCGAGCAGATAGCCTTCGTATTCTTTGTCGGCATATGCCACGCCTGCTCGATAATGACGGGCAAGACCATCGGCGAGGGGCGCGAGGAGGACGCATACCGCCTCGCGAAGCGTTTCCTAATAATGACCCCTTTGATAGGCGTATTCACCGGCGCGGTGCTGGCAAGCGCGCGTGTGCCGCTGCTCAGCCTGCTCGATATCGAAACGCAGGGCGCATTTGACCTTGCAAGCAAGCTGATACTCATCTATTGCTGCTGGCTACCGTTCAGAAACAT
>FR888191.1:0-28833 GCA_000431775.1 Clostridium sp. CAG:413 | reverse complement strand
CACCCTGATAGTCGGCACATTCAGGGCGGGCGGCGACACCAAGATAGGCATACTTTATGACTGCCTGTCGCTCTACCTCATCGGCGTGCCGGTCGTATGCTACCTCGGCCTCGTGGCAAAGGTCGATTTCGTTTACCTGATAATCGCCATGTATATGTGCGAGGATATACCTAAGATCATACTCAGCCTTATCCGCTTCAAGAGCAAGAAGTGGATAAGAAATCTAACGGACAGATAGGAGAATCACCATGCTTCACAAGATAGAGAATGAATATCTCACCTGCGAGATAGACGATATGGGCGCTCAGCTCCATTCGCTCGTCTCAAAGGAGAACGGCAAGGAGTATATTTGGTACGGCCGCACCGAGATCTGGTACGGTCAGGCTCCCGTGCTCTTCCCGATAATCGGCCAGCTCATCAACGACACCTATTATTACAACGGCGTCAAATACACAATGCCGAAGCATGGCCTTGCCCGCAAGCTGCCGTTCAAGGTCAAGGAATGCTCGGGCGCAAAGGCGATATTCAGCCTTGAGAGCGACGAAAACACGCTGAAAAGCTATCCGTTTGAATTCGAGCTTTTGGTCGCTTTTGAGCTGAAGGGCAAGTCGCTCGTCAACACCATGACGGTCATTAATAAAACGAGCGGCGAAATGTATTTCTCGATCGGCGCGCATCCCGGCTTCAACTGCAAGGTGGGTGACGTTATCGAATTTGAGCAGCCCGAAACGCTCGAAACCGAGCGCATCGACAGCGACAACCTTATAATCGACAAAAAATTCCCGCTCATCGAGAACAGCCACGATATCGTGATAACCGAGGATATCTTCAAGGCGGACGCCCTCATCCTCTCGGGCATCAAGTCAAAGAATCTGAGGATAAAAGGCGATAACGAGATAGAATTCACCTTTGGCGACTGCCCGTTCCTCGGCATCTGGGCTAAGCCCGGCGCACCCTATGTCTGCCTCGAGCCTTGGTACGGCGTGAACGACGGTCGCGAGGTCAAGGACGATATCTCAAAGAAGAGAGGGATTCAGCGTCTCGACATGGGCGGCAGCTTTGAATTCTCATGGACTGCGGAGATAATCAAATAAACAAAAAACACCGGTCGAAAGAGCAAAACTCCTTCGGCCGGTCTCGTTTTAAAAAAATAAAAGGCAGAGTTAAAAATCTCTGCCGCTTTATTTTGACTTATGCTTCCTTAACAACTACCTGCTTGCCGTTATAATAGCCACATTCGGGGCAAAGTCTGTGTGATCTCTTGTATGCGCCGCAGTTTGAGCACTTTTCAAGCTGGGGAGCAGACATTTTCCAGACGTTGGAGCGTCTCTTATCTCTTCTTGCCTTGGAAACTCTTCTCTTGGGGACTGCCATCTTTGAGCACCTCCTTAACTTTGTGCTTTTATAAAACCGATTAGGTTTTTGATTTAATTATCCAGAAGCTGCTTAAGTACATCAAGGCGGGGATCCGTCTCTTTGGAGCAGCTGCATGAACCTGTGTTGAGGTCTTTGCCGCACTTGGGGCAAACGCCCTTGCAATCTTCGCTGCAAAGGAACTTTGCGGGAAGCTCGAGGAAGATATCCTCCGTCACCAATGCGCCCACATCGAAACGAAGCTCGTTGATGAGCAGCAGCTCGTCGTTGGTCTCGTCATTCAGATGAGTGACAAGTGTGTGGAATATCTTGATCTGAAGCGGGACGGTGATGGGCTTGGCGCAGCGGTCGCAATTAAGCTCGAGCACCGGCTCGGCCACTGCGTTCAGCTCGACCACGCCGGTATGGTTGCCAACGCTACCGCTGACCCGAACGGGTGTTGTAAAAGGCTTCACTCCGCTGAGCTCCTCCTGAGACAGGTCAAGCTCAAAATCGAAGTCCTTAACCAACCCTTCGGTATTAAAAACAGACTCTAAATCCAAAATCATAATTTGCACCTAAAATCATGCACCAAATATTATATAGTTATCTGCATGATTTGTCAACTAAAATATTCAGATTTTTTCGCAGAACTCAAATATTTTCGCCGGAAGCTCTGCTTCATCTGCCGAAATGGTGAAGGTGAAATCCTGCTCAGCGATCTTGCTGAGCTTTGCGACCTTCTCAAGGAAGCAAGTGAGAGCCTCGTAATCCTTTCCGCCGATCTTGAGGGTGGCGTCAACGAGGACGTCGGTTATGTCGTGGTCGCCTGCGATTATGCCGCTGAGGAAGCCGTAGAACGCATCGTAGCCGCTGATGCCGTAGTGGTCGGTCTCAACGAGCCTTGCACGGTAGTTGACATTGTAGGTAAGGAGCCTTTCCTTTTCGATGCAGACTACGTTGCCGTTGGACTTCTCAACCGCTGCGTTAACGAGGTCGATGAGCCTCTTGGTCTTGCCTGAGCCTTTGTTGCCGAGAATAAGATAGATCATTTTTGTTCCTCCTAAAGAATTCTGAATTTCAGTTGAGCCTTGCCTCAAGAGCCGCTTTCGCGGCCTCGTAGCCGGGCTTGCCGAGAAGCGCAAACATATTCTTTTTGTAGCTCTCGACGCCGGGCTGGTCGAAGGGATTGACCCCGAGCAGGTAGCCCGAGAGGCCGCACGCCTTCTCAAAGAAATATATCATATAACCGAGGTTATATTCATCCTGTTTATCAAGCTCAAGGATAATGTTGGGCACATCGCCGTCGGTGTGCGCGAGCACCGTGCCCTCAAAAGCCTTGCGGTTGACATAGTGGACTGTCTTGCCCGCAACGAAGTTGAGGCCGTCGCCGTTCGCCTCTTCAAAGCCTATCTCGACGTCGGTCTTGGGCTCCTTGACCCAAAGAACCGTCTCAAACAGGCAGCGCTCGCCCTGCTGGATATACTGGCCGAGGGAGTGCAGGTCGGTCGAGAAGATCGCGGAGGCGGGGAACAGACCCTTGCCGTCCTTGCCCTCGCTCTCGCCGAAGAGCTGCTTGAACCACTCGCACCACAGGGTCATCGAGGGCTCGTATGCGGCGAGCATCTCAATAGCCTTGCCGTCACGGTAGAGCATATTCCTGACCGCAGCGTATCTGTAGCAGTCGTTATTGTCGAGATCGTCGGAGGCATAAGCCTCTCTGGCGTCCGCCGCGCCCTGCATGAGAGCGTCGATATCAATGCCCGCAACCGCTATCGGCAGCAGGCCGACTGCGGTGAGCACCGAATATCTGCCGCCGACATCATCGGGAACTACGAAGGTCTCGTATCCCTCGGCATCGGCAAGCGCCTTGAGAGCGCCCTTCTGCCTGTCGGTAGTGACATATATCCTCTTAGCCGCCTCTTCTTTGCCGTATTTCTTCTCAAGGATTTCCTTGAAGATACGGAAAGCGATGGCAGGCTCGGTGGTGGTGCCGGACTTTGAAATGACGTTTATCGAGAAATCTCTGCCGTCGATGAGCTGCATAAGCTCCGCAACGGCGCTCGAGCTGATGGTGTTGCCGCCAAAATAGATATCGGGCGTGTCCTTTTTAAGGAGATTGTAATTATTTGACTTGATGAATTCGATAACCGCTCTCGCGCCGAGGTAGGAGCCGCCGATACCGAGCACTACGAGCACCTCGGAATCCTTCTTTATCTTCTCTGCGCTCTCTTTGATTCGGCGGAATTCGTCCTTGTCGTAATTAACGGGCAGGTCGAGCCAGCCGAGGAAATCACTGCCGAGACCCGTGCCCTCGGTGAGCATTTTGTGCGCTGCGGAGACCTCCGAACGCATGGAATCGAATTTCTCTTCATCGGCGTATTTGCCGACGTAATTCAGATTGAGCTTTAAAGCCATCTTTCAAACCCCCATAGCTTTGCTATTATAATCTTATATATTTTAACCTATAAGTTACTTTATTGCAACACCTAAAAGGAAAAAATATCGGTTATTTCGCCAAAAAACGCAGGTTTTTTGACATAACAAAATGATACAGGGGGATTTTTTCTCCTCTGTATCATTCTAACATATTTCGTGTGCGAATGCAAAAGAAATTTGCAATTCACCGCCTGTAAAGCTCCGTCAAGTGCCGAAGCCGCGCCGCCAGCTCGCCGTTCGCCGCTCCACGAGCCATGCGCCACTGCCAATTACCGCCGAGGGTTGAGGGCGTATTCATCCGCGCCTCTGAGCCGAGACACAGCAGATCCTGCATGGTGATGATAACGGTATCCGTCGTGCAGGCGAGCAGAGATTTTATTACGCCCTCGTTCAGCCCCTCGGCCTCGTTCAGGCGCAGATACTCCTTTGCGAAGCGCACGTCCTCGGGCGGCGCGGAGGCGAACCAACCCGCAAGGGTGTCGTTATCGTGAGTGCCGATATAGGCGACGCAGTTCCTGCCGTAATTGTGCGGCAGATAGTCGCTGTTCTCACGGCTGTCAAAGGCAAATTGCAATATCTTCATGCCGGGGAAGCCCGTTTCGGCGAGCAAGGATATCACGCCGTCGTCAATGTAGCCGAGATCCTCGGCGATGATGTCTATTTTGCCGAGCGCCGCTTCTATCTTCTCAAAAAGCTCAACCCCGACGCCCTTATACCATCTGCCGTTGACGGCGTCCTCCATGCCGCCCGGGACGGCGTAAAAGGACGAAAAGCCCCTGAAATGGTCTATCCTCAATCGGTCGCAGAGCCTGAGCGAATGCGCCGTGCGCCTTATCCACCAGCGGTAACCGTCGCTGCGGATATGCTCCCAGTCAAAGACGGGGTTGCCCCAGAGCTGACCCTTTGAGTTGAAGCCGTCGGGCGGCACACCCGCCACGAGGGTAGGTTCGAGAGAATCGTCGAGCATAAAAAGCCCCGGCTCCGCCCACACATCGGCGCTGTCGTGCGCCACATAAATAGGCAGGTCGCCGATAATGCCGACCCCGCTTGAATTTGCATAGCTTTTCAGCCGCTCCCACTGGCGAAAGAACCAGAATTGCTCCGCTTTGCGGAAAATTATCTCCTCGCTGAGCAGCGAACGGGCGCTTATCATCGCCTGCGGGTCGCGCATTTTAAGCCCCGACGGCCAATCGTACCACGGTCTGCCGCCGAGGGAGGCTTTTATCGCCGTGAAGAGCGCATAATCCTCGAGCCAATGCTCGTTCTCGGCGCAGAACGTCTCGAACTCCTCATTCGGCTTGAAACTCTCAAAAGCCCTGTGCAGCACGGCGGTTCGCTTCTCATACAGTATGCCGTAATCCACGCTCTCGGGGTCGTTCCCCCACTCCGCGCCCTCGTATTCCGCCCTGTCGAGCAGGCCGTCCTCGGCAAACAGGTCAAGGTCGATCAGATAAGGGTTGCCCGCAAAGGCGGAGAACGACTGATAGGGCGAATTGCCGAAGCCCGTGGGGTTCAGCGGCAGTATCTGCCAATATTTCTGACCCGCCGAGCGCAGGAAATCGACGAATTCATACGCCGCCTTGCCGAGCGAGCCTATGCCGTAGGGGGACGGAAGCGAGGTGATATGCAGAAGTATTCCGCTGCTCCTCATTTTTTTGCTCCTATCGCCAAAGTGGTCTCCTTATCAAAGAAATGCGTCAGCCCGCTCTCGATAACGAGCTTCGTTTCCCCGCCGCCGACCGAGGCAAGCTCCGAAGCGATGCGGGCGATATGCCGCTTGCCGTCCAGTTCAAAATATATATTCATTTCGCTGCCGAGCAGCTCGGCAAGCTCCGCTTTGACGGTGACGACGCATTTGCCGCCCTCATCCTCACCCTTTTGCAGCTCTCTTATATGCTCGGGTCTGACCCCGAGGATGACCTGCTTACCGATGTAGGAGGCGAGCGCCGAACGCTTCTCCGCCGGCACTGTGAGGCTGACCCCGCCGAATCTTGCCTCAAGCCCGCTCTCCCCCGCCGATATCACGGCGTCGATGAAATTCATCTGCGGCGAGCCGATAAAGCCCGCCACAAAGGTGTCCGCAGGCTCGTCATAGAGCTTTTTCGGCGTGTCATACTGCCTGATAACGCCCTTGTCCATCACCACTATCCTGTCCGCCATGGTCATGGCCTCGGTCTGATCGTGGGTAACATATACAAAGGTGGTCTGAAGCTGCTTGTGAAGCAGGGTTATCTGGCTCCTCATCTGGGTGCGGAGCTTTGCGTCAAGGTTAGAGAGCGGCTCGTCGAGCAGGAACACCTTGGGATTTCTCACCATAGCTCTGCCGAGAGCCACTCGCTGCCTCTGCCCGCCCGAGAGGGCGCGGGGTCTGCGGTCGAGGTAAGGCGTGATATCGAGGATATCCGCAGCCCAGCGCACCTTCTCGTCTATCTCTCTTTTAGGCAGTTTTTTGAGCTTCAGCGCAAACGCCATATTCTTATAGACCGTCATGTGCGGGTAGAGCGCATAGCTCTGAAAAACCATTGCGATGTCCCTGTCCTTGGGGGCGACGTCGTTCACCCTGCGCTCGTCGATATACAGCTCGCCCGAGGTTATCTCCTCAAGCCCCGCTATCATGCGGAGCGTTGTGGATTTGCCGCAGCCGGACGGGCCGACGAGCACCACGAATTCCTTATCCTTTATCTCAAACGACAGGTCGGGTATGACCGTCACCTTGCCGTTATCAAAGGATTTAACAACGTCTTTGAATACGATTGCCGCCATAAACGATACCTCTTATCCCTTAACTGCGCCTGCCACCACGCCTTTAATAATATATTTCTGACAGAAAAGATAAAAAATGATTATCGGCAATATTGAGAGCACGAGCATCGCCATGAGTGCGCCCATATCCTTGTTGCCGTAGCCGCCGGTCAGCGCCATCTGGACGGCGACCGGCAAGGTCTTGCTGCTGCCCGAGCCGAGCACGAGATAGGGCAGCAGATAGTCATTCCACACCCACATGGCGTTGAGTATCGCAACGGTTATCGCCGTGGGCTTTAGTATCGGGAATACTATCAGAAAGAAGGTTTGCAGAGGGGAACAGCCGTCAATGGTCGCCGCCTCCTCGATCTCATTCGGTATGCTCTTAATGAAGCCGCAGAACATAAAGACCGACAGCCCCGCCCCGAAGCCGAGATAGATAAAAACTATGCCTATCGGGTTATTGAGCCTCAGCTCAAAGGCAAAATAGGTCATCGTATACATGACCATCTGAAACGGCACTATCATGCTGAAAATAAAGAGATAATAGAGCGCCGAGGTCAGCTTATTCTTGACCCTGACGATATACCACGCCGTCATCGAGGTCAGCAGAACTATCCCCGCCACGGCAAAGACGGTGATGAAAGCCGAATTGCCGAACGAACGCATGAAATCAGACTGCGTGAAGCCCTTGACGAAGTTATCGAAGCCCGCAAAGGTCTCGCCCCTCGGCAGGGTAAACGGAGCATCCGAAATATAGAAATTGCCCTTGAACGAATTCATCACGATGATGAATATCGGGGCTAAGAAAACAAAGGCAAGGAAAACAAGGATGATATATGCAAGCCCCTGTCTTATACGCTTTGCGCCCGTCATTGCTCCACCTCCCTGCTGCGGGTCGCCCTGAGCTGAATGAAGGCTATGACCGCCACAAGAATAAAGAATATGACCGCCTTTGCCTGCGCCATGCCGTGCCACTGCCCGAGCTTCAAGCCCGTATGGTCATAGAATGTTTTATAAATATCGAGTGCGAGCAGCGCCGTATCCGCCGACTTGCCGTTGAGCGCCAGGTTTTGGTCAAAGAGCTTAAAGGAATTCGTCAGCGTCAAAAACGAGCATATCGTCACCGAGGGCATGACCATCGGTATGGTTATGCGGGTGAGGGTCTGCCACGGGGTCGCGCCGTCTATCGCCGCGGCCTCACTCAGCTCGTCGGGGATATTTTGCAGCCCGGCGATATAGATTATCATCATATAGCCGATGAGCTGCCAATTCATCAGTATCACCAGCCCCCAGAAGCCGTACTTCGGGTCATAGGTGATATCAACGCCGAAGTAGCCGAGCACGCCGTTGATTATCAGGCTCCATATATGGCCGAGCACGATGCCGCCTATCAGGTTTGGCATAAAGAACACCGTCCTGAAGGCGTTGGTGCCCCGCAGCCCCCTTGTCATCAGCAGCGCCACGGCAAAAGCTATGACATTGACCGTTATCACGGAGACAAAGGTGAATTTAACCGTGAGCCACAGGGAATTCAGGAAAGTCTCGTCGCTCGTAAAAATGCGGATATAATTCTTAAAGCCGACCCATTCGCTCTCGTTCACCACCTTGAACTCGGTGAACGAGAGATATATGCCCATGAAGAACGGGGCGAGGAACGATATCACAAACGCCGCAAGGGTCGGCAGCACAAAGAGCGGGAAATATTTTTTGAGCGTTTTTTGCATCAGATCACTCCGTTATCCTCCGAATTCGGAGCTCCACTCATCGACGGCGAGCTTCTTGACCTGATCCCAGCTTTCGCTGCCCTGAGCGTATTTGAGCAGGGCTGCGCCGAGGTCGTCCTTATAGGTCTGGCTCGGGAACACGGTGAAATTCCACGGGATATTGGTCACGTCGCTCTTGTTCATCCAGCGGATGACCTCCTTTGCAAGCGGGTCGTCGGGGGTCTCGTTCTCGCCGAAGGTGTCAAACGGGGCGATGAAGCCAAGCTCCTCGGTGACGAATTTTTTGCCCTCGTCGGAGCTGAAAAGCCAATAGAGGAAATCCGCGGCGGCCTGCTGCTCCGCCTTGCTCGCCTTTGAATTGATACAGATGAAGTTCTCCGTGCCCACACAGATACCGAGCTTGTCCTCGCCCTCGATGCCCATATAGATAGGCATGAATTTGATATCCTCCTTGTTAACGGTGTTGCCCGCAACGCCGAGGATCTGCGAAGCGCCCCAGTTGCCGTTCTGCACCATGGCGCACTTGCCCATTGCGAACTCCGCCATGGACGAAGTCACGTCGAGAGTGCCGAGCTGCTTCTTGTCGGTGGTGGAGTTATTGATATAGAGGTCAAAAATATTTTTGAAATTATCCGAATAGATGAAGTCTATTTTCTTGTATCCGTCGCCCGTCAGATCGACGCCGTTTTTCTTAAATTCGAGCGTGACGGGGATATTCATCAGGTGAGTCTGCCAGCGCCAATCCTCGCCCGTCTTGAGCGAAGTGGCGGCGAAAACGCCCTGAATGCCCAGCTCCTCCTTGTGCGCCTGCATATCCTCGACGAGCTTTTTAAAGGAATCAAAGCCCTTGATATCGTCGATGGATTTGAAATCGGTCGCTCTGTTGCTCAGGGCAAAATATGCGTCGGTTATTTTCTTATTATAGATAATTCCGTAGCCCTCGACGACATAGGGGATGCCGTAAACGCCGTCGCCAGAGGCAATTGCAAGTGATTTATCCTTGAGGTGCTTATAAAGCTCCGTGCCCTTGAGGTCGGTGCAGTATTCCTTCCACGAACTGTAGCCGATGGGGCCGTTTATTTGGAAGAGTGTCGGTGCCTCCTTGGTAGCCATTCGGGCGGTCAGGGTGGATTCATAGGTGCCCGACGCCGCAGTCTCCACTATCAGCTTAACGCCGCTGCTTTTTTCATAAGCGGCCGCGATCCTGTCATAGACCTCGGCGATCTCGGGCTTGAAGTTGAGATAGCGTATCTCCTTGACCTTCGCCGCAGAGCCGCCCGTGCCGCTCTCGGTGTCGGGGTTATTGCTGCGGTTGCAGGCGGCAAAAAGCCCGCAGACGAGCAGCACCGCCAGCAGAGCGGAAACAAGTTTCTTTATCATATATTTACCTCCGATTCGTGATGTTAATAGTATTATGCACCCAAAAAACGGATTTTATAACGCTGCGGCGCCGCCGAGATATTAAAAACCCGCCCCGAGCGGCTTTTGCACACTCGGAGCGGTGATCGTCATATATTATTTTTTACCGTATCGGTCGTTTTTGATAACGTCCTTTGCGATATAGATGGGTCTGCCCTTGGTCTGGATATAGGTGCGGGCGATATACTCGCCGATTATGCCGAGGCAGCAGAGCTGAATGCCGCCGAGCAGCAGTATCAGCACAACTATCGTAGCATAGCCCTCAACGGAGATGCCGAAGCAGAGCTTTTGGACGATAACGACTATCAGGTATATGAGCGAGAAGAGCGAAACGAGCATACCGATGACCGTCGCTATACGCAGCGGAGCAGTGGTGAAGGCGAAAATGCCCTCAAGAGCATATCTGAACAGCTTGCGGAACGACCACTTCGACTCGCCCTCGGCTCTCTCGTCGGCGTTATACGGGATGAACTTCGTATTGAAGCCGACCCATGAGAACAGCCCCTTGGAGAAGCGGAAGTATTCGTCCATACGCAGTATCGCCTCGACCATCGGGCGGCGGAAGGTCCTGAAATCGCTCGCCCCTTGGACAAACTCCGTGTCGGAGAATTTATTTATCAGCTTATAAAATGAGTTTTTGAAGAACACAAGCAGCTTATTCTCATTGCGCTGCTCCTGATAGGCCGCCACGCAGTCGTAATCCGGCTCATTCTCAAGAGTACGCACCATATCGAGCGCTATCGACGGGCGCTGCTGTAAGTCTGCGTCGATTATCGTGACATAGTCGCCCTCGGATTCACGCAGACCGGCGTACATAGCCGATTCCTTGCCGAAATTCCTTGAGAAATTGACTATCTTCATCGGCACGTCGCCCGAGCAGAGCTTCTGCAGCTCCTTAAAAGTGCCGTCGCTGCTGCCATCGTTGACAAAAACCAGCTCATAGTCGATGCCCGACTCTGCGAAATCCTGCCTGACGGCATTATAGAAGAGAGGGATATTCTTCTCTTCGTTGTAGCACGGGACAACGAGCGATAGCTTCATTGTGCTTCTTCCTTTCTCAGATATTTGCCGCTTTCTTGATATCCTCGACCCTGTCGAGCTTCTCCCACGGGAGGTCGACGTCCGTCCTGCCGATATGGCCGAGGGCGGCTATCTGATGATAGATGGGTCTCCTGAGGTCAAGGGTCTTAATTATCGAAGCCGGTCTGAGGTCAAAGAGCTTGCCGACTATCGCCGCTATATCGGTGTCGGCGATAACGCCGGTGCCGAAGGTATCGACGAAGATAGATACAGGCTCCTCAACGCCTATCGCGTAAGCCAGCTCGACCTCGCACTTGGTCGCAAGACCCGCGGCAACGATATTCTTGGCCACATGGCGAGCCGCGTACGCTGCGGAACGGTCGACCTTGGTGGGATCCTTGCCGCTGAATGCGCCGCCGCCGTGACGGGCATATCCGCCGTATGTATCGACGATTATCTTACGGCCGGTAACGCCGCTGTCGCCGTTCGGGCCGCCGGTGACGAATCTGCCGGTGGGGTTGATATGATATTTTGTATTCTCATCGAGCATATCTGCGGGGAGCGTGGTCTTGATGACCTTCTCGATGATATCCTTTCTTATCTGCTCAAGCTCAACGTCGGGTGAATGCTGGGAGGAGATAACGACGGTGTCTATCCTGACGGGCTTACCGCTCTCATCGTATTCAACGGTGACCTGGCTCTTGCCGTCCGGTCTGAGGTAGGCGAGAGTGCCGTCCCTGCGGACCTCGGTGAGCTTTGCGCAGAGCTTGTGTGCAAGCGAAATGGGCAGCGGCATAAGCTCCGGGGTCTCGTTGCAGGCATAGCCGAACATCATGCCCTGGTCGCCTGCGCCGAGGCGGTCAACGCCCATGGCGATGTCGGGCGACTGCTTGTCGATAGCGGTGATGACGGAGCAGGTGTTGCCGTCGAAGCCCTTGTCGGAGCCGTCGTAGCCGATATCGAGGACGGTCTGCCTCGCGATGGCGGGGATATCAATGTTGGCGCTCGTGGTTATCTCGCCCATGACGAGGATCATGCCCGTGGTGCAGGCGCATTCGCAGGCTACTCTGCCCATGGGATCCTGAGCAAGGATAGCGTCAAGGACTGCGTCCGAGATTTGGTCGCAGATCTTATCCGGATGGCCTCCGGTGACTGACTCGGAAGTGAAAAAGCTGTGTGACATTTTTGTGACCTCACTAAAAAATATTATCAACGGAAGCTCTGTCCTTTATACAGTATAAAAAACCCGCCGAAGGAGTCCTCGGCGGGCGAAAACACCTTATCTTTCGGTTAAAAACCGCAGGAATTAGCACCTTGTATAACACAGGTTGCCGGGCTTCAATGGGCCTGTCCCCTCAGCCGCTCTTAATAAGGACATATTCTATTGACAGCTCAATATTATACATCAACGCTCGCACTTTGTCAAGATACGGCGAAAATTATTTGTTGAAATACTGGGGCAGATACTCCTTATGAGCCTCTTTAAGCTCATTGAAGCAGTTGACCGCCTTCTCCCAGTCGCCGACAAGCGGATGAACGAGCAGACCCTTGATAGCGTCCTCGTCGCTGCCCTTTATGGCAGCCTTGACGGTATACTTCTCATAGGTCTTGACAACTCTCATAAGGCCGATGATATGATCGTTGATATGCTCGGTCACGGGCACGGGATGAGCGCCGTCGGAGCCGATGACCGCCGCGACCTCAACGATATCGTCGTCCGCCATGAAGGGCAGTGTGCCGTTATTCTTGACGTTGACCACCTGCACGTCCCTCTTGTCGTTGGCAAGGGCGTCGATGAGCGAAACCGCGACGAGCGAATACTTGTGGCCGCCTCTCTTGTCGAGCAGAGCGGGCTTCGTGACGATATTCTCATCCTTATATATCTCAAGCAGCTGCTCCTCTATCTCCATGCAGACCTGCGCTCTGGTCTTGGGATCCTCGCGCTGATGCTGCAGCTTCGCCTCGCGGCAGTAATAGTACTGAAGGTATGACGAGGGTATCGCCTGAATAGTCCTCAGACAGTCTATCGAGAAGCCGTCGTCCTTGATGTTGGCCATTACCTTGGGTGAGAAGCCGGATTCGATAAGGCCGGGCAGCAGCTCCTTGCCGTCCTTCTTGACGGAGGTGACCCAGCTCAGGTGGTTGAGGCCGACATAGGTGATATCGACGTCGTCGCCGGTTATCTCCTTGAGGTCGTCGAGCATATCAATGGGCACGTTGCAAAGGCCGATGCACTTGACGTTGGTGTTATTGAGCACGAACTCGGTGATGATGCCCGAGGGATTGGTGAAGTTGATGAGCCATGCGTCGGGGCAGATAGCCTCTATCCTGTCGCAGATATGCTTGATAACGGGGATGGTGCGCTGAGCCTTGAAGAAGCCGCCGATGCCTGTGGTCTCCTGACCGATAAGGTCATATTTCCTCGGGATGCTCTCGTCGAGGTGGCGGCAGGGCAGCTTGCCGACTCTTATCTGAGTGATAACGAAATCGGCGCCCCGAAGCGCGGTATCGAGATCGTCGGTAAAGATGACCTCGCAGTCGCTGTTTGCGTTCTTGAGCATACGCACGCAGAGATTGCCAACGATAGTCCTCTTGCGCTCGTCGATATCCATAAATGCGACCTTCTTGAGCTTGAGGCTGTCGCTCGCCTTGAGGAAGCCGTCGATAAGCTCGGGGCAATAGGTGCTGCCGGAGCCGATAACCGCAACATTGATTTCTTTCATATTATATTTACTCCTTTATATTGAGATATTGTTGCCTTATTTTGCATAATCCTGCATTATCCAATTGATGCAGCCGATAACGGGCTGCGCCTTGAGCTTGATGAATCTCAGCTTCTTGCCGCTGAGAGCCTCCGCCTTGGAGAGAAGCATATCAATATATGCCTTGTTGTCGAGCTTGACGTTGATCGAGCCGGAGAGCACGACCTCTATCTCATCGCCGGGGAAATCAAGCTCATGTGAGAGAGCGGCTATAAGCTCCGCACCCCTCTGAGCCATTTTTTCGCAGTATGCGAGGGCGGGCTTGTCGCCCCTCTTGGCCGCCTCAAAGAAGCTGCCGACGAATTCTCTTATGTATTCGCCCGCATTCTCGCCCTCCATCTTCTCGATGAAAGCGAGGAACTTCTCCCTGCCGGTGAAGCCGAGACGTTCACGGATTATATCGGTGATAAGAGTTTTTTCAAGCCCGAGGAAAAGCTCGTTATAAACAAGCTCGAACGCCTTTATCGCTATATCGACTCCGCCCGAGATATCGCCCGAGAATCTGCCGAGACCCGCAAGCTGGAGGCGGTTGCCGTCGGCGTCAATGCCGTTGCAGCACACGCCCGTGCCGCAGTTGTAGCCGATGGCGCAGCCGCTCTCGCTGCCCGCCTTGACTACGATGAAGCCGTCGTTAAAGACCTCAAAATTGCGAAGCCCCTTTATGCGGAGCTGCTCGCACATCGCGTCATACTGATACTCGTGGTCGATGCCCGCAAGACCCATGAGCGTGAAGCTCACGTCGCCGAGCGCGATACCCGCCTTGGCGCAGAGGGAATTCAGCCCCTCGATTATGATATCGCTTGCGCCGTCAAACGAGCTTTCGAGATTCTCGTGGTTGCTGCCGGGGCCTTCGATATACTCAAGCATTTCTTTATTCTCATTAAAAAGGGCGAATGCGGTCTTGGTACCGCCGCCGTCAACGCCTATGTAATATTTCATCAAATACTCCTTATTCTTCCTCATCAAAATAATCGGTGCAGACCTCGTCAAGGCAGAAGGTGCCTCGTCTGTAAGGCTCTCTGTCTATCCACATACCGTTGGTGAAATCCGGGAACGGCACGGGAGCGCCGCCGATAGCTATCGACTGCTCGGAGAGAGCGGTAACTGCCATCCATGTGGCGGTGTCGTAAACGTCGATGGGCGGCTTAGCGTCCATTCTCACGCTCTCGGCAAAGGCACTGAGCACAAGGTAATCCATGCCGCCGTGGCCGCCTGCGTGAACGCCGTCGACCTTATATTTTTTCCAGAGCGGGTGCTCATATTTGTCTATGTAGGGAGCCGCGTCATTCCAACTGTGCGTCCAGTGGTTGGGGTCGTCTACAGTCTGCCCCTCAAGGTAGATAACGCCGCCATCCTCCATATAGATGCCCTTGGTGCCCTGCACACGGTAGCCCCTTGAATAGGGTCTGGGGAGCGAGCAGTCATGGGTGAGCACTACGGTCTCGCCGTCGGCGCACTTGATCACGGTGGTCACGACGTCGCCCTCGTTGAAGGCGTAATCCGCAATGTCGTAATCCTCGCCCTTATTTTTCTTTATCCACTCGTTAAGCCCTCTGGACTTCGTCGCAAAGGAGCTGAGCGATATGTAGCGGTTGCCCCTGTTGATACCGAGGACCTTGGAGATGGGGCCGAGCTGATGCGTGGGGTAAAGCTCGCCGTTGCGGTGCTGGAAGTTAAAGAGCCTGCCGTGGCGATTCTCTCTGCCGAGGCTTATCTCGTCGCGCAGATCATGCTGATAGCCGCCCTGCATATGGATAAGCTCACCGAAGATGCCCTGCTTGACCATATTGAAGATAGCCATTTCGTTCCTGTCGTAGCAGCAGTTCTCAAGCAGCATACAGAATTTGCCGGTCTCCTCGCTTGCCCTGACAAGCTGCCAGCATTCCTCTATGCTCGCCGCGCCGCCGACCTCCATGGCAACGTGCTTGCCCGCTCTCATTGCGTCTACGGCAATGCGGGAATGGGTTATCCATGTGGTGCAGCACATGATAGCGTCAAGGTCGTCCCTTGCAAGCAATTCTTTATAATCGAGATACCAATCAGCGGTCTCGCCGGTGGCCTCCTTGACTATCTCGGCGCCCCTTTCGGCTCTGTCCTGATATATATCGCAGACCGCGGGTACGCACACACCATCGCAGTTGAGCAGCTCGCGAAGCTGGCTGCTGCCCCTGCCGCTGATACCGATAACGCCTATATTAACTGTATCTTTCATCAGAGTTCCCTCCCCAAAGGTGTTATAATTTAATTATATAAATATTCGAAAAAAAATCAACGGTTATTTAAAATATCTTTTAAAATACTTCCGCCATTTGAGCATATAAAGCGTGACGAGCTTCGAGAGCGCAATGTCATAGAGCACAAAAGCGAATGTACCGAGGCCGAGCAGCACAGGTATCGCCATCACGCCGAACTCGTCTATCTCATCTATCGTAACGCCCATGAGCTTTATCATCAGGAAGTATGAGGCCACCATTGTGAGCAGGAACGAGCCTATCTTCAGCACCCAGCAGAGCACGGGGCGCAGCTTTGACTCCATGACGGCCTTGAGTATCGGATAATAGCCGAAGAAGGCGAGGTACATCACCGCCACCTCTTTGTCGGGCACGAGCAGCACGCCGAGTATCGCAACGGCGGCATAAACGCCGAACGCCCACTTCTTATCCGTCTCGATGACCATAAATACTATCAGCATTCCCGCCGCCGCAGGCAGCGCATAGGTCAGGAACGGTATGACCGCGACGGATATCATCAGCACCAGCGAGAGGGCGGAGACTATGCCGCCCAAGGCACATTTTGAGCTTTGTTTCAATTAATTCAATCCTTTCAGCAGCAGGGGATGAGATCCCCGCCGAAGCATTCACAGCAGCAGTCGGCGCACATCAGCCCCGAGCAGATATCGCAGGCGGAGCAGCCTCTGTCGCTATCCTTACGTCTCTCGGCTCTGTAGCCGCCGGAGCGAGCCTGGTTGACCTTGTTGAACGCCATTTTGTAGGTGTTGTTGGTCGGATCCATGTCGCAGGCTCTGCCGAAATTATTTGCCGCCTCCTCAAGCCAGCCCCTTTTCTGCTGAATGGTGCCCTTGAGGTAATACCACTGCGCGTCGCGCACGCTCTCGGGTATGCCGTCGAGGAGCACCTGAGCGTCCTCGAGCCTGTTGGCGTTGATCTTGGCTCTGATATCGGAGTAATCGGCCGTGCCGGCATAGGTATAAGAGCTGCCCGCCGAGGAATAGCCGCCCGTGCTCGGGGAATCCATGGCTATTGCGTCGTAGGCGGCGTTTATCTCGTCCATTTTCTTCGGGTCGGAGTCCTGATACTTCCTTGCAAGCTCCCTGTAGGCGGCGTTGACCCTGTCCATTCCCGAGCCTCTCGGCACGCCGAGTATTTCATATGGATCTCTCATGTAACCACACCTCAATCAACTGTGTAATCTCTTTTGCGGGGTACGGGCGGCATATATTTTGCCGTCACTCCCCTTGCGGCGGCGGTAAAGCCGTCGAAAACTATATTTTCAAGTATATCGCCGAAGCGGTTCGGCTTGACCGCTTCAAGCGCCTCTATTGCCTGAGCCTGGGTCAGATTCAATGCCCCCTCGGCTCTCGCGGCAAACTCCCCGCGCCCCTGCTCGGTTTTAAGCTCGGGCTTCTCACGCTTAAATGGGTTGAAGCCGCCGTCTTTGGTGTCGCCGTCGAGGTCGTCCGCAGCGTCGAGAATATAGACAAATCTGCCCGTCATGTAGCCGAGCCGTTTAAGAGCCTCGGCTCTCTCGCCCTCAAATCCGAGGGCAAAAAGCTCGCCGAGCGCCTTTGCTGTGGGGTCTGCGGCTCTGTCAAGCCCGCACTCGGGGTCATTCTCCGCAGCCGCCTGCTCTTTCATCGCGCCGCCTATCGCCCTCTCCGCCTCCGGCGCAAGCCTTGCCGCCTTGCGGTGCATCAGGCTGACCGCAGGGTAAAGCAGCGCGGCGACGAGCTTGTGCAGCGCTCCCCTGTCGTGCAGGTCGTCGAGCAGTTTATAATAAACGGTGATGATGAGCGCATGGGCGCACAGCTCTATCTCGCTCCTGCCGCCGCAGATCATGCACTTTTTCGCCGGATTATATGGGCAGCGCTTCTGAGCGAAGCGGCAGCCGCCCTCGGCGACGGATAAGCGCAGCAAAGCGGCGAAAGCAAAATCATAGCTCAAAAAAAGCTGAGCGAGCGGCGAATATTCCCTGCCGAGCACACGGCAGAGCGAGCAGTAAACGCCGCGGTACAGCTCGTAATCCTTCACTTTCATTTCGGGCTTGAATGCCCTGACATATCCGAGCAAATAAAACACTCCGAGAATTGTATTCTGTTATATTTTATATTATTTTTTTCGATAATCGGTTAACATATTGTAAATTTTGCGCTTTTTTGCGCTGTCGAGGGCGTGCTTGACGATTTGACGGCGGCAGATGATGCTATAATTCGAAAAAACGGCTGACGGCGGCTCCTCCTTTGAAGCTGCGAAGCCAAGGATATCCTGTTGACCGCAGCGTTTCCGTAATTGAAAATTGCCGCTGAGAAAAATCAGCGGCATTTTCTTTTCATCGCCCTGAGCATTTCCTTATCCTCGGAGCAGACCTGATAGGATTCTGTCATCTTCTGAATCGATTTATTGAACGTGAAATCATCAAGCGAGCAGCGGCAGAGGTAGGCAAGGGTCTCTTCTCTGAATTTAACAAAGCACATTGATATTCCCCATGCGACAGCCATTTTGACATAGTAGCCGTCGTGGCGCACGGAGTCGTAAAGCCGCAGGATATCGGCGATATGCTCGCTGTCGATAAGCCACCGCAGCATCACAACGCAGCCGAAGCGCACCTCGTACTCATTCGGCGAATTAAGACAGGACACGGCGAATTCAAAGGCTCTGTCCTTATCCTTTGCGAAGCATTTCAGCTCCCCGACCGTGCCGTCGCACACTGCCCAGTTGTCTATCTCGGGGATAAAGTCGGCAAGCAGCGAGAGCCGCTCGTCGAGAGAGCATTTTGCCCCGCCGATGACCATGCCCCGCAGCAGCCTTATCTCATAGATATCGCTGCCGCCCGTCAGGGCAAGAAAGCCCCTCCAATCGCTCCGCGTTATCCCCTTCGCCAGCTCTCTGACGGCGGGCACACGCAGACCGATAGATGTTTCGTTCAGCCCGGGAATTAAGCTGTCGTTGAATTTCTTATATTTTTCATCCGCCCGCTCTTTCATCACGGCGATGAGAGAGTCCAGCTCCTTTTGAGTGAATCCCATAATTCTTTTTACCGTCCTTCAGCAGTTTTATCGCTTCGCCCGAGAGCAGCAGCAGCGCAAAGAGATTCGGCACCGCCATAAGCCCGTTGAGCGTGTCGGACACGCTCCAGACGCTCTCGAGTCGCAGCACGCAGCCCGCAGCCGCCGCAGCGGCATAGAGGATATTGTAAATTTTAACGCTCTTTTCGCCGAAAAGATACGCCGCCCCCCTGCTGCCGTAATACGACCAAGCCACAAGGGTGGCAAGGGCAAAGAGGCTGATGCATCCGCTCAGGAAATATCCGCCCGCGGCGCCGAAAACGCTTGAGAACGCGGCGGAGCAGAATTCAACGCCGTTGAGCGACGGGTCGCTCTGCCATACCCCACTCATCAGCAGCGCGGCGGCGGTGACGGTGCACATGAGCACCGTGTCGATAAAAACCTCGAGGATGCCCCACATCCCCTGCTCTGCGGGATTGCCGCACCGCGCCGAGGAATGGATTATGGCGCTGCTGCCGAGACCAGCTTCATTGGAGAAAACGCCGCGCGAAATACCGTAGCGCATCGCCTTCGCCATTCCAAATCCCGACACTGCTCTGACGGTGAAGGCCTCCCTGACGATCAGCTTCACACATGGAACGAAATTGCGGATATTGGCGATGATCACGGCGAAGCATCCGAGGATGAACACCGCCGAAAGTACAGGAATGAGCTTCTCGGATATCGCGCTTATGCGGCGAAGCCCGCCCGAAGCGGCGGCGAGCACCACGGCGGCAAGCACGGCGGCGCAAATATATTTCGGCACACCGAAGGTTTCAAGCCCGCAGGCTACGGAATTCGCCTGGGTCATGTTGCCCATGCCGAGCGAAGCGCCGATGAGCAGCACGGCGTATACGGCGGCGAGGCCTTTCATTCCAAGCCCCCGATCGATATACAGCATAGGCCCGCCGAGCCACGAGCCGTCGGCGGCTCTGACCCTGTAGCGAACGCCGAGGATATTCTCGCAGCAGCAGGTCATCATGCCGAGCACGGCGGATATCCACATCCAAAATATCGACCCTGCGCCGCCCGAATATATCGCGGTCGCAACGCCGACTATGTTGCCCGTGCCGAGGCAGGCGGCGAGCGCCGAAAAAAGCGCCCCCCTCTGGCTCACCGAGCCGTCGCCGTCCTCGGCGGGTGCGGGCTTTGAGAGCACCGTGCCGCCGAGCCACGTTTTGACCCCTCTTATCTGAAAAAATCCCGATCTTATCGAGAGATAAAGCCCCGTGAGCAGGAACACCGCCAGCATCGGCGGCCCCCAAACGAAAGCCCCTATCGCTTCATTGAGCCGAAAAAACATGATCTGTCACCTCAAAAAATCATATGAGGCGGCAGATCGTTTTATTATTTGAGTATTAAATTCAGACGGTGAGATATTTAAGCTCTATGAGGCTCTTTTCGGCGTAGGCGATGACCTTATCCATGCCCTCCTTGGTGTAGATAACAAGGCTCGGGCAGGCGTCGAAGGCAAAGTCCGCTATATTCGGAGTGTTGCCTCTGAAAGTGGCTACTTTGAGCTTGGTGCAATAGAAGAACGCCTTCTCGCCGACGGTCTCAAGGCTCGACGACATATCGACCTGGACGAGATTCGGGCACTTGCTGAATGCCTCGGCGCCTATCTCCTTAAGGCTCTTGGATCTATACATGAAGGCCTTCTTTATCGAGCTTTCGGCAAAGGCTCTCTCCTCTATCTTGACAAGACCGGTCGGGAAATTCACGACCGTCAGGCCCTCTGCGCCCGCAAAGGCTTCCTTGCCTATGACGGTGACGGTCTTGCCGTCTATCTCGGAGGGCAGGTCTCTCTCGATCTCGTCGGAGGTGCCGTTATATTTGGTTATCTTGACTGTGCCGTCCTCAAGCACGACGTAGGTGTAGTCGCCCGAGGTTAGCTCCTTCGGCGTGTCGTCCTTCTTCCCGCACGAGGCGAAAACGCAGACTATACAGGCAAGAGCCATTATGACGGCAATTATCTTTTTCACGGTGAAAACTCCTCCCGAAATCGGTATTTTTACATTGCATTTTGATTTTATCACATCCGCCGCCGAAAATCAATAGCGTTTGCGGCGCGCGGGCGATTTTTTCTTGACTGAGCGGCAAGTATTTGGTATTATATAGACAGAATTTAATTCCGGATTGGATGTGCAATTATGGAAAATGTCAAAAATATCATTTTGAACGCCGAGACCGCCCTCGGCATCGAGTTCGGCTCGACAAGGATTAAATCCGTGCTTGTCGACCTTAACGGCAGCCCCCTCGCCTCGGGCAGCTTCGACTGGGAGAATTCCTACAAAAACGGCGTGTGGACCTATTCGCTCGACGAGGTTTTTGAGGGTCTGAGGGCTTCGTTCGCCGCCCTCAAAAAGAGCGTTTACGACAAATACGGCGTGAAGCTCGAGACCGTCGGCTCAATGGGTATCAGCGGCATGATGCACGGCTATCTTGCCTTTGACAAGGACGGCGCTCAGCTCGCTGAATTCCGTACCTGGCGCAACACGATAACCGCCGAGGCCGCCGAGAAGCTCAGCGCTCTCTTTGACTTCAACATTCCCCAGCGCTGGAGCATAGCTCACCTCTATCAGGCTATCCTGAACGGCGAGGAGCACGTCGGCAGGGTCGATTTCATCGCAACCCTCGCCGCCTATGTCCACTACTGTCTGACGGGCGAAAGAGTCATCGGCGTGGGCGAGGCCTCCGGTATGTTCCCGATAGACAGCAACATAAACGACTATGACGTTGCCATGCTCGATAAATTCGACAGCTGCGTTGCCGATAAGAATTTCCCGTGGAAGATACGCGATATCCTGCCCCGAGTGCTCGTTGCGGGCGAGAGGGCAGGCACACTGACCGCGGAGGGCGCGGCTCTGCTCGACCCGACGGGCGAATTCCGCCCCGGAGTGCCCATGTGCCCGCCCGAGGGCGACGCAGGCACGGGAATGGTCGCGACGAATTCCGTAGCGGTCAGGACGGGCAATGTCTCCGCCGGCACGTCTATATTCCTCATGGTCGTGCTCGAGAAGGCGCTCTCAAAGCTCTACCCCGAGATAGACATGGTCACCACACCGTCCGGCAAGCCCGTTGCGATGGTGCATTGCAACAACTGTTCAGGTGAGATAGACGCATGGGCGGGGCTTTTCACCTCCATGTGCAGCGCCCTCGGCATGGATATCAGCATCTATAAGGTGCTCGACAAGATGTTTGAATCCGCCCTCTCGGGCGACAAGGACTGCGGCGGGCTGGTAGCGTTCAACTACCTCTCGGGCGAGGTTATCACGGGGCTTGACAGCGGCAAGCCACTCTTCCTCAGAGGCCCCGAATCCAAATTCGACCTGCCGAATTTCGCAAGGGCTCAGCTCTGCTCCGCGGCGGCGACGCTCAGCATCGGCATGGAAATTCTCGCCGACGAACATGTTAAAATTGATAAGCTCCTCGGCCACGGCGGCTACTTCAAGGCTCCGCTTGCGGGTCAAAAGATAATGGCGGCGGCGCTCGAAGCGCCCGTATCGGTCATGAAGACCGCGGGCGAGGGCGGCCCGTGGGGTATCGCTCTGCTCGCGTCATATATGCAAAACAAGGCCGAGGGCGAGACTCTTGAAGCCTTCCTCGACAGCAGGGTCTTCTCAAATGAGGACGCCTTTGAGGTGAAGCCCGACCCCGAGGATATCGCGGGATTCAAAAAATTCCTTGACAACTACAAAAAGAGCCTGCCCGTCGAGAAAGCGGCGGTCGAGGCATTCTGACAACGAGGTGATAACCGTGAATATGAAGAAAAAAGAATTTTGGTTTATAGTCGGCAGCCAGCATCTCTACGGCCCGGAGGTGCTTGAAACAGTCGCCGTGAGAGCCGCCGAAATGGCAGCGGTCATTGATTCAAGCGAATTCATCCCCTGCCGCTTCATCTACAAAGCTACGGTCAAGACCACCGACGAGGTGACAAGCATTATAAAAGAGGCGAATTACGACGACAACTGCCTCGGCATCGTCACCTGGTGCCATACCTTCAGCCCGAGCAAGATGTGGATAAACGGACTTTCGCTCCTGCAAAAGCCCTATTGCCACTTTGCGACGCAGTATAACCGCGAGATACCGAACGAAGAGATAGACATGGACTTCATGAATCTCAATCAGGCGGCTCACGGCGACAGGGAGCATGGCTTCATCGGCGCGCGAATGAGGCTGCCCCGCAAGATAATCATGGGCTATTGGCAGGATGAACCCGTCCTGCGGGAGCTCGGTCTGTGGATGAGAAGCGCCGTCGGCTACGCCGAGAGCAGGTCGCTCAAGGTAATGCGCTTCGGCGATAACATGCGTAACGTCGCCGTCACGGAGGGCGATAAGGTCGAGGTTCAGATAAAGCTCGGCTGGCAGGTCAACACCTGGGCGGTCGGCGACCTCGTCAAGGAAATGGCGGCGGTCGGCGACGGCGAGATAGACGGGCTTGTCGATCTTTACAAGGAGAAATACTCCGTCTGCACCGACAATATCGAAGCCATACGCTATCAGGCTCGTGAGGAGATAGCGATAAAGCGTATGCTCGACCGAGAGGGCGCAAAGGCGTTCACCAATACCTTTGAGGATCTCTACGGCATGGAGCAGCTCCCCGGGCTTGCAAGCCAAAGGCTCATGGAGCAGGGCTACGGCTACGGCGGCGAGGGTGACTGGAAGGTCGCCGCAATGACCCGCATAGTCAAGGCGATGACCGAGGGCATGGGCGGCGGCAGCGGCTTCATGGAGGATTACACCTATCACCTGCTGCCCGGCAGCGAATACTCGCTCGGCGCTCATATGCTCGAGGTCTGCCCAACTCTTGCGGCGGACAAGCCGAGGATAGAAGTCCACCCGCTCGGCATCGGCATGAACGAAAAAGACCCCGCAAGGCTCGTGTTCGAGGGCAAGGCGGGCAAGGGCGTCGTCGCTTCGCTGGTCGACCTCGGCGGCAGGCTGCGCCTGATAGTGCAGGATATCGAGGCGGTGAAGCCGATAATGGATATGCCGAATCTGCCTGTGGCGAGGGTCATGTGGCGGGCGATGCCCGACCTTTGCACGGGCGCAAAGATGTGGATAGCCGCCGGCGGCGCTCACCACACCGTCCTCTCCTACGACGCAACGCCGCAGATGCTTGAGGATTTCGCCGAGATGGCGGGTATTGAGTATGTTCACATATCAAAAGACACCTCCTTCGAGGCTCTGAAGCAGCAGCTTTTCCTCTCTGACCTCGCTTGGAAGCTGAAATAAGAAACAATGCCGCAGGATATATGATTTTTGATATATCTCTGCGGCAAATTTTGCTTAAATATTGACTTTTTATACAATTAGTTATATAATTTCCGCATAACTCAAAACACAGGAGATGAAGCAATGAGCAAAATCACCCTGGCGGCGCTGATAATCTTTGCCGTCACCTACATTCTGATGATGGCGTTTCAAAAGATACGCCCTTATGTCACAATAGCTTCCGCGCTTATTTTCATCGGTCTCGGCATCGTATCCGCCGTTGCGCCGAACGCATTCGGCGAGGGCTTCTTCGCAGTGGGCGACTCAACCTACGCCTACGGCTTCGTTGAAGCGCTGCGCGAGATAGACTGGAACGTCATAATGATGATAGCCGGCACAATGGGCACGGTCTATCTCTTTATCGAATCCAAAATGCCGCAGCTCATGTCGGATATCCTTATCTCAAAGATGCCGAATGTCAAATGGGTCGTCGTGGCTCTCTCGCTCTTTGCGGGCATCGTTTCCGCCTTTGTCGACAACGTCGCCACCGTGCTGATGATAGCCCCCGTCGCAATGGCGTTCTGCAAGAAGCTCGATATCTCGCCTGTGCCCTCGATAATCTGCATCGCAATATCCTCAAACCTCCAGGGCGCCGCAACGCTCGTGGGCGACACGACCTCGATACTCCTCGCAAAGGCTGCGAATCTCGACTTCTCCGACTTCTTTATTGACGACGGCAAAGCCGGCATGTTCTGGGTAGTCCAGGCAGGTGCGGTGGTCAGCGCGATGATAATCCTCTTTATGTTCCGCAAGGAGACGGACAAGATCGAATTCAACGGCCGCACCAAGGTCGAGGATAAATTCCCCACCTTTCTGCTCGTGGGCACCGTGCTCATGCTCATCGCCGTTTCGTTCATCCCCTACAAGAGCAACGCTGCGGAGGGTCAATTCTATAAGCCCGAGATAACCAACGGCATTATCTGCATAGGCTTCTTCCTTATCGGCGTTATCCGCGAGCTTTTCTACAAGAAGAACAAGGACATAGTCAAAAACGCCCTCAAGGATATCGACTACTATACCATCGTGCTGCTGACCGGTCTTTTCATAGTTATCGGCGGCATCAAGAGCGCAGGCGTTATCGACGTTATCGGCGGCGCTATCGCAAAGCTCGGCTCAGGCTCGGTCTTTGCGGTCTACACCATAATCGTTTGGATGTCCGTGCTGCTCTCGGCATTCATTGACAACATACCCTACACCGCAACAATGCTCTCGATAGTCCCCGTCATAGCGGCGGATATCGGCATCGAGCCGAAGCTCCTTTACTACGGCCTGCTCTGCGGCGCGACACTCGGCGGCAACCTTACGCCCATCGGCGCGAGCGCAAATATCGCGGGCATCGGCATACTGAGGAAGGCGGGCTATGAGGTAAAGAGCAGCACATTTATGAAATACGGCGTGCCCTTCACCCTCTCGGCGGTCGTGACAGGCTATCTGCTTATCTGGTTCATCTGGAGATAAGTAAACAGGATATAAATAATCAGCAGGTCAAGCGTTTAAGCTCGGCCTGCTGAATTTTTATTGCTTATTCTTCTGTCTTGCCTTCGGGCTCGTCGATCTCCGCCGCTTCATCGGCAGGATCCTCGGCGTGCTCGTCGACCGCCTCCTCGACCTCGGCCTTTTCGGCTTCGTCGGTCAATTCGGCTTCTTCTATTTCTTCAATTTTTTTGACTTCATCAACCGCTTCGGCGCTTTCGGTTTCGTCGGTCTCCTGAGCTTCGTCGGTAAGCCCGTCAAGCTCCGTCGGCTCCTCCGACATTACAACGGGATCGGTCGGCTCGGGTGCGGGCAGCAGGGCTGCCTTCTTCTTTCTGCGTGAAGTATAGACCCAAAGCGCGATAAGGATCACAAGCGTTACAGCGGATATCGCGGCGCCCTCGGCAAGGCCTCTCTGCCTGAACGAAAGCTCCACGGTGTGCTTGCCCGCGGGCAGGTTGAAGCTCAAATAAGCCTCGGCGAGCGAGAGATAATCGTCCTTGTCTATCTCCTTGCCGTCTATCTTGACCGTCCAGCCCTTGTCATAGGGAATCGAGGTGTAGAAAACGCAATCCTTCGCCGCCTCGACGGTGCCGGTGATGCGGGTGTCGCTGAACGAAGTCACATCCAGCTTGCCCCTGCTGAGTATCTCGTAGCCCTCCTTGAGAGCGTCGTCATTGACATAGTAGGGATAAAAGTCGATGTAGCCGTATTCGCTGTCCTCTATCGAAACGAGCACGGACACGGTCTCGTCGGGGTTCAGAATGCCGAGATCGTAGATATACGGCTCGTCGGTATTCTGGGTAACGCTCGTTGAGCCCTTGCTTATCGAGATGCTGTCGAAGGAGGAGGAATTGACATACAGGTAGCAGTGCTTGGTCTCGGGCACGGTGAGCACAAAGGTCAGCTCGCCCTTGCCGCTGCCCGTCTTGGTAAAATAGATATCGCCCGTGTCAAGACCCGAGGTTATTTCATCCATATTATAATACTGCACGTCGTCTATCGTCATCATCGAGAATACATCCGACACGCCCGTTGCATATTCAAACCAGTCGCTCTGGACGGTAAACGGGTTATTGTAATCGGTATACCACTCCTTGATGTCGCTGTTCACCGCCATGCCCATCGGCAGCCAGTATTTATTCTCGTATGCGGTGAATTTGCCCGAGGTCATAAGCTCGTTGAAGTAGTCGTTCTCAACGGTGACGTCGGTGTTGTTATTGACCACATACTTGAGCGAGTGCATCATATTATAAACGGGAGTTTGCAGATTATAGGTGTAGCTGTTGATATAGTTGCCGTTGAGGCCGAGGTCGCTCTGCACGTTCGAGAGCTTCTCATATGCCATTGACGAGAAGGTGGAGACGCCGTTGTAGCCGAACCACGCGGGATCCATCCTCGCACGGTTATAGGTCAGCTCCATGCGGTAATCGTCGCTTCCGTCGTATTCGTCGAGCTTGCCCTTAAGCTCCCTGAATTCGGCATAGTCGCCGACGAAATTTGTTTTGGTCTGGCTCATGCTGTAGCGGTCGGTATTGGCGCAGGCGACCTCGCCTATAACGCAGCAGAGCAGCAGCACCGCTATCGCCGAGCGCTGATATTTCTCGTCCTTCATCAGGAAGAACACAAGGCAATAGGTCACAACGAAGATAACGCTGATGATGACGGTGATATCCTCCACATTCTTGGAGCCTATCTTCTGAATGAGGATTATCGCGCCCAGCACGGCAACACCCGTGCCGAGTATCTGCCTGCCGGTGAATTCCTTGAGGCGGATGAACGCTTTATAAGCCATCGTCAGCAGGATGAACGAATACATGAACGAGAAGCGGTAGGGCAGGTCGTTCGGGAAGTGGAAGCCGTGCCAGATATAGTTGAGCACATTGATATTGAAGCTCATATAGAGCACGCCGAGCATACCGACATTCGCTATCTTCTCCTTGAGAGATATGCTCCTGGTGAAAAGATAGAGGGGCACGAGCATCACGGTCGCAATGCCGCAGTAGACATTGGGCAGCACGTCGTCGCCGCTGCTGCGTATGGTCGGCACTACGCTTGCAAGGTGATTTGCGAGGAAGTCGAATATATCGTAATACGATTTGAAATTCTGCGGCATCGTGCCCGAGGTCGCAGAGCAGCTCTTGAGGATGATGAAGGTCGGTATCAGCGCAAACGCCGCAAGGCAGGCGGCGGCAACGCTTGAGAACGCAAAGGCAAAGCCGCTCTTGAGGAAGATGCTGTGCTTCAGCTTCTCCCTGCCCTTTATCTGCTTCTTGCCGTTCTCATCGACGGTGAACGGGGTGTTTGCGTCGAGCGTCGTAAGATCGTATTTGCCGAGATAATACATCAGGAAATACAGAACCGAGAATATACAGGTCATATAACCCATATAATAGTTCGACAGGAGCGTGAGCGCAAGGAACGGAATATAGACCTTGGCGTTTCGCTTGTTGATGATATTCTCAATGCCGAGTATCACGAGCGGGAAATAGACCATGGCGTCTATCCACATCACGTTCCAATAATACGCAACGAAGTAGCCGCACATTGCGTAGAGCACGCCGAAAGCGGCGGTTATGAAGTCGTGCCTGCCGTGCGATTTCTTGAGGTAATAGGTGAATGCTCCCGCGGCGAGGGCAGCCTTGGCAATTATCATGCCGGCTATCGCCTCGGGCATATTCTCGTGACCGAGGAGAAGCATTATGACGGCACTCGGGCTGGCAAGATAATTGAAGTAGTTGCCGAGGAACGGCGAGCCGAGACCCGTCTGCCACGAATAGATAAAGCTCTTCAGCCCCGTAACTCTGTCATAGAATTCGGCAAAGAGTGGGCCGTACTGATGGTAAAGATCCATGCGAAGTATGGTCGTGTCGCCGAAAGGGAAAAGGTCGTAACAATAATACACCAGCATCATTACGCCGACCGTGCACAGGCACGCCGCCCAGCAATAGGAATTGCCCGCAAAGAAGCGGGATAAGCGGGAGCGCTTTTTGTTGTTAAGCTCAGACATTGCTGACTCCTCCGAAAACAGTAATTTTAAATGCTATTCATAATATAACATAATATTGACCCGAATTCAAGTTAACAATCTGTAAATAGCTTCCTTTTGAGACAATATACAAAACTTTTTCTTGATTTTTACCGCTCGGTGCGCTATAATAAAAAAGTTGATACGCCGGTGTGATGGAATTGGCAGACGTGACGGACTCAAAATCCGTTGATGGCGACATCGTGTGGGTTCGAGTCCCACCACCGGCACCAACAAAAAGGGAATCGCATCAGCGGTTCCTTTTTTGTTTATTCGGAACGCATGAGTGGGGCTCGAAGGACGAGCGGCACAGAG
>FR888190.1 GCA_000431775.1 Clostridium sp. CAG:413 | reverse complement strand
CAAAGGACTTTTTACAGGGCGGCTTAGCTTTATCTGAGGCCGCCCTTGTCGGTATTCTTTTTAAAATCCCTCAATATACATCTTGCATTTTTTAAAACCTTGTGATATAATCAATTCAAAATCAGAACATTTGTTCAACAGAGTGAGGTTTTTGTATGGAGCTTTATCTCAAACAACATATTTTCTCGTGGGGAGACAAATTCACCGTATATAATCCCGACGGCAGCGACCGCTACCATGTCAGGGGTGAGGTATTTTCGCTCGGCAAAAAGCTGCATATCTATGACCTGCTCGGGGGCGAGATAGCCTTCATTCAGCAGAAGCTGTTAACATTCCTGCCGAAGTATTATATCGCCGTCAACGGCCGTAATATTGCCGAGGTTGTGAAGCAATTCACATTTCTGCGGCATGAATACGCCGTGAACGGCCTCGGCTGGAGAGTTGAGGGTGACTTCTGGGCGCATGAATACACCGTTATGAACGGAGCCGAGGTCATCGCCTCTGTGTCGAAGCAGTGGTTCACCCTCGGCGACGCATATGAGATAAGCATTGCAAACGACGCGGACGAATTGAACGCTCTCTGCGTTGTGCTGGTCATCGACGCCTGCATGGCGGCGGCAAACAGCTCGTCAAACTGATCAAAGCGAGGTCGGAGAATGGACAAATTCAAGCTGGTTTCAAAATATAAGCCCACGGGCGATCAGCCTCAGGCAATAGAGGCGCTCACGGACGGGATAAACAGGGGCTTCTCGGAGCAGACCCTGCTCGGCGTCACCGGCTCTGGCAAGACCTTCACCATGGCGAATGTTATAGCGAACCTCAACCGCCCTACCCTCGTTTTGGCTCACAATAAAACTCTCGCCGCTCAGCTCTGCTCGGAATTCAGAGAATTCTTCCCTGAGAATGCGGTCGAATATTTCGTATCATACTATGATTATTATCAGCCCGAGGCATATATACCGACGACAGACACCTATATCGAAAAGGACTCGGCGGTGAACGACGAGATAGATAAGCTGCGCCATTCGGCGACCTCCGCCCTCTCTGAGCGGCGGGACGTTATAATCGTGGCGAGCGTATCCTGCATATACACCCTCGGCGACCCGATAGATTACCGTAGCATGGTCATTTCGCTGCGAACGGGCATGGAAAAGAGCCGCGACGAGCTGATTGACAAGCTCGTGTCGATACAATACGAGCGCAACGACATTGATTTCAGCCGAAATAAATTCAGAGTCCGCGGCGACGTGGTGGAGATATTCCCTGTTTATTCAAACGAAAACGCCATCAGGGTCGAGTTCTTCGGCGATGAGATAGACCGCATCAGCGAGATAAACGCCCTCACCGGTCAGGTGAAAAGCGTGCTTTCGCACGCCGCGATATACCCCGCCTCCCACTATGTCATTTCGCCCGACAAAATGGAGAAATCCATATCCCTCATCTACGCCGAGATGCTTGAGAGAGTCAAGGAATTCGAGAGTGAGGGCAAGCTGCTCGAGGCTCAGCGCATAAAGCAGCGCACCGAATACGATATAGAGATGCTGCGTGAAACGGGCTTCTGCAAGGGCATTGAGAATTATTCGCGCGTTATGAGCGGCAGGGCTCCCGGCTCCGCGCCGTTCACGCTTCTTGACTACTTCCCCGACGATTTCCTGCTGTTTGTGGATGAATCGCACGTCACTCTGCCGCAGGTCAGGGCTATGTACGGTGGCGACAGGGCGCGCAAAGAGAGCCTTATCAACTTCGGCTTCCGCCTGCCCTCCGCATACGACAACCGCCCGCTGACCTTTGACGAATTCTACGAGCGCACGGGGCAGAAGATATTTGTCAGCGCCACACCCGGCGAATTCGAGCGTGAAAAGAGCTCACGCATTGCGGAGCAGGTCATCAGGCCGACGGGGCTGCTCGACCCCGAGATATCCGTGCGCCCCGTGGAGGGTCAGATAGACGACCTTGTATCCGAGATAAATGAGCGCGCCGCCAAGGGCGAAAGGGTGCTTGTCACCACGCTCACCAAACACATGGCGGAGGATCTGACCGCCTACCTTGAGAATCTCGACATCAAGGTGCGTTATATGCACCACGATGTGGACACGATAGTGCGAATGGAGATAATCCGCGGGCTGAGGCTCGGCGAATTCGACGTATTGGTCGGCATAAACCTGCTGCGCGAGGGGCTTGACATCCCCGAAGTCTCGCTCGTTGCCATCCTCGACGCGGATAAAGAGGGCTTCCTGCGCTCCGAAACGTCGCTGATACAGACCATAGGCCGTGCGGCGAGGAACGCCGAGGGCAAGGTCATCATGTACGCCGACAGCGTCACTCCGTCAATGGAGAGAGCGATAACCGAGACCAACCGCCGCCGCGAGAAGCAGATGCGGTATAACGAGGAGCACGGCATCGTGCCAAAAACGATAGTTAAGGATGTCCGCGACGTGATAGAGATATCCTCCAAGAGCGGCGACGACAAATCGCTCTCAAAGCTGAGCAAGAAGGAGCGCGAGGCGATGATAATACGTCTGACCGCCGAGATGAAGGCTGCGGCAAAGATACTCGAATTCGAGCACGCCGCATACCTGCGTGACAAGATAGAAAAACTCAAGCGAGGTAAATAACAATGGCTTCAAAATTTCTTACGGTCAAGGGCGCAAAGGAACACAACCTTAAAAATGTGGACGTCACCATACCGAGGGACAGCCTCGTGGTATTCACGGGTCTCTCCGGCTCGGGCAAATCCTCGCTCGCCTTTGACACGATATACGCCGAGGGTCAGCGCAGATATGTTGAATCCCTCTCCTCCTATGCCCGCCAATTTCTCGGGCAGATGGAGAAGCCCAACGTGGAGCTTATCGAGGGGCTCTCCCCCGCCATATCGATCGACCAAAAAACCACTTCAAAGAACCCCCGCTCGACCGTCGGCACGGTCACGGAGATATATGATTATCTGCGCCTGCTCTATGCCCGCATAGGCATCCCCCACTGCCCCGTCTGCGGCCGTGAGATATCCCGCCAGACGGTGGACGATATAACCGCCGACGTGCTTTCGCTCGACGAGGGCACGAGGATACAGATAATGGCGCCCATCGCAAGAGGCAAAAAGGGCGAATTTGTCAAGGAGCTTGAGAGCGTCCGCAAGAGCGGCTTTGCCCGTGTTCGTATCGACTCGATAACCTACGACCTTTCCGAAGAAATTAAGCTCGAAAAGAATATTAAACACAATGTAGAAGTCATAGTCGACCGCCTTGTGATAAAGGACGGCATACGCTCACGCCTTGCGGATTCCATTGAGACGGCGGTCGGTCTGACGGACGGGCTGCTGCTGGTGGACGTCATCGGCGGCGAAGAGAAGCTCTATTCGCTCAATTACGCCTGCCCAGAGCACGGAGTCAACATCGAGGAGCTTGAGCCGCGCTCGTTCTCGTTCAACAATCCTTTCGGCGCGTGCCCCAAGTGTCTCGGCCTTGCCACATTTATGAAGGTCGACCCCGATCTGCTCGTGCCCGACGGCAACCTCTCTATCCGTCAGGGCGCAATAAAGGCGAGCGGCTGGTCGGTCTCCGACGGCGGCACGATAGCTCAGATGTATTATGAGGGCTTGGCCGCAGCTTACGGTTTCTCGCTTGAAACGCCGTTCAACAAGCTCTCAAAGCAGGCAAAGGATGTGCTTTTTTACGGCACAAAGGGCAAAAAGATAAAGCTCGAGCGCCGCAACGAATACGGCAGCGGCACTTATATGACCGATTTTGAGGGTGTTATCAACAATGTCGAGCGCCGATACAGAGAGACGACCAGCGAATACTCCCGCTCGGAGATAGAGTCGATAATGTCGATAACGAAATGCCCAGAATGCGGCGGCGCAAGACTCAAAAAAGAGTCGCTCGCCGTGACCGTCGGCGGCATAAATATAGCGGAATTCACCGAGAAATCAATAGCCGAGGAGCTGAAATTTCTTGACTCCCTTGTGCTGACCGAGCGCGAGAGCATGATAGCCGAGATGATAATCAAGGAGATAAAGAGCCGCCTTTCGTTCCTGTCGAGCGTGGGCCTCGATTACCTTGACCTTGCAAGAGCCTCTGCCACCCTCTCGGGCGGCGAAGCCCAGCGTATAAGGCTCGCGACACAGATAGGCTCGTCGCTCATGGGCGTGCTCTATATCCTTGACGAGCCGAGCATCGGCCTGCATCAGCGCGACAACGAAAAGCTGCTCTCGACCCTGCGCCATCTGCGCGATATAGGCAACACCCTGATAGTCGTTGAGCATGACGAGGATACGATGAGAGCCGCGGATTATATTGTCGATGTCGGTCCCGGTGCGGGCATCCACGGCGGCGAGATAGTCGCGGCCGGCACGGTCGACGACATAATCAACTGCGAGCGCTCTATAACGGGTCAATACCTGAGCGGCAGGCGATTCATACCCGTGCCCGAGAAGCGCAGGGCGGGCAACGGCAAGGTGCTGACCGTCCACGGCGCAAAGGAAAATAATCTGAAGAATATCGACGTTGAATTCCCGCTCGGCAAATTCATCTGCGTGACGGGCGTATCGGGCAGCGGAAAGTCCTCGCTCGTCAACGAGATCCTCAATAAGCACCTTGCAAACGAGCTGAACGGAGCGCACAAGATAAGCGGCAGCTTCGACTCGATAACGGGACTTGAGAACCTCGACAAGGTGATAACCATCGACCAATCCCCCATCGGCAGGACTCCCCGCTCAAATCCCGCCACCTACACGGGAGTATTCAACGATATCCGCGATCTTTTCGCCTCGACGACCGACGCGAAAAAGCGAGGCTACAAGGCGAACCGCTTCTCATTCAACGTTAAGGGCGGGCGCTGCGAAGCCTGCCAGGGCGACGGCATTGTGAAGATCGAGATGCACTTCCTCGCCGATATATATGTCCCTTGCGAGGTCTGCAAGGGCGAGAGATACAACAGGGAGACCCTTGAGGTCAGATATAAGGACAAGAATATCCACGATATCCTTGAAATGACCGTCGAGGAAGCGATGAATTTCTTTGAGAATATCCCGAAGATCTACCGCAAGATCAAAACTCTCTATGACGTCGGGCTCGGCTATGTTAAGCTCGGTCAGTCGGCGACCACCCTCTCGGGCGGCGAAGCCCAGCGAGTGAAGCTGGCAACGGAGCTGTCAAGGCATTCGACGGGCAAGACCGCGTATATCCTCGACGAACCGACAACGGGTCTGCACACGGCGGACGTTCACCGCCTAATAGATGTGCTGCAAAAATTTGTTGACAACGGCAACACGGTGATAGTGATAGAGCACAATCTCGACGTTATCAAGACAGCGGACCATATAATCGACCTCGGTCCCGAGGGCGGCAACGGCGGCGGCGAGATAGTCGTGACCGGCACCCCGGAGGAGGTCGCCGAATGCGAGAGATCGTATACAGGTAAGTATCTTAAAGATATCTTGAAGAGGTAATTGCTTTTGCTAAACCGCTTCGCGGCCACCTCATCAGCCACTCCGTGGCGGCTTCTCCTCAAGGAGAAGCCGACCGACTTAAAGACGCAGTGTTATAAAACGATTCAACTTTGCTCGTTTGGCACAGATATCCGCTTTGCGGCCACCTCATCAGTCACTACGTGACAGCTTCTCCTCAAGGAGAAGCCGACCGAACTAAAGATACGGTGTTATATATGAACGATAAATATAACAAGAAGCTGACCGGCATTTCACAAGCCTTGAGAAGGCAGATGACGCAGCAGGAGCGGCGGCTTTGGTATGAATTCTTAAAAGAATTGCCGATAACCTTTCATCGTCAAAAGGTTATCGGCAGATATATCGTCGATTTTTACTGCGCGAGTGCCAAAATCGTAATTGAGATCGACGGAACCCAGCATTTTCTTGACAAGGGCAAGCAAAGCGACGCCGAGAGAGATGAATTCTTATCCTCGCTCGGTTTAACAGTTTTGCGCTATTCAAACGACGACATAAACACAAGTTTTGAGAGCGTGTGTCAAGACATATTTAACCGCCTTATCACCTGCGGTGCGTTCCCCCCGCCTTCTCCTCGAGGAGAAGGTGTCGCCGCAGCGACGGATGAGGTGTAAAAAAATCAGAACATGCAAAAAAGCCGTCGGTCAAACCGGCGGCTTATTTCTATGCTGTTATCAGTCGGCGAGGAGCTCGTCCGCGAGCTGAGCGAGCTGCGCTTCGCTCTCGGCGTTGAGGGCGGATTTGATCCTGACCGTTGTTTCAAGAATGGTGATATTTTTGCTCGACGCAAATTTATCACGCATCACCTTGGCGGCGACGGGCGCCCACGAGCCGTTCTCGATAAGGCCTATCGTCCTGTTGCGGTATCCTCTCTCGGTCAGGCCGTCGATAAAGTGCTTCATAAAAGGGAAAATATCCGAGTTATAAGTCGTGGTCGCAAGCACGAGCTTGCCGTAACGGAAGGCGTCCTCTATCGCCTCGGCGATATCCTCCCTTGCAAGGTCTGTGACTACCACCTTGGGGCTGCCCTTTGCCCTGAGCATATCGGCGAGTCGCTCGGCGGCCTTCTTTGTATGACCGTAAACCGAGGTATAGGCTATCATCACGCCCTCGGATTCGGGCTTATATGACGACCAGATATCGTATTTCTCTATGTAGTGCCCGAGATCCTCGCTGAGCACGGGGCCGTGGAGCGGGCAGATGATATTTATATCGAGCGCTGCGGCTTTTTTGAGCACGCTCTGCACCTGAGCGCCGTATTTGCCGACGATGCCGAAATAGTAGCGACGGGCTTCGCAGTCCCACTCCTCGTCGACGTCGAGGGCGCCGAATTTGCCGAAGCCGTCGGCGGTGAAGAGCACCTTATCCGCCTTATCATAGGTGAACATGACCTCGGGCCAATGCACCATCGGGGCGAAAACAAAGGTCAATTCGTGCCTGCCGAGCGAAATGCTTGAGCCATCCTCGACGAGCTGCACCTTGCCGTCAAAATCGTAATCAAAGAAATTCTTCATCATCGTGAGAGTCTTTGAATTCGCAATGACCGTCGCCTCGGGGTAAGCGGTCAGGAAATTGACGATATTCGCCGAGTGATCGGGTTCCATATGCTGCACTACAAGGTAATCGGGCTTCCTGCCGCCGAGCACGGATTCGATATTACCGAGCCATTCTGCGGTGAATCGCGCGTCGACGGTATCCATGACCGCCGTTTTTTCATCGGTGATGACATATGAATTGTACGCCATACCGTTCGGCACGGTGAACTGACCCTCAAAGAGGTCTATTTCGTGATCGTTCACGCCGACATATTTTATATCGTTGGTAATAAACATTTCTTTTCCTCCGGGAATTATTTATTCTTGAAAATTAAGAGCTTACTGAAAACGTAGTTGAGAATGACGACGATGACCTGCACTATGAACTTCGCGACGAAGTCGTTCCACTTGAGGAGCGTGACCATCACAAACATGAACACAAGCTCGACCAGCAGCGAAAAGAGTCTTGCGCCGATGAAGCCGACGAATTCTTTGCCCGCAACGGCGGGCTTCCAGCTCTTTGACTCAAACACGATGAGCTTATTGGTGACAAAGGCGAAGATAACGGCGACAGTCCACGCGATAACGGTGGCGTCGAGGTAATCCGTGCCGCTGCCGAGCAGCTCGAGCGCCTTATCCCAGCCCGCGGAGCCGAGCAGTTTATTGAACACACCCTCCCAGCCTATTGAAATGAATATCTTCTTAAAGATATAAAATGTAACAAGGTTGACTGCCGTGGTCAGCACGCCGAAAATGATATAGGTTATTATCTCTCTGGTGAAAAATTTATCGACCAGCTTGCCGAGAAAGCTCTCACGCTTAAAAATCTTAAATAGCAGCTCTCGCATCTTATCTATCATACGATATTACCGTCCGTTCGTCAGTATTTTTGATAAGTATAGCATATTTTGACTCCGAACGCTACATATTATTTATTAATTTTTTCAAAACCCGCCGATTTGGGCGTAAAAAAGCAATAAACTCTTGCATTTTAAATATGATATGTTAAAATAATAGTTTAGTGAGGTAGATAAAATGGTGAATAACGGCGCCCCCGCAAAAAGAATACACTTTCTTGACGAGCTGCGAGGGCTTGCCGTATTCTGCATGGTGTTTTATCACGCATTCTTCATTATCGGCTCGATGTTCGGGGTCGGATGGGCGTATAAGCTCTTTGATTTCTTTGAGCCTGTCCAGCCGCTGTTTGCGGGGATATTTATCGCCCTTTGCGGCATCTCATGCAGCCTGTCGAGGAATAATCTCAAGCGAGGGCTGCGGCTGCTTGCCGTGGCTGCGGGCTTCACGCTCGTGACGGCGCTTATACTGCCGCTGATGGGTATTGAGGGGTGCGAGATCTACTTCGGCATTCTGCATTTCCTCTCGATAGCTATTATCCTGTGTGCGCTGCTCTCAAAGCCGCTCGGGAGGCTCAGCCCCGCAGCGGGAATGCTTATCTGCGCCGTGCTTTATCCCTTCACAAGCGGGATCGAGGACGGAGTGCTCGGCTACGGCGAGCTGATATCGCTGCGGCTGCCCTCGGCGCTCTACACCACAAATATCCTGATGCCGTTCGGCATATATTCGCCGTCGTTTTACTCGGGCGATTATTTCCCGATATTCCCGAATATATTTATCTTCCTTTTCGGATTTTTCATCGGCAGGCACTGCGTGATGAATTCCTTCCCCGAGAGCCTGTATAAGCAAAGGAGCCGTTTTCTCGGCTTCCTCGGCAGGCGGGCGCTCATTATCTACATTGTCCATATGCCGCTGATATATCTTGCGGCTTATATTATAATCAAAATGATTGGAGTTATGGTATCATGAGTGAAGCATGCAGCGGCAACTGCTCATCATGCTCGAGCAACTGCTCGTCGAGAGAGGCTCAGGATCTGAGGATCCCCTGCGGCCCGTTCAGCAATGTCGGCAAAGTAATCGGCGTTGTCAGCGGCAAGGGCGGCGTCGGCAAATCGCTCGTCACCTCTTTGCTCGCAAGCGCAATGCAGGCCAGAGGCAAGGCCTGCGCCGTGCTCGACGCGGATATAACAGGCCCGTCAATACCGAAATCCTTCGGCATCAAGGGCAGAGCCAAGGCGGACGAAACCGGTCTGCTCCCCGAAGAGAGCAAGACGGGCATCAAAATAATGTCGGTCAACCTGCTGCTTGAGAGCGAGGATTCGCCGGTGGTTTGGAGAGGTCCCGTCATATCGGGCGTTATCCAGCAATTTTGGAAGGACGTGGCATGGGGCGACGTCGACTATATGTTTGTCGATATGCCTCCGGGGACGGGCGACGTGCCCCTGACGGTGTTCCAAAACCTGCCCGTTGACGGCATAATCATCGTCACCACCCCGCAGGAGCTTGTCACGATGATAGTCAAAAAGGCTTACAATATGGCGAAGCTGATGAATATACCCGTGCTCGGCATAGTCGAGAATATGAGCTACGCCGTTTGCCCCGACTGCGGCAAGGAATTCAGCATATTCGGCGAAAGCCATATTGATGAAGTGGCCGAGGAGCTCGGCGTGCCCGTGCTCGCAAGGCTGCCCATCGACCCTCGCAACGCATCGCTCGTCGACAAGGGCGCGGTCGAGCTGGCGGACGACAAATATATCGCAGGCGCGGTCGAAGCGCTGCTTAAATAATCGCCGAGACATAAAAGATCAGGAGTGATATGAAATGTTAGACATAAGATTTTTAAGAGAGAACCCCGACGTTGTCAAGGAAAACATCAAAAAGAAGTTCCAGGACAAGAAGCTACCCCTCGTTGACGAGGTCATCGAGCTTGACGCCGCTTCAAGAGCGGTCAAGCAGGAGGCGGACTCCCTCAGAGCAAACAGAAACAAGGTCTCCAAGGAGATAGGCGCTCTGATGGCTCAGGGCAAGAAGGACGAGGCCATGGCAGCCAAATCCAAGGTAACGGAATTCTCCGAGAGACTTGCCGAGTGCGAGCGTCTCGAAGCCGAATACTCCGAGAAAATAACCAAGATAATGATGGTCATACCGAATATCATCGACCCCTCCGTGCCCATCGGCAAGGACGACAGCGAAAACGTCGAGGTCACGAAGTACGGCGAGCCTGTAGTGCCCGACTTCGGCATTCCCTACCACACCGACATCATGGAACGCTTCAACGGCATCGACCTTGACGCCGCAAGAAACGTCGCGGGCAACGGCTTCTATTACCTTTGCGGCGATATCGCAAGGCTTCACTCCGCCGTTATCTCCTACGCAAGGGATTTCATGATAGACAGAGGCTTCACCTACTGCGTGCCGCCCTTCATGATCCGCAGCAACGTCGTCACAGGCGTTATGAGCTTTGCGGAGATGGACGCAATGATGTATAAGATCGAGGGAGAGGATCTCTATCTCATCGGCACGAGCGAGCACTCAATGATAGGCAAATATATCGACACCATCATCGAGGAGGATACCCTCCCCCACACTCTCACCAGCTACTCCCCCTGCTTCCGCAAAGAAAAGGGCGCCCACGGCATCGAGGAGAGAGGCGTTTACAGAATTCATCAGTTCGAGAAGCAGGAGATGATAGTAGTCTGCAAGCCCGAGGACAGCATGATGTGGTTTGACAAGCTCTGGCAGAACACCGTCGATCTCTTCCGCTCGCTCGATATCCCCGTAAGGACTCTCGAATGCTGCTCCGGCGACCTCGCAGACCTCAAGGTCAAGTCCTTTGACGTTGAAGCATGGTCACCCAGGCAGAAGAAATACTTTGAGGTCGGCTCCTGCTCCAACCTCGGCGACGCTCAGGCCCGCAGGCTGAAGATCAGGGTGAACGGCAAAAACGGCAAATACTTTGCCCACACGCTCAACAACACCGTCGTCGCGCCCCCGAGAATGCTTATCGCCTTCCTCGAGAATAACCTGAACGCCGACGGCAGCGTCAACGTCCCCGTCGCCCTCAGGCCTTACATGGGCGGCAAAGAGAAGCTCATCCCCGTTAAATAATCGCAATAAATATTTACAGCCGCTGCTCTTTCGGGCAGCGGCTTATCATTTTTGAAACAATTGTGAACATTTTTGATTTTTAGTTGACTTTTTGACTGATTTCAAATAAAATACTTGAAGCATAAATAAATTTTGGAGGTGCTTTTTTGGCGAAGGCGGAATACAGAAGCTCCATACGCTCAAAAAATCTCATTAAGAAAGCGCTAGCAAAGCTGCTTCATGAAAAGGATCTTAGCAAGATAACCGTCTCGGACATCATCCGCGAGGCAGATATAAGCCGAGGCACATTTTACGCTCACTTTCCCGATGTTGCGGGTGTCGTCGAGCAGATTGAAAAGGAGGAGCTTGAGAAGGTCATGGCGCTCTTTGACGGGTACGACCTTGAGCCGAATGCCGCCGAGATAGACAAGCTCCTGCAGCTCGCCTGCGAATACATGAGCAAGGACATGGAGTATTACAAAATGCTCACCCAGTCCAACCTGCTCAACAACTTCGTGGTGCGTCTTATCAATATCTACTACGATAAGCTCTTTGACTCGCTTCATGAGAAATACCCCAACTATGACAGGAATGAGATCGACCTCTATCTGCTCTATATCTCCAGCGGTACAAAAACCGTTCTGATGAGCTGGCTCAACGGAGATATTAAAGGCGCACCGTCGGATATATCGGCGAAGCTCAGCAGGCTCATCAATTGCAGCCGCAGTTTTCTTTAATAATGCAAAAAATCACCCGACCGTATTCAGTCGGGTGATTTGCTTTTTCGCTTAGAATCTGCTGCCGAAAATCTTGCAGCCTATCTTCTCAATGAGGAAGAGCATAATGGTGACGGCCCTTGTGCGATATATGCTGAGGAAGAGCTCGCCTGCAAAGGTATCGAAGAACCAGTATCTTGTCGGAATATCCTTGTCAACTCTGTTCTCATATTTCAGCTCGAACGGCTGTGAATAGGTCACGCCGCCCTCGCCCTGGAGCTTGAAGCGGACATAGCAGCCGAGCTTGCTCTCGAAATCGTTGAGGTCGATCTTGAGATCGTTGGAGATGACCTTGCCGTCGGCGACCCACTCAATGAGGCTGCAATCCCTTGACTCGTCAAGCACAAGCTCAATGGTGTTCGCCTGCTGGTCGACGATTATGTTCTTGACAAGGGGCACGTTGCCGTTGCCCTCGAAATCGTCAACGCCAGCCTGGATGTGCTTCTCATAGCGGCTGCAAGCGAAGAAGGTGCCGTTGATCATACCGGTCTTGACGGCCTCCTCGGTATTCTCGGGAAGAACGAAATACTCAAAGCTCCTGCCGACTTCGTTTCTGTATTCGCTGTCGTCATCGGCAAATGCCCATATATTTCTGCCGGTAGGTATAACCACCTGAAGCAGCTCATCCCAAAGAGCTCTGTCCGCACGGGTAACATTATCGGTATTATTCTTTATCTCCATGCCGAGGCAGGTGTGGTAATCCTTGAAGATATTTGCAAAGTAGGTGATGAAAACATCCCAGTGAGAGCGCTCGGGGTATCTGTTGGAGTTGACCCAGTCGCCCACATGGTTGAGCACGGAATAACCGCCCATCTCCTCGACCTTGGCGGGAGCGGTCCTATAGTCGTTCTCAATGCCCCATTCGCCCTGGCCGTACTCGGTGAAGTAGCCGTTAACGTGAGTCTTTGAGAAAACAGCCATGTTGATCTCGATGCCGCCGGTGATATCGGTCATTCCCCTGCCGCCTCTGTCGGAGCCGGTGGTGATGCGCTGATAATCCTCGTCGCTCATGGGATCGGCTTTTCTGAAGTAATTAAAAACGCCGTTGGTCTTGCGGGGCAGATTCCAGCCGTGGCTGACAACGCCGTGGTCGGTCAGCGCAAGGATATCATAGCCTGCGTCATAATAGAGACCGACCATGTCGGTGATGGTCTCGTCGCCGTCGGAAGCAACCGAATGGGTGTGCAGATTTGCTTTATAATACTGCCAGCTGTCCCAATCGACAGTCTCGTAGGGGTTCACGATGGTGTAGTCGGTATCGCCCGCCGCCGATGCGGTAAGCACGGGGCACATGACCGCAGCAGCGATCACGACGGACATAACGACCGCCAAGAGTTTCTTCATAGAGTTAAACCTCCGTATTTTTTTACTGCGGCACAAGCCCGGTCGCAGTGACATGGGTAAATTATATATCCAAACGCAAAAAAAGTCAACCGATTTGTTAACGAATTTAGTACGAGGTGCACAAATACTATTGATTTTTGGGCGGATCTGTAGTAAGATATGGTTGCACAAAAAACGCAAAGGAAAGGAAATCGAAAATGCAAAAAATATTCTCAATTATCCTTGCGCTCATCCAGTCGATCCTGCTGCTCTTCGGCGCAAACGGCGGCAATGAGAGCGCGTGGCAGCTCGAGAGCGTGCCAGCCTATGACGGCGGCATAGTCTGCAAGACCGTTTATAATGCAGGCTCAGGTCTCAAATGGGACTATGACGGCCCCACCGAGACCGACAGCAAAATGCAGCTCGTAACCGCGACCGACCTCGGCGAATACGAAGCATACTGCTCAAAGCTCGAGGAGAACGGCTTTGTCAAGACCTATTCAAACGTATTCGGCGGCGTTAATTGCAACGCATTCCGTAAGGACGGCAAGCTCTATTACACCTATCTGAGCGAAAATCTCGGCGAGGTCAGGATCATCGAGGATAACGGCACCAATTCCTTTGAGGACTTCGGCTACACCTATTCCGCGGGCTCAGCCGCAACGGTCTATCAGTTCGACCATGTCTACTCGGGTCTTGTCTCCGACAGAGAGCTTTACTCGACCAACGGCATGATGTATATCATCCGCCTTGCCGACAACAGCCTTATCGTCATCGACGGCGGCTCAATCAGGCAGTCCTCCGACAAAAATATCGACGAATGCATCAAATTCATGCACAAGATAACCGGCACCGAGCCGGGCGAGACGATAAAGATCGCCCTCTGGTACGGCACTCACGGTCACAGCGACCATATCACCTTCTTCTATAAGCTCCTCGGCTATTATCACAAGGAGATAGGCCTTGAGAGAGCAATGTTCAATTACCCGTCGTTTTCGCTCATCGAGCACGACAAGAGAGCGGATATGTTCCGTGAACGCCTTGTGAAGTATTACCCGAACGTCAAGTATCTCGCCCCGCACACCGGCATGAGCTTCAGCATTGCGAATGTTGACTTTGACGTTATTTACACTCATGAGGACGCTGTTTCCGCTTTCACGGGCAAAACTCCCGTAACCAACGCCAACGACGGCTCGACCGTATGCCGCCTGACGGCAGCGGGCAAACGCCTGCTCATCCTCGGCGACCTGAATATCCTCGGCGAGCGCAAGATAGTCAACATGCACGGCAAGGATATCTTCAAGACCGATATCTTACAGGCTCCGCACCACCTCTACAACGCCGACACCGTTATCTACGGCAGCTCAAAGGCGGAATGGGTGCTCTGCCCCAACTCCGAGAACATGGCGGTCTCCGGTATGCCCGGCTACACCTCGGCAAGGCTCTTCTATAGGGACGATCAGCTTCTCTACGCCGACAATGCCCTTTACGGCATTGAGATGAGCGCCGACGGGCTGACCGTCAGCGTCGATTACACCGAATGCGTCCCCTGCGACGGCTCCTCGATGAACGGCGAAAGATAACGGTATAATGCAATGCCCGCACCTCGGTTTCGGTCGATATGCGGGTATTTTTATAGCTTAAATATTTTATTAACTGTTGTCTATACCTTTGATCGGCCGGATCTCTTCCCGCAAAGGTGCCAAAAGCAGTGCCCACTTTTTATGCAAAATGTAAAAGTGCATAGCCGCGGCGTTGACAATTGCGGCGGGATATTTTATAATATTTGTCAAGAAATTCATTACAAAGCGGAGGTCTTTATGGCAAAGCTGATTTCATTTTTCACCGCACTTTTAATGTTCATCCTCCCCTCGCTCAACCTGCCCGAGGCGAATGTGGATAGCAGCAAATTCAACACCGAATACACCAACGTTTTCGTTCACGGCTTCGCGGGCTGGGGCGAATATGACGCAACAAATAAGGCTCTCCCCTATTGGGGCAACACAAGCGGCGATCTGATGAAATATCTCAGCGCCAGGGGCTTTGACTGCCACGCCGCAAGCGTTTCGCCAACGGCGAGCGCATGGGACAGGGCATGTGACCTTTACGCCCAGCTCACAGGCACACGAACCGACTACGGCGAGGCTCACAGCAAGGCCTGCGGCCACCCGAGATACGGCAAGAGCTACACTCTGCGCCCGCTAATCAAGGAATGGAGCGCCGAGAATAAGATAAATCTCTTCGGTCACTCCTTCGGCGGTGCAACAGTCAGAATGCTTGCCGAGCTTATGGCTAACGGCAGCGAGGCCGAGCGCAGCGCGGGCGGCAAGGTCTCCGAGCTTTTCAAGGGCGGCAAGGCAGACTGGATATACTCGATAGTCACTCTTGCGGCGCCTCACAACGGCACCTCGAGCTATAACATCCAGGAGGATCTCAAAAACGACCCGAATGCGACCGCTGCCGAGAAGATGATAGCCGATATCTTCATGGGCATCGGCACGGCGGGCTTCAGGCAGGAATCCGACACCGCGATTTACGAGATGCAGATAGATAACGCCATGGCGCTTAACGAGAAGCTGCCCCCGATAAAGGGCATTTATTACTTCTCCTACGCCTGCGACGCAACGATACTCGCCGACGACGGCACCCGCAGCCTTGACCCCGAGCTCGGCGGCGGAATGTATAAGGTATCGGGCGCACGCCTTTGCACTTATGAGGGCGTTACCCCCTCCGGATATGTCATTGACGAGAAGTGGCAGGCAAACGACGGGCTTGTCAACACCTATTCCGCCCTCGTGCCCATAGGCGCGCCGAGCGTTGACTATAACGCCGACTCCGTCACGACCGGCATATGGAACGTGATGCCCGTTATGAGAGGCAACCATTCGACGCTCCAGGGCGGCATGACCAAGGCTCTCAACGGCCGCATCTTCTTCGTCGACCTGCTCTCGATGATAAATTCACTGTAACTATGAAAAGTTTTACAATAGCCAAAAACGACGCCGGGCAGCGGCTCGATAAATTCATCACCAAGGCGGTCCCGCTGCTGCCGCAGGGGCTGATGTATAAGTATATCCGCACCAAGCGAATAAAGGTCAACTCCAAGCGCAGCGAGATATCATATAAGCTCGTCGAGGGCGACACGGTCGACATGTATATAAACGACGAATTCCTTGCGCCCGCAAAGGAGCATTTCGACTTCCTCTCGGCTTCAAAGAAGCTCGATATCATCTATGAGGATGAGAATATCCTGCTGCTCAACAAAAAGGTCGGCCTGCTCTCTCACCCGGACGACACGGAGTATAACGACACGCTCATCACAAGGGTCAAGCGCTATCTCTATGAGAAAGGCGAATACGACCCGAGGGACGAGCAGTCCTTCACCCCGTCGCTCGTCAACCGCATCGACCGCAACACCGGCGGCATAGTCATCGCCGCCAAGAACGCCGAGAGCCTGCGTATACTCAACCAGAAGCTCAAGGGCAGGGAGCTGGAGAAATATTATCTCTGCGTTATCCACGGCTCCATGAAGCAAAAGAGCGGCGTGCTCGAGGGCTGGCTCACCAAGGATGAGAAGAAAAACAAGGTCACCGTCAGCGAGCGCCGCACCGAGGGCGCAAAGCAGATACGCACAAAGTACTCCGTCCTCGCCGAGAACGGCGGCCTGAGCCTCGTTGAGGTCGAGCTGCTCACGGGCAGGACTCATCAGATAAGGGCGCATTTCGCCAGCGTCGGCCATCCCCTGCTCGGAGACGGCAAATACGGCAGCAACGCCCTTAATAAGCCCCTCGGATACAAAAAGCAGTTTCTCTATTCCTACAAGCTGAAATTCGCATTTACCACCGACGCAGGCATTCTCGAATACCTGAACGGCAGGACTTTTATCGCCCCCGAGGTGTGGTTCAAGAGCGAATTTCTCTCCGGGAAGCTCACAAAAATGTGAATTATTTGCAAATCAGAGATAAATTTTTATGAAAACTCTTGTAAAATCCGACGAAATAGTATAATATATAGTCATTGTGCCGATTCTGTATCGGCAGGCAAAGAAAACATACAGAAAAGGATGAAACGATAATGGCAAAAAACGAAAGCTCCAAGAGCAAGGCCGAGATCTATCGTGAGGAGAGAAAAGAACGCATAGCCAAGGCCAACAAAAAGAATGCGAAGAGCATTGAGAAGCGCAACAACGCCGCAAAGATAGCCAAAAAGGTTATCGCCGTGGTAGTCGTGGTTGCGATAGTTCTCGGCATCGGCTGGAAATTCGTTGACAGCTTCGGTCTCATCGAAAAAGCCACCACCGCCATGACGGTCGGCAGCGACAAGATCTCTACCGCAGAGTTCGCTTATTATTATAATGCTCAGTATCAGCAGATGTCCTATATGTCGAGCTACTATGCTCAGAGCGGCTACAATATCGGCTTCGACTCCTCAAAGTCGCCCGACGACCCCACCAACACCACCACTGACGCCGACGGCAACAAGATCACCTGGGCTCAGTATTTCACCGACTCTGCAGTTGAGCGCGCTCAGTTCATCTACGCCTATTACAAAGAAGCTCTCAAGGCTGATTTCAAGCTCAGCGAGGATGAGAAGAAAGAGATCGAAGAGACTGTCGAGAACTACAGGAAGCAGGCTGCCGAGAATAACTTCTCCCTCAGCGCTTACCTCAAGGCGAGCTTCGGCGAGGGCTTCAATGAGAAGACCTTCAGAAAGCAGCTTGAGATGGAGACCATAGCTCAGAACTTCTACAACGATCAGAAGAGCTCCTTCAACGCCGACGTCAAGGATTCCGACATCGAAGCGGAGTATAAGGAGAACGCCAAGAAATATAACTACGCTGACGTTCGCTTCTTTGCATTCACCTACACCACCCTCTCCGCTGCCGAAGGCGAATCCGAGGATGAGCTGAAGGCAAGGCAGACCGCCGCCAACGACGAGCTTCTCGCCAAGGCAAAGGAAGTCTATGCAAAGTGCAAGGACGCCGACTCCTTCATCGCAGCCGTTAAGGCATACAAGAACGAAGGCTCCGACACCCCCAGCGACACCGACGCTACCACCCTCACCAACCACATTCTCTATTCCGCCGCTTCTTCCTCTCTGACCGAGAAGGGTGCAGACTGGCTCTTTGACGGCGCAAGAAAGGCCGGCGACATCACCCTCATCGAGGGCGAGAAAGGCGCTTACATCATCATGTGCGTTAAGCCCTCCTACGCCGGCAACAGCGTAAACGTCCGCCACTGCCTCATTAAGTTCAACGCAGCCGACGAGGATAACGTCACCGACGAAGAGAAGAAGGCGGCATACGACAAGGCCAAGAAGCTTTATGACTCATGGCTCGGCGGCGACAAGACCGAGGACAGCTTCAAGACCCTCGTCACCGCTAACTCCGAGGATACCGGCTCTGTTGAGAACGGCGGCCTCTATGAGAATATCAGAATAACCGACAACTACGTTTCCGAGTTCCTTGACTGGAGCTTCGCAGACGGCAGAAAGGCCGGCGACAGCGGCATAATCGAGACCACCTACGGCTATCACATCATGTACTTCGTCAGCGACAACACCGACGATCTTGACTGGAAAAACACCATCCGCACCGACATGGGCAAGGCCGCATTTGACGAGTATAATGAAAATCTGCTTGCCGACGACGGCAGCTACAAGGTAGTTGAGAACGAGACCTGGACTTCATATGTCAGCAAGGATTTCTGCAAGAAGTTCAAGAAAAATCTCGCCTACTCATCGGCATCCAAAAAATAAGATATAAAGCCAAAGGGGCTGTGCATTGAGCACAGTCCCTTTTTTATTAAGCGACCGCAAAGCAAGTTAAAACTTCTTTGCGGTCAATGTTTTAATAAAGTATTTTTTTTCAGCATATCGGTGAATTGATGCGTGTCGATATTGCGCAGCAAGTGCGCATCCGTGCCGATGTTGAAGGTGACGCCCACTTCCTTGCCGATTTGGAAATAGCGGTGGTGGAACTCGGGGTCGCCAGCAACGGCGCCGACGTTAAGCTCCCACGCGGTGCCGAGGGAATTCGCCTTTGTAAGGATATCGCCGATATCGTTATCGGTAAATGCCCTTGTGACCTCATGCGGGTCGTCGAAGGCATTGATATACCCCGCCATGAACGGATGAGCAAAGCAATCCGCCTTACGCATATCGAGCACGGAATTCATTATCGCAAGCATGAATTCGGCGTAGGCTCTCGGGGTCTTGACCTCGGGGTGATTCCAATAATCCTGATGGAAGTGGTTTGTCGTATAGAGCCGATAATCGAGCGCCTCATCGCAGGCAATGTCGTTGGTGAACTCCCCTACTCCGTAAGCGGAAAGCTCGGAGCCGACGAGCACCTTCACATTGTGCTCGACCTTCTCAAGCTCGCCGAGTATTTCGAGCCGCTGAGCTGCAACGGCATTTTTCTTATTCGGATAGTCGTGATCTGTCAGCGCGATTATCTCAAGCCCCGCCGCATCGGCTGCCTTAACGATATCGGCAACGATCATCTCGGGTTTGGCGCAGCGGGAGAAATGCGTGTGGATATGGGTATTATATTTCGCCAGCTCGTCTATATCATAGGTTTTATCGTGAATGAACATATCAAAGCTCCAATCGGAAAAGTGTGTCGGCATTCCTGCGTGTAAGGTCGAGGATATCCTGCGCCGAAACGCCCCTCACACCCGCCAGCACCTCGGCGGTATAAGGAATGTATGAAGAATCACAGCGCTTGCCTCTGAACGGCACGGGAGTCATATAGGGTGAATCCGTCTCGATAAGCAGACGATCATCGGGCACATAGGCCGCGACCTCGAGCGGCTTGCGGGCATTTTTGAATGTCACCGCGCCGCCAAGCCCGATATACATACCGAGCTTCACGACCTCCTTTGCCATCTCGACCGAGCCGCTGAAGCAATGCACCACACCCTTGGGGGAATAGCGCCGCAGCAGCTCCAATGTGTCCTCATGCGCCTCACGGTCGTGAATGACCACGGGCAGGTCAAGCTCCTTAGCGAGAGCAAGCTGCCGCCCAAAGAACTCCTTTTGCATCTCTCGGGGCGAGAAATCATAGTGATAATCGAGCCCTATCTCGCCTATCGCAACGCATTTATCATTGCGGCAGAGCAGCTTCAACTCGTCGAGCCAATCCTCCGCCGCCTCCTGCGCCTCATGCGGGTGAACTCCGCAGACGGCGTAGATGAACGGGTATTTTTGCGCCAGCTCAAGGCTCGTGTGTGATGTGGCGATATCGCTCGCACAGTTTATAACGCCGCAAATCCCCTTGTCGGGCAGCGAAGCGACAAGGCTGTCTCTGTCCTCGTCAAAGGCTTCGCTGTCGTAGTGGGCGTGGCTGTCAAAGATGTTATTCATTTTATCTGACCTTGCTTCCGGCGGGAATACCTTCGACAAAGATGACCTTGACCTCGTCCTCGCCCGCGTCGGCTGCAAGGATCATGCCGCAGCTCTCAACGCCGCAAAGCACGGCAGGCTTGAGATTTGAGACAAGGATAACGCTCTTGCCGATGATGTCCTCGGGCTTATACCATTTGGCGATGCCCGACGCAACCGTCCTCGGTGAGCCTGTGCCGTCGTCAAGGGTGAGCTGGAGTAGCTTCTTTGCCTTCTTGACGGGCACGCATTCGACTACCTTTGCCACACGCAGGTCGACCTTGGCAAAATCGTCGATGCCAATCTTGGCTACGCCCTCGATCTCCGCCTTGAGAGGATTGACAGGCTCGGCATGGGTCGCCTCAAGCTCCGCAAGCTCCTTCTCGAGGTCGATCCTCGGGAATATAATGTCGCCCTTGCAGACGGTGTAGGTCGCATTCTTGCCGAATTCCTTGCATTCCTCCCACTCAAAGCCGCCCTCAAGGCCGAGCTGACGCCTAATCTCGGCACAGGTATCGGGCATAAAGGGAGCGATGAGAACGGAGATTATTCTGATGCTCTCGCAAAGATTATACATGACCTCGGCGAGCCTTGTCCTCTTACTCTCGTCCTTGGCGAGCGCCCAGGGAGCAGTCTCGTCGATATACTTATTCGTCCTCGATACGAACTTCCATATCTCGGTGAGGCCGATGGAGAAATTCAGCTTGTCAAGCGCATCGTCGGCAGCCTCGGCGGTCTTAGCGGCAAGCACCTTGAGGTCGTCGTCAAATTCGCCGCTCTCTCTCTCCGCGGGAATGGTGCCGCCGAAATACTTGATCACCATTGCAACAGTCCTCGAAACAAGGTTGCCGAGGTCATTTGCAAGGTCGGAATTAATGCGGTTGATAAGATTCTCGTTGGAGAATGTGCCGTCAGAGCCGAAGGCTATCTCACGCAGCAGGTAGTATCTGAGCGCGTCAACGCCGTATCTCTCGGCGAGCACGACAGGGTCAACGACGTTGCCCTTGGATTTGCTCATCTTGCCGCCCTCAAGCAGCACCCAGCCGTGACCGTAGACCTTCTGCGGCAGCGGCTCGTCTATCGACAAAAGGAAGGCGGGCCAATAAATGGTGTGGAATCTGATGATATCCTTGCCGATAAGGTGGACGTTCGCCGGCCAAAACTTCTTATAAAGAGAGTCATCCTCCGAGCCGTAGCCGAGAGCGGTGATATAATTGGTGAGGGCGTCGAGCCAGACATAGATGACGTGATTCTCGTCAACGGGCACGGGGATGCCCCACTTGAATGACGAACGGGAAACGCAGAGATCCTGGAGGCCGGGCTTAATGAAGTTATTTATCATCTCATTCTGCCTGCTCTGAGGCTCGATGAAGCCGGGATGCTCCTCATAATACTTTATCAGCTTGTCGCCGTAAGCGGAGAGCTTGAAGAAATAAGCCTCCTCCGTTGCTTTGCCGACGGGTCTGCCGCAGTCGGGGCACTTGCCGTCAACCGCCTGAGTTTCCGTCCAAAATGACTCGCAGGGTTTGCAATAAAGCCCCTCGTAATATCCCTTATAGATATCGCCCTTGTCGTACATTTTTTTGAATATCTTCTGCACGGCTTTCTCGTGATACTCATCGGTGGTCCTGATGAATTTGTCATAGGATATGTTCATCAGCTTCCAGAGATCCTTGATGCCCGCAACGATATTATCGACATATTCCTTGGGGGTAACGCCCGCCGCCTTGGCTTTATCCTCGATCTTCTGACCGTGCTCATCCGTGCCGGTCAGGAAAAAGGTGTCGTAGCCCTTGAGGCGTCTGTAACGAGCCTCGGCATCCGCCGCAACGGTCGAGTAGGTGTGGCCGATATGCAGCTTATCCGAGGGATAATATATCGGCGTAGTGATGTAAAAAGTCTTTTTATCCATATTTGCCTCCAAATATTATTAACACATAAATCGCGTAAAAATAAGGCTGTCACAACGAATGCAACAGCCTCTTTGATCCGATAAAAAACGCATGGGTAACAGACCCGAGGCTATCTTGGGATTTCCATAGCTGCGGGCATGATGGCGGCGGAATACTGTTTATCAGTGAAATAACCGCTCATGATTACCTCCGTTTGCATTTTCTGCTATTGTAGCACACGCACCGCAATAAGTCAAGGATATTATGCTTATTTGAGTAATGCGGCGGCCGCTTCGTCAAGGAAAATAACGGCGTCGGGATGCTGCTGGAGAATGGAAGCCGGGCAATGCGGAGTGACGGGACCTTTGACCATGTCTCTGACCGCCTCGGCCTTCTTATCGCCTGTAGCGATGAGGATTATCTTCTTTGAACGCATTATTGAGCCGATGCCCATAGTCATGGCATAGTGCGGCATCGGGATATCGTCAAAATAGATGGAGTTAGCGTCTATCGTGCTCTGGGTCAAAGCGACCTTAAAGCTCTCGCCCGTGAATTTATCCGACGGCTCGTTGAACGCGATGTGACCGTTCCTGCCGATGCCGAGGAGCTGAATATCAATGCCGCCCTTGGCAGCGATCGCAGCGGTGTAGCGCTTGCTCTCGGTCTCAGGGTCTGCGTTGCCGTCGAGGAAGTCGATATTCTCCTCCTTTACATCAACAAGCGAGAAAAGGTTCTCGTGCATAAAGGTATAGTAGCTATTCTTATGATTTTTCGGCAGATCGCAATATTCGTCAAGGTTGAAGGTGCTGACCTTCGCAAAGGACACCTTGCCCGCCTTATACTGCTCAACAAGATACTTATAGGTAGGCACGGGGGTCGCGCCCGTTGCGAAGCCGAGCACGCAGTCGGGCTTTGAAATGATAAAATCGCAATAAAGCTCGCCTACCGCCTTGCCTATTTCTTCTTCATTTTTAAAAACTCTTATATCCATCGGGAATTCTCCTTTATTATTACTTCTCTATTATGATTTCCCTGTGAGCGTCGGTTGAGTCATAGACCGCCTGCATTATCTTGGAAGTCTCGACCGCATAGTCGATATACTGCTGATTATGCTCGCCCGTCTTGATGCTCTTAATGAAACCTGCTATCTCGTTCTCATACATATCGTTGGTCTTGGTCGCCACCTTGGTCTCGGTGAGCATACCGTCCTTGACCGACCAGAGCTTGAAATCCGAGCAATACTGGAGCCTAATGCCCGCCTTATCGCCCATGAAATCGACATACATTTCGCCCACGCCGACATTCTGCGCCCATGCGCCGTTGAAGCTGATAACGGGGCCGCTCGTCCTGACTATACCGACAACGGAATCATCGACGTCATAGGTGCCGTGCTCAACGTCGCTCGTCTCCTCCGCCCACATGCTGGTGTAGACGTAATTCTTCATATCCTTGCCAAGCTTGCAGAACGCCTCGCCCGAGACGGTCAGGGGCTTGGGATCGCCGCAGCAATACATGACAAGGTCAAGGAAGTGAACGCCCCAGTCAATGAGAGCGCCGCCGCCCGAATGCGCCTTGGTGGTGAAATCACCGCCGAGACCGGGGATCGACCTGTGTGCTCTGAATGAAGCATAGACATGATATACCTCGCCAAGCTCGCCGCTGTCGATAAGTTCACGGATCTTCATAACATAATTGTTGAAGCGGTTGCAAACGCCGATATTGAGAATTTTGCCGGTCTCGTGGGCAACTTTCTGCATTTCAAGCGCCTCTGAGAGCACTCTTGCGGCGGGCTTCTCGCTCAAAACATGCTTGCCGGCTTTGAGAAAGTCAATGGCTATCACCGAGTGAAGATTGTTGTGGGTGCAGACCGACACGGCGTCCAGCTCGGGGTCGTTGAGGAAGTCGTGATAATCGGTGACCGCCTTACCGCAGCCGTATTTCTCGACGGCAGCCTCGGCACGCTCGGGAATAATATCGCAGAAATACTTTATCTCCGCGTCCGGATTCTTCATATAAGCAGGGATATGAGCGGAATTGGCTATATTACCGCAGCCGATAACGGCAACTTTGAGCTTTGACATTGTGATACCTCCGCAAACTCGTTATATGTATTATGATATATCATTTAAAATAAAAAGTAAAGTTAATTGTAAAAAAAACTTGCCAAAAGGTTCATTCTTTGCTATTATTAAGTTAAACAAAGTGAATTTTTAACGATTCTTTAATAATTGTTTAAGGAGAGATTCAAATGGGCAGATTTCCTATAGGCGTTATAATCGACAGCTTCCGCACCGATATCCCGACCGCAGTCAAAAAGGCTGCCGAGGTAGGCGCTCAGGGCATACAGGTCTACGCTACCAGGGGTGAAATGGCTCCCGAGAATATGAACGCTCAGCGCATTGCGGATTTCAAAGCCCTTGTCGCCGACAATGGCCTTGTTATCTCCGCTCTCTGCGGCGATCTCGGTGGCGGCTTCGGCAACAAGGAGGAGAATCCCGGCAAAGTCGAGCGCTCAAAGAAAATTCTTGACCTTGCTAAAGAGCTCGGCACAAATGTTGTCACCACTCATATCGGCGTTGTGCCGACCGACAGCAGCATCGACCGCTACAAGGTCATGCAGGAGGCCTGCTTTGAGCTCTCCCGCTATGCAGACGAGATAGGCGCTCATTTTGCCATCGAAACCGGCCCCGAGACCTCGGCTGTCCTCAAGTGCTTCCTTGATTCGCTCGGCTCGACAGGCGTAGGAGTCAATCTTGACCCCGCAAACCTCGTAATGGTCACGGGCGACGACCCCGCGGGCGCAGTCTATAACCTGCAAAAATACATAGTTCATACCCACGCAAAGGACGGCAAGCAGCTCTATTATAAGGATCCCGAGATCATCTACGGCCTCGTCAAGGATTCGCTCGTCACCGGCCCGTCATTCCTCGAGGTGCCCCTCGGCGAGGGTCAAGTGCCTTGGGAGAAATATCTCAACGCGCTTGAGGATATCGGCTACAAGGGCTTCCTGACCATCGAGCGCGAGGTCGGCGACGACCCCGCCAAGGATATCAGAAGCGCCGTGGAATTCCTTGAAAAACTTGGTTAAGAGGTAATTGAAATGAAAATTGGAGTCAGCAGCTACAGCTTCCAGCAGCTCATTGATTCGGGCGAGGAAACTCAGCTCAGCATTATGAAAAAAGCCGCCGAAATGGGCTTCGACGGCATAGAATTCACCGACCTTATCCCCTCTGCCGATGTGAGCGAGAGCAGCTACGCCGAGATGATAAGATCTGAGAGCGAGCGCCTCTCGCTGCCTGTTATCAGCTACACCATCAGCGCAAATCTGCTCAGCGACAAAGGGCTTGACGCAGAGGTCGAGCGTGTTTGCCGCAAGGTTGACGTGGCGGCGATACTCGGCGTTAAGTGCATGAGGCACGACGCCGCATGGTCAATGCCTGCAGATAAAAAGAGCTACGCAGGCTTTGAGCAGATACTCCCCACCCTCATCGAGGGATGCAGGAGGATAACCGAATACGCAGCATCAAAGGGCATTGAGACCATGATAGAGAATCACGGCCTCTTCTGCCAGGACAGCGACAGGGTCGAGCGCATAATCACGGGCGTCGGCTCGCCGAACTTCGGCCTGCTGCTCGATATCGGCAACTTCAGCTGCGTTGACGAGGATAATTTCAAGGCGGTCGGCAAAGTAGTGCAGTATGCAAAGCACGTCCATGCCAAGGATTTCCATATCAAGAGCGGCAACGGCGTAAACCCGGGCAAGGGCTTCTTCAAATCGAGAGGCGGCAATTACCTGAGAGGCACGATAATCGGCCACGGCGACGTGCCCGTAGCGCAGTGCCTGTCGATCATCAAAGGCAGCGGCTATGACGGCTATGTCAGCGTTGAATTTGAGGGCATGGAAAAATGCCTCGACGGCATCGCCATCGGCGCAGAAAACCTCAGAAATATCATCGCCGCGCTTTAACAGAATAACAGATCAAATACTGAAAGAGCTGCCACAGCAAGTGACAGCTCTTTTAAATGTTTAAAAACGTCAATACACACGTAAAAAAGCAACTGCTAAATGATATTTGTCGTTAGGTGGAAAATTTGTTTGCCAACTAAAACTTTTCGAGCCTGCGAGACGGATGAGAAAGATATTTTTCTTGCAGCACAATAAAAAATTTACTTTTCTAAACCGCACAAGGTATATAATTCTTCAATACAAGGCGATTTATATTCCATATACTTTTCAATATCATGCGGAAATAGCCGTGCAGCCGTTTCTTTTACATAGCTATATTTTTTGACAGCATCGACGTTATTCCTCAAAAAGTCTCTAAAAGTAATATGGCGATAGAGTTCTTCTGACTTCTGCGGACAAACATACAAATGATGAGTCCGTAGGTGAGGCTTATTAAATTATTTAAACGCCTCTCTATCCTCTATTCCAAGATTACCCTCGTAAATGTATCCTATCATTTCTAACCTGCTGACAATGATATCGAAGGCGGAATAATCTTTGATTATTACATCTATATCAATGCACGGTTTAGCAGACATTCCCTCAACCGAAGTACTTCCGACATGCTCAACGCCTATAATCAAATCACCGATGGCATTTATAATTTCTGATTTAATTTTCTCAAAGTCATCTTTCCATTGTACATTGTAAGGTAAAACAACAACTTTTGCTATTTTAAACACCACCTAAACCAACAATATTCTACAAGCTCAATATATCATATAATTTGAAAAGTGTCAATTGCGCTTAAATATTAATTTCATTATTTTCTAATAAGGCAAAAACCGTTTTTACAAGGTTTCTGATAAAAATTATACGTTTCTCAAAGCCAAGATAAAAACTAACGTCCTTGCACATCAAAGTTTTCATGGCTTTTCGTATGGCGCCCCAAACAGGACTCGATTCG
>FR888189.1 GCA_000431775.1 Clostridium sp. CAG:413 | reverse complement strand
GAGTTCGAGCCTCGTCATCCGCTCCATTTTTTTGGTATCATTTTTGTTTACCGCGCATAATTTAATAGTGCGGTGCCATAGCCAAGTGGTAAGGCAGAGGTCTGCAAAACCTCGATTCCCCAGTTCAAATCTGGGTGGCACCTCCAGAGTGAAAGCTCCGAAATCCTTGTATATCAAGGTTTTCGGGGTTTTCTTTTTCTGACATGCATTTTTGCAGCAGTCAAACAAAATTCTAAATTAGCACCAAAACTACCGAATTTTTGCCGAATTTTAGGCTGTTTTGCGAACTTTGCCGAACTTTTTTTGCACACAACTTCAAACGTCAAACGGTGTATTCATTATATACCATTTTTATGCATTCGTCAAGTTTCTTTTTATTTCAGTCTTTTTTTACAGAAAAGGCGATAAGAAAGTCCACTGCGTGAGCTGTGGGAGTATCAATGGTCCCTTTTTTGAATTCGCATTTTTGATGAGTTCGTAAATTTTGACGAACTTTTGTCAGAAGATTGTCGGAGCTTTGGTATGTAAGATGTCAAGTAATAAGAATACAATCA
>FR888188.1 GCA_000431775.1 Clostridium sp. CAG:413 | reverse complement strand
CTCTCCGCCATAAGTCCACCGTAATTTTGATAGAATTACGGTGGACTTTTTCTATGCCCGAAAACCGCTTGAAATAGGGCTTTTCGGCTGTTCAGGCATATAACAAACCCCGCTGCAGGCAATTCTGCGGCGGGGTTTTGTGCGTTTTACGGTTGTTTCAGCGGTATGAGCCGTTGTAATCGTTAAACAACCGAGGTAATCGTTAAATTGTCAGCGTATTCGTTAAATCACTGGGAGTAATCGTTAAAAGACAAAGCGAAATATTTATCCATTTAACTTCCTGAATTGCTCGCTTCGACTTCTTTTAAAGTTCTTCCATCTGAAGCTTTCCAAACTTTAGGGCCACTTATACCATAACCCAAAACGAAATCAGCTGGTGCCGACGAGCTGGAAAAAAGGATATCCTCTGTTGTTACTAAGTCTTGTACACGGCCATCAGAAAAACACTTGTCTCGAAGTTTGACGATACCTGCGTTTAAAGATTTAACAGAAACTTTTTCGTTCAGAACTGGGCCTTTAAGAAGAACAAATCCTTCGGTGGTCACTACACCAGTTGCCTTTACTGATCCCTGCGATAAATAATATTCATCATTTCGGTCAACAGGCTCACCGTTGACAGTTTGCACCATAGGCTCTAATACTTTGTACCCCAGGGCATTAATAAGAATTTTAACATTATCAATAAACTCCTCCATCGCGGAAACTTGCGATTCTTTCATTACAGTATTTCTATAAGTATTTTTAGTAAGAACGGTATAACGCTTATTATCACGTGCGATTTCCACAAAACGATTTTCAAGGTATCTTATAAGCGCCTTATTAAGATCACGACCTGTAAATAACACAGCAGTGTTCCAATAGTATTTTTCTTTCTCCATTTGGCTGTCCCGTATATGTTGAGTCAGTCGATCTTTGAGATTTTCCGCTTCACCGATGTAAACGGAATCAGTCCCATCGTCCTCTTTACAAAAAAGAAAGTAAACTCCTGCCTAAGATATGTCATCACGGTTACAGGTTGCAACTTCAATACGCGGGATTTTAATGGCTTTACCGTTCCGGTTAGAGAGTTCTGCTGTAATAATGCTGTCTGCAGTACCGTTCACAAGGAACAATTCAATTGATTTTCCATAAGTCACACAAATCACCTCCTTATACAATATGCTTTTCTTCAGTTATTTTATTTTTAGAGGTGTATACGGTTAACATTCTTCGACGATTAGACGCTTACAGGGTTTTCTGTTTTGTCTAAAAAGCCAAGCGCAGCTGACGTAAAATCCATCGGCTGCGCCTATATGTTTTTATATTATTCGGTTATGTCATCACATAGCTTTTTAAATAATATTGCTCACATTTCAACGCTGTACACATATTTTCCGCTTGAAACTTCAAAGCTCTTTCCGTCGGGCAGCGTGATGACAGCGCTCGTGTTAAACGGAACATTAATCGAGAGGACAAAAACGCCGTTTTCAAAATTCCAATTGATTTTGATAGTTCCGCTCGAAAGCTTTTTGAAACATGACACGCTCGTGAGTCCGCCTCCGACGAGGGGTGCAACCTTAAATTTTTTGTAGCCCGGCTCAATCGCTTCGAGTCCCGCGACGCGCCTATATAACCAATCGCCGACTGCACCGTTCGCATAATGGTTGAAAGAAACCATTCCTCCGCCGACAGCGTTTATCAGACCGCTTCCCGGATCTTTTCCGAGATTGACGGTTCCATCGGGTCGAAGCGCGTCCCAACGCTCCCAAATTGACGTTCCCCCGGCTTTGACTTCATACAACCACGACGGGACGGTATCCTGAAGTAAAAGGTCATATGCTTCATTTATATATCCGTTGTCCGAAAGGGCGAAAAGGAGATATGGTGTTCCGAGAAAGCCGGTGGAAAGATGATTATCGGCTTCTTTCACGAGTCTTAAAAGGTTTTCAGCATATTTTTTTCTTTCCTCTCCGCTCACCATTCCAAAATACAGCGGGCAAACATAGGCCGTTTGAAACTCGTTTTTGAGCGTTCCTTTTTTGTCGGTAAAAACGTTCCGATATGCGTTTTCGATGCACTTTCGCTTTTCTTGAAACGCCTTAGCCTCCTCTTCAAAACCGAGAATGGTCGCAATTTTTGATGCGAGGGCGCAATCGTTGGCATAATATGCGGTTGAAATCCACTTCTTTTTTGCCATCCATTGCTTTTGATTTTCGTTCGGAGCGCACCAATCGCCGTAAGAAAATCCGTGCGACCAAATGTATCGCTCTTCCCCCGATGAAAACGCCGCCGCTTTCTTTTCGACTCCCGAAAGATATCTTTTCATCATCGGATAAAACTTTTCAAGAATGGTTTTGTCCCCGCTGTTTTGATAAAGCGCCCACGGGACAAGGAAAACACAGTCGGACCAGCCGGCCGTAATCTTTGTTCCGCCGAAATGTTTGACCCGAGGAACAACGACGGGGATTCCTCCGTCTTTTGTCTGCTGTGCTTTCACATCAATAAGCCACTTTCTAAGAAAGCGGTTCATATTGAAGTTGAAACACGCCGTCGAAGCAAAAACGGAGATGTCGCCCGTCCAGCCGAGTCTTTCGTCGCGCTGAGGACAGTCTGTCGGGATCTCAAGGAAGTTTGAAAAACCGCTGTATCTTATATTCTTTTGAAGGCGGTTAATGCTTTCGTTGGAGCAGAAAAAGTCTCCCGTTTCCTCGTCAATCGAGGAAATAACCTTCATTCTGACCTTGACGTTTTCAGGCTCAATTCCGCAAAGCTCGGCATAACGAAAACCCATAAAGGTAAATTTCGGGCTGTAGGTCTCTTCTTCTCCGCCGCAAACATATTCAAGCTTTGCTTTCGCCGAACGCAGCGGCTTTGTAAAAAGCTCGCCGTTCAAAAGAACCTCCGCATGTCGAGCGGTTATCCTCTGCCCTTTTCTCCCTTTAATTTCAAGTTCGAGAACTCCGGCGCAGTTTTGACCAAAATCATAGATATAGCCGTTTTGGCTTTTTTGAATCTCTTTCGGTTCGAGCGTTTCGATTATTTTTGCAAATTTTCCGTACGATGCGACGAGGCGCGGAGAAATACGGGGCTTCTCTTTTTCGGCATTTTCGAAGATCGCCTTGCTCAAGGTTTTCGTTGCGTCGAATATCTCTCCGTTATAAAACGACACGTCTCTGACAGGCCCGTCAGCGGTAACGAGCCAGCTTTCGTCGGTTTTAATTTCGTCTTTTCGCCCATCGTCATATTCGATTTGAACAAGTGCTTTGAGCGCGAGTCTGTCGGCGCCGAGCTTATTACTTCTATTCAGGCCGAAAATCCCGACCGCCCAACCGCCCGCAACGGTGAAAACCAATTCGTTTTTCTCTTCGAGAAACGGCGCAATGTCATAAACCTGATATTGAAGTCGGTCTTCAAAACTCGTGAAGCCGGGAGCAAAGCGGTCGTCGGAAATCTCTTTTCCGCAAAGCGTGAATGAATAAATTCCTAACGCGGTTGAATAAAGCCGCGCTTTTTTCACCTTACCCGAAAGCAAAAACTGACGTTTGAAGACGAGCGGAATGGGGCTTTTTCCGAAACCGACATGATAGTTCGGCTTCGTTATCCACTCCGCAGAAAAATCACCGGAAAGAAAGCCCGTTTCAAACTCCGCCGTTTTTTCGGCTTTGTTTCCGTAATTGTCACAAACCGTCGCTTCCACCGTATAAACCGTGCACGGGAGGAGAGCTCTTCCGCCATAAACGATATTGTCGACAGTAGAGCTTTGCTCTTCTGTCTGCCAAAGGACAGCTTCGTCACTTTTGACCTTAAGGGAATATGAAGAAATAAAAGCGTTTTCAAGCTCGTTTTCGGTTTCAAGAGTGAAGCGCGGATTTTCACTGTCTGTCACGGCAAAACCGCACAGATCATCGATTCGGATATTTTTAAGTTTCATTTTCCGCCGTCTCCCGTCTTTCCGAAAGCACCGCCTGAATTTTTTCGGCTTCTTCATTGTTGATTCTGTAAAGCAACAAGAATACAATCGCACCAACAAAAACCACTATACCCGGAATCAAGCCGTCAGCAAGGCTGAGGCCTAACTTTGTGTATGAGCCGTCGCCGTTTGCTGTCCATGAAAGAACGTAAAGCGAAAAAGCTGCGCCTATTCCGTTGCTGATTTTTGTAATCATTGAAGTCGCTGCGGCAATCACGCCCTCAGCACGCAGGCCGAGCTTGTAGTCCACATAGTCGATATTATCCGCCTGAATCGAATAATACAAAAGCTGTGCAAAGCTTGTTCCGCAGCTGCAAATTACGCTTGAGATGCAGGCGGCGACAAGACCGCTCGTTTTGTCGTTGACCGCAACAAGACGAACGAGACAACCGATCGCCGTGACGATCATTCCGCAAACATAAATCCTGCGCTTTCCAATCTTCTTCGCGAGCGGAACGGCAAGCAATGAGACGGGGCCGCCGACAATTGCGACCGTATTCATAATCGTGAGCTTTCCGATCGAGCCGAGCGCGTGCGTTGCATAATATGAATTCGACGTTGCAACGAACGCAAGTCCCGTCTGAACAATGAGTCCGCCGATGAAGAAAGCGACAATCGGCTTCAATTTAATGATTTTTAAAACATCCTTTGCTTTATATCCGGCATCCTTGAGCGGTTCGACTCGCTGATGAATGCCCGTGATTCCGCCGAGCGAGCACGAAAGGATGATTCCCATAGCAAGCAGATTCATAATATTATAGCCCTTGACGGAAGAGTTGAACTTTGCGAAAACAATAGGAGCTATGAGGTTGAGTCCACCGCCGAGACCGTAAGCAAAATTTTTTAGCATTGCAAGGAAATTTCGCTCCTCCATATCGTTTGTCATTACAGGAAGCATACTGTTGAGTGAAATGTCCATAACGGGGAAGGTCACACCGAGAAGCATATATGAAATATAGGCAACCATAACCTTCATCGAGTCCGAAACATATGCCGGACCCATCCATACCACGGCATAGTTCAAGGTGCAGATGATCGTTCCGACAATAAGAATCCGTCTGAATTTTCCGAACTTTGAGTTTGGCGCTCTGTCAATGAAATAACCGATGAACGGGTCATTCACTCCGTCAAAAACTCTTGCTATCAAAAACATTGTTCCGACGACCTTTGCGTCCATACCGAGTGTGTCGGTATAGAAAATCGAAAGGTATGCGTTGACCATGGTCATTATAGGGATGTTTCCGAGGTTCACGAAGAAATATGACACGCGTTCCTTCCAAAGCGGCTTATTCCCGAGCTGAAGCGTGGCACCCAATCCGGAAAGCTTTGATTTCTTTTCTTGGTTTTCTTTCATTGTTATGACCGTTCCTTTCCGCTGCGTGTAAGACACAAAAGGCTCAGAAAGCCTTGCGCCGTAACACAGCATTAAAAATCTGTGTTGAGACATGCTTGAGAATTTATATTCATTGCAGAGTACGTGGATGTGAGTGGGCACAGCGAAAGCTGAACCGCATTGTTGTGTGTATCAGCTGCTCTTTCAAGCACAAATTACATTATTACTCCTATATTCAACAACGCATCTTTTCAATAAAAAGAAAAA
>FR888187.1 GCA_000431775.1 Clostridium sp. CAG:413 | reverse complement strand
ATAGAGCGAATTCTCGAGCTTTCTGTTGAGCTGCTTTACAAGGCTCGTTGCGGAATAACAGCCGCTCGCGTGATGCTGAAGGTCGTCTTTCCAGACCGGCAGCTCGACTTTTTCAAGACAATGCGCCTCAAAGAAGGCATCGGGAGAAGAGAATACCATATCATGATATCCGTCTCTTTTAAGCTGGGTCTGAACATACTCGATCAATCCCCTTGTCGGACCGCCGCCATGGTTGCCAACACCGTAGAAGATCATCATACCGTGTCCTTCTTCGTTTATCAGCTTTTCCGCGAGGTCGCGCGACCTGTTGATAGCCTCGGCATTGCCCGAACCGTATCCGCTCGCGTCCGGAATATGGAAAGTCGGTATCTGAGTGCCATCAAGGCTCTCCCACATAAACATATTGGGTATCTCGGCATTTTCATGATCACCGGGGCGCATCATGACATATGCGGTCATACCGCCGTTTTTTATAATCTGAGGAAGCATTCCGCTGTGGCCGAAGGAATCCACGTTGTATGCGGTTTTACATATCCTGCCGAATTTTTCGTTGTAATAGAGCTGAGAATAAAGCGCCTGACGGGCAAAGCTCTCCGCCGAGGGCATATTGCAGTCCGGCTGAACCCACCAGCCGTTGACGGGCACCCAGCGTCCCTCTTTGACCCTCTCTCTTATCTCCTCAAACATATCGGGATCGATTTCTTCGACCCACTTATAGTACGCCGCAGACGAGCAAGTGAACACAAAATCGGGATATTCATTGAGCCTGTCGAGTGCACTGCGGAAAGTCTGAAGTACCTCCCCGCACCCCTCCTGCCAACGCCAGAGCCAGATAGGATCGAGGTGCGCGTTGCCTATGAGATGAACTTTCGGTTCATTTGACATATATTTTCCTCCTCAAAGAAATTACTTCTTTTTATGAGTACGGTCTTAGCCGTTTATTCTGTCTATAAGCGGACGGGCTGCAATATCGGGCTTGTATTTTTCCGACTCTTTCAGCGCCGAAAGGCGCATTGAGTTCCATTTTTCCGGAGCAGCCGCAATATTTATAAGCTCCTCGGCAAGCCTTTCGGCATTGCAGTTTTTTATTATGACTCCCGTCTTACCGGGCACAACAAACTCGGGATTATATTTCCAGTCGCTCGCTATCACCGGCACTCCTGCTGACATGGCGTCGATAAGCGTTCCGGCAAAGCCCTCGCCTTTATAATATGTCGGGAACAGCAGAGCAAAATATGATTTCAGCGTTTCGACGCTCTTATTCGCTTCAATAGCTCCGCCGTAGCTGATATAATCCGGGAATGACTTTTCAAGCTGTGAAAATCTTTCTTTATACTCGACATCAACCTGACCGAAAATATCGAGCGTGTATACCGTTCTTCCGAAATGGGCATTGACGCTCTCGACCGCATTTATCGCGTCTTCTATGCCCTTTTCTTTCATAACACGCGAAAAAGTGCAAAGCTTATACGGTTCATGTTCAGGATATTCGATACAGTCCTCCGCCAGCGGCTCAAGTTCTTTGAAATTGTACATAACTACCGCATTCTCAAAACCTCGTCTCTGTAGAGCGGATTTCATCATATCCGATTCCACATATATTGCATCAAATTTTTTAAGATATCTAATAAGCCATTTATGCTCATCTAAAAAAGAATCGAGCCACCCGCCGATGACTATATAATGTACCCTGCGATGATAAAACTTATTATAAATCAAAAACAACGGTGCAAAAACACGCAGTCCATTGTAAGCAGGCATCATTATTATATTTTCACAGTTCTTGAACAGCTTAAAGACATCGATTGCCATTCGCGGCATGGCTTTTATCCCGCCGCAGCTGTCGGCGACAGTCACCTGATCATCGCCCAAACACTTTTTCAGCTCTTCGGTCACGACTTTTGTCTTGACTGTCTGACCGTTGAGCAAACTGCGCCCAAATCCGAAGTGACCGCAAACACCCGCTTTTTTCATTGTTTTTCAGTATCCCTTCATTGCCTGGCAATTTTTTCGAAATGCCGCCTAGCGCACCAATAATGTTAAGTAAATAATAACAGAAACGCCGTGCCCATTCAAGCGCTTTTATTCAAAACCGTCAATTGATTTTGTTGACAACAGTAATTGAACCCAGTTTTTTAACATCATATAAAAAAAGCCCCGAAACTGTTGAGTTTCAAGGCTTTTCGCTTGGTGGAGATAAGCGGGATCGAACCGCTGACCTCTTGAATGCCATTCAAGCGCTCTCCCAGCTGAGCTATACCCCCAAATATTCAGTTCGTTCGGAACGCTATCTATTATATCAAAAGAAGCGAATTTGTCAATAGTTTTTTCAAAAAAACTCGTGCAATACTCGCTGCAAAAAATCGGACTGCGGTAAATATCTGCCGCAGTCCTGTTTTTTGATTTATTTGTCCTCGTAATCGAGAACCTCTCTTGCGATATATATCGGTCTGTGTTTTGTCTCGATATATGTTCTGGCAAGATACTCGCCGACCATGCCGGTGCAGAAAAGCTGGAGACCACCGAGCAGAAGTATAAGCACAACAGTCGTGGCGTAACCGGGAACTTTGATTCCGAACGCCAGCTTCTGGATTATAACTACTATCATATAGATAATAGACGCGGCAGAAGATGTCAAGCCGATATAAGTTGCAATTTTGAGCGGTGTCGTAGTAAAGGCGATAATACCGTCCATTGCATATTTGAAGAGCTTCGCAAAGTTCCACTTGGAAGTACCGTTTGCGCGGTCTTCAACGATATAGGGCATATAATATGTGTTAAATCCAACCCAGGAGAAAATACCTTTGGAGAAACGGTGATATTCGCTCATGCTGAGCACGGCATCGACCACACGGCGTCTAAGAAGTCTGAAGTCGCTCGCGCCGCTCTTGAACTCGATCTCAGAGGTTTTGTTGATAATCTTATAGAAACAATTTTTGAACGCTGAGAGAATTTTTGATTCGCGTCTGTCCTCCTGATAGCATGCCACTGCATCATAGTTTGGATCCTTGTCGAGAACTGCCATCATATCAAGCACCAGCTCGGGGCGCTGCTGCATATCCGCATCGATAAGACAGACCATTTCTCCCCTGCTCTCCTTGAGTCCCGCATATATAGCCGACTCCTTGCCGAAGTTTCGCGAAAAGCCGACAACTTTCACATTTTCATCGGATATCTCATAGATATGACGGAGCTTGTCCATCGTCTGATCGCGGCTGCCGTCATTGACAAATATAAGCTCATAGTCAAAGCCCTTGTCTTTGAAAACTTCAGTCGCGGTGTTGTAAAATAATTCAACATTGTCCTGCTCGTTATAGCAAGGAATTACCAAAGACAGTTTCATCTTTTTCCTCTCTTTCGGTGTCCGAAAAATTATATTTTAACCTGATAGAGTATAACATACTTTTCGTCAGAAAACAACATTAATTATATATTTCTTTTTCAATATTTTGCCCAAGCTTCTTTATAAGGTCTATCAAATAGCTATCAAACTGGCCGTTTTTTATTATGTTTTCAAATTTGAGCCATTTAACATCAGCCTTAAACAGTTTTTTGTCGGTTTCCTGAAATTTATAATACTTCTGCAATTCCTTTGCGGACAGTCTTGTGATCGTTATCTGATCAAATATCTCCGGATGACCTTCAATTTCGGCGCGAACTGTACATTTTCTAAATCCGCTGTCAAATTCAAGTTTGTTTCCGTTGAGTTTAACGCCGCTTCCGTCAACCACTTTTAAAGAACAGTTCATTCGTGTATCCGACGAAGATATTCCGAGGATAAGTTCTGATGTATCAGGCTCAACGAAATAGTTGTACATATAATCATCAGTATCAGCGTTTTTAATTTTCACGAACGAGAAGCCGAGGTCATAATCCGCCTTTTCAAACGCCTCTATTTCACACAGACCGGCTGTATCGCCCTCGAAAGATGTCACTTTAAAAGTGAATGAGGTTATCCCCTCTTTAGGTGCAAATTCGATGCGGGTTTCGCTGCCGTTTGCGTTGAGGTTCGGTACATCTATGATGCTGCCGTCGCTGAATGTTATTGTTCCGCCGAGTATATTTCTGTTAAGGTCATAGTCGTCATAAAGTGATATACATGAAATATTTTGGGGACTTCTGAACTTGACCGTCACTACCTTTTCTTTATCGTTCTTATTAAACGACGAAACACAGCCGCTAAATTTCGTCTTTTGGGGAATTGTTTTATCGGTTGAAACGAGCTTAAAGTCATTGAGAAGTTTTGCATCGCCGGATGACACCGTGATATCTGCATCATATGTCAGACTGTCCGTGCGCCGATTCCAATATACCATATCACCGTTTATTATCCTGTCGGCAAGAGTATACGCAAACTGTGTAAGATGCTTGCTGAGAGCCTTATAATCCGGACATTTCAGAATAGAGCGGCTGACTGCGCCGGAATAAACGGGCAATCTGATTCTGTCGCTCCAGTTATATTGCGGAACATCAGTCTCATATATCGGATCATTCAGTCTGTCTTTCGCAGGTTTATGAACGCTTTTAATGTTGAGTTGATAGAAATCCGGGTTTGCTCTCCACGCGGATGAGTATCCGAAGCATTTAAGAACCACCGGCTTATAATCCTTTTTTTCACGAAGGATATTTCCCATGACCTCTTCAAACGACATGCTGACTCCCCTATGATCTCTGTGGTCATCAAAGTCGATTGCGATTATATAGTCAGGGCAATAATCAAGAATAACATCCTTTATATCGTTCAGCACATTCTGACGGGTATATTCGGCATGAGTGCCGTATTTGCTGAAATGATAATCAACAAAATGTTTTCCGGAATTAGTATGATCCAATCCGCTGCTAAATGATTTTTCTGGTTTTCCGCTCTTGTTTATAAAAATAGTTCCTCCGTCCGGATATCCGAGAAATATAAGTTTATCTTTCGGTATACCGAGTGTTTTCAATGAATCCCGCGCTTCGTCCTGACGCTGACGGGCGGTAAAAAATTTGTCTCCGTTCGTAACAAACACAATGCGGGTGTCGGCACCGTTTTTATATATTTCGGGCAGCACCTGACCGGCTATAAGCAAATCATCATCCTCATGAGGGACAAGAACCATTACTTTTTTGCCTTTGAACTGTTCGGAATATATGCTGTTTTCAACGCCCTTGCCGTTGTCAAGCTTGCTCAGCTGCGCACGGTATGTCAAAAAGAACACAAGCACTGCCGTAATTGCCGCCACAGCAAGCACAAGAAGTGCCGCACCGATTATCCGAAATATTCTCTTTGATATTTTCTTAGTTTGTGTCTTCATAGCTCTCGCTTTCTAAATAAAATAATTTAATTATTCGAATTGTCAATAATATTCCATTCTGTTTGCCGCGGCATTCCAGTGTGGTCTTGTCTCAACACTAACGCTGTCGACACCGTAATACGCCGCAACCCATGAATTGAACCACGCACTCTTTTCTCTTCCGCTTGTTATACTGAGTTCGTATTTTTGAAGTGACCAAAAACTCTTTTTGGGGTTGCATTGTTTGATAACAATATTTTTCCTACCCGCATCTTTTTGTTCGTATATTTCCTGTTCGACTTCCTGATAATTAAGGCTGTCATATTTCAAAGAGTAATATTCCGAAGTATAGATTCCGGCAAAGAGCACAACGACAAACGCCGCAATAACCGCCGCAGCGCGCCGCATTACATTTGTTGAGCCCGACTTCTTCTTTCTGAGAACCTGAGAGACGAGCATGAACGCCGAGCACGCCAAAAGCATATTTGCTCCGAAAAAGGCTCGCGCAGGTTCTTCTGGCGAAAGCATAAGTACACACGCCGAAACAAGACCTGAAGCAAAATAAACACCGGGCAAAAGCCAGTTTATTTTTATCTTCTTAACACGGCTGAATATATATACTACAACTGCCGCAATAACAAGTATTATGATCGCGCGAAACATATTAACGGCCAATTGTGAAAGCGACCATGAAATATGCTTATAAAAAATACTCTCATACTTTGTGTTTTCCAGTCTCACCCTGTTGCCGGGTGCAAGCATAAGTATCGAATATCCTACTATACTTCCGACAAGCCCGCAGATGTGGTGCGGCAGGATAACAAGCTTTCTGCGTTTATAATAAAACATAAAGAGCACAACTGCCGCAACAACTGCGCATCCGACATTCTCGTTGCTCCACCCCGCAAGCACACCACCCGCAAGTGTGATCACACACAACGCAGTTTCCGCTTTCGGATTGTGACGAATGCCGCCTGTCGCATATATTCTGTAAATCATAAGAAACGCCAAAACGAAAGTAGTTGTCCACAGATAATTGAACGACCCGCTAAACCAAAGGTAGACTGTCGCCGGCAAATACGTTCCCAACCATTCAAAAGCATATACAAAAATAAGCAACGGAATATTCAGCTTACCCTTTATATTCGCATGGAAATACACAAGAAGTCCCAGAAGTATAAACACAAGGGAATTGAAAACATTAAAAACCGTCTTGCCGCTCAAAGCAAAAAGCTGCAACATGAAATGTGCCGGAATCCGCCCATTGCAAATTTTATAGTGAACTTTCATTCCCGCAATTATATCGCCTATTCCGGTGAGCCTCTGCGGCGTGCCCTTGAGTGTATGACCGGCATATTTGAAGAAATACAGATAGTCATCTGCTGCATATCCGCTGAAGATATTAAAAACAAGAAACAGTACAAACATAGTAGCCACTATAACAACAGCTACCACAATTTTTAATCTGTTATTGCCGTTTTGACTTAATTTTAGGTTATGCAAAATTCTTTTCCTCCGACTTTTTCGGCTGTAAAACACCATGGGACATAGTAGCACACGAACTAACACAATACAATTAATTTCCGTTTACAATATAATGAAAAAACGGTTACATCAAATAACAAAACCGTAACATTTTGTATATTACTTCAAAACAATATACGAATATTTCGTCAAAATGAAAGGAATTTCATTTTGACTGTCAATATTAATATTATATACATTTGCAAATTATGTAATTCAAGCCCGGTGCAATATGGCGGTCAGAATATAAAAAATCCCGCCGGACGACCGACGGGATCAAAATCAATTATATAATTTTCAGCACTTGATAACGACATCGTTGGGGAAGAACTCGGGAAGATAAGCCTTGTGAGCCCACTTCATCTCCTCGAAACACTTGTGTGCCTTCTCCCAATCACCGACGAGCGGATGCACAAGCAGTGCATTGATAGCAGCTGCCTCAGAACCGGTGGTCGCGGCCTCGACAGTGTACTTCTCATATGCCTTTACGACACGCATAAGACCAATGATATGTCTGTTATCGACCTTGTCGATAGCAACAGG
>FR888186.1:22687-23334 GCA_000431775.1 Clostridium sp. CAG:413 | reverse complement strand
GCGTTTTATTTGACAAGCTGTTGGATTTATGGTATTTTATTTGAGTAATTCATACTAACAGCGGAACATGTTTTCTACCACGAGGTGACATATGAAAATCTGGCTTATACGCCACGGGGCGGAGGACGGCTCCGTGCGCGGCGGTTGGAGCAAAACGCCGCTTACTGAAGAGGGCAGGGCGCAGTCGCTTACGGCGGCCGAACGGCTTGCTAAAGAGCCTGATGCCGATATTGCCCGCATTTTTTCGAGCGACCTGCTCCGTGCGGCTCAGACGGCGCGGATAATCTCCGACAGGCTCTCCGTGCCTGTTGCATACCTGCCGCAATTCCGAGAGGTCAATAACGGCGTGCTCGCCGGCATGGCAAACGAACGGGCGGATAAGGAATACCCCGGGCTTTATTGGCGCACTCTCGATTTTGACGAGCATTATCCGGGCGGCGAAAGCCCTCACGAATTCTATGACCGCATTTCTGCTGCATGGGGCGACCTTGTGACCTCTGTACGCGGGTCGGGCAAGGACGCAGCGCTTGTGACCCACGGCGGCGTTATCAATGTTATAATGCATATCATTGACGGTATTCCTTATTCAAACCAAACCCCGTCGTTTTGCATAGGCAATGCCGAATATACGGCGGTTGAGGTGTAAG
>FR888186.1:0-22658 GCA_000431775.1 Clostridium sp. CAG:413 | reverse complement strand
CCTGCTGCTTCAACTGCAGAAATGCGATTCCATCCAAACAGAGCCGTGTCTCACAGCATATATCTGCGCTTGACAGGAGGGGCGATTATGGAGCTTCGGGTGCCCGGGTATTTCCTCGCGGTGGCGAGAGAGAAAAAATTCACAAGGGCAGCGGAGCAGCTCCACGTGACTCAGCCCACGCTGTCGCGCCGGATAGCCGAGTTTGAGGCGGAGCTGGGCGTTAAGCTCTTCACACGCAGCAGCCACAATATCGTCCTGACCGAGGAGGGCATGATGCTCAAACGCAGGGCGCAGGAGATCCTCTCCCTTGCCGACAGGACAAAGCGAGATTTCATCGGCAGGCAGGAGGAGCTGGAAGGTACGGTCGTTGGCAGTGGTGAATTCCTCTCAACTCGTCTGTTGACCGACTGCGTGACAGCCTTCAGACGCATTCATCCGCTTGTTAAGTATGAGCTTTACAGCGGCAATGCCGATAATATCAGCGACAGCATTGAGCACGGGCTGCTCGACATGGGGCTGATGTTAGATTTGTCAATGGGACGGTTGAATTGAGGCTTTTCAAGCCGCGTTATTGTTTCCATTTTATCACCCCCTTCGTTTGCATATAGTTTTCTTGTTTATTGTCGGAGAACTTTCTGACCGCATTCCGATTTGCCCGAGCGGGTACGCCATTACCGTGACGCACGAAGGATATTCTGTTGTCTACAAACAACTTAACACTATTTGCTATAGTCATTATGCTAAACGAATTTGCTATTGTCAAGAGGCTTGCAAGAAAATATTTAACTTTTTTGCTTTTGCTATCTTGACACAACTTAAATTCATATGCTATACTAATTGCACAATACATAAAGGAGTGTTGTGCTATGGCAATCGGTGAGAGAATTCGCTTTTTCCGTAATCTGCGGGGAATGACACAAAAATACTTGGGGCAGGTGGTCGGCTTCCCGGAAAAGACCGCCGACATCCGTATGGCGCAGTATGAATCCGGCAGCAGAACGCCCAAGGCAGAGCTGACGGAGAACCTTGCCAGTGCGCTGGGCGTCTCGCCGCTGGCGCTGTCCGTGCCGGACATTGACAGCTATCTCGGCCTGATGCACACGCTGTTCACCTTGGAGGATCGCTACGGTCTGACGGTGGAAACCGGCGAAAACGGCGTTTCTCTGCGTGTTGACCCCCGGAAGGGGAAGGACGCCGCCGAGCTTTCGGAAATACTTAATGCGTGGGCTGAACAATCCGAGAAATATCATAACGGCGACATTAACCGTGACGAATATGACAAGTGGCGCTACAACTACCCGAAATATGATGAAAATTCCGGTTATGTTAAAGTCCCGTCACAAGAATTCAGTGATGTTATGACAGAAGCTTTTAAAAATCGTCTTAAAGAAATATAAATCGGACTGTTTTTATTTTGGAGGATTGAGATTATGAGAATAATTAATACATTTGATAAAATACAGAATTGTTTCACTAACAACATGTTTAATCTGGATTCTTGGAGAAAATATACAAAAGAGTTTTCTTGTGAATTAAGCAAAAAGTGCGAACAGGATGCAAAAGAGTATGATTTTAATAAAGTGATATTTCCTGTAGTTAACAATGTATTATTGAATAAGGAGGCGGCGCTTCGCACAAACACTTCTTTTATTTCTGTAACAAATCAGCTTAACAGCAACATAAATAAACTTTTTAAAAATGATATCGACTTGGATATTATTCTTTATTTAGGATTATGTAACGGTGCAGGTTGGGCAACAGCACTTGATGGAAGAAATACTATTTTGCTTGGAATAGAAAAAATCATTGAGTTAGATTGGCAAAATGAAGCAGATATGCAAGCTTTAATCTTTCACGAAATTGGTCACATATGGCATAAAACCTATGGAGTTTTGCATCCGAAAACTCAATCGAAAGGTGAAGAATCATTGGTTCAACTGTATCAGGAAGGAATTGCAATGGTATGTGAGCAGATTTTATGCCAAAACAATAATTATTACCTTCAAAATAAGAACGATTGGCTTACTTGGTGTACAGACAATAAATTGGAAATTAAACAGGAATATCTAAACCGCATTGACAACAATATAAGCACGCAAGATTTCTTCGGGGATTGGTGTAATTATAAAAGCCACAGCGATGTCGGCTATTATTTAGGTTGTGAGTTTGTTAAACATCTACAACAGCATTATTCGCTCGTTGAAATCGCAAACTTGAATATCAATCAACTTTATGAGCAGTATAAAACATTTGCATTATTAACATAAATTTGGCAAGAAAAAAGAGCTATCAGACTTTCAAAAAATCTGATAGCTCTTTGCTTATTCTTATGATAATTCAAATAATGTTGCCATTTTGTTGCCAAAAAGCATATACAATCGGCAAAAGCCTAGTAAAATAAGGCTTTTTCACGAGTGTGAAATTATTCCCACTCAATAGTGGCGCAGGGCTTGGGAGTGAGGTCATAGAGGACACGGTTCACGCCGTCGATCTCGGTGGTGATGCGGTTTGTGATATGCTCGAGAAGCTCGAAGGGAACATTCTCGACGGTGGCGGTCATTGCGTCGCGGGTATTGACCGCGCGGATGATGACGGGGTAAGCGAAGGTGCGGGCGTCATTCTTAACGCCGACCGACTTGAAATCGGGCACGACGGTGAAATACTGCCAGACCTTGCCCTCAAGGCCGTTCTTTGCGAATTCGTCACGCAGGATAGCGTCGGATTCTCTGACAAGCTCAAGTCTCTCTCTGGTGATAGCGCCGAGGCATCTGACGCCGAGACCCGGGCCGGGGAACGGCTGGCGGTAGACCATGCCGTCGGGTAGGCCGAGCTCTTTGCCGACAACTCTGACTTCGTCCTTAAAGAGGAGTTTGACGGGCTCGACAAGCTCGAATTTGAGATCCTCGGGAAGTCCGCCGACGTTGTGGTGAGCCTTTACCGGGCCGGACTCAAGAATGTCTGGATAAATTGTGCCCTGAGCGAGGAACTCGATACCGTCGAGCTTCCTTGCCTCTTCCTCAAACACTCTGATGAATTCCGCGCCGATTATCTTGCGCTTCTTCTCCGGCTCTGCAACGCCCGCGAGCTTATCGAGGAAGCGGTCAACGGCGTCAACATAGATGAGGTTTGCGTCCATCTGATTGCGGAACACCTCGATGACCTGCTCGGGTTCGCCCTTGCGTAGCAGACCGTGGTTGACGTGGACGCAGACAAGCTGCTTGCCGATTGCCTTGATAAGGAGAGCCGCGACGACCGATGAATCGACGCCGCCGGAGAGGGCGAGAAGGACTTTCTTGTCGCCGACCTGCGCTCTGACTGCTTCGATCTGCTCGTCAATGAATTTCTTGGCGAGCTCGGGGGTGGTGATGCGTTCCATGGTTTCGGGACGTTTGTTGCTCATTAATAATTCCTCCGTGTAAATATTATCGGTTGATACAGTTACCAAAATAGCTTTGAACGGGCACTGCGGGAGTACCCTTGCCGCCCGAACAGCTTCATTTCCTTAATGGATCGTGCTCGGGAAAGTATCGGCATTGCCAAAACAATATAATTATATCATTTGCGACAATTTCGGTCAAGTGATTTAGAGAAATACACGAGCGGCAAACGAAAAATGGCGTATGAATGCAATATGCTGTGTTTTTTGACGGATATCGGGCATTAAAATGACCCCCGCAGAGCCGCGGAGGTCGAATGATCATTTTGCTTTTCTAAGTCTGCCCGCAAGTGAGAATGCGGCGAATACCACAATGTCGGCGGCAACTATCGTCGAGCCGACGGGGGTGCCGTATATGACGGAGGCGAGGATCCCGAGCACGGAGCAGAGCACCGAGATAACGGCGGCGCTTGCCATGACCGCTCGGAAGCTCTTGAATACCCGCATCGCCGAGAGGGCGGGGAAAATGATGAGCGCCGAGATGAGCAGCGCGCCGACGAGGTTCATTGCGAGCACTATCACAACGGCGGTGACTACGGCGATGAGAATGTTGTAGGCTCTCACGTTTGTGCCGGTGGCGCGGGCGAATTCCTCATCGAACGTGACGGCGAAAATCTTGTGATAAAATATCACGAAGGTCAGAATCACAAGGATGGCCAGCCCCACGCAAAGCCATACGTCGCTCACGGAGAGGGTGAGTATCGAGGTCGAGCCGAAGAGGGTGGAGCAGACGTCACCGCTGACGTTGGAGGCGGTCTGAAATACATTCAGCAGCAGGTAGCCGAGCGCCAGCGCGCCGACGGAGATCATAGCTATTGCGGCGTCGCCTTTGATCTTGCCATTGGAGTTTAAGCCGAGCAGCACCACGGCGGCGACTATTGTCACGGGCATTGCCACGGTCATGGGGGCGAGACTGAGCACTGCGGCTATCGACATTGCGCCGAATGCAACGTGCGAGAGCCCGTCGCCTATCATAGAATATCGTTTGAGCACGAGGCTGACTCCGAGCAGGGCGGCGCAAAGCGAGATGAGCACGCCTGCTATCAGCGCGTAGCGCACAAATGAATAGCTGAGGTAGGTCTGAAGTGCGGTTATGAGATTCATTGTGCGTCACCTCCAGCCGATGTGAAGCGTCTGCCGATATCGCTGTTAATATATTCGTCCTTTGTGCCGAAGAAAAGGGGAGTGTGGCTGATGTGAAGTATGTGCGAGGCGTATGTCAGCGCCGCACCGAGGTCGTGTGAGACCATCACGACGGTCATGCCGCTGTCGTTGACCTCTTTGATGAGCTTGTAAAGGCTTTGAGTGACAACAGGGTCAAGACCAGCTACGGGTTCGTCGAGCACAAGCAGCTTCTTGGCAGCGCAAAGCGCGCGGGCGAGCAGCACTCGCTGCTGCTGACCGCCCGAAAGCTCCCTGTAGCACCTGCCGGCAAGATCGGTTATGCCGAGGCGCTCCATATTCGCGGCGGCAAGTTCACGTTGAGCTTTTGTATAGAACGGATGAAATCCCGATAAATTCAGGCAACCCGATAGGACTATCTCGCGCACCGAGGCGGGGAAATCCTTCTGCACCTCCGTCTGCTGCGGCAGGTAGCCTATTTCGCTTTTTTGCAGCTCGTCGCCGAATTCTATCTTACCTTTCAGTATATTTTTGTGCCCGAGCAGCGCTTTCATCAGCGTGCTTTTGCCGGAGCCGTTCTCGCCGACTATGCAAAGGTAGTCACCTTTATACAGCTCAAAGTTAAGCTCGGAGACAACGGGCTTGCCCTCGTAGCCGAGAGTCAGATCCGTGCATTTTATAAGCGCCATCAGTTAAGCGCCTCCTTTAGTTTAGTCAGATTATCGGTCATTGCGCCGAGGTAGCTTTCGCCTGCGGCGATGTCGTCGGCGGAGACGGATTGGCAGGAATCAAGCGTTAATGTGCCCGCACCTGTTGCTTTGCAAACCGCCTCGGCTATCGAGCCGTCCGAGCCGTCGATGATAAAGACATAGGGCGTGCCCGTCTCTTTGGTCTTGTTTATCAATGTCGCCATCGTCTCGAAGCTCGCCTCGGATTCGGCGGAGCAGCCGGGGAAGGCGGCGTAGTATTTAAGCCCGTAATCCTCAACGAGATAGCGGAACGGGAAGCGGTCGGCGAATATCAGTGTGTCACGCTTTGCGCTCGATACGGCGGCGGAGTATTCGCTGTCAAGCTCATTCAGCCGAGTAATATATTCTTTGGCGTTCGCCCTGTATTTTTCGGCGTTTTGCGGGTCAACGGAGCATATCGCTTCACAGAGCTTATCGGTTATTTTCGCCGCGTTACGCAGCGAGAGCCAGACATGCTCGTCTTGCTCTGTTTCATCTTTGCCGTGATGATGCTCCTCCTCCGCCTGCATACCCTCGACCGTCTCCTCCTCGAGCAGATTCACCGCTTCTGTGAGTGTAAAGGTGTTCAACTTGTCGTTGCCTGCCGCCGCAAGAGTCTTTTTTACCCATTTTTCGGAGTCTTCGCCAATATAGATAAAGAGGTCTGCCGTGGCGATTTTTACGATATCTGCGGCGTTCGGCTCATAGCTGTGGAAGTCCTCCTTGCCGTCAAGGAGCAAGGTCAACCCCTTGTCAGTGCCGAGAATGTTTTTGGCGAAATCATATTGCGGGAATGCCGTGCAGACTATGCTCAAGCCCTCGGAGCTTATTGGCTGAATGCCGCATGAAGCGAGCGAGAGTAACAGGAGAGCCGCCGCTATGCCCGCAGCTATTCTTTTAAACATTAATGTATCCTCCGTGGGTCATTTCCTGCATTTGTCGCATTTGCCGAGGATGAGTGTATGGCTGTCGACCTCAAACCCCGTGCTGCTGCTGATATCCTGCTGTATTATTGAGCTTACGTTGCTATCAAGGTGATATACTTTACCGCAATCGGTGCATTTCATGTGCAGATGACCGTCACATTTGCCGTCACTTATATATTGATATACGAAGCTGCGACCGTTCCCTCTGACGGAGCGGTGAACTATCCCGTCCTCAACGAGCTTCGTCATCAGGCGGTAAGCGGTGCTTTTGCCGATATCCTCGGAGCCTATCGCCTCGGTTATCTCCTCTATGCGGAATGCTTTATCCTGATTCTCACGCAGAAAGTCGATCAGCTTTGCCCGCTGGTGAGTATTATAGGTTTTCAATTCAATCACCTCAAAATTGAGAATTACTATCAAATTACTATATTATTATATCCCTTAATTCCTAAATGTCAAGCGGAATTTGAGAATTACTATCGAATTTTAAAATTTCCCGTTTTTCCTTGACTTTTATCGCTAAAAGGTATAAAATATCATATCATCTTAACAAATTTTTTGGAGGAAATAACGATGAAGAAACGCATTCTCTCAGTCGTCCTCGCTCTTTGCATCGCAATGAGCGCGGCATTTGCCGTCGGCGTTTATGCCGATGACGCGAACGGCGTTCTCAGATTCAATGAGAACGGTGAATTCACCATCATGCACCTGACGGATACGCAGGACGGCTATCCCACCAGCGAGAAGATGCTTAAGTATATTGATTATATGCTTAAGACCTACAAGCCCGACATTGTCATCCTCGGCGGTGACAATTGCGTCGGCAAGGAAATCGAAGGCGAAGAAAATCAGGATCCTGCGGTGAATATTGAGCGCTCAATTGAGCAGCTTGTCTCTGTCTTTGTTGAGAACAAGACCTATTTCACCTTTGTTTTCGGCAACCATGACCATCAGTATGTTGACGGCATAGATATTGACCCCGTTGGTCAGGGCAAGGTCAAGGAGCATCTCCTCGGTCTCTATCAGAAGTACGGCAAGGGCTATTGTCTCGCTTATGACGAGGTTCCCTCGCTTCACGGCGTCGGCACACACAATCTCCCCATTCTCGCTTCGGATTCCAATAAGATCAAGTTCAATCTTTGGATGTTCGATTCGGGCAGCTATGCCGCAGACGAGAACGGCAAGAAGGTCGGCTATGACTGCGTCAGAGAGGATCAGATAGCTTGGTATCAGGAGAAGAGCGCGGCTCTCGACAAGCTCGCCGGTGAGCAGGTCAAGTCACTTGCTTTCCAGCATATCGTTGTCGGCGACGTCTATGACAACCTTTTCTATGAATCAATATTTGACCTCGGCGAGCTCGGCAGGAACTTTAACGGCAAGCACTATTCATTCCTGCCCAAGACCGAGAACTTCACCGGTCAGCTCTTTGAATATCCCTGCCCGGGTTACTACAACTGCGGTCAGTTTGACGCAATGGTCAAGCAGGGCAACGTGCTCGGTATATTCTCCGGCCACGATCATGTCAACAGCTATGAGACCGAGCGTGACGGCGTGTGGATAATCAACACCCCCGGCGCAACTTACCACTCCTACGGCAATGACCTCGTCAGAGGCAGCCGCCTTATCACTATCAATGAGAAGAACACGAGCACCTTCACCAGCAGGATCGTCACGGTTAATGACGCCGCTATTGCGGATGAGACCTTCGCTGCCGATGTGGGCATCAACCCGACCTTCGCAAAGATCCAGATGTTCTTCGGCGAGGTCGCCAAGACCCTCGGCAGGGCCGCATCCCCGATCTTCAAGGTTCTCGGCTATCTCAGCAAATTTGCATAAAAATCATCAGATGCTGTCGCTTTTTTGCGGCAGCATTTTTTTGTTTTTTTCAATGATTTTTAACAATTTGTTAATTCGTGCGGCATAATATTGACTGTTGGTCATTTTTGATGTATTATTTTGTGCGGAAATGACCAATGGTCATTTTGAGTATATTTCGATACCGAGGTGCGGCGTGATGCCCAGCGTGAATGACAACAAAACCGATAAAAAGAAGCGATTGCTGGAGTCGGCGTTTGAGCTTTTTCTCGATAAGAGCGTGAATTCCACCGCAGTTGACGACGTGGTCAAGGGCGCGGGGGTGGCAAAGGGCACGTTTTATCTTTATTTTAAGGATAAATACGATCTGCTCAATCAGCTTGTCGCCCACAAGAGCGGCAGCGCTTTTATCAAGGCTTATGAGGCTGCTTTTGCCGATGAAGATGCGGATTTTGAGGATAAGATGCTGATGCTTGTGAATAACATCATCGACTTCCTCGCCGCCAACCGTGAGTTTACGGCGTTGCTTCAAAAGAATCTGGCATATTGCTTCCGCAAGCTGATAGGCGGCGACGACCCCGCCATTCGCAGCGCAGTGCTGATGATGGAGGGCGAGCTTGAGAAGCGCGGCTACACTGCCGAGGAGGCGGGCAAGGCGCTCTATCTTATCGCCGAGCTTACCGGCTCCACCTGCTGCAACGCAATAATCCTCGGCAGCCCATACGGTATTGATGAAATAAGAGGCTTCCTGTGCGAAACCGTCAGGAACCTGCTGAGAAAGGAGAACAGGGAAATATGATTGAAAAAATGTCAAAATTCATCGCCTACCACCCAAAGACGATCCTTCTCATAGCTACCCTGCTGCTGATACCGAGCCTGCTCGGCTATGTCGGCACCAAGATAAACTATGATATCCTCTCCTATTTGCCGGAGGATCTGGATTCCGTCAAGGGCGAGGTCATCCTCGACGAGGTGTTCGGCAATTCCGCCAACGCTTTCATAGTGGTCGAGGATATGGAGGCGAAGGATGTCGCCCAAATAAAGCAAAAAATAGCCGATGTGGACGGTGTCAAGAGCGTCACATGGACTGATACCATCGCTGATATCAGCATCCCGCAGTCGATGCTCCCCGATGTGCTCACCGACATCTTCTATTCCTCGGACGGTACCGCGACCATGCTCATGGTGCAGTTTGAGAATGAGAGCGCCTCCGCCGAGACAATGTCGGCAATAAAGCAGATTAAGTCAATTATGAATAAGCAGTGCTTCATGAGCGGTATGTCAGCCATAATGGCGGATACCAAGAACCTTGTTGACAAGGAGGCACCGATATATATCGTTATCGCCGTTGCCCTTGCGCTTGTCGCCCTGTCGTTCACGATGAGCTCATATGTGCTGCCCTTCGTGCTTCTGTTTGCCCTCGGCTACGCTGTTATTTATAATATGGGCACCAATATCTTCCTCGGCAGCATTTCATACATTACTCAGAGTATTGCCGCGATACTTCAGCTCGGCGTTACGATGGATTACTCGGTATTCCTCATGGACAGATACGAGGAGGAGCTTAAAAAGGTCGACAGATCCGATAAGAACGGAAAAAAAGAAGCAATGTCCAAGGCGATATCAAAGACCTTCATTTCGCTTGCGGGCAGCTCGCTGACCACGGTTTTCGGCTTCCTTGCCCTTTGCTTCATGAGCTTCACGCTTGGCCTTGATATCGGTATCGTCATGTCGAAGGGCGTCGTGCTCGGCGTTGCAAGCGTTGTAGTCGTCCTGCCCGCAATGCTGCTGATGTTTGACACGCCCATCCACCGCTTCAAGCATAAGCCCCATGTGCCGAGCTTCAACAAGCTCTCAGACTTCAGCGTCAAGCACAGAAAGGTGCTCGCGATAGTCTTTATTCTTCTTGTTATACCTTCATATGTAATGAAGAATCACGTCAATATGTATTACGACTTCACCAAGGCTCTGCCCGAGGATATGGCTTCCGTCTCGTCCCTCGCAAAGCTCAAGACGGAGTTCAACATGGCGACGACCCATTTCGTTATTGTTGACGAGGATGTGCCCGCCTATCAGGTGGCTCAGATGGTCACGGAGTTTGAGGAAGTCGACGGCGTTTCAAACGTCATCGCCCTGAATTCCTTCCTCGGCGCCGCAATAAGCGAGAGCATTATCCCCGACCAGATAAAGGAGATCTGCCAGAAGGGCGGATACAGGCTGATGATGATAAACTCCGTTTACGGCACGGCCACCGATGAGGGCAACGCCCAGATAGATACGCTGCTCGGCATACTCGCAAAATATGACCCGACGGGTTATATCACCGGCGAGGGCGCGCTGAGTAAGGACCTTATCTCGGTCACCAGCCGCGACTTCGTGATAACGGGTATCATCTCGATAGCCGCAATATTCATCCTCATAGCTATCTGCTTCAAGTCGATAAGCATCCCCGTGATACTTGTTGCTTCGATAGAGCTTGCAATACTGATAAACGAGGCCTGCTCGCTGATAACCGGGGCGGAGATACCGTTCATCGCTCCCACGATCATCAGCTGCGTCCAGCTCGGCGCCACGGTCGACTACGCAATATTGATGACCTCGAGATATAAAGAAGAGCTCAACAACGGCAAAGACAGGATCGACGCCATAAGGGACGCCGCAAAGGCCTCCAGCCGCTCGATATTCCAGAGCGCGCTCGTCTTCTTCTGCGCGACGTTCGGTGTGTATCTCATTTGCAATGTCAACATTGTCAAGAGCATATGCGCCATGCTTGCGAGAGGCGCGGTCATAAGCGCAATAATCATCATGGTGTTCATGCCTGCGTTGCTGTGCCTGTGTGAGAAGATAATCAACAAAACATCTTATAAATGGATAACTAAGGGGGAAACGGTCCATGAAAGCTAAAAGAATAATCGCTCTGCTCCTTGCCGCAATGATGCTCCTGTGCACCGCCTGCTCAGGTAAGGGCGACGATACGACCACTACAAACGACGGGCAGGATGAATATATCCAGCCGAGCTACGATACCGCCGCCGGCAGCGTTACCAAGACCGAGACGGTCTATGTCAACCTCAAGGCAAACGGCGATGTCAGCAAGGTCAGCGTCAGCGACTGGCTCCATACCGATAAAAACGAGGTCTATGTCGACGATATGAGCGACCTTGAAAATATAACCAACGTCAAGAGCAAGGTAACTCCCGTCACCGACGGCGAGAAACTGCGTTGGAATATGCCCGACACCGACCTTTATTACAGCGGCACTACCGACAGAGAGCTGCCCATCTCCGTGCAGCTTAAATACTACCTTGACGGCAAAGAAATAAAGCCCGAGGATCTTGCGGGCAAGAGCGGTGAAGTCAAGATAGACATTAAGATGATAAACAATGCCTCCAAGGACGGCTTTGTCAACGGCAAGAAGCATAAGGTATATCTGCCCATGCTCGTTGTCGGCGGCATGGTCCTGCCCGAGGGCACTTTCTCGGGCGTTACGGTCAAGAACGGCCAGTCCATCGGCGACGGCTCCAAGGAGATAGTGGTATTCACCGGTATGCCCGGCTTCTCCGAGAGCCTCGGTTTCTCCGAGAAGGATCTCGGCGACCTCGGCGGCCTTGTTATCGGCAGCGAAGCGAGCGTCACCGCAACGGTCGAGAATTTCTCGCTCGGCAACCTCTATTTCGCGGCTCTGCCCATAGCCTCGCTCAACCTTGATATCGCGGCGCCCGAGACGGTCGACGACCTCAAGAGCACTCTTGCGGCTCTCAAGACTTTCCAGAATGCATTGAATAAGATCGACCCCGACAAGCTCCTCTACAGCATGATAACCGATAAAGATAAGGTCACCACGCTGATGAATACCCTCACCAAGACCATTGAGGTCTATAAGAAGAATCAGAATCTCGTCAAGATGCTCGGCAAATACGCCACTCCCGAGAATGCGGAGGCGATAAAGACCCTGCTTGAGAGTCTAAATGACCCCGACGTGCAGAATGCTCTCAAGATACTTGCCGACCCCACCGTGCAGAAGCTGTTCAATAAGCTGCCCGGCATCATGGAGGGCTTCGAAGCTGTTTCGCCTCTGCTCAATGAGATGCAGGCCGATCTTGCAAAGCCCGAGGTCAAGGCGGAGCTTGACAATCTGCCCGAGACGATGAAGACCCTCTCCGAGATAAGCGACACTCTCAACGCAAACTCCAAGGAGATAAACGCGATAGTCGCGCTGCTCAGCGACGACGGCACCGATATGGTGAATACGCTGCTCGAGAGCATCGACCTTGATGATTTCAAAGGTCTCGGCGGCAAATACGGTGATCTCGTCAGCGACGGCGATGTGCTCGTGGCTCTCGTTCAGGAATGGCTCAATTACGGTAAGGATTACGGCCTCTTCACCAAGAGCGCCGAGGGCATGAAGACCAGCCTTTCGTTCATCCTCACCACCGAGAGCATTTCCGCTCCCGTTGAGGCAAATACCGATACCGAGACCACCGAGGCTCAGCCGTGGTACAAGAAGATATTCTCAAAATAAAATGATTTTGCGGAGGTAAGGCAATGGCTGTTTGCTATATCGTCGGGGCGGGGGATTGCCCGCCGCTTGACAACATCCGAATAAACGAGGGCGATACGGTCATTGCCGCCGACGCGGGGCTGCGTTACCTGCGTGCGGCGGGTATAAATCCCGACTCCGTGATAGGCGATTTCGACTCGCTCGGCAGCGTCCCCGAGGGCGGCAAAGTTACCGTGCTGCCCGCCGAGAAGGACGTGACGGATATGTATGCCGCCGCCGAAGCGGGCGTCGCCGCGGGTTACACCGAGTTCAAATTCTACGGCTGGTCGGGCGGACGCCTCGACCATACCCTTGCCAATATTCAGCTCTGCGCTTCTCTCGTCGAGAGAGGCTACAGGGCTGATTTCGTTGCCGAGAAGCAGATATTGACCGCTCTGCATTGCGGCGAAATGCGCTTTGATAAGTCGCACAAGGGTTATATCTCCGTCTTTGCCTTCAGCGACGAATGCCTCGGAGTGACCCTCAAGGGGCTGAAATACACGCTCGATAACGCAACGCTCAGCAGCCGCTTCCCGATCGGAGTCAGCAATGAATTCACGGGCACGGACAGCCTTGTTAAAGTCAGTCAAGGTACGTTGATTGTCGTTTTCAACGCTTGACACTTTTATGATTTTGCGGTAAAATATAAGTGAAAATTTTACTTTGGAGGTAGTTATTTAATGAAAACACTCTCAAAAAGAGCGCTTTCCCTGCTGCTTGCGGCGATAATCATTGTCAGCGCAGCGATCCCGACCTTTGCTTCGGATGTTGCATGGGACGCATGGTGGAGCAGCGCTGAGTCGCAGTCCGGCATCAACGTGTTCCCCGGCTCGGATGAAAGCGAGCGCCTTTTCTCATGGTACAGCGACAGCGAATCGGAGCCTCGTGTAGAGATCTATACGATCAACTTTACCAAGGCGTTCAAAGGCACCAGCACACGCACCTACGGCGGCAGCTATGTCAATAAAGTTGCCGTTACCGGGCTTGAGGCTGATACGACCTACAGCTACAGGTGCTTCAGCGGCGACTATAAGTCGGCTATATACACCTTCACCACCGGCGGCGGTGACAGCAAGGATTTCTCCGCCATGTATGTGACTGACGTCCATATCACATATGACGAAAATAACCCCGACGGTCTCAAAGAGACTGCGTATAATTTCAACAATACGATAGCTTCCGCAAAGCTGAAAAATCCCGATATCTCTCTCATCCTCTCCGCGGGCGATCAGGCCAGCGAGGGTCTCGAAAGCGAATACAGGGCGTTCAGCTCAACTCCTTTGGGCAGAAGCATGTCGATAGCCACGGCGGCGGGCAACCATGACCGCAAGGGCGTTGACTACAAGACCTTCAAATTCATGCCCAACGAGCGCAAGAGCAACTATGAGTCGTCCTACATAACCTCGGACTATTATTTCGTCAAGGGCGACGTGCTATTCCTCGTTATGGACAGCAACAGCGGTAGCGGCATGGATCATCATGCCTTCATCAAGAACGCCGTCAAAGAGAATCCCGATGTCAAGTGGAGGGTTATGATGATGCATCACGACCTCTACAGCGGCAGGATCCCTCACAGAGAGAGCGAGAATAAGATGCTCCGTCTCCTTTGGGGGCCCATGGCGGATGAATTCAATATCGACCTTGTCCTGCTCGGTCACAGCCACTACTACACCGTCTCCAACGTCCTGCGCGGCAACAAGACCGTTGCGCCCATGACTCAGAACGGCGTGCTGACCAACCCGAACGGCACCGTATATATGGTCTCCGGCTCGATCAACAGACCGAGGAACGACGATGAGGATTCCCTCGGCCTGAGCGACAATATCGGCTACGCTTACCTCACGCAGGAGAAGATATATAATATCATCGACTTCACCGAGGATTCGCTCACCGTCAGCTCATACACCGTCGAGAGCGGCGAGAAGTTCAACAGCTTCACCATCAATAAGACCTCGCAGCAGGGCGGCCACACCAAGGCGTTCCCGAATCCGTTCAATGCGTTCGTCAGATTTGTCGGCACGGTTTATACCATGTTTAATAATATCAGCGTTTATCAGAAGCTGACCGATAAGGGCTACGATGTCAAATTCTTTGACGTTGTTTTCCCGAAGCAATAATAACAGCAAAAAAACAAGCGAAAGGGGAGAGAAGTATGTTCGTTATTGCTCACAGGGGCGCCAATAAACTTGCGCCTCAGAACACAATTCATGCGTTTTTGAAGGCGGCGGAGCTTAAATCCGATGGCGTTGAGACCGATGTTCATGTCACAAAGGACGGTCAGCTCGTGCTTTGCCATAACGGCACGGTCGACAAGACCTCCGACGGCAAGGGCAGGATCTCGGATATGTGCCTGAGCGACCTGAAGCGGTTCGATTTCGGCTCGTGGTTCGGCAGACGCTTCAAGAATACGACCATACCGACTCTCGATGAATTTCTGCAAACAATGAAGGACACCGCCGTATCGGTGCTCAATATTGAGCTCAAGCCGCAGAAGGGCGGCAGGCTCGACTTTGTGGATACGGTCATTCAGAAGGCGAAGGAATACGGGCTTGCGGATAAACTATTTATCTCCAGCTTTGATTACCGCATCCTCGATAAAGCGAAGAGCCTTGAGCCGTGCGTCCAGACGGGCTATCTCTACCCCGCCATGGGCGATATCGTCAAGCGCAAGCTCTTCTCGCCTATGAATATCGTGCGGAAGTATAATATCGACTATCTGCTGCCGCATCAGGGCTATGTCTCAAAGAAGCTCATTGAAAAGGCGCATGACGCCGGCAAGAGAGTCGCTGTCTGGACTGTCAATAAGCTCGAGACCGCCGAAAAGCTCAGCCACTGGGGCGCCGACGGCGTGATAACCGATTTCCCTGATATCATCAAAAATAAACTCGAATCCATATAACAAATCAAGGCTGCCGCTTATGCGGCAGCCTTTTGTCAATTTTAGCTTTCGTCTGTTGCAGTGAGGTAGTCAAGCTCTTCCGAGAGCTTGTTGCCGTCGGCATCTATCACATAACCCTTCAGATCGGCAGTTCCTGTGGATTCCGATGGTTTAAGAATTACGCCGACGCCCTTGGAATTGCCGTAGCCGAAGATTATATCCTGATATTCGCCGCCGTCGCAAATGACATTGCCGTTTCTATCATATATGGCGGCAAAATCATCGTAATCGGGGCCTATCAAGCATGTGTCTTTGAGCACAAAGCGATCCTCATTAATTGCAAAACCCTCTTTACGGGAGCACGGAACAAGCTCACGACCGCTTGACGAGTCATACAGACCGTACAGTATGCATGAGTTGCCTTCTTCGGGCACTTTATACATACATGCGACGACCGTGCCGCCTTTGCCCTCGCCGAATGGGTCGAGCACTACTTTGTTTGCAGGGAGTTCAGCGATGATTTCACCGCCGTATGAAATATAGTAAGCGCGCTCAGTGTTGTAGGCTTCCAAAATATGCCGCCGTGTTGTAATAGGCATTAAAACATTGTCAAAATCAATGTCAAGCAGCCTTTTGCCGCTCATATCGACAATATATGTTTTGCCGTATTCCGGAGCAACGATCGCAATGGGCTTGCCGCCATCTTCATCAACACCCCAAACTGTGCCCTCAAACCACGGAATGATCGTTTTGCCGCTTTTGTCGATCATTGACATAAAAGTTTTGCCGTTTTCATTGGATGATACGGCGAATGTGTCTTTACTTAGCGGGACTGCGTTGGAATAACTCGGCTCTATTACCACATTGCCGTCCGAGTCCATAACGCCGTACAGGTTATCCTCGCTTTCGGGATTTTCTTCGTGCCGAGGGTTGGTGTAGCAGGAGACAAAGCCGAATTTGAGCGGCAGCGCGGTGTTTATGAATATCCCGTCCGAGCTTGGTGCGGCGGAAGATGTCTCGGTCGGCTTCGGCTCAGGCTTATCCTGCTTCAGCAGCATTGCGCCCGCCACGGCGAGGCAGAGAAAGAGCGCCGCCGCTGCGGCAAAACGCCAAGGTTTTCGGCTTCGGTGCGGCTTGATTTTTTCGGCGGATTCGATGAGCTTCGGGTCGATATGCTCCATGCCGTTTAAGATGTCGTTCCCGTTCATACGCTGTATCCCTCGCTTTCCAAATGCTTTTTAAGCTGTGCCCGCAGGCGCGACAGAGTGACCTTGACCTTGCTTTCGCTGAAGCCGAAGCTCTCGGCGAGAGCCGATATGCTGTCGAGATACCAATACCGCCTGATGAAAAGCTCCCGCTTCTCCTGCGGCTGAGAATAAAGGAAGCGGCTGATTGCTTCACCGAGCAGCGTGCAATCCGCCTGCGCCTCCACCGAAGCGCCCGACGGAACGCATTCCTGCATTTCATGCGACAGCTCAGTGATATAGGCGCTGCGCTTCAACGCCCGCTCGCTGCGGCAGCGTTTGAGCGACAGGCTGCGGGCTATCCTCGCAAGGAAAGCGAATAAGTAATCCCTCGGCTCATTCGGCGGGATCAGCCGCCACGCTTCGGAGTAAACGTCGTTTTCGCATTCCTCGGCGGTGCGGGGGTCGTTGACTATGCCGAGCGATATCCCGTGCAGCCGCGCGCCGTATTTCTCGGCGGAGTGCTTTATGGCGCTCTCATCCCTGGCGAGATATAGGTCGACTATCCTGCTGTCCTCCATACCATTCTCCTCTCCTGATTTTTGCAGTTGACCGTTCAACCGCTCTCACCCTGTTAAGTCCGTTTTGCGGCATATGCGTTACACCGTGACGGGAAGAATTTTGAAATATTTGAAAAAACACACGGCTCCGCGGGGAACCGTGCGTTTGATTTATTCTGCTTCCTTCGTGATCTTCCTGACCCAATTGAAGCTGTTGACCTTAAAATATGCAACGATGCACTTGATGACCTGATCGGCCTTGAGACAGGCGAAGGTTACGACGACGGGGAATTTGAATACGAACGCGCTGAGTGCCGATATCGGCAAAACGACGAGCCACATAAAAATGAAGTCGTTTTTGAGCACGAAGCCCGTTTCGCCGCCGCCCGAGACAATGCCGCAAAGGCAGGGCGCTTCATATGAAGTGCCGATTATCGAAACGGCGAGCACCCAGATGAATTGATTAGTGTAAGCGATAGTCTGCGGCGTTGCGTCGTAGAAGTCGATTATCAGAGTCTTGCAAAGCAGCAGTATTGCGCTTGAGACAACGCCAATACCCAGGAATATCAGCTGCAGGCGGCGGCTGCGGCTCTTTATCGTCTCCATGGGCGCATCTTCGCCGATGGTCTTGCCTATCAGCACGCAGGTGGCGTTGCTCGAGGCGTAGCAGATGACCGTCGCTATCTGGAATATCGTGGTAGCTATGCTGTTGGCGGCTATTGCGCTCTCGTCGAGCCTGCCGATTATTGCGCCCTGGATGCTCATGGCAACGCCCCAGGAAACGCTGCTCATCATAAGCGGCAGCCCCGTCCTGAAGTAGTCGCCGAACATCGACCTTGTCGTAACAAAAAGGTCACGCAGCCTGAAACTCAGTTTTTTATCAATAAAGAGAGTGTAGATCACTACAACGACAAGCTCTATCGAGCGTGCAATGAGGGTTGCGAGCGCCGCACCGCGAACGCCCATCTCAGGCGCGCCGAATTTGCCGTAGATAAAGATATAGTTCAGCACGATATTGACTGCAAATGAGGAAAGAGAGACATAGAAGCCTATTTTCACCGTCTCAACGCTGCGGAGGATGGAGAGCAGCACCGTGGTGAGCGCATAAATAATGTAGGTGTGCTTGATGATGTCGAGGTATTGGAGCGCCTGCTCCGCAACAGCCGGTTTATCTGTATAAAGCCGAATGAGAAATTCGGGCGCGATAGCGGCGAACAGGAAGATGATGACCGAGAACGCGGCGCCGAGCCACATTCCGACGGCGGAGATCAGGTGGATAGACTTTCTGTCGTTCCTACCCCAATATCTTGCCGCGATGACCGTCATGCCTGAGGAAACTCCCGTGGCGGCCATCATAAGGAAATACTGAATATTGTTGCATATGCCGACGCCGCTGAGCGCCGTTTCGCTGTAAGCGCCCATCATTATAGAGTCGGCGAGGTTGACCCCGAATACGATGATGTTTTGCAGCGCCATCGTAACGGTCATGGCAAAGAATGATTTATAAAAGGTTCTTTCGTTCATGGCGTTAAACTCAGTCGTACCTCTCGTCGAATACTCTTTTTGTTTTTTTCTCGCTTCTCGGCAGCACACCGACCTCGACCACCTTCACAAGCGGAGTGAAGCCTATCCTGCTCTTGACCATGGCGGCTATGCGCTCGGCGAGAGACTTGAATTCCACGTCGCCCGTGGTCTCAACATATATGCGCATGGTGTCCCTGCCGTCGAGGTGAGATATCCTTATCTGATACTCGCTCGAAATCTCGGGGAAGAGCTTGAGCACCTCTTCTATCTGGCTCGGGAAGACGTTGACGCCCTTTATCTTCATCATGTCGTCAGTTCTTCCCATTATGGCGTCAAGCCTCGGGAAGCGGCTGCCGCACTCGCATTCGCCGGGGATTATCCTCGACAGGTCGTGAGTTCTGTATCTGATGAGCGGCGCGCCCTCCTTGCAAAGGGTGGATATGACTATCTCGCCCCTCTCTCCGTCGGGCACGGGCCTGCCGCTGACGGGGTCGATTATCTCGATATAGATATAGTCGTCCCAGTAGTGCATACCGCAGTCGTATTTGCAGCTTATACCGATACCCGGGCCGTATATCTCGGTCAGACCGTAGATATCGTAAAGCTCAATGCCTAGCTCGTCGGAAATACGCTTTCTCATCTTTTCACCCCAGCGCTCTGAGCCGATGACACCCTTGCGGAGCTTAATTTTGTCGCGCAGACCTCTCGCCTCTATCTCCTCTGCAAGCAGCAGGGCGTATGACGAGGTGGAGCAAAGCACGGTCGAGCCGAGGTCGACCATCATCTGTAACTGCTTGTCGGTGTTGCCCGGACCCATGGGTATGACCATTGCGCCGAGCTTCTCCGCGCCGTTCTGGAAGCCGATGCCGGCGGTCCAGAGACCGTAGCCGGGCGTGACCTGGATTCGGTCAAGGTTGGTGATGCCCGCCGTTTCGTAGCAGCGTTTGAACATTATCGCCCAGTCGTCAACGTCCTTTGCGGTGTAAGGGATTATGACGGGCAGACCCGTTGTGCCCGAGGAGGAGTGAATGCGGACTATATTCTCCTCCGGCTCAGCCATCAGGCCGAGGGGATAAGCGCCTCTGAGATCTTTTTTCTCCGAGAACGGGAGGGCTTCAAAATCCTCGACGCTTGAAACGCCGGTGATGCCGTGCTCCTTGAGCCTCTTGCCGTAGAAGCTGTCGGCCTTGATGAGCTTTTGTATCTGGTTGTTGACCTGCTCAAGCTGAGTAGCGTTGATCTTCATATTTGTCACGAGCCTTTCGTTATTTCAGATAATCCAGAGCCTTGAAATTCAGCTCATGGAATTTGGGGTTGACCTTTTCTTTGATGGCGGTGCGGATATCGTCCTTTGTAAGCCCTGTCTCGCCGCTGTTGACCGCGGCCCCGAGCAGCAGGACGTTCACTATCTTGGATGAGCCGAGCTCGGCGCATGCGGCGTCGGTATCCACAACGGTCAAATTATCGACCTTCGAGCGCAGATAATCTATCATCTCGCCGCCCTGATAATTGCTGCCTGCGAGCGCCGCCGTGACGGGCATGACGGCTCTGCTGCTGACTATCACCGCGCCGCCCTTTTTGAGATAAGGGAGCATTCTGACGGCCTCGGCGGGTTCAAACGCCACGATGAGGTCGGCTCTGCCCATCGGAACGAGCGGCGAATATGTATCCGCGCCGAGGCGGATGTGGCTTGTCACGCTGCCGCCTCTTTGAGCCATGCCTATGGTCTCGGCGGTTTTGACGGGTATATCTTTTTTCATTGCGGCGGCGGCAAGCAGCTTTGACGCGAGCACCGTGCCCTGACCGCCGACTCCGCAGAGGATTATATTTTTATTCATGCCTTTTCACCTCCGCTTATCGCCCCGAACGGGCACACGCAGCCGCAGATGCCGCAGCCGGTGCAGAGAGTCTCGTCTATAGTGACCTTGCCGTCACGGATTATAATGCCGGGGCAGCCGAGTTTCCTTATGCAGCTCTTGCAGCCCGTGCACTTCTCGGGGTCTATCACGGAGCGACCCGAGGGCTTCGTTATCGCAACGCAGGGGGATTTGAATATTATCGCCTTAACACCCGGTTCTGCGGTGACGGCCTTGACCGCTTCTATGGCTTCGTCGAGCTTCAGCGGGTCAACGGTAACGACCGTCTCAAGCCCTATCGCACGCAGCACCTTCTCAATGCTCACGCTTTGGACTATTTCACCCATCATCGTGCGGCCCGTGCCGGGGTGGGGCTGATGACCCGTCATTGCCGTGGTGGAGTTGTCGAGCACCACGAGTGTCATATTCGCCTGATTGTAGTAGGCGTTCACAACGCCCGTGATGCCTGAGGCGAAGAATGTCGAATCGCCGACAAAGGCGAAGCAATTCATCTCGGGGTCGACGTGGCCTATGCCCTGGGCAATGTTGATGCCCGCGCCCATGCAAAGGCAGGTGTCCACCATGTCGAGCGGCATTGCGTTGCCGAGCGTATAGCAGCCGATATCGCCGCAGAAAACGCTCTTTTTGCCCTTCATGGCCGCTTTAACGGCGTAGAATGAGGCTCTGTGCGGGCAGCCGGCGCAGAGTACGGGTGGCCTGACGGGCAATGCGGGTGCGTCGAGCGGCTCGGTTTTCGGAGCTTCCACGCCGACGAATGCGTTTATCGCTGCGCCGACGCTCTCAACGGTATTCTCGCCCGCTGTCTTGATATGGCCGCTCAGCTTGCCGAGTATCTTTGTTTTAAGCCCGTGCTTGCCGCAGATATATATCAGTTCTTTTTCGATAACGGGGTCAAGCTCCTCTACACAGAGCACTTCGTCCAGCCCCGAGAGAAATTCAAGCGCCTTTTTCTCTGGGAACGGATGCGGATTGCCGACCTTGAATGTGCGGAGCATATTATCGGGGTCGAGATTCTCGAGAGTATAGGCGTAGCTGATGCCGTGGGAGGCTATGCCCTTCCTCAGCCTGCAGCCGTCGCCCGTCTCGGGCAGTATGTAATTATAAACGCAGTCGGAGAATTCGTCGGCGATCTCTTCGTTGCGTCTGACTATGTTCATGTGGCTCTGATAAGAGAGCTTCGGGAATATGACCCACCTTGACGGGTCACGCACAAAGCCCTCGGGTGCGACGCGGTCGTATTCCTCCCTGTCCCTGACCTCGATGCCCGCGTAGCCGTGGCAGACTCTCGTGGTCGAGCGCAGAAAAACGGGGGTCGAGTGCTTCTCGGAGAATTCAAACGCCGCTATCATCATGTTGTAGGCTTCCTGCACGCTTGAGGGGTCGAATACGGGCAGCTTTGAGAAGAAAGCGAAGCTGCGGGTATCCTGCTCCGTCTGGGAGGATATCGGGCCGGGGTCGTCCGCGACCATGACCACCATGCCGCCCTTGACGCCGATGTATTCAAGGCTCATCAGCGGGTCTGAGGCCACGTTAAGGCCGACCTGCTTCATCGTCACCAGTGAACGGACTCCGCTGTATGCCGCGCCCGCCGCCACTTCAAGCCCGGCTTTTTCGTTGACCGACCACTCGACGTAGATGCTGCCGTCGTTGCGCTTGGCGACCGTCTCCAGCACCTCGGTCGAGGGTGTGCCGGGATAGCCCGCGACAACGCCGACGCCCGCCGCTATTGCGCCGAGAGCCATTGCTTCGTTGCCCATCAAAAATTCCTTGTGCATTTCGATTACCTCACAAAAGCGTAAAATCTATTTAATTTTAGCATATATCCACACAATTAACAAGCTATTTATTATTTATTTTTTATGTACGAAAAGCTGCGCCGAATAGCAAATGATGATCGTAACTTCGATCAGGCTGACGGTTACTTGATATCCGACAATAGATAACCAGCCTGGGCGGGCGCTTAGCAAAGCATAAAACCGCAATTGCTTTCAGCAAATAAAAATAAAAAAATAGCAAAAAACGATTGACAAATTCGTTTCTTTTTGCTATTATATCTATCGTTGCAAAA
>FR888185.1 GCA_000431775.1 Clostridium sp. CAG:413 | reverse complement strand
GGAGCGGTTATTTCACATTTTGCACACGCAAAATATATCACTCATCTTTGAACTTTGAATCGCGTCAGCGGTTCCTTTTTTGTTTATTCGGAACGCATGAGTGGGGCTCGAAGGACGAGCGGCACAGAGCAACAGTCCGGTGTGATTTCGGCGGGCGAACGCTGTTCGCGCCTACCGTTGTATAGTTGACATTGCTGTTTGATTAACGGAGCGTCAAGGACGCCGCCTCTTGCAATGTTACTGTAAATCTGCAGCCTGCCCCTGCCTATCCTTACGCCGTGAAGCCTTTTTAGCGCATTATTCCTGAGTTACGACAATATCTGTCGCATTCCGGGTGAATAAAAATACTGTTATTCTCGGACAAACGGCGGATTTCCTGTCAAAAAAGGCTGGCTTTGTGCCGCCGTCGTAAATTTTCCTATTAGATTATAGCAGGAATTGTGTATATTTATTCATTTTGCTTCTGTTCGGCAATTTTAATTACCTAAATGCAGACATTTCCTGCTTTTTGCACAAAAGCGTTATACTGTTGTATTATATAGTTTTTTTGATTGTTAGCTTCGTTTTTTGGTGCAATTTTTCGCATTTCATAAATATTCATGTTGAATTTCGCAAAGTTTTGCGCTATAATTTTATTAATTATATAGCCTTATACGGTTCAAATTAATTGAGGTGACTGAGAAAAATGAATTCAAAGACATTGCTTTACATCGTGAAGCGACTGCTTTTGGCAGTGCTGACCGTCTGGGTCGTCATTACGGTGACGTTCTTTGCGACCCGCGCGGTGCCCGGCGGTCCCTTCGCCAGCGAAAAGGCGATAACCCCCGCCGCCAAGGCCGCCCTTGAGACGAAATACGGCCTTGACAAGCCTGTCCTGGAGCAGTACACGACTTATCTTAAAGATATAGTTCTGCACTTTGACTTCGGCCCCTCGCTCAAGCAGAGAGGCCGCCAGGTCATTGATGTTATAACCGACGGCTTAAAAACCTCCGCCAAGCTCGGCGTCATCGCCGCCTTTGCCTCACTCATCTGCGGTGTCGTGCTCGGTGCAATAGCCGCCCTCAGGCGCAACAAGGTCATCGACCGCGTGATAATGGTCATCACGACCGCCTTCGTCTCGATGCCGTCCTTCATAATGGGCTCGTTGATGCTTGTCGCATTCTCGATAAAGCTCGCGATATTGCCCGCCAACGGCTCCACGACCGAGGGACTTATCCTGCCGGTCATCACCCTCGCGCTCTACCCCACCGCCTACATAACCAGGCTCACCCGCTCCTCGATGCTGGACGTGCTCGGCCAGGATTACATCAGGACCGCCAAGGCAAAGGGCGTGCCCGGCAAGAGGATAATCTTCGGCCATGCGCTGAAGAATTCGCTCATCCCCGTCATCACCTACTTCGGCCCGATGCTCGCTTATATCGTCACCGGCTCGCTCGTAGTTGAGCAGATATTCGCAGTGCCCGGCATAGGCAGAGCCTTCGTCAACAGTATAATCAACCGCGACTATCCGCTGATAATGGGCACCACTATAGTGCTTGCGGCGCTCATAGTCATAATGAACCTTGTGGGCGATATCCTCTATAAAGTTGTCGATCCCCGCATCAATCTTGAATAAGGAGGGAAAGCAGAATGAAAAAAACACCGTTTAACATCCAGATAAATGTCGACGATCTGCTTCCCGCAAGCAGCGAGGACAAGGCATACATGGTCAAAATGCGCCCCTCCACCACTTTCTTCAAGGACGGCGTAAAGAGACTGCTCAAAAACAAGATAGCCACGATAAGCCTTATTACAATAGTAATAATCACGCTTACTTCGATATTACTGCCGATATTCTGGCCGTATTCATACGATCAGCAGCTCGGCATCAGCCCCGGCGCCCCCGTTGATCCGTCCTACAATAACCTTGCTCCGTTTGAATACGGCAGCACCGAGCAGGCAAAGATCGACGCAGGCGAAAAGGTATTCCCCCACATTTTCGGCACGGACGCCGCCGGCAGAGATTATCTCATCCGTATAGTTTACGGCACGAGGATCTCCCTTGCGGTCGGCTTCTTCGCCAGCATAATCGTCCTTATAATCGGTATGACGATAGGCTCGATAGCGGGCTATGTGGGCGGCAAGGTGGATATGGTGATAATGCGTATAGTCGATATTATCTATGCCCTGCCCGATATGCTCATGGTCATACTTCTCTCGGCGGTGCTCAAGGATTCGCTCCAGCCCGCGATAGAGGGCACGGTGCTCGCCAAGATAGGCAGCAACATCATCAGCCTTTTCATCGTATTCGGTCTGCTCTATTGGGTCTCGATGTCCCGTCTTATCAGAGGTCAAATCCTCTCGCTGCGTGAGCAGGAATACGTCCTCGCCGCAAAGGCGACCGGCGCAAAGGGCAGCTGGATAATCAGAAAGCACCTTATGCCGAACTGCATCAGCGTCGTCATAATCTCGACCGCACTCCAGATCCCGAACGCAATATTCACCGAGAGCTATCTTTCGTTCCTCGGTCTCGGCGTTAATGCCCCGATGCCGTCGCTCGGCTCGCTTGCCTCCGACGCGCTTAACGGCATAAGCGCCTACCCCTACCGCCTCGTTATCCCCGCAGTGGTCATTTCGCTCATCGTCCTCTCGCTGAACCTCTTCGGCGACGGTCTGCGTGACGCCTTTGACCCGAAACTCAACAGCTGAGAAAGGAGAGTATGAATTATGGCTTTGTTGGAAGTAAATGATCTTCATACCTCGTTTTTCACCGACGCGGGCGAGGTTAAAGCGGTCAACGGCATTTCGTTCTCGCTTGAGCGCGGCAAGGTGCTCGGCATAGTCGGCGAATCCGGCTCGGGCAAATCCGTCACCGCATACTCGATAATGCAGATACTCGCCTCGACCGGCAAGATAGTCGGCGGGTCGATAAAGCTCGACGGGCAGGAGCTCGTCGGCGCAGGCGAAAAGGTCATGAAGGATGTCAGAGGCAACAAGATCTCGATAATCTTCCAGGACCCGATGACTTCGCTGAACCCCACCTACACCATAGGCCACCAGCTCATGGAGGCCATCACCCTGCACACCGACCGCAACAAGAAGGAAGCCTATGACAGGGCGGTCGAGATGCTTCGCCTCGTTAACGTCAACGAGCCCGAGAAGCGCATGAAGCAGTATCCGTTTGAATTCTCCGGCGGTATGCGTCAGAGAGTTATGATAGCAATGGCGCTCGCCTGCGAACCGGATATCCTCATCGCCGACGAACCCACCACGGCACTCGACGTTACCATTCAGGCTCAGATACTCGAACTTATGACCTCGCTCCAAAAGGAGCTGGGCATGGCGATAATCATGATAACCCACGACCTCGGCGTTGTAGCTCAGCTCTGCGACGAGATAATAGTAATGTATGCAGGCTCCATCTGCGAGCAGGGCACTGCGGACGAGATATTCTACAACCCCTGCCACGAATACACCAAGGGTCTGCTTCGCTCGATACCGACTGCCGACACGGCGGGCACCAAGCTGCAGCCGATAACCGGCACACCCATCGACCTGCTGAATATGCCGGCGGGCTGCCCGTTCGCCCCGAGATGCGACGCGGCAATGAAGATATGCATTAAGCAGCGTGCGGAGCGCGAATGCATCAACGACTCCCACTACGCCGCCTGCTGGATGAATGTCAAGAAAGCATATGAAGAAGAAAAGAAGGGGGACGAAGCAAATGGCTGATAACAACAGAACGCCCCTTATCGAAGTAAAGGACCTCAAGGAATACTTCAACATCAACGTCGGCTTATTCAAGAGCAAGCCTCTCAAGGCGGTCGACGGCGTTTCATTCGCCATCAACAAGGGCGAGACCCTCGGCCTCGTCGGCGAATCCGGCTGCGGCAAGACCACCGTCGGCAGGACGATCCTCAACCTCTACAAGCCCACCGGCGGCGAAATTTACTACAACGGCAAGCTCATCAAGACAAAATCCGACATAAAAGAGTTCCGCAAAAAGGCTACAATGGTATTCCAGGACCCGTATTCATCACTCAACCCGAGGATGACCGTCTCCGACATCATCGGTGAGCCGCTCGACGTGCACCATCTCTATAAGACCAAGCAGGAGAGACACGACAGAATTCTTGAGCTGATGGATCACGTCGGCCTCAACAGCGAGCACGCCGCCCGCTACGCCCACGAATTCTCGGGCGGTCAGCGCCAGAGGATAGGCATCGCCCGCTCCCTTGCGGTCAACCCCGAATTCATCGTGTGCGACGAGCCCGTCTCCGCTCTTGACGTTTCCATTCAGGCGCAGGTCATCAATATGTTTGACGAGCTTCAGGACAGGCTCGGCCTGACCTATCTCTTCATCGCCCACGACCTGCTTGTCGTGCGCCACATCAGCGACAGGATAGCGGTCATGTATCTCGGCAAGATGGTCGAGCTTGCGGACGCCTCCTCCATTTGTGACAAGCCGCTGCACCCGTATTCAAAGGCGCTCATGTCCGCCGTGCCCGTGCCCGACCCCAAGATAGCAAGGGCAAACAAGCGTATAGCTCTTGAGGGCGATATCCCCAGCCCGCTGAACGCCCCCTCCGGCTGCCCGTTCCGCACCCGCTGCCCCTACGCTCAGCCCAAGTGTGCCGAGACCATGCCCGAATTCAAAGAGGTCTCCGCAGGCCACTTCGTTGCCTGTCACCGCACGGCCGAGATAAACGACTGAGTTCATAGTGATCTGCTCGCCGATACCCCGTCGGCGGCGCAGCATCTTTTGAAAAAATAAAAGAAAGGAAGACAAACTATGAAAAAACTCATGGCGCTCCTCCTCGCTGTTGCTATGCTTTTCTGCCTGGCATCCTGCGGCGGAGACAAAGACGGCAAGACTAACGCAAAGAAAGATTCTCTCGCTGTTTGCCTTGCTTCCGAGCCCGACACCATCGACCCCGCTCTCAACTCCTCAGTTGACGGCGCAACGATGGTCGCTCACCTTTTCCAGGGCCTTGCTAAGTGGGCTCAGGATTCCGAGGGTCACCTCAAGATCGTTGCCGACGCAGCGACCGAGCTGCCCGAGGGCAAAGTCAACGATGACGGCACCGTCACCTATACCTACACTCTCAGAGACGGTCTGAAGTGGTCCGACGGTAAGGACGTCACCGCAAACGACTTTGAATTCGCATGGAACCGCGCCGCTTCCACCGCTCTTGCAGCCGACTACGGCTATATGTTCGAGGTCGTTAAGGGCTACGCCGAGATTTGGGAGTCCAAGGATTCCGATAAGCTCGACGAGGAAGGCAACCCCATCCCCGAGTTCATCAACCCCGACGCTAAGCTCGCTGTCAAGGCTCTCGACGCCAAGACCCTTGAAGTAACCCTCAACAACTCGGTTGCTTATTGGAACGAGCTGCTTGCATTCCCCTGCTACTACCCCGTAAGAGAGGATGTCGTCGCCAACGAATCCTGGTCGACCGACCCCTCCACCTATGTCTGCAACGGCCCCTACACCATCACTTCTTGGGAGCACAACAGCTGCATCACCGTTAAGAAGAATGAGCATTTCGTAGACGCCGCCAGCATCACCATGCCCGAGATCAAGTTCTATCTCTCCGATGACGCCAACAACCAGCTCACCAACTTCAAGAACGGCGACTGGCAGCTCATCGACGACGTTCCCACCAACGAGATAGCAAACCTCAAGAAGGACTATCCCGATGAGTTCAAGATCGTCGGCCAGATCGGTACTTACTATGTCTGCTGGAACATCAACGAGAATATCCTTCCCGCTGACAGCACCCTCACCGGCGTTGAGGCTGAGAAGGCTAAGGAAGAGATCCGCAACGCTATCGCTCTTCTCTTTGACCGCAACTACATCGTCAACGACGTTGCTCAGGGCGGCCAGCTTCCCGCTTCCTCCTTCGTTGCTATGGGTATCACCGATCCCGACGGCTCCGAATTCTATAAGAACGCAGGCCACAACGACGGCTTCGACGGCTACTACAATGTTGCCACTGACGCTTTCAACAGCAACTTCGAGTCCGCTGTAAATACTCTCAAGAAGTATTACAAGTATGATGAGGCTACCAAGAAGTTCACCAACTTCCCGTCCCTCACCTACCTCTACAACACCAACGACGCCCACAAGGCTATCGCTGAGTATCTCCAGGGTGCTCTTGCCAATGTCGGCATCAACATGCAGCTTGAGAACCAGGAGTGGAACACCTTCCTGAACACCAGAAAGAACGGCGAATATTCGATCGCTCGTAACGGCTGGCTCGCCGACTACAACGACCCCATCAGCTTCCTTGACATGTGGGTCTCCGGCTCCGGCAACAACGACGTCCAGTTCGGTAAGGGCGCAAACGCCAAGACCGCTATCTACAACCTTGACCTCACTCCTTACGGCTATGACGTAAAGGTTGAGAACGGCACCTGGGCTCAGACCTATGACGTGCTCATCAGCACCATCAAGGGCTGCACCGATAACGAAGTCCGCTATAAGCTCATGCACCTCGCTGAGGATATGCTTATGGAGACCGGCTGCATCGTTCCCCTCTACTTCTACACCGATCTTTACATGATCAGCAAGAATGTCGACGGCTTCTTCTCGAATCCTCTCGGCTACAAGTACTTCATGTACTGCACCATTAAATAATCAATCGCACCAACGCCCCTTCGAGCGCAATGCCCGAGGGGGCTTCCTTTATGCCGTTTTGGGCGTTGTTTTAAAGAAAATGTAAATTTTAATTATTTATTAATTATAT
>FR888184.1 GCA_000431775.1 Clostridium sp. CAG:413 | reverse complement strand
TGGCTGTGCTGATGTGCATGGCAATGCTCTTCGGCAGCGTTGCAATGTTCGGCGGCATAGCCTCCGCGGCCTATGAAAAGGAGGGTTTCCTGACTTTTCAGATAGAGGGCGACGGAGCGGTGCTTATCAAATGCGACGAGAGCGCAACCGGCGAGATAACAGTGCCTGCCGCTATCGGCGGCGTGCCCGTCAAGAGGATCGCGAGCGCCGAATTACTCGGCGGACGGTTTGGCGCATTCGGAAGCTGTGAAGGCATAACGAAGCTGAACTTGCCTGACAGTATAACGCAGATAGACGATGCGGCTTTTATCTATTGCTCAAAGCTCGCCGAGATAAACATTCCCGCAGGCGTGACGGAGATAGGCAGCAACTGTTTCGACGGATGCGAAAGTCTCAAAAAAATAGACATCCCCGACGGTGTAAAATCCATAGGCCATAATGCCTTTGCGGGGTGTAAAAGCCTTGAGGAAATTACTATACCCGAAGGCGTGACTTCCATTGACTTCTATGCTTTTCTCGATTGTATAAACCTCGAAAAAGTCAAAATCCCCGAAAGCATCAAAGAGATAAGTTACAGAGCTTTCTACAACTGCACCAACCTTAAAAGCATTAACTTGCCGCGCGGCATTTCGGATATCGGATTCGAGGCTCTTGACGGCACGGCGCTCTATAAAGACAAGCTCAATTGGGAGAACGGAGTGCTATATGTTGACAGCGTCTTGATCAGCGCGGAGAAATCCATTGACGGAGCATATGAGATAAAGCAGGGAACAACATTGGTCGCGTCCGCCGCGTTTAACGAATGCTATGGGCTGACTTCGGTCACATTCCCCGCCGGGGTTACAGGCTTATGTGATAGTGCGTTTCTAAGCTGCGACGGCTTGTCTGCGGTGCGGCTGCCCGACGGGCTGATCTCAATAGGCGATTATGCATTTTCCAACTGTACCGGTCTTATAGATGTGAGCATTCCCGACAGCGTCACTTATTTAGGTTATGGTGCGTTTGAGGACAGCGGCATTTACAACGCCTTCAATTTTGACGGCAATGTGTTTTATATTGACAACGCCCTTATCCGCGCGTCAGAGAATTTGAGCGGGGAATATGCGATAAAAGAGGGCACGACCGCTATAGCCGAGGCGGCTTTTGCTAACGCACGGGAATTGACCGACGTCGTTGTGCCGAACAGTATAAAAGTGATAGCAAGAAGAACCTTTGATGAGTGCGTCAGCCTTAGAAAGGTCGTTCTCAGTGATGGACTTAAGGAAATAGGCGACCGAGCTTTCTTCAACTGCTGTAAGCTCGCCGACCTGACCATTCCGAGCAGTGTAACGGAAATCGGCACTGTTGTATTCTACAGCACTGCGTTGGAAAGAGTTGATTTGCCGCAGAATCTGACCGTTATCAGCCACGGCTTGTTCGAGAATTCTTCTCTTAAGGAGATAAATATTCCCGAGACAGTTACCTATATCGGCTTCGAAGCGTTTGCCGATTCGGAACTCAAGAGCGTTTATATCCCCGCAAGCGTTGAAAAAATAGAGGATAGCGCTTTTGGCGATTGCAATTCACTCGAAAAAATAACCGTATCGCCCGAGAACAGGAATTATGCGAGCGACGGGAGCGGCGCGCTCTTTACCAAAGACATGAGGACTCTCATTATGCTTCCCGACGGCACAAAGATCACCGAATACACAATTCCCGACGGCGTATACACCGTATATCCTAGGGCTATTAACGGCAGGGTCGAGGTCGTCAATGTGCCTGCGTCGGTGGATGAGTGCAGGGACGCTTTCAGAGGCAATCGGCTCACAGCCGTAAATGTTGACCCCGCGAACAAGCAGTATGCGAGCGATGAATACGGCGTGCTTTATAACAAAGAAATGACCGAGCTGCTCTGCTACCCGAAGGGCAGTCCGCGCGACCGCTACAGAGTGCCCGACGGCGTTACCGCGATATCGGATTACAGCATCACCAATACCGCTCTCAATGTTATCAGCCTGCCCGCTTCCCTGATGTATTCGCCGCATTTCGACAGATATGACAGCCTGGCTTTGATCTATTTCAGAGGAAATAAGGATCAGTGGAAGAACATCAAAAACGAATGGGGGGATGGTCACAGCGACAGCTGCGCACCCGTCATAATCGGCAGAGACATTCCAGAGGATGAGGCAAAGCTGAATTCCGACCTTGCCCTTGCGAATCTCAAGACAAGATTTGCGCTTATCAGGGCGAATATCAAAATTATCATCGACAAAATCATTCGCTTCCTCAAGCGTATATTCGACAGCATCGGAATACGATGACCGTCAATTCTCCGTCGGCTCGACCCCCGTGCCGACGGCTGAATAAAAAGGCAGCGCCTGCGACCTTGCGGCTGAAATCAACAGTGACCGCTTCGCCCCCTTTCCGCAGCGCCGCAGGCCGCCTGCCCCCGATAAAAAACAGAGGATAATATAAGAGTTCCAGTTTCTTTGAGGAGTTTTTATATATAGCGGGAAGCAGCCCGCAACCAGGCAGACCCCGCCGTCTCTGAGGCGACGGCGGGGAGAGGCCTGCCCACGGTTTTGTATTCGGCAGAGTATCTCTGCAAAGATAAAATCAAATTTTGAGGAGTCAGAAAAATGAAGAACAAAAAACTATTCACACGCGCATTATCGCTGATGATTTGCATGATAATGGTGCTCGGTTCGGTTGCTCTCGGCAACAACGGTGTGTCAGGTCTGTTAGGAGAAATCAGAGCAAGTGCTGCTGACTATGAATATGTTACATTCCCGATTGGAAATGAGCTATACATGTCACGCTCAAACAAGAAACTTGACAAAGATCAAAGTGCCGAAACTGGTGGGCATGGGAGCTATGCCTTTGATTTTTGTAATGGAACAAAAGATTTGAAAGCACCCTTTACGGGCAAGGTTGTTTATAAAGAGACCAAGGATTCAAATACCATTATTTTTCAAAGCAAAGACAAGGTTAGGTTAGCTAACGGAAAAACGGACTATGTTTCTATTGTCTTTGCCCACGATAATGATATTTCAGATGTTGTTTTATTTACATCATCAAATCAAAAATACTACAAGCAGGGCGAAGTGTTTTACCAGCAGGGCACATATATGGGTGGCAAGCATGGCGGTTGCGGACAGCACTCACATATTGAAGTAGCAATTGGGCAGTATTCAACAATATCTCAGGTTCGTGCACATGGTGTTCATGCAAATGAAGCCTTTTTTATCCCCGACAGTGTTAAAATAACAAAAGGGTATATATATGAGTCGTGCACGGGAAAAACCATACAGCTTAATTGGACTAGACTGTCCACGGCAGCAATCACTTCTGAACTTGAAATGTTCTTGAATGACAGTCTGTATAACTACGCATACAATTCTGATTTTGCAACTTTAGACAAAGAACATTATCGTACTAGAAACTCATCTAAGTATGAATTAAGCGTTGATCCTTCCGAAAAGATAGATGGCTATAACAGCTTGAAAATCAAGGCTCTCGAGGCGGGTGCCGATCAAAAAGACTTGATAATTGGCACTCAGCTTCAGAATTCCAATCAATATGGCAACGCAGGAGAAGACGGAATATTTATTGTGTCGTTTTTTGCCAAATCAGATGTTCCCGGAGCCAAAATGTACTGGCGCTGGGGCGAAGAATCGGATTATGACTCGGTACAGCTCTCGACGGATTGGGAACATTATTCTGTTGTATTATACAAAAAGCCAGAATATAATTCTAACTTACATCCATATATAGATAAGGCATGTACGGTTTGGATAAACCAATTTCAAGTTGCAGGAGATGTGTTCTTTTTTAAGCCTGATAGCGGCAAAAAAGTTTCAACAATACAAAGAAAATATGGACAAAAGTACGGAAGTCTTCCGACTCCGACTTTGACCGGTTACTCATTTGCAGGATGGTTTGATCGAAAGTATGGGGGAACGCAGATCACGAGCACTACAAGTGCTGGAAAAAACAATCTAAGAGTTTATGCCCATTGGAATAAAATTGAAGATTACAATGTGACACTGTATAACAACTATAGTGAGAAAAACTATATCTCTTTAGCCGGAGATAACTTAAATGAAAACATTAATAAGTACCTATTCTCCCGCGATTCGAGTTTGTATAGGGTAACTGCCGATAATAATTTGTTCCAAGGCTGCAAAGTCATAAAAGCGGAAGGGCTGGCAGTTGGTTCAGCATGGCCTAAAGATATGTGCCTTAGAACCGACACGAACAGTTCAACAAAAGTTAAAGGCACAGGGGACAGTAAAAGCATGATACTGTCGTTCTATGCCAAGGCAGAAAAAGCAGGCACAAAATTATATTGGCGTTGGGGATATGCTTCTGATCTCGAACCAATCTCTCTTTCTACGGAATGGAAGCGATATAGCATTAACATTCCCAAAAGTGCAGATTTTTCAGAAAGTATGCTTTTGTATTTCGACACCGTCGGAACTGTGTGGCTCAGTCAGCTACAGCTAGAGGACGGAGATGCGGCGACGGACTATGTTCCGGAGACATCAGGCATTTTCGATGAATTCACTTATTCGGGTTCATTCAGCAGCAGTACGCTCAGCTCCTATGTGCCGGTCAGAGAGGGTTACGATTTTGACGGCTGGTATACAAGCAAGGTCGGCGGCGCAAAAGTTACATCGAGCAATGATGTAGCCCTCGGCGATGTGAAGCTCTACGCTCACTGGTCAAAGTCCGCATGCAAGCATAACTATGTAGTTGTAGCCGATACCGAGCCTACCTGCCTGAATGACGGCAGCCGAACATTTAAGTGCTCCAAGTGCGGCGATTCATATGTAGAAGCCGTCCCCGCCCCCGGGCACAAGGCGGGCGAATGGACGGTTGAGACGGCTGCGACCTGCACCGCAGCGGGCAAAAGAGTGAAATATTGCACCGTTTGCAGAGCAGTTGTTGAAACAGAGACCCTGCCCGCAAAGGGTCACAGCTTCGGCGAGTGGAAACAGGGTGCGGCGTCCTCCTGCACTGCGGACGGTTATGAATACAGGGTATGTGCGTCCTGCGGATTCGTTGAGAATAAGAATGTTTCCGGCACCGGCCATTCGTGGGCTTCGGAGTACACGGTAGATAAGGCTGCCACCTGCACCGAGAACGGCTCAAAATCAATTCACTGCACCAAGTGCACTGCAACAACAAACAGCACGGTGATACCCGCTAAAGGCCACAGCTTCGGCAATTGGCGCACTCTGAATGAGGCCACCTGCACCGCTGACGGCTCAGAGATAAGGAATTGCTCCGCTTGCTCGGCAACCGAGAAGCGAACCGTAGCCGCAAAGGGCCACATCTGGCAGGATGATTTCACCGTTGACAAAGAAGCTACCTGCTCCGAAACGGGCAGCAAGTCCGTACATTGCAGGAATTGCTCCGCAACAAAGTATTCTACAGAGATAGCCAAGAAACCGCACAATGTTGTCATTGACAACTCAGTTTCGGCGACCTGCACAACCGCAGGTCTGACCGAAGGAAGCCATTGTTTGACCTGCGGCACGGTGATCAAAGCGAGGACGACCGTTCCCGCCACCGGTCACACCGACATGAATAACGACGGTCTTTGCGACAAGTGCGGCAAGAGCCTTGCGCCGACGGTTTATCCGAAACTCTCGATCAGAACCCCCTCGACCACAACGGTCAGCTACGGCTTCACGCTGAATCTTCATGCGAACGTGACAGACCTGCC
>FR888183.1:326-509 GCA_000431775.1 Clostridium sp. CAG:413 | reverse complement strand
GCCGACCTCACCGAGGATTCGAATATGACGCTCGGCGAATGGCTCGACCGATGGATCAATGAATATATGATCTTCACGATTCGCGAGAGCACGCTGGATTCTTACAAAGCGATGATTAAAAATCAAATCAAACCGTATCTCGGCGACAGACCTTTGTCGGCGCTGACCACGCAGGAACTTCAA
>FR888183.1:0-197 GCA_000431775.1 Clostridium sp. CAG:413 | reverse complement strand
TGATGCTGCACGGAGCACTCGATATGGCGGTGCGCCTACGGCTGATTGTTAAAAACCCAACGGTCGGCACAACGATTCCCAAAAACAATTATCCGCCGAAGCAGATACTCAATGACGAACAGCTTGAGCGATTCATGCAGCGCATCCGACAGGATGAGCGGTGGTACGATTTCTTCTACACCGAGCTGACCACAGGA
>FR888182.1 GCA_000431775.1 Clostridium sp. CAG:413 | reverse complement strand
AAGCCGACCCCGCCGCCTGCCTGCGGGGGTTCATTGTAAAATAAAGCCTTGACTTTTATATATATTTTATATATAATATGGGAATGACGACGACTTAAATCAAAGGAGATATGTCAATATGGAAAAGCAGACAGTATTTACCCGTGAAGATTATAACAAACTCAGCGCCGAGCTCAACAGGCTCAAGACCGAGGGCAGAGACGATATCGCCGAGAAGATCAAGGAAGCCCGCTCACACGGCGACCTTTCCGAGAATGCGGAATACGATGAGGCAATGAACGAACAGGCCAAGATGGAGGCTGAGATAGCCAAGCTCGAGGCCGACCTTCGCAACGCCAAGATCCTCGACGAAAAGGAGCTCACCACCGAGTCCATCCACATCGGCTCCAAGGTCAAGCTCTATGACATGGATTATGAAGAGGAGGTCGAATACAAGATCCTCGGCAAGAGCGATATTGATAACGGCATCATATCCGACCTTTCGCCCGTCGGCTCTGCCATTATGGGCAAGAAGGTCGGCGACATTGTGAGCGTCAACACCCCGACCGGCAAGGTCATTGAGATGAAGATACTTGCTATCTCCAAGTAAGACAGTAAATAATCAGCGATGGGGACCGGAGCCGTCGGCTCCGCCTATCGCTTTTGCGCTTTTAAAAAGTATCAAAGAAAGGATTGAAATAAATGGCTGAAGAAAAGATAAACGCCGCCCCCGAGCAGGAGCAGGACGTAAATGAGCTGAGGCAGATAAGAGTTGACAAGCTCAACGCCATGCGTGCGGCGGGCAAGGATCCATTCACCGTCACCACGGCCAACCAGAATATCCACAGCAACGAGATAGCCGAGCGCTTCGAGGAGCTGGAGAATAAAGATGTGTGCATCTGCGGCAGGATGATGAGCCGCCGCGACATGGGCAAGGCAAACTTCATCGACGTGCGCGACCGTAACGGCAGAATGCAGGTCTATGTCAAGATAGACGAGGTCGGCGAGGATGTATTCGCCGACTTCAAAAAGTGGGATATCGGCGATATCATCGAGGTCAAGGGCTTCGTCTTCAAGACCCGCAGGGGTGAGATATCAATTCACGCAAAGGCTCTGCGGCTGCTCTCAAAGTCGCTGCTGCCGCTGCCCGAGAAGTTCCACGGCCTTACCAATACCGACGTGCGCTACCGCAGGCGTTACCTCGACCTTATTATGAACCCCGAGGTCAGAGATACCTTCGTCAAGCGTTCGCTCATAATCCGTGAGATAAGGAAATTCCTTGACGCCCAGGGCTTTATCGAGGTCGAGACCCCGATGCTCGTCGCCAACGCCGGCGGCGCAGCCGCAAGACCGTTTGAGACTCATTTCAACGCTCTGGACGAGGATCTCAAGCTGCGCATCTCCCTTGAGCTTTACCTCAAGAGGCTGATAGTCGGCGGCATGGAGAAGGTCTATGAGATCGGCCGCGTTTTCAGAAACGAGGGTCTTGACACAAGGCACAACCCCGAATTCACCCTCATGGAGCTTTATCAGGCCTACACCGATTACCACGGTATGATGGATCTGACCGAGAATCTCTACCGCACCGTGGCTCAGAACGTGCTCGGCACCACCACGATCACCTATAACGGCATCGATATGGATCTCGGCAAGCCCTTTGAGCGCATCACGATGGTCGACGCCGTCAAGAAGTATGCCGGCGTTGACTGGAACGAGATAAAGACCCTTGAGGACGCCCGCGCCTGCGCCGACGCCCACAAGGTCGAGTATGAAGAGAGGCACGGCAAGGGCGATATCCTCTCCCTCTTCTTTGAGGAGTTCGCAGAGGAGCATCTTATCCAGCCCACCTTCGTCATGGATCACCCCGTCGAGATCTCGCCGCTGACCAAGAGGAAGCCCGAGGATCCCGATTATGTCGAGCGTTTTGAATTCTTTATGAACGGCTGGGAGATGGCAAATGCCTACTCCGAGCTCAACGACCCGATAGACCAGAGAGAGCGCTTCAAGGCTCAGGAGATACTTCTCTCCAAGGGCGACGAAGAGGCCAACACCACCGATGAGGACTTCCTCATGGCTCTCGAATACGGTATGCCCCCGACAGGCGGCATCGGCTACGGCATCGACAGGCTCTGCATGCTGCTGACCGACTCCGCAGCCATCAGAGACGTGCTGCTCTTCCCGACCATGAAGTCGCTCGGCGGCTCGGACGCCCCCAAGGCCCCCGCAAAGGCTGCCGAAACCGCTGAAGAAGCCGCTCAGCCCGCCGAGGAGGAGGTCATTGACTTCTCCAAGGTCAAGATCGAGCCTCTCTTTGAAGAATTTGTAGATTTCGATACTTTCAGCAAGTCCGATTTCAGAGCCGTCAAGGTCAAGGAATGCTCGGCAGTGCCCAAGAGCAAGAAGCTGCTGCAATTCACCCTCGACGACGGCACCGGCAAGGATCGCACGATCCTCAGCGGCATCCACGCCTTCTATGAGCCGGAGGAGCTTATCGGCAAGACCCTTATCGCCATTGTCAACCTCCCGCCGAGAGCGATGATGGGCATCGAGTCCTGCGGAATGCTGCTCAGCGCCATCCATGAGGAGGAGGGCGAGGAGAAGCTCCACCTGCTGATGGTGGATAACCACATCCCCGCCGGCGCAAAGCTCTATTGATATGAAGATCTCTGTCGCACTCGCCGCCTACAACGGCGGTGAATATATCGCCGAGCAGCTCACCTCCATCCTGGGTCAGCTCGGCGAAAACGACGAAGTGATAGTCTCCGACGACCGCCCCGACGGCAGCACCAAGGCCGCAGTCCTCCCCTTTATCGAGAGCGACGGCAGGGTGCGCTACTTCGAGGGCCCCGGCAAGGGCGTTATCGCAAATTTTGAGAGCGCCCTGCGCCGCTGCACCGGCGACGTCATCTTCCTGAGCGATCAGGACGATGTGTGGCTGCCCGGCAAGGTCGAGAGGGTCATGCGGGAATTCGAGGGCGGAGCGGAGCTCGTGCTCCATGACGCAAGCGTCACGGACTCGCGCCTCAACGTGACCGAGCGCTCCTACTTCGCGCTCCACGGCTCCAACGCCTCATACCTGCGCAATATCGTCAAAAACTCCTTCGTCGGCTGCTGCATGGCGTTCACTCGAGAAGTCATGCTCGAGTCTCTCCCTTTCCCCGAGGGGATACCGATGCACGACTGGTGGATAGCCCTCGTCGCGCTCAAGAGGCGCCGCAAGGTCACCCTTGTCGGCGAGCCGCTGATACTCTGGCGCCGCCACGGCGACAATGTGACCGGCGGCAGCACCACGGCGAAGCAAAAGCTGCTCTGGCGGCTGAGAATAATATCAGCGCTGCTGAAAGTGTAAATTTCCAATTTGTGCCTTGGAAAGGAATCGTAATAAATGAATAAAACCGTAACGGGCTGCATCGTGACCTATAATAACATTGCGACCATCGACAATGCCATAGGCTCGCTTTTAAGATGCACCGAAGCTCCGTTCCGCCTCTATGTGGTCGATAACGGCTCCACTGACGGCACCACGGAGCATATAGAAAAGACTTACCCCGAAGTTACCGTTATCAAAAGCGGCTCCAATGTCGGCTTCGGCGCTGGGCATGACCTTATAATGGACAGGCTCGACTCCGATTATCACGTCATAATCAACCCCGACATTATCGTCAAGGACGACGTTATATCCATCCTCGGCGACTATATGGAGCAGCACCCCGATATCGGTATGCTCTCGCCCGAGATCAGGTTCCCAGACGGCAGGCTTCAGATCCTCGGCAAGAAGTGCCCCGCCCTGCATTACCTCATCGCAAGCAGGCTCAGGGGCAACGGCGAGCCGGGCAAGACCCTGCGCGAATACGCAATGCTCGACCGTGACCTCACGAAGCCCGTCGATATCGAGAACGCCACGGGCTGCTTCATGTTTATCCGCACGGAGCTTTTCCGTGAGATAGGCGGATTTGACAAGCGGTACTTCATGTATTTTGAGGACTGCGACCTGACCCGCGAGGTCAACGCAAGAAGCCGCACCGTCTATTACCCCGGCGCAACGGTCTATCACGAATGGGGCAGGGAATCCAAAAAGAATTTCCGCCTCAAGCTGATCCAGATCAATTCCATGCTCCGTTATTACTCCAAATGGGGCTTTGCGAAATAAAGGAAAAACGCCATGAAAAAATACCTGAATAATTTCTATAAATATCGCTATCTGCTCTATGAGATAGTCCGCAAAAACATAAAGCTGCAATACCGCAACTCCGTGCTCGGCATATTCTGGACCTTTCTCCAGCCGCTGCTGACCACCATAGTGCTCGTTGCCGTATTCAGCGGCCCCTTCGGCAGATCGTCGCAGACGGTCAACTACCCCATTTACCTGCTCTGCGGCAGGCTGCTGTATGAGTTCTATTCCCAGTCCACCAAGCGGGCGATGCGCTCGATACGCAACAGCTCCTCGGTGATAAAGAAGGTCTATGTGCCGAAGTACATCTACCCGCTGTCAAACGTCATCTCGACGTTTGTGACCTTCCTCATCTCGCTGCTGGTGCTCGTTTGCTTCATAGTCTATTTCTACTTCTTCTCAAAGAATCCGCCGCACATCACGCCGTATATTTTTCTGGTCTTTGTGCCCGTGCTGATACTTCTGATGCTCTCGGTCGGTGTGGGTCTTATCCTCTGCACCCTCGAGGTATTCTTCAAGGATATCGAGTATCTTTACGAAGTATTTTGTATGCTGCTGTTTTACATGACCCCGATATTCTATAATATCGAGGGCTTAAAAATTCAGAGCAAGGTCATCAAAATGGCGCTTATGGCGAATCCGCTCTATTCGATAACCGAGATGTTCCGCTCTTGCGTACTCTACGGCAAGATGATAAACATTCATCACCTTGTCTACTCACTCGGCTTTGCGCTGCTGACGGTGATAATCGGCCTCGTGCTTTTCTATAAGAAGCAGGATAAATTCATTCTTTATATCTGACGAAAGGAAAGACTTATGGGCAAACCCGCAATTGTGGTTGAGAATATGAGCATGATGTTCAATCTCAACAAAGAAAAAGTCGATAACCTTAAAGAATATTTTATAAAGCTCGTGACACGCAAGCTGCATTTCACCGAATTCTGGGCGCTCAGGGATATTTCCTTCACCATCGAAAAGGGCGACAGGGTCGGCGTGCTCGGCTTCAACGGGGCGGGCAAATCCACCCTGCTCAAGGTGATCGCCGGCGTGCTCAAGCCCACCGAGGGCAAGGTCAGGGTCAACGGAATCATCGCCCCGATGCTTGAGCTCGGCGCAGGCTTCGACATGAATTACTCCGGCAAGGAGAATGTCTTCCTCTACGGCGCCACCATGGGCTACCCGAGGAAATTTATCGAGTCGAAGTACGACCAGATAGTCGAATTTTCAGAGCTGGGCGACTTCATCGAGGTGCCGGTCAAGAATTATTCCTCCGGCATGAGGGCGAGGCTCGGCTTCGCGATAGCCACCGCCGTTGAGCCTGAGATACTTATCCTCGACGAGGTGCTCTCGGTCGGCGACGCAAAATTCAGGAAGAAGAGCGAGGCCAAGATACGCTCGATGTTTGACAAGGGCATCACGGTGCTCTTTGTCTCCCACAGCGTGGAGCAGGTGCTCAACATCTGCAACAAGGCAATAATCCTCGACCACGGCAGGCTCATTGCGAGCGGCAACGCCGAGGAGATATGCGCTCAATACAACGAAATGGTCAAAAAGAAATAAGGAAGGACGATCAGAATGGTAATCGCAGCGATATTCGCAGGCGGCATCGGCAGCCGCATGGGCAATTCGGATACCCCGAAGCAATATCTCGAGCTGGGTACGAAGCCCGTTATCATCCACACCATAGAGAAATTCTTCATCAACGGTAAGATAGATGAGATCCTTGTGCTCTGCCCCAAGGCGTGGGTAGCCCACACGAGGGATCTCGTCGCAAAGCACCTGCCCGACGGCAAAAAGATAACCGTCATTGCGGGCGGCGCGACCAGAAACGGCACCCTCGAGAACGCCATAGCCTATATCGAGGAGAACTGCGAGACCGACGAGAATACTATAATCGTCACTCACGACGCGGTCCGCCCGTTCCTCACCCACAGGATAATCTGCGAGAATGTTGAAGCGGCGGAGAAATACGGCGCCTGCGACACGGTCATACCTGCGACCGATACCATCGTCGCCAGCGAGGACGGCAGCATGATAAGCTCCATCCCCGAACGCAGCAAGATGTATCAGGGTCAGACCCCGCAGTCATTCCGCCTCAAGGAGCTTGAGAGAGTGCTCTCAAGTCTCAGCGAGGACGAAAAAGCTATCCTCACCGACGCCTGCAAGATATTCTCCATCAAAAACAAGCCTGTCTACATGGTGGAGGGCGAGATATTCAACATCAAGATAACCTACCCTTACGACCTCAAGGTCGCCAAAACGCTTCTGAAAGGCAAGGACTGCGATGATTAACGCTGTTTACAGGCTTGTGGCGCCGGGGATGATAGACATCGCCTGCACCGAGCCGGATCTTAAAAAGAATGTTATCATGCGCCCCGAGTATCTCTCGATATGCAAGGCGGATCAGCGCTATTACCTCGGCAACCGCAGCCGCGAGGCTCTCAAGGCAAAGCTGCCCATGGCGCTGATACACGAATGCGTCGCAAGGGTCGTCTTTGACCCGACGGGTCACTACAAGCCCGGCGATCTGGTCGTGCCCGTGCCGAATATGCCGACCGAGCATGACGACGTGATAGCCGAGAACTACCTGCCGACGAGCCACTTCTGCTCGAGCGGCTACGACGGCTTCCTCAGGGACTATATAGATATGCCCTACGACCGCCTCGTGCCCGTGCCCGAGGGGCTTGACCTCAAGGTCGCGTCCTTCACAGAGCTTATAAGCGTGGCTGTCCATGCGGTCAGCCGTTTTGAGAGATTCTCCCACTCCCGCAAGAATTCGATAGGCGTGTGGGGCGACGGCAACGTCGGCTTCATCACCTCGCTGATACTCAAGGCGCTCTACCCCGACACCAAGCTCTATATCTTCGGCACGGTCTATGAGAAGCTGAATTACTTCGCCTTTGCGGACGGCGTTTATCACGTCGACCACATCCCCGACGACCTGCGGATAGACCACGGCTTTGAGTGCGTCGGAGGCGAGGCTTCGAGATTCGCCATAGCGCAGATAATCGACCACATCAACCCCGAGGGCAGCATCGGCCTCATGGGCGTGAGCGAGAGCTTTATCGGCATCAACACCCGCATGGTGCTCGAGAAAGGGCTTGTCCTCTTCGGCTCAAGCAGGAGCGGCCTTGCCGATTTTCAGCGCACGATGCAGCTGCTGCACGATCACCCGAGGATCCCCGCATATCTTGAGAATATCATAGGCAGCGTCGTTGAGATCCGCTCCATTGCGGATATTCACGAGGCGTTTTCACAGGATATCAGCCGTCATTTCGGCAAAACGGTGCTCAAATGGATGAAATAAAAACTGCTCCGAAAGTGTCGGTAGTCGTGCCCGCATACAATTGCGAGGGCTTCCTGCCCGAGACGCTCGATTGCCTGCTCGCTCAGAGCCTTAAAGATATACAAATTATAATAGTGGACGACGGCTCGACCGACGGCACTCCCGCCATGGTCGACCGCTTCGCCGCGCAGGATAAGCGCGTTACGGCGATACACAAGGAGAACGGCGGCGTTTCCTCCGCCCGCAACCAAGGCATCGAGCTTGCCGAGGGCAGATATATTCTCTTCCTCGACAGCGACGATCTGCTGAGCCAAACCGCCCTTGAGGAGATGTATAACGCCCTCGAGAATACGGGCAGCGACCTTGCGCTCTGCCGCTGTATGCGCTTCGGCTTCGGCGGCACGGAGTATAACCCGATAGTCGATTCCCTTGCAAGAGAAACGACTGTCGACTGCTTCGACAAGCGCCTGCTGTGGAACTTTTTGCCGGCGAACAAATGCTGCCGCACAGAGCTGCTGAAGAATTCGGGCGTGCGCTTCCCCTCGACCCGCTACAGCGAGGACGGCGCATTCTGGCTGCCGCTCATACTGACGGCGAAGCCGAAAATAACCGGCGTTTACTCCGCCGTGATGAAGTACCGCCGCCATCAGCCCGACGAGGGCAAGTCCGTCACGCAGTCGATAAGCGTTGACTTGCTTCAGAATTTCCGCACCTCTCTGGAGATAGTCTACACCGCCGCCGAGGCTGTCGGTGCGGACGAGGACTACCTGCAGGAAATAATCTATAAGACCTATTACACGCTGCAAAATGAATTCTACCGCCTGCTTTGGGGGGCGGACGACGAGGCTCTCGCCTTTATCAGCGCCGAATGCGGCGAACTGAGGAAGCGCATGACCCCCGCCACGCTCAAACGCCTTGACGGCGCAAACCGTGAGCTTGGCTCGCCGCCTGCGAGCCGCAGAACCGCCNNGGTGCGTGGCGTGCCGCTGACGATCCCAGGGCCCACCGCAGAGCGCCCGACGGTCAGCATAACCGTCGGCAAAGGCGCAACAAAAGCGTTCCTCCGCTCGCTCTACGCTCAGTCGATGCCGCTCTTTGAGGTCATCAGCCGCGAGAGCGACCCCGAATTCGCCGAATTTGAGAATTTCAACGTCGGCGGCAAGGCAAGTGGCAAGATAAAGCTGCGCTTCAGCGGCAAAAAGCCGCTCGACCCGAGGCTTTTGCGCGTGATAGTGCTGCTCAAAACCTCGCCGAAATTCGGCTTCCTGCCCGATTTCGTCATCAAGTGGGGCGCAATGCTCTTCCTGAAGCTCAAAAAATAATAGATTCAGCGCCGCAGACCACCTCAACGGCTGTCTACGGCGTTAATTTTAGGTGATATTTTGAAAAAGTTTTTTTACAAGCTGTATGCGTTCTTTTTTGCGCTCTGCCGACTGCTGCCCTTAAAGCGGCGCAGGGTCTGTTTCGTTGCGCCCCACAACGGCGGCGGGCACGACTCCCTGAGCGAGATGCGGCGGTATATCGAAAGTGTCGGCGGCTTTGAGACGGTAAATGTCAGCGGCAGCGACCTGCGGCTTGACCGCTCGGGCGGCGGCGCATTCCTGCGCTCTTGCCTGCGTGCGCTGCGCTTCTTCACCGTCGGCGCAAAGAACCTTGCGACCTCAAAATTCATCTTCCTCAACGACAATTTCATGCCCATGGCGTCCCTGCGCTTCTCCGACGAAGCCGTTATCACCCAGCTCTGGCACGCCGAGGGCGCATTCAAGAAATTCGGGCTGTCCGCTCCCCTGACCGATGAGGTCAGGCGGCGTGAAAAGGCGTGCTCCGCAAGGCTCGACTATGTGATCTGCTCATCAAAAAATGTCGCCCCCGTCTATGCCGAGGCTTTCGGCGTGGATGAGAGCAAGGTGCTGCCCCTCGGCTCGCCGAGGACGGATATCCTGCTCGGCAGGCACGACTCAGACGAGCTGCGCCGCGAATTCGACCGAAAGCACCCCGAATGCGCCGGCAAAAAGCTCGTGCTCTATGCCCCGACCTTCCGCGACGATCCCGAATACGACGGCATGCTGCTCAAAAATATTGACGTTGCCGAATTCAACGGGCGGCTCGGCGGCACACACGCCCTGCTGATAAAGCTGCACCCGCAGCTCAATTCGGGTGCAAGCCTTGACGGCACTGTCGACGTCACAAGCGAGGATATCGGCGCTTTGACGATGATATGCGACTGCGTTGTGACCGATTACTCCTCTGTCTGTATGGATTTCGCCCTGCTGCTCAAGCCCTGCATCTTCTACGCCTTCGACCTCGCCGAATACCAAAAGGAACGCTCATTTTATTACGAATACGAGGGCTATGTGCCCGGCAGAGTCGTCACCGAGTTCGGCAAAGTCCTCGACGAAATACAAAACCCCCGAGACGGGCAGGCTCAGCGGCGCCGTTTCAGGGATTTCAACTTTGACTATATCGACTGCGGCAGCCGCAAGCGGATATTTGACGCTGTCATTTCAAATAACCTTTGATAAGCTCGGCGACCCGCTCGGCAGAGTGGCCGTCGCAAGCGCCCATCTGCCCGCTGCGGAAGCTCGCTATCCGCCCAACGGGCGGATCTTTTTTTGCCCTGCGGGCTGCATCGAGCAGCTCGGCGGGGTCGGTTATCATCTCGCCCGGCAGATCGTCGGGGAAATTCAGATAGAAGCCGCGCTCGTATTCACGGCAGTCGGGGCAATAGAACACCGTCGGCACGTCGAGCAGGCAGGCGTCATAAATCACGGAGGAATAATCCGTTATCATCACGTCGCAGGCGGCGGTCAATTCAAGCGTGGATTCGCCCGAGAGGTCAAGAATATTCGGATATTCTCCGTCGAGCAGCTCGTAATCCATTATCGGGTGACGGCGCACGATGAATATCTCCTCCTCGCCGAGGGCGGCGCTGAGAGCGGCGAAATCAATTCGCGGGTCATATCTCACCTGCTTGCCACCCGCCTCGCGGAAGGTCGGGCAATAAAGATACACCGTCTTGCCGCGGAATTCAGGGTGCCGTTTCCTCACGGCGTCACGCATTTCGGGCGCATTTTGCAGCAGCCGATCCGTCCTCGGCAGCCCTATCGGCAGGCAGATATCCTCGCTCACTCCGAAAGCGTGGGCAAAGGCTTTTCGGCACTCCTCGCCCGTGACGGCGACGGCGGTGTATTGCGAATGCGTTGCAAGCTCCTCCTGCCTTGTCAGGCGCGAGGGGGCGTCCAGCCCGAACTTTTTGAAGGCTCCGCAGGCGTGCCATATCTGTATCAGCTTTTGCTGCGGCCTGAGCTTCACCGCGCGCATATAGCGCACATAGTCGTCGGTGACTATCACACGGCTCGTGAGCAGATAATAATAGATGAGTGGCTTTATACACTCAGGGTGAGGCAGCATTCGCGCAAAGACGACCTTTTTGCAGTCCAAAGCGTCATAGACCGCGCGGCTGTTGTCAAGCAGCCGTCCGTTCGCTCGTATGGTATAGAAAAGCACCCTGTTTCGCAGCGGCAGCAGCTTGCAGAAGCCGCACCACAGGTGATTGAGAAAATCAAGTATGCGCCTGCGCGCCCTCGGCGACAGGAGCTTTTTGATCAGATTTTTCAACCGTATCACTCCGACATAATATAATAATGTATATATTATAGCACGCCGCCCGCACAAAATCAATTGCCGAGTGCCCCGACGCAGCAGCGGTAAAGAATTTTTATAAAAATTTGAATTTTTTCGGAATTTGGTGTTGACTTTTACGGCGAATCGTGTATAATATATATCTGTAGCCCACACGCTGAGTTGCATTGGGGAATAGTGTAACGGTAGCACGACAGACTCTGACTCTGTTTGTTGGGGTTCGA
>FR888181.1 GCA_000431775.1 Clostridium sp. CAG:413 | reverse complement strand
ATCCAGATTAGCAGCCTTAATTAAGTACGGTATGCCCCTTCTCGGATTTGACCATTGCGTGTTTGAAATTTCCTTTTCAAGAAGAGTACTGTCTGTAGATGTGACTTTTGCGTCTCCGTCAAGGTCACCAAAGTAAACAATGTAGAACTGCTCAACAAGGACATCTTTGCCGGTAGCGCAGTCATAGACCTGAACAAGAGCGCCTGTACCGTAGCCGTTACCGTTGACGGGCGTTATTTCGAAACGTCCGTCGCCCTTAACGGTGAAGTACTTGCCGTTCTTAATGTTGTTGCTGCTCAATCTTCTGCCAGGCAGACCGTAGATGAACCATCTGCTGTAATCGCCTGCGGTTGCGGGCTGATAAACAGTGTCGGTCACGGTGTTGTCCGCAAGCTGCTCCTTAACGATGACCTTACCGGTCGTGTATCTCTCGATAACGGTGGTAGTGCCGTCGGCGGGAACGAGCTTAACGGTTATTCTCTCGTAGCGAGGATAGAGCTTGAGCTCTGTCTCGCCGTCTGCGAGAGCGGGCATCGTAGCGCCGGCCTCATACTTGTTGCCGTCAGCGTCGAACCAACCGAGGAAGGTGTAATGGTTCGTATTGACGGTGGTAGGAGTTGCGGGCAGGACGATCTCATCGCCGTACTTAACGCCTGCGGTGTAAGTGTAGTCGATGAACTGAGGATTCTCAACGCCTGCGGGGCCGTGCTCGGAAGCCTCATACTGATAGAATCTGACGGTGTAGCCGGTGGTAACGAATCTTGCGGTGTAAACTACATCCGCTGCGGGCATTATTGCGCCCTCAACGAGCCTAACGCCGTTGTCATCATACCAGCCGTCAAAGGTAGCGCCTTCAAGATAAGGATCGGCGGGGGAATCAATGACTTCGCCGACTGCCATTGTGAACTTCTCGTATTCCTCACCATTGGAGATGAAGGTTACGGTGTACTTGTCCGCAATAGCTTCCCATGTAGCAACATAGGTGGCGGGGGTCATGGTATCAAGATAGCCGACTTCCCTATCCCAACCGACGAACTTGTAGCCCTCTCTGACGAGCTGATCGTCAGCAGGAGCAACGATAAGGTCGCCGAATGCGGTGGGAACGGTCTTCTCGGTGGCGCCGTCTGCGAATGCGCCTTCGCCTGCGCTGAATACGACGTTGACGATCTTGGCAGTGGTCTTACCGTAGAGGGAGACATCCGCCGCCTCGACAACTGCGCCATCAGCAAGAGCAACGGTCATTGCGCTGTCGGTGAACCAGCCTGAGAATTCATAGCCCTCGGGAACCTCATAACCGATGTAAGAGGTCGGGATGGCCGTGCCGGAGCTCAAGCGATATGAGCCCTTGAATTCGCCGTCGACATAGTACTTGACGTTGTAAGTCAGAGTCTCGTAAACAGCGGTGAAGGAAGCGCCGCCGATGGGCATGGTCGAAGGCTCATTGCCGTCGGCGTCAACCCACTTGATGAAGGTCTTGCCCGGTACTGCGGGAGCAGCGGGGGCAGCGATCGGCGCGCCGTAGAGTGCCTTGACAGGCTCCTCAACGCCTTCAAATGATGCCGAATAGGTCTTTCTTGCGATATAGACCTTCAGGACGGTGCTGCCGTCAGCGGCAATAACGCCGGATTCGACTGCGCCCTCATGAGCGGCGTTGTGCTCGAAGCCCTCTTCTACAGTGTAGAAGCCCTCGACGGTGACGGCGCTGCCGGTCTTGCCGGTAGCGGTCTCGGTCTTGGAGAGAGCGTAGGAGCCGTCGGTAGCCTGGACATAGATCTCGACGCTGTAGTTAACGCCGTCAGCCTCAGTCCAAACTGCGTAGAAGATAACCTCGCCGTCGTCAAGATCGACATCGAGAGTGCCGAGGTCTGCGAGAGCAACCTTGGATTCTGCGGTTGCAGCCCAGCCTGCGAAGGTGTAGCCTGCTCTTACGGGAGCCGCAGGAGCTGCTATAGCCTCGCCGAAGGTGGCTTTAACGAGAGTCTCGGTGCTGCCGTCGGCGAATGCGCCGCCGTTAGCGTTGAACTTAACGCCCTTGCCGTTAACTTCGGGGTCGAAGGTCTTGACAGTCCAAAGAGCCTTGATGGTCATATCGCCTGCGGGCATGGTTGAGGGGAATGCCTCAGACCAACCTGCGAAGGTGTAACCGGTCTTGGTGGGAGCTGCGGGAGCGACAACGTCGGTGCCGTAGTCCTGAGTTATCGGGGCTATTGCGGTGCCGCCGTCGGTATCAACGGTGATGGTGTACTGATTGACAGTCCACTTTGCCTTGATAGTCATGTCGCCTGCGGGCATGGTCGAGGGAATCTCGGTATCCCAGCCTGCGAAGGTGTAGCCGGTCTTGGTGGGGTCAGCAGGAGCAACGATCTCAGTACCGTAGTTCTGAGTTATCGGAGCCACATAGCTGCCGCCGTCAACATCAAAGGTGATGGTGTACTTGTTAACAGTCCACTTTGCCTTGATAACGGTATCCTTAGCGGGCATGGTTGCGGGAATGGTGGCATCCCAACCGGCGAAGGTGTAACCCTCCTTGGTGGGATCTGCCGGAGCAACGACTGCGGTGTTATAGTCCTGAGTGATCGGGTCTATAGCTGTGCCGCCGTCGGTGTCAAATGTGATTGTATACTGATTGATCTTCCACTGAGCCTTGACGGTGATGCTCTCTGCGGGCATAGTCGAGGGAATCTCTCTATCCCAGCCTGCGAAGGTATAACCGGTCTTGGTGGGGTCAGCGGGAGCAACGACGTCGGTGCCGAAGTCCTGAGTGATCGGGGCTATGGAGTTGCCGCCGTCGGTATCGAAGGTGATGGTATACTGATTGACATTCCACTTAGCCGTGATGATTACGTTCTCGGCGGGCATGGTGGCGGGAATAGCCTTATCCCAGCCTGCGAAGGTATAGCCGGTCTTGGTGGGGTCAGCGGGAGCTGCAACATCGGTGCCGTAATTCTGAGTGATTGCGGGAACGTCGCTGCCGCCGTCGGTGTCAAAGGTGATAGTATACTGATTGATAGTCCACAGAGCCTTGACGATGATATTCTCGGCGGGCATATTCTCGGGGATCGTCTTATCCCAGCCTGCGAAAGTATAACCGGTCTTAGTGGGATCTGCCGGACGGGCGACTGCGGTGTTATAGTCCTGAGTGATCGGAGCTATTACGGTGCCGCCGTCGGTATCGAAGGTGATAGTATACTGGTTGATCTTCCACGTTGCGGTAACGGTCACATTGTTTGCGGGCATAGTTGCGGGCACCGTGCCGTCCCAGCCGGTGAAGGTATAACCGACCTTGGAGGGAGTCTCGGGCTCAGCGACTATTGCGCCGAAGTAATAATCGTTCTTTGTAAGAACGCCGTCAACGATAACGGAGAAGGTGTAGGTGTTTCTCTTGATGTGGACTTCGAGGACGGTGGAGCCGTCGGCTGCGATGACGCCGGTGCGGGCTTCATCTGCATAAGCGCTGTCGAGCACAAGTCCGTCAGTCAGAGTGTAAAACTTATCGGCGGAAACAGCGTCGCCGGTCTTGCCGGTGGTCACTTTAACTTCGGGATCGCCATAGACGCCCTCGGTATTCATAATGTAGACCTTGACGGTGTATTCAACGCCGTCGGCCTCTGCCCATACTGCATAATAAGTGATGCTGGTATCGGAGAGATCGGTGGTGAGGTTGCCGAGATCGGTCGAGCCTGCAAGTGCGCCTGCGCTGGTCGCCCAGCCCTTGAAGACGTAGCCTGTCCTCGCGGGAACACCGGGAGCAACGATAGCGTCGCCGAAGGTTATATCAATAGCCTTGACGGTCTCGCCGTCGTCAAATGCGCCGTTGTTGGCGTTGAAGGTGATCTTGCCGATGTAGGTCTCTTTCTCCCACACTGCGTAGAAGGTAAGAGGAGCGTCGGGGTCGATGACCTGGGTCAGGTTACCGAGTGACTCAAGAGGCTCGGTGGCGGTTGAGGTTGCTGCCCAGCCCTTGAAGGTATGGCCTGCCTTGATGGGCTCCTCAGCGGGAGCGACGATCGGCTGATCGAAGGTGGCGGCGACTCTGACGGTGGTCATACCGTTTGCAAATGCACCGGTATTTGCGTCGAATCTTACGCCGTTATTCTCTGAATAGCTGATCGCTTTCCATGCGGCATAGTAGGTAAGAGTGGTCTCGTCGAGATCGACGGTGAGGTTACCGAGATCGTGTGAACCGGTCTGAGCACCGCTTTCGCTTGCCCAACCCTCAAAGGTGTAACCCGTTCTGGTCGGAGCTGCGGGAGCTGCAATGGCCTCTCCGTAGGTAGCAGCGACTCTCTTGACAGTCTCGCCGTCTGCGAATGCGCCGCCGTCCGCGTTGAAGGTGATGCCGTTCTCTGCGGGGTAGGTCTCGACCTTCCAGACTGCATAGAACACCACGGTGCTGTCAGCGGTTATCTCCTGAGTGAGAGTGCCGAGCTCAGCGGGGATGGTTGCGCCGGAATTCTTTGACCAGCCGAGGAAATCATAGCCGCTTCTTACGGGGTCACCCTCGGGAGCGGTGATAGCCTCGTTAAAGGTTGCGGCGACGAGCTTCTCTGTCTCGCCGTCTGCGAATGCGCCGCCGTTTGCGTTAAACTTAACGCCGAGGCCGTCCTTAGGATCGTAGGACTTCGCAGTCCAGCGAGCGGTAAGGGTGAGAGTTGCGGTCTCGTTATCAATTGCGGGCATCGTGGTGAATACATAAGCCTCGTCTGCTCCGTCTGCGAACCAACCGACGAAATCGTAGCCGGTCTTGGTGGGGGCTGCGGGAGCGGTAACTGCGGTGCCGTAATCCTGAGTTATCGGGGAAACGGGAGTGCCGCCGTCGGAGTCAAAGGCGATGGTGTATTCATTGACTTTCCATGTTGCGTTGATGCGAAGGAACTCGCCCTCAACAACAGGCATAGTCTCGGGAACTTCGGGGCTCCATTCAACGAAGGTGTAGCCTTCCTTGGAGGGAGTTTTCGGAGCGGCGATCGTCTCGCCGAAATCGGCGGTGACGGTCTCAAGAGCCTCGGCGGCGTCCGCGTCAATGAAGAACTTGATGGTGTAGGTGTTGGCTTTCCATGTACCTACGAATTCAAGGTCGTTGGCGGGCATTGCGCCGGGTGCGGGCGACCATGCAAGGAAGGTGTAGCCTGCTCTTGCAGTGGCCTCGGGGGCCGCTATCTGCTGGCCGTAAACGGTGGGAACGGTCTTGAACACAACGCCGTTGTCCTTATCCGCCTGGGTCAGGTAGAAGATTGCATTGTAGGTGTTATCGGAGAATACGGCGTAGAACTTGTAGCCGCTCTCGTTCATAACAAAGGTAGTGGGGTCAACGATGGTATCTGAGCCTTCGGTATCGGTCCAGCCGATGAAGGTACGGCCGGTGCGGCCGGGCTCTGAGGGAACCTCGAGCTTCTCGCCGAATGCGATATCAAGGGTATCATAGACCTCGCCGTCAACGTAGTAAACAACATTGTAGTCGTTTGCTACCCAAGTTGCGTAATAGGTCTTACCGCCGTTTTCATCCATGAAGCCGACGTCGGGAGTCCAACCTGCGAAGGTGTAGCCCTCAAGGGTGGGAGCGGCAGGAGCGATTATCGCTTCGCCGTAATCCGTGTCGACAGTGGTCTCTTCCTTACCGTCTGCAAACTTACCGCCCGCAGCGTTGAAGGTCGAGGTGTAGGTCTTAACTTTGGTCTTGGCATAGAGCTTAAGGTTCGCAGCGCCCATGACGGTGCCCTCAACGAAAGGCACGGTGCAGTCGGGATCGGTAAACCAACCTGTAAGCTCATAACCAACGGGAGCCGAAGCGCCCGGTACGTCAGTCTTTATAACGGAGCCGTAAGGCACACGGTTGGTGGCGACGAATGCGCCGTCAACATAATATCTGACTTCATAAGTGTAGGTATCCCACTGAGCAACGTAATCGGTCGTAGCTTCGGGGAAGCTCGAGGGAACGCTGCTGCTCCAGCCGATGAAGTAGTAACCGGTCTTTGAGGGTTCGTTGACCTTTGAGGTGTCGAACGCCTGACCTGCATAGCCGTCAAAGCTCTGCTTCACTTCGCCGTCAACGATGAAGTTCATCTTGACGTTGAGTGCCCACTTTGCGGTGTAGGTAACATCGGAGGTGGGGAATACGTTGGGGATCTCGACCACATTACCGCTTGCATCCATCCAACCGAGGAAAGTGTAACCCTCTTTGGTGGGGTCGGCAGGGGCAACGAGCTCCGTGCCGGGAGTCTTATCGGTATAGGGTGCGGGATCGATCGTCGAACCGCCGTCGGTGTCAAATGTTACGGTAACATTCTTTACCCACTCTGCGGTAAGAGTGAGATCCTCAGCGGGGATCTCGGTGGGGGCAGCAACTATCTCGCCGCTCTCATTTTTCCAGCCGACGAAAGTGTAGCCTGTCTTCTCGACGGTGGGAGCGGTAACGACGGTGCCGATAACTCCGCTGAACTCCGTCTGACCGGTAACGGTGGTGGCGTCCTCAGCCTTAAAGACGAGGGTGCTCATCACGGATACGGGCTGACTGCTGATGACTACAGTCGGGGTCCATAAAGCCATGGACTCAATGTTGAAAAGGCCGCCGTCCGCTTCGCCTCTGGGGACGTCTATGTGAGCGTCCTCACGGGTGCCGGCGGTCTTCACGGTATTCTCAACCACAAAGAGGTCGCCCTCGCCCGTCGCATCGTCTGCGACTTTAAGAGTGAATTCAAAGAGCCATGTGTCAGCGCTGTATTTGACATTGTTATCAACACCAAGCATAAGGCTGACTGCAAAAGCGCCGTGGCTTGCAAGGAAATCGGAATCAACGTAGCCCTTGGCTGCAAGATCGCTCAGGTCGATATTCGCATCAGTCATGAAATAACCGGAAGCGCCGTTGACCTTGGCGAAGCTGCCCTCTTCCCTGTTGACTTCGAGTTCATTATACTCACCATATGAATGAGTGAAGAAACCCTTGTCATAGAAGAAAAGCAAGTCACTGCTGTTTGAGAAGTAATCCGTTCCCAAATAAACTCTTGCTTTGACGGTCTCGCCGGGCTTCGCTCTCGTGGTCTCGACCCACGAGCCGTCAACTTGTTTGAAGAATTTAGTTGCAAATGTCACCGTCGTGCCGTTTACGGTCGAATCATCCGCAAATGCCATGACGGAAACTGAACTGAAAATCATCAAAAGCGCAAGCAGAGCAGCAAGGACTTTCTTGATTTTTGTCATATGCTTCTATTCCCTCCTTAAATAAGTTTATAGGCCTGCCGGCAAAAATCTTGCCGAAATTATTAGTAAATCAGAAAGAATTTCTGCCTCACCTGCGGGCGGGGACGCCGCCCGCAGGATAATTTAACGTTTATCACGCATTGGGGATAACTTCGCCGGTGCTCTGATCGAATTTAGCGGCTCTCATCGTCACCTTGGTAACGAGAGTAAAGTCATCCGCCGTGATAGAGTCGTTTCTGTCGGCGTCGGCTGCGAGTACCTTGCAGTAATCGTAAGCCTCAGAGGACGCCGATGACCATGAAGTCTTACCGGTGGCCTCACGATTGATAATAGAAGCATCCGTTGCGTTGACTATCGAGTCGCCGTTTACATCACCGAAGATGATTAGGTAATAGATCTCGACGACCTCGCCGGTCACTCTGTCAACGACCTCGATCTTGGTGCCTGTGCCGAGATACTTGAAGCTGCCGACCTTGGTGACTCTGATCTCACCGTCGCCGTTGACCTTGATGTAGTTTGCACGAAGGTCTTCCTCGGTGAGTCTCTCACTGAGGCCGTAGATATAGCCGGTGACAGGAGGCTGAATGTGGGCGTTCTCCTTATCAATGACCGTGGTGGAATCGCCGACCTTGTCAAGCGCTACCGTTACTCTCTCAAATACGGGGTAAACGGTGAGGTCGTTTGCGGGCATAGTGCCGAGATCCTCGACAACGTCGTTGCCGTTGAGCGACCAGCCGACGAAGTTGTAGTATTCCTTAGCGGGCTTGTCGGCGGGAGCGGTTATCGCTGCGCCGAACTCGACGGTCGATACGCTGAAGTCGTCGCCGAATGCGTCGACGAACTTGAGCCTGTAGGAGTTGATCGTCCAGTGTGCGGTAAGAGTGATATTCTCAGCGGGCATGTAGGTGAAGGTATAAGCTTCATTGCCGAGGAACCAACCTGCGAAGGTGTAGCCTTCCTTAGTGGGAGCCGCGGGAGCAGTGACTACTGAATTGTAGTCCTGAGTTATAGCTTCAACGGGAGTGCCGCCCTGTGAATCAAAGCTGATGGTGAACTTATCGAAGCTCCACTTTGCCTTAAGAGCAACATTGTTTGCAGGCATGGTGCCGAAGACATAAGCCACATCGCCGAGATACCAGCCGTCGAATACATAGCCCTTCTTGGTGGGAGCTGCGGGAGCCTCGGTCTGAGCGCCGTAAGCGTAGACCTTATCGGCTACTGCTGAGCCGCCGTCTGAGTCAAAGCTCATGGTGTAGTTGTTGACATTCCAGAGAGCCTTGATGACAAGACCGTCAGCGGGAGTTACGGGCATAGTCGCGGGGATATCGGCATCCCAACCGGCGAAGGTGTAGCCGACCTTGCT
>FR888180.1 GCA_000431775.1 Clostridium sp. CAG:413 | reverse complement strand
CTTCTTTTGTGCGATCACTAAACTCATGTACAAGGTTCCCAAATTTGGTTGCTTTCCACGGCTCATCGAAGCCCGGAAAGCGGAGCTTCGGACGCTTCTCAAGACCGTTACTTGAGGGTGTTAATGCCCTGATTATCCCTCCACCGGATAATGTTTGTGGAGGTGGTCATTATGACTAACAATACACAATTCAAGACGCTTGTGAACACATGGCTAAATCAAAAGAAGCCCATGATCACGCCGTCAACCCACGCCAGCTTTACGCTGATTGCCGAAAATCACCTGATCCCATATTTCGGCAAGCGCAAGATTGGCAGCATCACCGAAGCGGACATCCAGAGCTACATTTCGCATCTCTACAATGCTGGACGCTTGGATAAGACCGGAGGGCTTACCGTGAAGACGATAAGGGATGTTATCCTCGTTCTCCGGTTGTCAATGGAGTATGCCTACAAGGAACGGGCTATTCCACTCCTGAACTGGGACCTAATTGAATACCCAAAAGAACTTGGCATCAAGAAAGTAGTTTCTCTCTCAAAAGATCAAGAGCAAGCTCTAATCCAGTGTATCTACATGGACTT
>FR888179.1:29984-45110 GCA_000431775.1 Clostridium sp. CAG:413 | reverse complement strand
CTCCCAGCTGCGCCACACCCGGATTTATTAAGTTTTTTGTTATTTCGGTATCTGTGGGATACTATGTGGTCGTTGCCGATGTAATCAGGACGGCAAGTTTACCTATCTATTCTAAGATATTTGCCCGACAAAGTCAACACCGATTTTTGATATTTTGAAATATTGGGCGTGGGGTATGGAAATCCGCGTGAGCAGGTGCTATAATTAGCTCGGATAATTTCAGCGCGGGAGCGTGAAAAAATGGACACAAGGGAATTTTGGATAGACAACATGCTGAGGATAGCCGAGCCTGTGCTTCGCTCGCTGGAGGGCGGTACTTTGAGGCGCGACATGCCGCTAAAGTGCCCGCCGTCGATGACCGACTGCGCCGAGCACACCTATCTTGAGGCGCTCGGGCGCACCTTGATGGGCGTTGCGCCGTGGCTTGAGCACACCGCGGAGGACGAGCGCGAGGAGCGGCTGCGGGCGGAATACGCCGAGCTTGCCCGCGCGGCGATAGCCAACGCCGTTGACCCCGAATCGCCCGACAGGATGAATTTCTCCGTCGGCGGTCAGCCGATAGTTGACGCCGCCTTTCTTGCCGAAGGGCTGCTGCGTGCACCGCATGAATTGTGGGAGGGGCTCGACGGCACGACTAAAGCGCAGCTTATCGCATGCATGAAGGAGACGAGGAGCCGCAAGCCCTGCTACAGCAATTGGCTGCTCTTCTCGGCGATCATCGAGGCGTTCCTCTGCCGCGTCGGGGAGGCGGATTGGGACAGAATGCGGGTCGATTACGCCCTGCGTAAGCACATGGAGTGGTATCTCGGTGACGGAGTTTACGGCGACGGCCCCGAATTTCACTTTGACTATTACAACAGTTATGTTATCCAGCCTATGCTGGTCGATATTCTTGACGCCGTGGGCGATGAGAGCGGCGATTGGGCGGCAATGCGAGAGCCTGTTCGGCGGCGTGCGGCCCGATATGCGAGCATCCTTGAGCGGCTGATAAACCGCGACGGGTCATACCCCGTCATGGGCAGATCCTCCGCCTACCGCTTCGGCGCATTCCAGTCGCTGGCTCAGGCGGCGCTGAATAAGGAGCTTGAGCTGCCGACTGCTCAGGTGCGCTGCGCCCTGACGGCGGTCATTGGGAAGGTGATGAGCTACCCCGACGTATTTGACGGCGACGGGTGGCTGAATATCGGCGTGTGCGGCGAGCAGCCGTCGCTCGGCGAATACTATATCTCCACGGGCAGCCTTTATTTATGCTGCGCCGTGTTCCTGCCGCTCGGTCTGCCTCGGAGCGATGAATTCTGGAGCGGCGGCGATCGGCCGTGGACAGCTCGAAGAATTTGGGGCGGCGAGGACATGCCGCAGGATCATTCGATATGACATAAGGAAGTGAGAAGCATGAAAGCCGCATTTTTGTGCGAGGATCCGGGCAATATCCTGAACGCCTACAGCGAGAGCCTGCGAGTCGAGATGGCCGAGGAATTCGAGCTGCTGCCCGAGATCCTGACTATGAAAGGCAGCGCCGAGGAGCTGCGTGCGCTCAGTGAAACTGAGGTCATATTCTCGTCGTGGGGGATGCCCTGCCTCGGCGAGGCCGAGATAAAAGAGAAGCTGCCGAAGCTGAAGGCCGTGTTCTATGGCGCGGGCAGCGTTCAGGCGTTTGCGCGGCCGTATCTCGCCTGCGGTGTGAGGATATTCTCGGCGTGGGCGGCGAACGCCGTGCCCGTTGCGGAATATACCGTGGCGCAGATAATTCTTGCGAATAAAGGCTGCTTTCAGCGAATGCAGCGGGTCGGGGATTGGAGCAACAAATGGCCGAAGAACCCGATGCTCGGCAATTACGGCGCCGATATCGGCATCGTCGGTGCGGGCATGATAGGCAAGCTCGTGATAAAGATGCTGCGGGCATACAGGCTGAATGTGTTCGTCTTTGACCCGTTCCTCTCCGAAGAAGAGGCGGCGGAGCTCGGCGCAACGAAGCTCGGCAGCCTGACGGAGCTTTTCGCGAGGTGTCAGGTCATCTCAAATCACCTTGCCAACAACGCCGAGACGGTCGGGATGCTGAACGCCGAATGCTTCAATGCAATGAAAAAGAACGGCGTATTCATCAACACCGGGCGTGGCGCTCAGGTGGTTGAGACCGAGCTTGTCGCCGCAATGCGTGCGGAGCCGGAGCGGCTCGCTCTGCTCGACGTGACGTGGCCCGAGCCGCCCGAGGAGGGCAGCGAGCTGTATACGACGGAGAACATTATTCTCACGCCGCATATTGCAGGCTCTCTCGGCAGCGAGATCGGCAGGATGGGCGAGTATATGTTTGACGAGGCGAAGCGCTGGCTCAGGGGCGGAGAGACCCGCTATGAGGTGAGCGAAGCGATGCTCGACACAATGGCTTAAACGGGGTGAAGTGATGTTTAAGACAGGCATAGTTTCGGTGACATATCGTCATTTGTCAAGTGATGAAACTATATCGGCGTCGAGATCGGCGGGGCTTGAAGCGATAGAATGGGGCGGAGATATCCATGTGCCGCCCGAAAATATCGGCAACGCCCGAGCCGTCGGCGAAGCGACCCGAGCGGCGGGCTTGGAGGTCGTTTCATACGGCACATATTACCGCCTCGGTGAGAACGGCAGGAATTTTGAGGTCAAATTTGCCGAGACGCTTGCCGCCGCGAAAGCTCTCGGCGCGCCGTCGCTGCGTATATGGGCGGGCTCAAAGGACGCCTGCGACACGGGCGAGGCGGAGCGCAAGGAGCTGGTGCGTGAGCTGCGGGTCTGCGCCGATATGGCGGCCCGTGAGGGCGAGAGGATCGCCCTTGAATTTCATCAAAAGACCTTGACGAGCGACGCAGACTCCGCCGAAAGGCTTGTCGGCGAGGTCGGCAAAGAGAATCTCTCGCTCTATTGGCAGCCGAATCAGTTCTTGACCTTTGAGCGGAATATCGAGAATATCACAACGGTGCTGCCGTTCATCTCAAACGTCCATGTTTTCGCGTGGGAGGGCTGTGAGCGACTTCGTTTGGCGGAGCATCGTGAGCGGTGGCGGCGGTATCTCGATATCCTTGCCGCGGGCGGGCGCAGCCACGCTCTGCTGCTTGAATTTGTTCCGAACGACGACCCCGCCGTCCTGCACGACGAGGCGGCGGAGCTTAAACGGCTGATAAACGGCGGTTAAATATAAAAAATGCCCTCGGCGGTCCCACCGTCGAAGGCATTTTTTACTGCTTATGTCTCGGCTTGCGGCTGAGTTCCCGTATCTGCGGGTCGGGTCTCGGTCGTTTCTGTTGTTTCGGTCGGTGCGGGGGCTTCGGTCGGCGCGGCGGTGGTCGTTTCCGTTATCGGGAAATCGAAGCCCTGCATGAAGCCGCCCTGCTCCAGCGAGCAGATATCGCCGCCTATCACTCTGCCCTCATAGATCAGCAGATTTGCCTGCACCACGCCGCTGCGGTTCTCATACCCCGGGTAATTCAGCACGTTGTATGTCCACCGCTTGGCTCTCACGCCCTTATAAAGCCCGAGGTCAAGCCCCTGAGCCCTGTTCATCTCGGCGTATTCCGTGTAGCCCTTGTCGAATTCCTGCGGGATGATGACTTCGCTGACCTCTGCGGGGTCCTCGGCGATCCTCCAGCCGAATTGCGAAAGGAATGCGAGCCGCTGGGCGGAGTCCTCCGCCTTGTAGCTTATCGCCCCGTCCTGCGCCGTTTCCGCGCCTCTGCCCCTGCCGCCGAAGAATACCAGGACGCCAGCCGCCGCAACTATAACGGCAGCTATGATTATCATCTTTGCCTTTGAGGTCTTTACAGAGTATACAAACATTAAAATCACCGCCTGCTACGATAATATGAAGCGGCGGTGTCTTTTATTACAATTCGCACAGTATGCAGGCTATGCCGTTCGGCGTGATGTCGATCATCCCGTATCTGCCCTGCCGAGCCGAGCCGGGATTCATGATATAAAGCCCGTCCTCGTAGCGTGTAACAGGCTCGTGGGTGTGGCCATATAATAAAATACGGGCGTTGACCTTGAGCGCCCGCTCAACGAGGGCGCCGTCCGAGGATTTCACGCCGTAGCGGTGGCCGTGAGTGCAGAGAATCCTCACCCCGCCGATATCCTCAAGCGCTTCGGCGGGCAGGTCGGAGTAAAGGTCGCAGTTGCCGCTGACGGCTATTAGGCGTTTGCCCTCGAGCAGGCTGCCGAGCGCCGCCATATCACGCTCGCCGTCGCCCAGGTGGATGACCGCCTGCGCCTCCGGGTGCATCATAAGCGCCTCGGCGATGCAGCGCGCGCCGCCGTGCGAATCCGAAAATACGATTATCCTCATTGCTTCAGTCTCCGTTCTACCGTTAAATGCGATAACATATAGTATTATAGTACCTGCCGCCGAGGATTTCAATACCGATCCTGCCGTGCGGCGTGAAAGGCGGTGATCTCATGGGCAAGGGCGAGCTTTCTGCCGAGGAGCTGCTGAGGCTGGCGAATTCCGCCTCGGGCAAGGATCCGAATGCGCTGCTCGGCGCAGTGGAAAAAAGGCTCCCGCAGGAGAAGAAAAACGAGCTTTTCCGAATTCTCGGAGATAAAAAAGCTCTCGAAGAGCTGCTCAGGAGCGAGCAGGCGCAGAAGCTGATGAAGCAATTTAAGAAGTAAGCGGGGAAAAAAAGCATGGACGGCATCAACGATATCCTGTCAAGCCTGAGCGATGAAGATATTGAGAATCTGAAGAGTGCCGCCGCGGAGCTTTTCGGCTCGCAGCCGCAGGAGAGCGAAGCGCCGCCGCCTTCGGGAGCGCCCGATATATCAAAGCTGCTCAACGACGCTCAGATGATGGCGAAGCTCACCTCGATAATGGGCGCGATGAACAGACCCGACAGCCGCACCCGTCTGATAGAGGCGCTCAAGCCCCTGCTGAGCGAGAAGAGAAGAAGGAGGGCTGATGAGGCGATGCAGATAATCAAATTGCTCGATATCCTGCCGACTCTTACGCAGTTCATGGGCGGCGACGGCAAATGAATACAGGCTTCTCCGACCCTGATATCGGCCTTGTCCTGCCGCTCATGCTGCTGCTGATGAATGAGAAATGCGATCATTCGCTGATTTTGGCGCTGGTATATATTATTGCGGTGTGAGGGACTTGAAAAAAGTGCGGAAGTGGTGTAAAATAATAATATCGTGAAAAAGGAGTGATAATTTATGAAATATACATACAGAACCAAAGGTACCTGCTCCCGCTCGATAACCTTTGATATTGAGGACGGAGTGGTGAGGAATGTACAATTTGAGGGCGGCTGCAACGGCAACCTCAAGGGCATCGGTGCCATCGTCGACGGCATGAAGGTCGAGGATGTTATCGACAAGCTCAGCGGCATCCGCTGCGGCTTCAAGAGCACATCCTGCCCCGATCAGCTCGCGCAGGCCCTCATGGAGGCTACTCACAATGGGCAATAAGGATAAAAATATCCGACTGACGTTTTACGTCGTGTGCGGTCTGCTGCTCGGAGCGCCATACATATGGAAGATAATCAAGCTCATCCCCGAGCTGCTCAAGACATTGCCCAACGCCGCCGAGATACTCGCCTCCACGGGCTACACGGTGCTCATCATAGCCTCGCTCGTCGTGGCGTTCAAGCTCTGCGAGCCGCTCTGGCTCAGGATAGTCGGTATCTATTCGACCGTCGGGCTGATAGTTTGCCTGCTCTCGATGCTCACTCAGGCGCTCGGCGCGAACGATGTTTTCGCCGTGCTGTTTGAGATAGTCTGCGCCCCGTTCTACGGCGTCGATTCGCCCCTCGCGGTTGCAGTGATAATGCTCGTGCTCACCGTCACAGCCTATGCAATGGTCAACCGTGTGCCCGAGAAAAAGTCTGCAGCCTCGATAGCCCCCGCCGACACCTCTAACCCCGCCGCTCCCGCCCCGCAGAAGCACGAAGAGGATAAGCAGTGACAGGACATAACCGAATATAAAAACCAAACTCCGACAGATAGTGTTAACTATCCGTCGGAGTTCTTTTGTACCCCATTCAGTTTAACCCAGCGTGATCTTGCCGCTTTTTTTGCCGTCGAGGGCGGTCTGCAGCAGTCTGCCTTTACTGACGGCGGCGAAGTATCCGCTGCGTTCGTACTCGCTGCGGTAATTCTCTTCGATTATCTCAAGGGTCTCCCTCAGTTGCAGCATGGCGGCGAATTCGTGCTTGCAGTTGCCTACGCAATAGCAGTCGCAGGTCAGATTTCGGATCTCGCCGTCGCTGAAGGTGAATTCCAGCTCATAGGGCTTGCTGCCCTCCACGAGCGCACGCCCGTTTTTGCCGTCGAGGCAGATATAGACCACGCGGTTATCCATGTAATATTCGTCCCCGGCTTTCGCTGCGGCGGAGCTTATGTCGAAGCCGCTCATCTCGTCGAGCAGGATCACCTTGTCGGAGCTGCTGCAAAAATACTCCATATCGGGAGCCTCGGGAATTTTGAACCACGAAATAATTTTCTCATACGGGATAACGCCGCGGTCGAACGCCGCCAGATGCGACCCCGCGAGATAAAGCTCACCGCTCACTTCGGTGTCGGCTTTTGAAATGACCCGCTTGTAATCAGAGAGCTTGATCTTGAAGTCATATGATACCTCGACCACTCGGCCGCGCAGCCCCTCGAGCTTGCCCTCGACAAAAACAATGTCGCCGCAGTGCAGGTCAAAGGCGTCGTTGTAATATGAGCAGGCGAAATTCCGTGCGGGGAAGAACACACGCACCACAGATCTTCTCGGCGGTCGAGCGGGATTTTTTATCTCGCCAACGGTCTCTTTCGGCTCGGGTTCAGCCGAAGCATGAAACCCCATCTTGAATGCCATATGCAACCCTCCTGTTTTATTGCTACGGTTACATTATACAGCATCAGGTGTACCAAAAAACGGACTTATCTCGCCGATACTCATATCTTTTGCCTGTTTTATTCGTATTGTGCGAGCGCTTTTTCGGCGAGCTTTATGAAATTCTCCCTGGCAATTTCGGGTGAAATGATAGTCATGTCGGAGCCGAAATTCATTACCCAGGTGAAGAAAAGCGGGCTTGCCTGCACCTTGACGTGCACCTCAAAATGTGTGTCGGTCACGTTGACAAAGGGCGTGTCGAAGCCGAAGCGGTCGATGATGACCCCGGCAAGCTCGTTTTTACAGCGCAGTGTCACGGTCTCCTCGTCGCCGCCGTACATACCGAAGGTCTTTTTGGAGTAGATCGCCATGTCGAAATTTTTGAAGTGCTCCGCACCGTCGCGTTCCTCGTCGATCAGCCCGATATCGGTCATTTTGTCCACGCGGTAGTGCTTCACAAGGCCGCTCTCGGAGTCGTAGCCGATCATGTAGTAGTTCTCGTCGTCCCAAGTGAGCGCCCAGGGGCTGACGATATATTTTTTGCCGTCGTGGCGCATCACCTTTTGCTTCCGCTCATTCCAATTGAAGTAGCGGAATGACACCTTGGCGTTGCTGTTTATCGCCTCGTGTATGTAGTCGACGGTGTAATAGATGCTCTCGTTCATCGTCTTGATGCGGTTGGTCACGAACACCTGCCTGTGGAGCCGGCGAGCCTCGTAGCAGCTCGTGAAGCCCTCGATCTTCTTTATCAGCTCGTTGCTCTTTTTGTGAGTGATGAATTTTGAGGACTGCACTGCGTCAACCAGCAGCTTCAGCTCGGGCAGCTCGAATTCACGGCTCGCCACATGGTAGCGCATGGTCTTGCCCTTTCGCTTGTCAATGTCGATGCCGAATATCTGCAAGGTCTCGATATCGTCGTAGAGCGTCTTGCGCTCGGCCTCTATGCCGTATTCGGCGAGGGCGGCAGTTATCTCCTCAAGGGTCAGCCCGTGCTCGTCGTCGGTGCGTTCAAGCATTATCCTCATCAGGTACAGCAGCCTGATTTTTTGATTTACGCCTCTTGCCATCAAATCTCCTCCGTCCGCAAGGTCATTAAACATATTATACCGTATCGGAAGTACCAAAAAACGGACTTTGCAATAAAATTTATTATAACGCATATTCAAACGCTTTGCAAGGGAAATCGCTGCGGGCAAAAGCGTCTGCAAAAATAAATGATCAGGCTATAAGCGCGGGCTGTAAAATGCAATTAAAATGTTGAAATGTAAAAGAAAATCATATATAATAAGAGTATTACTGTGTTGCTGCCGTATCGCAGCGCTGAGGATAAAGATTAAAAGGGTGATCATATGAAAAAACTGATATCATTTGCAATGGCGATTGCTGTTGTATTTGTCGGGCTTGTATGCTTAAAGCCCCGCTCGTTTGCAGCGGAATCCGGGCTGCTGACATATACCGTTACCGACGGCAAGGCGTGCATCACAGGCACAACAGGGACTATCACAGGTGACTTTACCGTTCCGGCGGAGATAGACGGCTACCCCGTTGTGGAGATAGGCAACTACGCATTTTATACCAAAGTGAATATGAATAAGCACCGAATTGGGAATTTCACGATCTCGGAGGGAATTATCAAAGTCGGTGACTATATAGTGCCGAACCAACTGGAGGCATTAAAGAATATACATATTCCCTCCACGTTGACGCAAATAAGCGAATTCAGCTTTAACAGAAGCGACAATGTTGAGTCATTTACCGTGAATAAAAATAATCCGCTTTTTTATGCCGACAGCAGCGGCGTTCTTTTTAAACGCGGCGAGATCGAGGGGCAGGATATTCTTTTTTCTTACCCCTGCGCACGCCCAAGCAACTACTATATAGTGCCGGACTATGCCTATAAAATCGGTGATTACGCTGCTCGCTATGCTGGGATCAAACATATCTTCTTATCAAAAAACACAAAAATAATCGGAAAAGGAGCTTTCGAGTATTCAAAAATTGAGGAGATTGATTTCGGTGGAACGGAGCAAATAGGCGTTAGCTCTTTTAGCAGTTGCAATGGATTGACGCAGATCTCTTTGCCGGACAGCGTTGAATCGCTCAACAATTCGTCTTTTTCATACTGCTCAAATCTAAAAATCGTAACAATAGGCAGCGGGATCAAAACTATCGTCGGCTCTTTCCATAACTGTAAATCTCTTGAAATATTTAAAATCGACGAAAAAGCCGTTTGCCGCATAAACGGAGGCGCTTTTAGCGGCGACAAAAATCTTGTTTCTGTTATATGGGGAGCCGGAGTTTATTTTGCTGACGGAAGCAATGCACAATTTAGCGGGTGCACTTCGTTAAAATCAATTGACATATCAGAGAATCAAAACACATCGGAACTTCGGGGTGCATTTAAGGATTGCTCTTCGCTTGAGCAATTGACCGCCCCGAGGAATCTCAGATATATCAAGGAAGAATCTTTTTATAACTGCACTTCTCTAAAATCAGTATCATTGCCGAAAAGCCTTATTGAAATCGGCAAGAATTCGTTTTACAACACCCCGCTTGAAACGGTCTATTTTGAGGGCAGCGAGCTGGATTGGAAATATCTGACCGTCGGCGAGGGCAACGAAGCCCTGCAAAACGCTACGGTATACTTTGATTGCAAGATATATCCCGACCTCAGCGACGAGCCTGCGGATTTCTCCGCCGTTGACGAGGCGATCGAGCGGGCAAACGCCATCGACAAGTCGCTCTACTCAGACGAGAGCGTTGCAGCCCTCGAAAAAGCAGTGAATTCAGTTGACAAGACCCTCACGGCGGACAAGCAATCGACCGTTGACGACTATGTTTCGGCGATAAACGCCGCCATCCGCGGTCTCAAATACCGTCAGGCGGACTATTACTCGGTCGAGGCTGCCCTCGACGCCGCCTCCAAGGTGCGCCGCGAATACTGCACCGAGGAGAGCCTTGCCGCCCTTGACTCTGCGGTGAATGCCGTCGAATACGGCCTTGATATCCGCCGCCAGAGCGAGGTCAGCGAATACGCCCGCACGATAAACGCAGCCCTCGCCGCGATAAAATACTTCGACGCGAATTATTCCGCCGTTGACGCGGCAGTTGCCGCCGCAGCGAAGGTCGAACGCTCCATGTGGTCGGATACTAGCCTCGCCCGCCTCGACGCAGCGGTCAATTCCGTTGAATACGGGCTTGATATCACTCAGCAGTCGACCGTCGATCTCTTTGCGGATTCGATAAACAGGGCGATCGCCGAGCTTGCCTACGGTGATGTCACCCTGCGTCACGACGGCCACGGGGTCATCGTCAGCGCCACGACCAAATCCCTCAAAAAGCAGACGACCCTTTCGGTCGAAATGAAAGACCCCGCTTCGCATGAAGGCTCGAATTTCGCCGTCGGCGGCAACATCCGCTCGCTGAATTTCTACGATATCACGCTCTTTGACGGCGGGGAAGAAACTCAGCCCAAGGATGCCGTGACGGTCAAGATCAGACTGCGCGACGGCGTAAATCCCCTAAAATGCAGGGTCTATCATGTGACGGAGGACCCTGTTGACCCGCTTGTACGCTACGCAAACACGCTCGACGGGAATTATATCGTCTTTGAGACCGACCATTTCAGCGAATTCGCCGTTATCGAGGTCGAGCCCACGCTGAGCTACATAGCTGTTTCGAGCGAGCCGCTCAAGACAAATTACGCTCTCGGCGATAAATTCGACCCGACGGGTCTCAGAATAACCGCCGCTCTCAGCGACGGCAGCAGCGCCGAGGTTACGGACTACTATCTGAGCGCGGTGGATACCTCGACGCTCGGCAAAAAGTCGGTGCGCGTTTACTACACCAAGGACGAGGTCACTAAGATGACGGCGTTTGACATCACGGTGAGCCTGCCAGAGGGCACGGTAACGGTGACGAATGCCGCAATCCTCGGCGCGGATACGCTCGCCTACGGCAATTCCACGCGCCTTACTCTCGGCACGAATGACGGTGCGAACAGCTACAGCGTGAAGTGGAGCTCCTCCGACCCGTCTGTCGCAGCGGTCGACGCAAACGGCAACGTGACTGCCAAAGGCAGGGGCAGCGTGACGATAAAGGCGGAGATAACCAACCTTGACGGCACGACCGTCACCGCCGAGAAGAAGCTGACCTGCACCATGACCTTCTGGCAGCGCGTGGTCGCCTTCTTCAAAGGCCTCTTCGGTAAAACGAAGAATATATACTTCGCCTGACCACAGGAAAACACTTCACAATAATCCCGCAGCATAATACACCACCCGCCTGAACCTTTCGGCTCAAGCGGGTGGTTTTGTGTGCTTTATCAAGATGATACTATGCCGATATCGCATGGCGTGGACGGTTTCTCTGCAATTGATTTTGCGTTACGCAGGCACTTCATCGTCGAAGGTGCCGTTTTTCTTCATGCGGTGTTTTACTATGAAATAGGCGGTGAACTGCACGGCGAAGGTCAGCGCCCACGACACGGGGTAAGACCAGAAGAGGTTGACGAGCGTGCGGTCAAGGGGCAATATGAGATAGACCCAAAGGATCCTCGAGCCGCAGGCTCCGAGCAGCGAGATGAGCATAGGCGCAAGGGATTTGCCCATGCCTCTGAGCTGACCCGCAGCGACATCCATCAGCGAACAGAAGAAGTAGAACGGCATTATCAGCCTGAGCCTATCCGCCCCTATTGCGATGACCTCGGGGTCATCCGAAAACAGCCCGACTATAAAGTCGCCGAACGCCATGCCGAGCAGACCCATGCCGACGCCGATGGCAAGCGTTATCAGCAGGCAGTGGCGATAGACCCTGCCGAGATTTGAATACTTCCTCGCGCCCATATTCTGCGAGGCGAAGGTCATTGTCGTCTGCGATATCGCATTGGTGCAGGTGTAGATATAAGCGTCGTAATTCGAGCCGGCGGCGACACCCGCCATCGCGCTCGAGCCGAAGGAGTTGACCGTGGACTGTATCACGACATTCGACACCGAGAAGAGCGAGCTTTGTATGCCCGCGGGCAGACCGATCTTGAGAATATCGCGCAGCTCCGCCGAGTGGATCCTAAGCGACCTGAACGACAGGCGGCAGGCGTTATTCATGCGCTTGAGGTGGATGATTATCAGCAGAGCCGAGAGATACTGCGAGATTATCGTCGGTATCGCAACGCCGCTGACCCCGAATTTCAGCACGATGACAAAGAAAAGATTCAGCGCCACATTCACAAGCCCCGAGAATGTCAGGATATACAGCGGGCGCTTGGTGTCGCCCGTGGAGCGGACTATCGCGGCGCCGAAGTTATAAGCCATAAGCCCCGGCGAGCCGAGGAAATAGATCTTGAGGTAGAGCGTCGCAAGGTCGATAACGTCGTCGGGGGCATTCATTATCTTGAGCATTTCGCCCGAGGTGAAGAAGCCGAGCACGCCGATAAAAAAGCCGCAAAAAATGCTCAAAAGCATCGAAGTATGCACGCATTCGCGCACGCCCTTGTCGTTATTCTCGCCGATGTGCCTTGCGACCACAACGCCCGAGCCCATCGAAATGCCGATGAACAGGTTGACGAAGAGGTTTATAAGCGAGCCTGTCGAGCCGACGGCGGCGAGAGCCTCCTTGCCGACGAATCTGCCGACCACCACCACGTCGGCGGTGTTATATGCGAGCTGAAGCAGCCCCGTGAGCATCAGCGGGACGGAAAATATCAGTATTTTCTTAAAAAACGGCCCGCAGGTCATATCCAAAGCGTAGTTTTTTCTCATTTCAGTTCTCCGTGTCTCTTTCTCTTATTACGAAAATATATTATCACTTTATTTAGCGCCGTGCAATCGGTGAATTGCCGAAAAAATCCCGGCTTGCCCTGCTGATTTTGGAGAAGTTAGCGCCGCACGCAAATATTTCGTCTGCGGGGATTGACAATTTCGCCGTGCGGGCATATAATAACAAGTGTTATATAACATTTGTTATTTTGAATGATGAGGTGATACTTTTGCCGCCCAAATCGAAAATTTCAAAGGAAGATATCGTTAGCTCCGGCATCGATCTTGTGCGCCGCAGCGGCGAAAAAGGGCTGAACGCCCGCAACCTTGCCGCCGCCCTCGGCTGCTCGACGCAGCCGATATTCACAAACTTCCCGTCAATGGAGGAGCTGCGGAAATCGGTGATATGCAAGGCTTCCGAGCTTTATTACGCCTGTCTTGAGCGGGAGTGCGCGGCGGCAAATTATCCGCCGTATAAGGCGATGGGCATGGGCTATATAAGGTTCGCCGCCGAGGAGCGGGAGCTGTTTCGCCTGCTGTTCATGCGCGACCGCTCGAGCGAGGAGAAATCCGACGGAGAGACCGAGGATGTCAAAAAATCCGTCGAGCTTATCATGAAAGGCACGGGTCTGGGCATGAACGACGCCTTTATGCTCCATCTGGAGCTGTGGATATTCGTCCACGGCATCGCCTCGATGATAGCCACCTCTTACCTTAATTGGGAGAGCGAATTGGTGAGCCGCATGGTCTCCGACGCCTATGAGGGCATCAAGGCACGCTTTATTTCTAAAGACGGCAAGGAGGATAAAAATGTCCGTTGAAATCAAAAATCTAACCAAAAAATACAAGGATATCACCGCTGTTGACGGCCTTTCGCTGAGCATCGGCGGCGGCGAGCTTTTCGCCTTGCTCGGCGTGAACGGAGCGGGCAAGACCACCACTATCAAGATGCTTTCGTGCCTTTGCCGCCCGACCTCGGGCGACGCGCTGCTATGCGGGGTCAGCATATCCGAACAGCCGCAAAAGGTCAAGGCACTGATCGGCACTTCGCCGCAGGAGACTGCAGTCGCGCCGAATCTTAGCGTGCGCGAGAATCTTGAGCTTATCGCGGGGGCATACGGCCTCTCGGGCGACGAAAAAAAGCAGCGTGTAAAGGAGCTGCTTGACGAATTTGACCTAAATTCAATTGCAGCCAAACGGGCAAAGAAGCTCTCCGGTGGCTGGCAGCGCAGGCTGAGCATAGCTATGGCGCTTGTCTCCGAGCCGAAGGTGCTCTTCCTCGACGAGCCGACCCTCGGGCTTGACGTTATTGCCCGCAGCGAATTATGGGACGTTATCCGCAGCCTCAAGGGCAGGGCGACCGTCATACTGACGACCCACTACCTTGAGGAAGCCCGCGAGCTGAGCGACCGTATCGGCGTTATGAAGGACGGGCGGCTGCTCTTTGTGGGCACGGCGGACGAAATACTGAAAGAAACAGGCGAATCGGACTTTGAGAAAGCCTTTGTGAAGCTCGTAAAGGAGGGTAAATAATGCGGATGCTCACTTTTGCAAACAGAACTTTTAAAGAAATTATCCGTGACCCGCTGACCGTGGCATTCGGCCTCGGATTCCCGCTCGTTGTGCTGCTCCTACTCACGGCGATACAGGCGAATGTGCCCGTCGCTCTCTTTGAGCTTGACAAGCTGACCCCCGGCATATGTGTATTCGGCCTTTCGTTCGTGTCGCTCTTCTCGGCGATGCTCATATCAAAGGACAGGGAGACTTCGCTCCAGCGCAGGCTCTTCACGACCCCGCTGACTGCGGCGGATTTCCTGCTCGGCTACTCGCTGCCGATGCTGCCGATAAGCGTTTTGCAGAGCGTTATCTGCTATATCGCCGCCTTAATTTTAGGACTTAAACCGACTGTCGGCATCCTTTGGGCTTTGCTGTTCCTGCTGCCCGCGGCGCTGCTGTATATCGCAATAGGTCTGCTCTGCGGCAGCCTGCTGACCGACAAGCAGGTGGGCGGCATCTGCGGCGCGCTGCTGACCAACCTGACCGCATGGCTCTCAGGCGTGTGGTTTGACGTGAGCCTGATGGGCAAGATATTCAAAAATATCGCCGACGCCCTGCCGTTCATCCACGCCGTGGAGCTTGAGCGGGCCGCGCTTGCGGGCGATATCTCCGCCGCCGTGCATGAGCTGCCGATAGTGCTCGGCTACGCCGTGATCCTGAGTGCCGTCGGCATAGCGGTATTCACAAAGAAGATGAAGGAGAATTGAGGCTTGAACTCTCATCGCCGCCATTCTGCGAGGCGGCACGGCGCAGCCGTGCCGGAGGATTGATTTTCACGCAACAATAGCAAGCCTGCCGGTTGTCCATAACCGTAAGTCACGCACTTTAAAGGCTCCCTCGTCAGAGGGAGGCGAGGGCAAGCGCAATCTTTCAGCGACATTGCCGGGGGACACGTCCTCGGCGTCCCATAAATCATGCCGAATTCCGCCTGCGGCATACCTTATCCGTCTCAATCCGCAAGGAGCAGCAAAT
>FR888179.1:10298-29917 GCA_000431775.1 Clostridium sp. CAG:413 | reverse complement strand
CGGCCGCCGCTCAAAAAGCATTTAAAAGCAAGAAAAAGGTGCGGGAAGCACCTTTTTCTGCATGGGGTTGAATTGAGGAGGGGTATTGCTTGCCCACCTACGATGGGCTGCGGCAGCGAGTTGCGGCTCCCGCTGACCACGGTTATATATTAACCTGCATTTGTTAATTGCGTATGAATATAATTTTAACAGTCGTGAGATATTTTGTTAATAATGCGTCCGACACGACTGACGGGCTTCCTCTGCATAGTCGCCGTGGAGGATATCATCCTCTATGTGCCCGACGAAAGCTGACTGCCGCTCCGTTTCGGGGCGGTTTTCCTTTTGCGGTCGGTCGTATCGGGTGAAGTAATAACGGCGGCGCGCCTCCTTTATTTGTTTAAATATAATTTAAAAAATTTTACTTAAAAGTATTTATTTATCCGATAATTGCTGATATAATAACAATTACCAATAACCTGACGAGAGGGAGGTACTGTATGGAAAAATATCTTATCAACCCCAATCAGCGGCTTTCAAAAATCAATAAGGATATCTACGGCAACTTCTCGGAGCATCTCGGCAGATGCGTTTACGAGGGGCTTTTTGTCGGCAAGGATTCGCCCGTGCCGAATGTCAACGGTATGCGCTGCGACGTTGTGAACGCCCTTAGGGAGATGGGGCTTCCCGTGCTTCGCTGGCCGGGCGGCTGCTTTGCGGATGAATATCACTGGCGCGACGGCATCGGCGACCCCGCCGAGCGCAAAAAAATGATAAACACCCACTGGGGCGGAGTTGTGGAGGACAACAGCTTCGGCACCCACGAATTCTTTGAGCTGTGCAGTCAGATAGGCTGTGACGCTTACATAGCGGGCAACCTCGGCAGCGGCACGGTGCAGGAGATGAGCGAGTGGGTCGAATACATGACCTTCGGCGGCAGCTCCCCGATGAGCGAGCTTCGCCGCAAAAACGGCCGTGAAGAGCCGTGGAGGCTCAAATACTTCGGCGTTGGCAACGAGAATTGGGGCTGCGGCGGCAATATGCGCCCCGAATTCTACGCCGACACCTACAGGCGCTATGCCACCTATGTCCGCAATTACGACTCGAAGAATAATTGGATATACAAAGTCGCCTGCGGCCCGAACGGCGAGGACTACAACTGGACCGAGACGATGATGAAGAACGCCAAAAACCACATGAACGGTCTGTCGCTGCATTATTACACCGTCACCCACGGCTGGGGTCACAAGGGCAGCGCCACCGAATTCTCCCGCGACGAATATTACACCACGCTCACAAAGGCGTATCACATTGACGAGATAATCACCCGCCACATTGAGATAATGAACCGCTACGATCACGACAGGCGGGTCGACCTGATAGTTGACGAATGGGGCACATGGCACGACGTGGAGCCGGGCACGAATCCCGGGTTCCTCTATCAGCAGAACACCATGCGTGACGCGATGGTCGCGGCGCTGACGCTGAATATCTTCAACAAGCATTCCGACCGCATCCGCATGGCGAATATCGCCCAGGCCGTCAACGTGCTGCAATCGGTCGCGCTGACCGACGGCGAGGATATGCTGCTGACCCCGACATATTATGTATTCAAGATGTTCAAGGAGCATCAGGAAAATACCCTGCTCGGTTCGTTCATCACGAGCGGCAAAAACGGCACCGACGATTATTCACTGCCGCAGCTCATCGAGAGCGCCTCGGTGGACGGGGACGGCGTTATCTGCTCGACGGTAGCCAACACCTCCGCCGACGAAGCGGCCGAGATCAAGTGCCAGATAGCCGATTTCTCCGTCAGCTCGATCACAGCGGAGATCCTGACGGGCAAGATGGACGAATACAACACCTTTGACAACAAGACCGCAGTCGTTTCAAGGGAATTCACCGCCTTTGAGCCGACCGCCGACGGCTTCACCGCCGAGCTGCCCCCGTGCAGCGTGGTCAGATTCATAATAAAATGAGCGAGGAGAGAGTATGTCTGCGCTGCCTGCTGCGCGAGAGCGGCGGCGCGGACACCCTTGAGGATATAAGAAAACGCATTGAGAAAATTCACGCTTACGACAAAGCGGATGATGAGGAGTATATAAGGCGGCTCGGCATTTGCAAGGAATGCGAGGCGCTTGTAAGCGGCACCTGCATGAAATGCGGCTGTTACCCGGAGTTCAAGGCGGCATTCATCCGGCAGCGCTGCCCGCAAAAAAAGTGGTAATATACAAAAGAGAAAAGAGAGGGTAAAACGATGTACAACATTCTTATCTGCGACGACGAGCCCGATATCCGTTCGGCGCTCAAAATTTATCTTTCCGGCGAGGGCTACGGCATCTTTGAGGCGGAGAACGGCTCACAGGCGCTCGACATCATCGCCAAGGAGGAGATAAGCCTGCTGCTCATGGATGTTATGATGCCTGTCATGGACGGCATCACGGCGCTGTCGACGCTGCGAAAGACTTCAAACATTCCCGTGATACTGCTCACGGCAAAGAGCCAGGATTTCGACAAGGTCAGCGGCCTCAACGCCGGTGCGGACGACTACATAACCAAGCCCTTCGTGCCCGTGGAGGTCATTGCCCGCGTGCGTTCGCAGCTCCGCCGCTATAAACGCCTCGGCGGCGCCGCCGAGCCGGAGGAGAGGGATTCGAAGCTCTGCAACGGCGGCATTGAATACGACGACAAGTCAAAAACCGTCACCGTTGACGGCGAGCCCGTCAGCCTGACCCCGACCGAGATGCAGCTGCTCAAATTCTTCCTTGAGAATCTGGACTGCGTATTCTCCCCGCAGGAGATATACCGCAAGGTCTGGAACGACACGCCGTTCGGCTCGGAGAATACCGTCACCGTCCATATCCGCCACCTGAGAGAAAAGATAGAGATAAACCCCGCAAGACCCGATTATCTCAAGGTCTCATGGGGCCACGGCTACAAAATGGAGAAGAAATAAGCGGGAGGCGGCATCGGAATGGCAAAAAACAAGTTTTATTCGGATTATGACCGTTCCACGGTGATAACGATACTCATCTGCATGACCGTCATCGCCGTCGGCTGCGTGCTGGGCATAGCCTATCTTTTTCAATACGGCTTCTACAACAGCGGCGATAACGGCAGCACCGCCAAGAGCATCGCCGTGCAGCAATACACCCTCGACGATATCGAGCAGGCAAGGGATTATTACTCCTGCCTTATCGAGACAAACGACGAATACCGCATAAACTACTATAAAACGAATTTCTCACCCTCGCAGACCAACTTCGTTTTTTCAATAACCGATATCGGCGGCAAGACGCTGTTCTCAAACTACGCCTCCGACCCCGCCGTGCCGGAGGGCGGATATAAAGACGAGGATCTCGGCTACTCCGGCAGCTCGGATTTCTTCCTCTCGGGCGGCGAGAGCGGCATTGCGACGCTGCGGCTGAAATACTCCATAGTGGTCAACAGCGAGTTGCAGGCAAGGGATAAATATCAGCAGGCGTTCCAATGGATAGAGCTTGCCGACTCGCTCAAATACTTCCTCTTCCTCGCCCTTGCCGTTGTGGTGGCCGCGATAATCGTTTTGCTGGTCTTTATCACGATAAACGCCGGCACCTGCAACAGTGAGACAGGCGAGGTGATACCCGGCTTCGTCGACCGAATGCCGATCGAGCTTTGCGCCGCATTCATGCTCGTCACGCTCGTCACGGCGTGGATAGTCATAGGGCTGACCTCCGCGGCGGATACGGGCATGGTCGTCAACAACATCATTATCGTTATCGTCTGTGTCGTCATAATGCTGGTGCTCATGGCGTTCCTGTCAACGCTGTCGGTCAGGGTCAAGCTCGGCAAATTATATAAGAGCATGATAGCCTACCGCATCTATCAGCATATCAAGCGCCGCACCCCCAGAGACAAGCGCAAGGCAAAGGCTCAGGGCAGCTCGGGCGTATTCAGGAAGCTGATATTCGGCATCGTCCTGTATATCCTCTCCGAGGCGGTCATCCTCAGCTTCACAGCGTATTTCGGCCTGATAGACAACACCTTCACCCCCGACTCGGTGTTCAAGGTATTCCTTGTGCTTTGGGCGCTCACAAGGCTCATAATCATCCCGATATTCTCGATGATAGCCATCAACCTGCATTACGTCAAGGAGGAGGGGCAGAAGCTCGCCGAGGGCGTGCTCGGCGACGATATAGCGAGCAAGCTCTCGATATCGAGCATCCGCGCCCACGGCAGAAATCTTGACCTTATCAGAAAAGAGATCAACAAGGCGATGGAGCAGGAGCTAAAGACCGAGAAGCTCAAGACCGAGCTGCTGACCAACGTCTCGCACGATATCAAAACTCCGCTGACCTCGATATCCAGCTTTGCGGAGCTGCTCGAGCGTGAGGATCTGACCGAGGCGCAGCGCCGCGAATACGCGGGTGTGCTCAAGCGCCACACTCAGAAGCTCTCAGACCTTGTCAACGAGCTGATAGAGGCGTCGCAGATAACCGCCGGCACATGGAAGATAAATCTTGAGAAAGCAAGCCTCAACATCGCCCTGACACAGGCGGTCGAGGAATTCATGTATAACTTCGAGCAATGCGGGCTGCTGCCCCGTATGTCGCTGCCGCAGAAGGATCTGTTTGTCATGTGCGACGGCGAGAGCATGTGGCGGCTGCTCTCAAACATCTTCTCCAACGTCTGTAAATACGCAATGCATGAGACCGACGTCAATATCGCTCTCTATGAGGAGTCGGGCAAGGCGGTCGTCAAGGTCACAAACCTGACAGAGACTATGGAGGATATCGACGGCGACACGCTGATGGGTCGCTTCTACCGTGCGGACGAATCGGGTCACACCGAGGGTCACGGGCTGGGGCTGTCGATAGCCAAGAGCCTTGCCGAGATGCAGGGCGGCAGCTTCAACGTATCGTGCAGCGGCGGAGTTTTCACCGCAGTGCTCGAATTCGATATCATTAAATAAATCAAAGGAACATGAGAAATGCTTAAAAAAATCACAGCGGTCATAGCGGTGCTTCTTGCCGTGGCTTCGCTCGCTTCATGCGGATTGAAGCGGCGCGTGAGTACCCGTGCCTCCGCAACGACCGCCGCCGAAACCTCGACCGCGGCTGAGGAGACTACCACGGAGGAGACCACTACTCTCCCCGAGACTACCACGGCGGCACCGACAACGGCCAAAAGTGTGCCGACTACTGCAAGGCGCATCACAAAAACCACCAAGGCGACTAAGCCCGCCGAGGTCGAGCGCACCGAGGTCAAAAACGAGCGGGAAGTAAAATACGGCGTTGTAGTGAATAAAAATATAACGCTCATCTATAAGGTGCTCGCCGACGGCAGCGAAAAGAAGACGGGCGAGAGAACGGACTTGGTCGAATGCAACCGCTTCGGCTACGGAGCTACCTACGCCGAGCTGCTGCCCGCCGCAAAGGCTAACCGCGAGAAATACCGCAGCTATATAAATGAAATTCTCCGCATCACCAACGGCTACCGCGCCGAGGGCGGCATTGCGCCGCTCGAGCTTGACGAGGAGCTGACCATAATGTCCTGTGCCAGAGCCGAGGAGATGGCGTGGTCGGGCGACCATGACCATTACCGCCCGGGCGGTAAATACTTCTCCTCGATATTCAGGGATGCGGGCTACACCGCCGGTCAGGTCGGCGAAAATCTCGGCTGGGGCTTCGAGACCCCCGAGGCCGTCTGCCTTGCGTGGAAGAATTCCGAAACTCACTATGAGAATTTGATGAACCCGATATACACCAAAGTCGGCTTCGGCGTTGCGGCCGACCCCGACCCCAGAGGCAAGCTCTGTTGGACTCAGCACTTCTACGGATTATCGGAGGGCGAATAATGGATATCAGAGTGGGCGACATCATCACGATGAAAAAGAAGCATCCCTGCGGCTGCGACCGCTTCACCGTGCTGCGTATCGGCGCGGATTTCCGCATCAAGTGTCTTGAGTGCGGCCGCGAGGTCATGCTCGAGCGCGTCAAGGTCGAGAAAAATATCAGGAAGCTCTCGCGAGAGGGCGCGGAATAATTCGGAGGCTCTATGCTTGATAAACTTAAAAAGGTCGAGGAACGCTTCGAGGATATCAACGAGAAGCTGTGCCGCAGCGACGTCGTCGCCGACCTTGAACAATATAAGAAGCTCATGCAGGAGCTGAAAACGCTGACCCCGATAGTCGAGGAATACCGCCGCTGCAAGGCCGCCGAGAGCGACGCCGCAGAGGCAAAGGCTCTGCTCGACGCGGGCGGGCTTGAGCACGAATTCAAAGAGATGGTGCTTGAGGAGCTTGACAGCGCCAGGGAGAGGGCGGCCGAGAGCAGTGAAAGGCTCAAGGTGTTGCTGCTTCCGCGCGACCCCAACGACGACAAGAACGTCATCGTCGAGATAAGGGGCGGCGCAGGCGGCGAGGAGGCCTCGCTCTTTGCGGGCGTGCTCTACAGGATGTATTCCATGTACGCCGAGGCAAAGGGCTGGAAGTGCGAGGTGTTGAATTCCAACCCGACCGAACTCGGCGGCTTCAAGGAGATCAGCTTTATGATCGAGGGCGAGGGCGCGTATTCCCGCCTGAAATTCGAGAGCGGCGTTCACCGCGTGCAGCGTGTGCCCGAGACTGAGAGCCAGGGCAGGATCCATACCTCGACCGTGACCGTCGCAGTCCTCCCCGAGGCGGAGGATGTGGATGTTGAGATAAACCCCGCCGACCTTCAGATAGACACATACCGCTCGGGCGGCGCAGGCGGTCAGCACGTCAACAAGACCGAGAGCGCCATCAGGATAACCCACCTGCCCACGGGCACGGTGGTCGAGTGCCAGGATGAGCGCAGCCAATACAAAAACAAAGACAGGGCGATGAAGATTCTGCGTTCAAGAATTCTTGAGGCCGAGCGTGAGAAGCAGCACGACGCCATTGCGGGCGAGCGGCGGGCTCAGGTCGGCACGGGCGACCGCAGCGAACGCATACGCACCTATAATTACCCGCAGGGCAGGGTCAGCGACCACCGCATCAACCTGACCCTCTATAAGATAGAAGCGATTCTCAACGGCGACCTTGACGAGCTGATCGATGCTCTTATCACCGCCGACACCGCAGAGAAGCTCAAAAGTGAGGAATGACCCTAAGCAAATGAAAACTCTCAGACTGAAATCAACCGAAAAAGAAGATATCAAAAAGGCTGCGGAGATACTAAAGAACGGCGGTCTGGCAGCGATACCGACCGAGACGGTCTACGGCCTTGCGGCAAACGCCCTCGACCCCGTCGCCGTCGGCAAGATATTCGCCGCCAAGGGCAGACCGCAGGATAATCCGCTGATAGTCCACGTCGCTTCGCTCGACGCCATACCTCCGCTGGTCAAAAAGGTCGACCCGAGGATGCTGAAGCTCGCCGAGAGATTTTGGCCGGGGCCGCTGACGATAATTTCCGAGCGGTCGGAGATAGTGCCCGATGCCGTTACGGCGGGGCTGTCGACCGTGGCGATCCGTATGCCCTCACACCCCTGTGCAAGGGCAATAATCGAGCAGAGCGGGCTGCCTCTTGCCGCCCCGAGCGCCAATGCCTCGGGCAAGCCAAGCCCCACCTGCGCCGAGCATGTGCTCGCCGACCTTGACGACAGGATAGACGCCGTGGTCGATGGCGGCCACTGCTCCGTGGGCGTTGAATCGACCGTTATCACTCTCGCCACCGAGCCTCCCACCCTGCTCAGACCGGGCGGAGTGACCGTCGAGCAGCTTCGCGAGGTGCTCGGCGAGGTCAATATCGCGGCAGCGGTGTTTGAGAAGCTCAAGGACGGCGAAAGGCCGCAGTCCCCGGGCATGAAATACAAGCATTACGCCCCCGCCGCGGAGGTCACGATAATCAAGGGCAGCTTTAAACAGTACAAAAAATTCCTGCTCGCTCAAAAAGACACGGTCTGCGCCGTTTGCTTTGAGGGCGAGGGCAAGAATTTTGATAAATTTATCGAATACGGCAGGGCGGACAGCCCCGACACCCAGGCGCACAACATTTTTGACGCCCTGCGGCAGGTCGACGCCATCGGCTGCGCCAGAGCCTTTGTCCGCTGCCCCGTTGCAAGCGGAGTGGGTCTGGCGGTCTACAACCGCCTGCTGCGTTCGGCGGCGTTCAGGGTCATCGACCTTGATTTCACCGTCCCTGTCATCGGCCTGACCGGTCAGACGGGCGCGGGCAAGACCACCGCCGCAGATATTTTCAGAGAAAAAGGATACCATATTATAGACACCGACGTTCTCTCGCGCAAAGCGGTCGAGAGCAGAGCGGTCAAGGATTCCCTGTGCGCCCGCTTCGGCAGCGACATAATAGTTGACGGCGAGCTTGACCGCAGGGAGCTTGCACGCAGGGCTTTTGCCTCCCCCGAGGCGACCGCCGCGCTGAACGCGATAACTCACCCGGAGATAACCCGCCTCGCCGTTATCGAGATACACAAGGCTCAGGATTCTGGGGCAAAGGCCGCCGTTATCGACGCCGCCCTGCTCTTTGAGAGCGATCTTGCCTGCCTTTGCGGCAAGACGGTGTGTATCACCGCCGACGACTCCGTGAGGCTGCGCCGCATCATTGAGCGTGACGGCCTGAGCGAGACGGACGCCCTGATGCGTATCGCCGCCCAGCCGCCGCAGGAGTTCTATGCAAAGCAGAGCGACATTATAATTGATAACGGGGACGGCACCGATCTCCGCAAAGCGATCGACTGTTTATTTTGAAAGGCTAACATTATGACTGCAAAAGGCAAGCTGAAGACCATACTGATATTCGCCGTCATCGCGGCGCTGCTTTTCGCGGCGTTCGCGGGCAGCTACAGGACGGTCATGAAGCTCTCCTATCCCCATAAATACGAGGAATTCGTCGAGAAATACAGCGCCGAATTCGGGCTTGACAGCGCCCTGCTCTATGCCGTTATCAGGACGGAAAGCTCCTTCGACCCCTCCGCCGTCTCCTCGGCTGACGCCGTGGGCTTGACCCAGATAACGCCCGAGACCTTTGAATGGCTCCGCATGAAGCTGGGCGAGACTCAGGGCGAGCTGAGCCTGCTTGACCCCGAGACCTCGGTCAAATACGGCGCGTTCTTCCTGAGCTATCTGCTCGACGAATTCGGCGAAACGCCCGTCGCCCTCGCCGCCTATCATGCGGGCAGGGGCAGGGTCAATTCGTGGCTCAAGGATCCCGAGATATCCCCCGACGGCAAAACTCTCACCAAGATACCGATAAGCGAAACGGCGCATTACGTTAAAAAAGTAACCAAGGCGCTCAATATATATTCAAATCTCTATAAATAAGAAAGGAAGTACCATCATGTGTGAAAAAACTCCCGCCGACGCTCTGAAGGACGAGCTTTTCTATTCGCCCGAGCACGCCGCATTCACCTGCGAGGACGGCGAAATCGAGACCGCCGACAGCTTCTGCGGCGATTACATTGATTTCCTTAACCGCTGCAAGACCGAACGTGAAGTGGCGGCTTATGTCAAGAACCTTGCCGAGGAGAACGGCTTCATCCCGTTTGACCCCGACGGCAGCTACGAGCCCGGCGACAAGGTTTATTACGACAACAGGGGCAAGGCCCTCATCCTGTGCGTATTCGGCAAACAGAGCCTTAAGAGCGGTGCAAAGATAGTCGCCTCCCATATTGACTCCCCGAGGCTCGACCTCAAGCCCAATCCGCTTTATGAGGATACTGACCTCGCTCTCTTCAAGACCCATTACTACGGCGGCATCAAGAAGTATCAGTGGACCGCCATCCCCCTGTCGCTTCACGGCGTCATCTGCCGCAAGGACGGCACCAAGGTCACCGTCCGCCTCGGCGAGGATGAGGGCGACCCGCAGTTTGTAGTCACCGACCTGCTCCCCCATCTTGACAGGCAGCAGGCAAAGCGCTCCGCAGAGGACGTTGTCAAGGGCGAGGATCTCAATATTCTCATCGGCAGCCGCCCCTTCGGCAAGGATAAGGGCAGCGAGCTTGTGAAGCTCAATATAATGAAGCTCCTCAACGAGAAATACGGCATAGTCGAGAGCGACTTCCTCTCCGCCGAGCTTGAGATGGTGCCCGCATTCAAGGCTGTTGACATCGGCTTCGACCGCAGTCTCATCGGCGCCTACGGCCACGACGACAGAGTCTGCGCCTACCCCTCGATCAGAGCGGCATTCGCGGCGGTTGCTCCCGAGCGCACCACCGTCACCGTCATCACCGATAAGGAAGAGATAGGCTCCGAGGGCAACACCGGCCTTTGCTCCGCCTATCTTGAAGATTTCATCGCCGATATCGCAAGGACTCAGGGTCTGTGCGGCAGAGACGTGCTCAGAGCTTCCGAATGCCTCTCCGCCGACGTCAATGCTGGCTTTGACCCCACCTATCCCTCGGTTCACGATAAGCTCAACGCCGCCTACCTCAACAAGGGCATCGTCGTCACCAAATACACCGGCGCAAGGGGCAAGAGCTCGACAAACGACGCAAACGCTGAGTTCGTCGCAAAGATCCGCACTCTCTTCGACGGCGAGAAGGTCGCATGGCAGACCGGCGAGCTCGGCAAGGTCGACGAGGGCGGCGGAGGAACCGTCGCAAAATATATCGCAAATCTTGGCGTTGAAGTGGTCGATGTGGGCGTGCCCGTCCTCTCGATGCACGCTCCGTTTGAGGTCGTTGCAAAGCTCGACGTCTATATGGCGTTCAAGGGCTTCAAGGCATTCCTCGAGAAATAATATCATGCCGCTGCGGAATTCGGCAGAAGTTGGGACAGAAAAGCGAGAAAGTGTTCAAAGTTTACAGTTTGTTAATATATAGTTTATGGTATGTTAACATCTCATGCTTCTATCTGTAATATCATACATTTAGATGATTTAATGTTGAGTGTTAGACATTTTCATTCCTTTGACATCTTCTTTTTTCATTTTTATTTTCTCTTTCCCCAACGCACTGCCGAATGCTGCACACATTCGGCAGTGTCTCTTTTTATAAGAAAGCAGGTGTATTATGACCGACAAACTCATGGCTTATCTAAGCGAGGGCGAGGCGTTCCTCGTCATTTCGCCGGAGAACAGGCTCTATCTGACCGGCTTTGAATCCACCGACGGCTATCTGCTCGTCACTGCGGAGGAGAGCGTATTCCTCACCGACAGCCGCTATATCGAGGCAGCCAGGGCGAAGGCGAGCGGCTGCACCGAGATAGCTCTGCTCAAAAACGCGGCGGAGGATCTGAACGGCTATATCAAATCCCTTAATATAAATAAGGTATATATCGAAGCTTCAAGGCTCAGCGTGGGTCAATTCAACTCCCTCGGCGCCTCGCTCGATTGCGAATGCCTCGCCGAGAAGGCGGACGAAGCGATAAAGGAGCTGCGCCGCACCAAGACCGAATCGGAGCTTAAAAATATCTGCGCCGCCCAGCGAATAGCCGAGCAGGCGTTCGAGCATATCCGCACCTTTATAAAGCCCGGAGTCACCGACCGCGAGATAGGGCTGGAGCTTGACTACTTCATGCTGCGCGCGGGCGCACAGGCGCTCTCATTCGAGACCATAGCGGTCAGCGGCAGGAATTCCTCAATGCCTCACGGCGTGCCGACCGACAAGAAGGTCGAGCGCGGCGACTTTGTGACGATGGATTACGGCGCAGTCGTCAACGGCTACCACAGCGACATGACCCGCACCGTCGCCGTCGGCGAGGTCAGCGGCAAGCAGGCGGAGGTCTATGACACCGTCCTCAAAGCTCAGCTCACTTCGCTCGACCTGCTTGCGCCCGGCGTTGCCTGCAAGGCTGCGGACGCGGCGGCAAGGGACGTCATAAACGCTGCGGGCTACGGCGAATTCTTCGGCCACGGCACCGGTCACGGCGTCGGCGTCGAGATCCACGAATTCCCCGTGCTCAACCCAAGGAGCGCAGAGATACTCGCCCCGGGCGACGTTGTAACGGTCGAGCCCGGTATTTATCTGCCCGGCGAATTCGGAGTACGCATCGAGGATATGGCTTTTATCACCGAAAACGGCTCGGAAAACCTCACCAAATGCCCCAAAACGCTTATAATTCTGTAAGCGACAGGCATAATTCAAAAAAAGACTTGAAAAATCACGGTGAATAGTATAAAATAACTGTGAAAACATATAAACACTGTAAGGAGAATAAGTTTTATGGTATCAGCAGGCGATTTCAGAAACGGCGTGACCTTTGAAATGGACGGTCAGGTCTATCAGATCATCGAGTTCCAGCACGTTAAGCCCGGCAAAGGCGCCGCTTTCGTCAGGACTAAGATAAGGAACGTCATCGGCGGCGCAGTCGTCGAGCGTACCTTCAGCCCCACCGACAAATTCCCCACCGCTTACATTGAGCGCAAGGAAATGGAGTATTCATATGAGGACGGCGGTCTCTATTACTTCATGGATCCCGAGACCTACGATATGGTGCCCATCGGTAAGGATACTCTCCCCGAGAACTTCAAGTTCGTTAAGGAGAACGAAACCTGCCGTATCCTGTCCTACAAGGGCAGCGTATTCGGCGTTGAGCCCCCGACCACCGTTACCCTTCAGGTAACCAAGACCGACCCCGGCTTCGCAGGCAACACGGCTACCAACGCCACCAAGCCCGCAACTCTTGAGACCGGCGCTGAGGTCAAGGTTCCTCTCTTCATCGACGAGGGCGAAATGATAGTAGTCGACACCCGCACCGGCGAGTATCTCAGCCGTGCATAACACATAACAAGTGTAATAATTTTTATGGAGGACAAAAACATGACAGTGACTGAAAAAGTCGCCTATCTCAAGGGTCTTGCCGAGGGTCTTAACCTCGACGAGAGCAAGCCCGAGACCAAGGTGATAAAGGCTATGATGGATGTTCTCGACGACCTTGCCCTCTCGGTAAGCGACCTCGAGGACGGCGTTGATCTCATCTCCGAGCAGCTTGACGCTGTTGACGAGGATCTTGACGAGCTTGAGGGCTATGTCTATGAGGATCTCGACGACTGCTGCGACTGCGACGATTGCTGCGATGACGACGACGAGGAGTATTACGACGTCGAATGCCCGAACTGCGGCGAGATCATCACCGTTGACAGAGACATCCTTGAGGAGGGCAGCATCAACTGCCCCAAGTGCGATGAGCTTCTTGAGTTCGAGATCGAGTGCGACGACGACTGCGATTGCGGCTGCTGCGGCGACGACGAGGACTGAGTCATCAATTGAATCCACAACTCCCCCGATCATAACGACCGGGGGAGTTTTTTGTTTGGATTAAATTTGATAGAAAAAACCGCACCTTTGTTGCGGTGCAGCCGAGGATCGTCGGGTAGGCAGTAAAGATAAATTTTTGCTGCACATACAGCAGATTTGCTTTTGATTCAATTGTAGGGGATGACGTCCTCGGCATCCCGCATAATAATTGCAAATTCAGAATTATTAGCGTAGGGGCGAACTGCGTTCGCCCGTCAAAAACCGCCGAGGTTGCAGTTACCCTCGCCTCCCTTGTGTAAATGGAGGTGGCACGGCTTTAGCCGTTACGTAGGGAATTTTGGGCTTGATTTCAATAAAAACTCCCTCAGTCCTACGGACAGCTCCCTCAAGAGGGAGCCTAAGAGGCAAGCAGTAATTTGATAAATCACTCCTCTGTCACGGAGTGACTGAGGAGTGTTTGGCAGCAGAGAAAGGCAAAATGCTGTTGATCATACAACCGCAAATCTGCAATGAAACCGCAGGGAACGGCATCATCGGTACAGCAAAAGCGCCCTCGGCACTGAGCCGAGGGCGCAATTTATTGCGCTATTCTGTTCTCAGAAGGTTTTGACAAGCTCTTTGAGGTAAGCCTTGAAGCCTTCGCCGATCTCGGGATGATTGAGGGCGACCTCGCAGTTAGCCTTCATAATGCCGAGCTTATTGCCCATATCGTATCTCTTGCCGTCGAAGTCATAAGCAAGCAGCTCGCCTCTGGCGCCGAGCTCGCTCATAACGTCGGTCAGGTAAAGCTCCTGACCCTCGGGAGTCTCGGCAAGACCCTTTTCGAGCATACCGAATACCTCGGGGGGCAGCACGACTCTGCCGAGGATAGCGTAGAGGGACATGACCTGGTCGGGGGTGGGCTTCTCGATTATCTTGTGGCAGTTCATCGCTCTGGTCTCGCCCTCGATGGGTGAAACGCCGAGGGTGCAATAGAGCTTGATGAGATCCTCGGGAACTTCCTTGACGCCGACAACGCCCTTGCCATACTTCTCATAGCAGCGGCAAAGCTGAGCGGTGACGGGATCCTCGGAGATGATGACGTCGTCGCCGTAGAGGACTACGAACGGCTCGTCGCCGACAAAGGACTTACCGCAGAGGATGGCGTGGCCGAGACCCTTGGTCTCCTTCTGACGGATGAAATATATGTTGGCGAGACCGGCGCAGGCCTTGACATCCTCATATATCTTCGCCTTTGCGGGGTTCTTGCTGAGCTGATACTCAAGCTCGAAGGAGTGATCGAAGTGATCCTCGATAACGCCCTTGCCCCTGTTGGTGATGATAAGGATATCCTCGATGCCCGCGGCAACGGCTTCCTCAACGATATACTGGATAGCCGGCTTGTCGACGATATTCAGCATTTCCTTGGGGACTGCCTTTGAAGCGGGGAGAACTCTGGTGCCCAGACCCGCAGCGGGAATAATTGCTTTCTTGACTTTCATGGATATTACCTCCTGAGTTAGTATAAATAGTTATATAATTGGTATTTTTTAAAAGCGGTCAACAATAATATCGGCGATATAGGTCAGCAGGCTGATAATGCAGTTGTAGCCGAAGAAGCCTGCCGCAAAGAGCATCGGGGACGCGCCGCCGCGTCGGGCGAGCATGAGCCTCTTGAGATTCTCATCGTCGATCTCGTCGGCTATCATCGCCAGATCCTTCTGCATCTTCCTGTAGTAGAAAAGGTCGGCGGTCAGGGCGCAGATAAGGCGCAGCGCAAGCGACACCCCGCCGATTATCGGCATTGTCTTTGCGGTCGCCTGCACGAATTCGTCGGCAAGCTCGTTCGCCTGCTCGTCGGTCACGCTGCTGTTGCCCATTGCCGTGTAGAATTTATTCGCCGCGTCGATATAGTCGTTCGCGGGGCCTGAGAGGGCAAGCGAGGTCGCCGCGAATATCAGCAGGAATATCGCCCCGACCTTATAGAGCTTGCGGTAAAAGAACCAATACGGCGCAAAGAAGAACGCCGCCCAGTTGAACGAGAGCTTCTTGCCCGAGGCAAATCTCTTGAATTCGCGGAGATATCTCGGAGCTGAGGTCTGCACATAGTAGGCGATCTCGCCCGCTTTCCTGCCGCCGATATCCTCGTTTTCGTCTATGCCCGAACCGAAAAGGTAGGGATTCTGCGGATAAGCTCCGTCGGCGAGGAACGGTGCGCCGCAATATTTGCAGTGCAGAGCATCGCCGTCGTTCGGCCTGCCGCACATCGGGCAGTTCTTCGGCTCGGAGGGGTCACGCTGCCCGCCATCAAAGAGGGCGCCGCAGTTGCCGCAATGCAGAGCCTCCGGCGGATTCTCACTGCCGCAGACATGGCATATCTTGACGTTTGCGGGGGCTCCCGCTTCCTCGGCGGGCGGTGCGCTTTGCTCCGCCTCGGGCTGAGCCTCGGGGGCAGCCCACACATAGCCGCTCGAGTGTTTATCTTCATTTACGCAGTGCCCCGTTTTCATCCAGCATTCACGGTGCTGCGGGGTGGCGCATTCGGGGCAAACGACGATATCGTCGTCGTCAGTCATTATCCTGCCGCAAACGGGGCAAGGCAAACCATTATATTTCATCTGCGATTTTTAATCTCCTTTTAAAATAATACTTTAATCAAAATCGGTTTTATCCGAACGGGAGCTCGTATACTGCATCTTTCTGTTCAGATCCTCTGAAAGTGATAACTACAGAAGTTTCTTTCCACTCGACAGTAAATTGTCCTCTTCCTCCGTCATCAGAAACATCGACAAAGAAGTTTGAAGGCCCATATACTTTATAATGAGCCTTGCCAAAAGGCCAATCAGGTTCTCCGACCTCATATATAACCACATTTTGGCTTCCGTCCTCCGACATCTGCCGGTAAACCTCTTTTTCCGTTTTACTGGTGTTAAAGCGGAAAAGCCCAAAAATTAATATAACCGTCAGCAAAACAGTTTCAATTATTAGGAGTGCCGTTAATACCTTCTTTTTCATTTTTCCCCCTTATCAGCTTTAACGCTTGTTTCACAATTTATCGCTTCCCGCGCTGTCAAGTTCATGAGAAGTGCTTTTCTTCTTTTAACCATCTTCGTTTTATAACTTTTCCGGGACTGCTGCTATATTACACCTTATATATTACCGAATTGTTCTTTAAATTTCAATTATTATTTAAAAAATAATTTAAGTTCTTTACATTTCACCATTTTTTATATATAATGTAGGGTGAAAAATTACGCATCGGGAGAATTTTTATGTTCGTACATTGATAATCGCCTTTTTTCACCGTAATAAAATGAAAAATTTATATCAGGAGAATAAATATGATCCAATTTGAAGAATTAAGACTTTCACTCCTCGACTACGAAGAGAAGCTCAAGCAGCTCAGAGAGGCTCTCGGGCTTGACGCGATGAATGAGGAGATAGCGAAGCTCGAGGCTCAGACCGCCGAGGACGGCTTCTGGAACGACCTTGCGAATTCGCAGAAGGTGCAGCAGCGCATAAGCCAGCTCAAAAACAAGGTCGCTGCCTACACTGCGCTTGAGAATGAATATAACGACGCGCTCGTGCTCATCGAGCTCTCCAACGAAGAGGAGGATCTCGATATGCTCGACGAATGCAAGCACAGCGTCGACGCCTTTGTATCGAAGCTCGATGCCATGACCCTGAGCACCCTGCTCTCCGGCGAATACGACTCAAAGAACGCCATACTCACCTTCCATGCCGGCGCTGGCGGCACCGAGGCTCAGGATTGGAACCAGATGCTCGTGCGTATGTATCAGCATTGGGGCGAGAAGCACGGCTTCAAGGTCAGCATGATAGACTTCCTCGACGGCGATGAAGCGGGTCTCAAATCCGCCGTGCTGCTTGTCGAGGGTGAGAACGCCTACGGCTACCTCAAGGGCGAGATGGGCGTTCACAGGCTTGTTCGTATCTCTCCGTTCGATTCCTCGGGCAGGAGGCATACCTCCTTTGCTTCGCTTGAGGTCATGCCCGAGATCGACGACACCGTTGAGGTCGAGATAAACCCCGACGACCTCAAGATAGACTATTACCGCTCCAGCGGCGCGGGCGGCCAGAAGGTCAACAAGACCTCCTCCGCCGTGCGTATAACCCACATCCCCACGGGCATTGTCTGCGCCTGCCAGGTCGAGCGCAGCCAGCATCAAAACAGGGAAGTCGCCATGAAGATGCTCAAATCCAAGCTCATTGAAATAAAGGAGAGAGAGCACCTCGACAAGATAGACGACATCAAGGGCGAGCAGCGTGAGATTGCATGGGGCAGCCAGATCCGCTCCTATGTATTCATGCCCTACACCCTCGCCAAGGATCACCGCACCGGCTTTGAATCCGGTAACATCAACGCCGTTATGGACGGCGACATCGACGGCTTTATAAACGCTTATCTCAAGATGGAGTCGCTCAAGAACTGACGGCTCACTGTTGGTATTATGAAGATAATCGATATTTCGAGAAAATTCTTTTCCTGCGACGTTTACCCCGGCGACCCGAAGCCGAAGGCCGAGAGGCTCGCCTGCATCGGTGAGGGCGGCGACTGCAATATCACCGCCGTCCACGCCTCGGCGCACACGGGCACCCATGCCGACGCTCCGCTCCACTTCCTCAGCGGCGGCGCCGCGATAGACGGCATGGAGCTTGACGCCTTCATCGGGCCTTGCACGGTGCTTCAGGTGCCGGGCGGGGTCATCACGGGCGAATATGTTGACAAGCATTTCCCTAAGAAGTGCAAGCGGCTGCTGATAAAGGGCGGCGGCAGAGCCTTCTTCATGGATTCCTCCGCCGAGGAGCTGTCGGGCAGGGGTCTGATGCTCATCGGCACGGATTCGCTCTCCGTCGGCTGCGCGGGCAACGAGACCGCCCCTCACAAGGCGTTCATGCAGGGCGGCACGGCTATCCTCGAGGGGCTTGACCTCTCTGAAGTGCAGCCGGGCGAATATTTTCTCTTTGCCCCTCCCGTGCTCTATGACGGGCTGGAGGCCGCGCCCGTGCGGGCGGTACTTATCTCGGACTACATCTTCTGGTCCGGCAACCATTGACAATCGGGGTGTAAAATGAAACGCTTTTTCGATTTCACGATGAGCCTGCTGCTCATCATCCTGCTTTCCCCGCTTTTCCTTATAATCAGCGTCATAATCCTCTTTGACGCAGGCTCGCCCGTCATATTCAAGCAGTATCGCGTGGGCAAGGATAACAAGCTATTTTATGTCTATAAATTCCGCACCATGCACTGCAACACCCGCAACGTGGCGACCGACGAGCTGACCGAATCGGTCAACTGCATCACAAAAAGCGGCAGATTTCTCAGGAAGACCAGCCTTGACGAGCTGCCCCAGCTCTTCAATATCCTCAGCGGCTCGATGAGCTTTGTGGGCCCCCGCCCGCTCATCCCCGAGGAGAAGGAGATAAGGGCGCTGCGCCGCGAATACGGCGTTTACTCCGTGCGCCCGGGCATGACGGGGCTGGCTCAGGTCAACGGCAGGGACAAGCTCTCGATAGAAGAAAAAGCCCTGTTTGACAAAGAATACGTTGACAAACAGAGCCTTTGGCTTGATATTAAAATAATGTTTAAGACCGTTAAGGTCGTTCTTTGCCGAGAGGGCATCTCGGAGGGCGGCGAGAAAGGAAACACCCGCAGGCCTTAACTTACCGCTCCCAGATACTCTTCAAGGCATTTGCCGCTCGCCTTTATCGCCTTGGCATTCTCAACGCCGACATAGCGCCAGTGCCACGGCTCATAGATTATCTTGGTCACGTCCTGCTTCTCCTCGGTGTAGCGCAGGATGAAGCCGTAATCGGCGGCGTGCTCGTTGAGCCATCTGAATTCTGCGGTCTTATCGAAGCTCTGCTCGAGGCTGCAAATATCCATTGCAAGACCCGCGTTATGCTCGCTTGTGCCGGGCGGCAGGATTATCGTAGCGGCCATCTTGGTCGCCTCCGCCTTGCTGTAGCCCTGGTCAAGATATTTGTTTATCTTGCGCTCGAAGTTATTCCTCTGGCGGGTGAATGAGCGGTAGCCCGAGATCGGGGTCAGCTCGATGCCGTCCTTCTCGGCGGCAAGATACATCTCGTTGTAGTGCGGAGCCACTCTGTAGTCGAGCTTTGCGCCGTCTGGGTCGGAGTTGACCGCGGGGGCGAGCTTCACTTCATAGTTGTCGGGCAGGATATAATCCCTGTTGACCAGCAGCAAGGTCCAATCCGAAATATTGAGGTTGGCGTAGGCGGGGTGGAAGCCCGCATAGGCGTATTCATAGTCGTCAACGGCGTTTGCCGCGGCGGCTGCGGTGGTTGAAGCGGCGGAGGATGCCGAAGTTCCCTCGGAGGGGGCGGTGTTACCCGCAAGAGTGTCCTTGGTGGCGGCGTTATTATATGCGTCGTTGACCGTGCCCTCGGTTATCACGGGGTCCTTCTTTTCGACAGCGCTCGTTATGCCGTAGCCGATGAGCACCACGGCGAGAATGCCGGGC
>FR888179.1:0-10288 GCA_000431775.1 Clostridium sp. CAG:413 | reverse complement strand
GCGAGAATGCCGAGCAGGACGCATCCCAAAGTTTTTTTCATTATCTCGATCTCCCTTAAAAGATTATAAATTTACGTTGCACCTTATATTGTAACTCGGATACAAGCGATTGTCAAATTTAAAATCGCATTGTAAATAAATTTTAACAATTTCCGAAAGGAGTGTGTTTGCGTTGAAAGCAAACGAAAGTGTAAAAAACTACACGTCGGAACGCAGAATGTACGCTAATTATGTCGCAAGAAACATAAAGAACGTCTGCAAGACCGTCGGTCCGCGCTGTGCAGGCACGGAGAAAGAGCTTGAGGCACAGAAGCTGATGGCCGAGGAGCTTAAAACCACTTGCGACGATGTCAATATCGAGTCGTTCTCACTTCACCCGAGAGCGTTCATGGGCTGGATCCAGCTGACCGTATTCTGCGTCACCGCAGCGGCAGTTATGCTGTTCCTCTCCCACTTCTTCCCCGCAGCCGCATACCCCCTGCTCGGCATAGGCGTAGCCCTTGTCGTTATCGCCCTTTTCTTTGTTATCTCCGAGTTCCTTTTCTATAAAGAGACCCTTGACCCGTTCACCAAAAAGAGCACCTCGCACAACGTGGTAGCCGTCAGGAAGCCCTCGGGCGAGACCAAGCGCCGCATAATCGTCTCCGGCCATGCGGACTCCGCAATGGAGTGGCGCTTCACCTATTGGGGCGGCCCGAAGCTCGTCGTGCCCTCGATAGGCATAGGTATGATCGGCGTGCTCTTCACAGCAGTTGCGGATATCGTAGCTCTTATCATCGTTATCGGCGGCACTTCACCCGCCGACAGCAAGGCGATCTGGGTGCTCTCGATAATCTCCGTTTGCTTCATCCCCGTATTCCTTTTCTGCCTGCTCTTCTATGACCCCAAGAGGATAGTTGAGGGCGCAAACGACAACCTAACCGGCTGCTACACCGCAATGGCAGTGCCCAGATTCCTCCAGGATCACGACATCCGCTTCGAAAACACCGAGGTTTGGGTCGTCTGCACCGGCGCCGAGGAGGCAGGTCTCAGAGGCGCAAAAGCATTCTGCAAGGCTCACGCGGAGCAATTCAAGAATGAGAAGGACGTCGAGACCGTATTCGTCGGCTTCGACACCGTCAGAGACTACGACTTCATGGCTATATATAATAAGGATATGACCGGTCTTGTCAAGAACGACGACGAGGCTTCGCAGCTCCTCTATGAGGGCGCAAAAATCGCCGGCTACGACATCCCGTTCAAGACCGTTTCGCTCGGCTCGACCGACGCCGCCGCTCTCTCGCAGGCAGGCATAAAGGCGACCAGCTTCGCGGCAATGGATCCCGCGCCCGCCCGTTACTATCACACAAGGCTCGACACCCACGACAATCTTGACCTCAAGACCATCGAAGCGGGCGTTGACATCTGCCTTGAGACCGTATTCCTCTTTGACGAAAAGGGTCTCAACGTCTGATATTTTGGGCATTATCCACAAATCCGCATTGCAAAATTTTGCCGTTTCAACAAAATTTTGATTTAATGATAATTTTGCTGTTTTCTCGGCGGAAATTGTGCTATAATAACTTTTATAAATGCACAAATGCACGGCTCTTTGCCGATTGCGAAAGGAGAAAATCTCAATATGAACAAAAAGATCCTCGCCGTCGTGAGCGTGATCCTCGCATTCGCTTTCCTCTTTGCTTTTGCGGGCTGCAGCTCCACCTCCGAAGAAGAGACTACGACGACCGTTAAGGCAAAGACCCCCCTGCCGACCGACATCACCACCTCTCTTGACGAGGAGAGCAAGGTCGTGACCGACACTACATATTCACCTGAGAATCTTCAGAAGAATACCGCCACCATCTTTGAATACTTTAACCTCCACGTCAACGAGCTGAAGGATATCAAGGCCACCGTCAAGATGAGCCAGAAAAAGAAGATAACCAAGGCTACCGACGCCGAGGGCAACAGCGTCAAGATGAGCGACAACGAGTATGTCAACGCCGCTATCAATTCGCTTGACAGCTATATGCTCCACAACGACGGCGCGGAGGCTGCCTACGGCGACGATCTCAAGGGCTTCCTCCCCGTTAAGGGCATGGATTATGTCAGCGCCCTCACCCTCGACGATGTCGACAAGGCTACCTGCGTTGACAACGGCCTCCAGAGGACCATCACCCTCAACCTCAAGAGCCCCACTCTGCCCGCAGTTATCGAGAAGGCATATGACATGGGCAACGTCGACGAGGTAATGGATGAATTCAGAAAGGCTGAGAAATATCTCACCGTCAAGGATCCCACCCTCACCTATAAGGATTGCCAGATAATCATTACCGCTCTTGTCGAGACCGACGAGGTCATCGAGATAGAGTATGTCAAGAATATCGACGTGGCTACCGAGGTCACCGGTCAGGGCTCGCTTGAGAGCGTCGGCACCGTGCCCGTAACCTTCCGCTATCAGAACACTGTCAAGTATTCGATAGACAGGACCGATCCCGCCGAGATAACCACTCTCGCCGAGAAATAATTTAAAACCGCTGAGGCTGTTGTCAAACGACAACAGCCTCATTTCTTTTTAGTATACTATTTCATATCTGCCGCTTTCAAGCTCCGCAAACGAGAGCTGCGACTGCTTAAATCTGCAGCCGTTCGGCAGGCGGATCTCGCCGTGAACTCCGTCGGCGCATTCGACCGTCAGCGCAATGTCGCTGCCGTCGCGCTCCCAACGCACGGCCACCCTGCCGCCCACGGTGTCATAGTGACCCTCGGCGAAATCGAGGCGGGCGATGAAATTCGGCGTCACCCTCACCTCGCGGCAGTCGTTGCCCGCGGGGTTTACTCTTATGCCCGCGATATACTCGATGAACCACGCTGAAATATCGCCGAAAAAGTGATGATTGAGCGAATTCGGGCGCTGACCCTCCCTCAGGAAATCCTCGGGTAAGGCGGTGAGCCCCCTTGTGACGAAGTTGCCGTAGGAGGGGTAATCCGGCCTCGTTATCAGCTCATAGGCAAGCTCGGCCTTGCCGTGGTCGGCAAGCACGCGGAACAGGCACCTTGCGCCGAGGATGCCGCAGTCCATATGGTCGTCGGAGTCGGAGATTATTTTCAGCAGCACCTTGAACGCCTGAGCCTTCTCGCCCGGGTCAAATACGTTGTAATATATCGCCATCGCCTGCGAGGTCTGGCAGCAGCCTATCGCCGTGCAGGTGCTAAGGTCGACAAGATGCTCCCTGACGGCGGAGCGGATCTCACGGCGCAGCTTCACGCAGAATTTCTCTTGCAGCGGCTGACCGAGCACGGAGAAGATATACGCCGCCTTGTCAAGGATATCCATGCAAACCACGCTGTCGGTGAATTCAAGCGGGGATTTGAACTTTGTCACGGGGCACCAGTCGCCAAGCCCCAGCTCCACCGTGCCCCTCGCGGTTCTGTTCCTTGAGATATACTCGGCGTAGCGCATTATAGTCGTGGAGTTCTCCTCGAGTATCTCCCTGTCGCCGCGAAGCAGGTATGTCATATACGGCAGCACTGTCGCGACCTGATCCCATGCGGGGCCGTTGCCCCATTCATAGCCCCATCCGCCCGTGGGGATGATGCCGGGCAGCTCGCCCGTCTCTTTCTGAGTTTTTCTTATATTCCTGAGCCACTCTTTATAGCTCTTCTCGGGCGCGAAATTCAGCGAAAGCTGCTCGCAGGAGACGGCGGCGTCACCCGTCCAGCCGTTCTTCTCCCTGTGCGGGCAATCCGTCGGGAAATAGTAGAAATTCGAGAGATCGGAGTTGCGGGTCATGACCTGCAGCTTGTTGACAGTATCATCGGAGCAGCGGAAATCGCCCCTGTCGCCTATGGCGGAGGCGCAGATGTCAAAGGTCAGCAGCTCCTCGGTCGCCTGCTCGTCGGTGAGGCCGAGCACAAGGCAGTATCTTGAGCCATGATAGGTGAACTGCGGCTCAAAGACTTCCTCGCCCTCACCCTTGAGGACATAGACGTCCCTCTGCACGAAGCCGTCGGGGTAAAAGCCGAGGTTGCCGTAGTCAAGCTCGCCGTCGGGGTTGATGTATTCGGCGAATTGCAGGTCTATCTGCTGGCCGCGCTCGCCCTTGATACGCAGAGTCTCTATGCCCGCCGTGTTGACGCCGAAATCATAGAGCCAGCCCTCTTTTTCCTTGCTGCAAAACGGCTTTGAATCCTTTACGACGTCGCCTCTCGCCTCATAATGGGCAAGGGTGCAGCGGCGAACGGATACGGGCTTCAAAGTCTCCCTCGGCAGTATCGGCTCGGCCTCGCAAATGCGGGCTTCACCCCTCGGAGTTTCGGCTCTGAGGGCGCTTTTCCACGCGCTGTCGTCAAAGCCCGGCTCAGCCCAGCCGTCGGATTCGTTCCTCGCGTCATAGAAGCAGCCGCAGCGCAGGTCGTCAAACACTATCGGCGAAGCGGCGGTCTTGACGCTGTCATCCGCTTCTATCGTCTCGCCGTCAAGCTCCAGCGCAAAGGCAAGCCTCGGCGCGCCTCTGAACGCGGCTATATCAAAATCCCAGATCTGACCGCCGGGCGAATTCTGCATACCGTTGCCGAGCTGGAAGCCGAGCACGTTTTCACCCTCGGCAAGGTACTCGGAGAGGTCGTATTCATCATAATAAATTATATCGTCGGGGTTCGAGATGTATGGGGCAAGCAAGCCCTTGGTTATTTTTGTGCCGTTGATGAAAATATCATAGAAGCCGAGGCCGCAGACCGTCACACGGCAGTCTGTCGGCAGGCATTCGACATAAAAGCTCTTTCTGAAATACGGCGCGGGCACAAAATCCGTGTAGGTCGAGTAATCGTAACCGGCGCAGACAAATTTTTTTGAAAGCATTTTTATTCCTCCTTTCCTACGGTTTAAGTTTACAACAGCGCCAAAATTATGTCAATCTGTTTTATTGAAAGTGCGGCAAAAATATGGTACAATTGCATTATCACACTACAGCGAGGCGACAATATGACCGGTATCATTATAATAGATAAGCCCAGTGGCATGACCTCCTTCGGCGCGGTGGCAAGGGTGCGGCGCATATGCTCCACCAAGAAATGCGGCCACACGGGCACCCTCGACCCGATGGCGACGGGCGTGCTGACCGTCATGCTCGGCGGGGCGACCCGCTTTTGCGAGCTGCTTGAGAGCCACGACAAGAGCTATATCGCTTCGTTCCGCCTCGGCACGGTGACCGATACGCTCGATATCACGGGCAAGGTGCTTGAGACCCGCGCGGTGGATTGCTCTGAACAGCAGGTCAGGGACGCCGCCGAGGGCTTCGTTGGCGAGATAAGCCAGCTCCCGCCGATGTACTCCGCAATATCGGTCAACGGTCAGCGGCTCTATGACCTTGCAAGGCAGGGCATCGAGGTCGAGCGCACGCCGAGGCAGGTCAACATATTCTCAATAGATTTCCTATCGGCGAACGCCGAAGCGGGGGAATACGAGATAGCCGTCGCCTGCTCCTCGGGCACATATATACGCACTCTTATAGCCGATATCGGCGAAAAGCTCGGCTGCGGAGCGGTGATGACCGCCCTGCGCCGCACGAGCGCCAACGGCTTTGATATAAAGGATGCTGTGACGATAGAGCAGCTTGAGGCCGCCGCAAACGAAGAAAGGCTCGGCGAAATACTGCTCCCCGTTGACAAGGCTCTCGGCGGCTACGGCTCGGTCACCGTCACCGAGGCTCAGGCGAAACGCTTTTTAAATGGCGGCGAGCTTTTCCTTGAAAGGCTCAAGATCAAGGGTGAGGGCATATTTAGGGTCTATTCGCCCAAGGGGGATTTCCTCGGCCTCGGCGAAACCGAGGATGAGTATTTGAAAGTTCGCCGTGTTTTTCACAACTGAATGTTGAAAAAGCCGCGCACATATGTTAAAATAAATTAATAATATTAATTCCGAGGTGTTTTTTATGAAAACCGTCAGAGCGATCCTCTTCTATTTCTGGCAATTTACATATGCGATACTCCAGAATATCGCGGGTCTTGTGATGCTCGCCATATATAAGTCAAGGGGCGCAAAGAGCGAGATATTCCACAACGCCGTGATAACCTATATCGACAAGAAGAATTTCGGCGGCGTTTCGCTGGGTATGTTTATCTTCATCAATAAAAATACCACGGGCGACAGGCTCCACGACATGAAAATTCACGAATACGGCCACACCGTGCAGTCCCTCATCCTCGGCCCCGTATGGCTGCTCGTGATCGCTCTGCCCTCCTTCATCTGGTGCGGTCTGCCCGCTCTGGTTAAAATGAGGAAAGAGAAGAATGTTTCGTATTATTGGCTCTATTGCGAGGGCTGGGCAAATCTCTGCGGCCTTTACGCGACCAAGGATCGCTTCCTGACCGATGAATGCCGCAACAGGGGCCGCTACGGCAAGCCCATCAACCCCAACAGAAGCGCAAGAAAAGATATCAAAGGCAGAAAGAGGAATAAATAATGCAGCAAAAGTATCTCAAGACGAGCGAGACTCTCAGCTTCGCCTGCGCCGGCTTCGGCAGGAGCATGATATACACCCTGATGTCCACCTTCCTGCTCATATTTTACACCGACGCCGCCAAGCTCGACCCCGTCCATGCGGGCACGGTAATCCTCGCCGCAAGGATATTTGACGCAGCAAACGACCCGATAATGGGCATAATCGTCGATAAGACCAAGAGCAAATTCGGCAAGCTGAGACCCTACCTGCTCTTCTCGCCGCCGCTCATTCTTATCGCCACCGCCGCCCTCTTTTATGTGCCGAATTGCGGCTACGGCGGCAGGCTCGCCTACGCGACCGTCTCCTATCTGATGTGGGGCATATGCTTCACGATACAGGATGTCCCGTTTTGGGGCATGAGCGCCGTCGTCTCTCCGCTTGAGAGCGAGCGCACCAAATTTATATCGACCGCCAGGATATTCTGCACCGTCGGCGGCATACTGCCCACTGTGCTCGTGCCCGTGCTCCGCTCTGGGATGGGCAACACCAAGGGATTCTTTATCTCGGGGCTGATATTCGCCGTGCTCGGCTCCTGCCTCTCGCTGCTTGCATTCTTCGGCACCAAGGAGCGCGTCGAGCAGCCCAAAGAGAAGGTCACCGCGGGCGAGATCGTCTCCGCCTTTGTCAGGAATAAACCGCTCCTGCTGCTCATACTTGCAAGCGTGCTCGGCTCGACTATGCTCATGGCTCAGACCTCGGGCAGCTATATAGCGACCTATCTCATCAAGGATTCGGGTGCGGTGCCCAAAGATATCGTCCAGACCGCCATGACCGTGGCTATCGGCGTCGGTATGCTCGCGGCGATGCTGCTCATGCCCGTGCTCAGGAAGCATTTCTCGCTCAAGGCGATATATATCGGCTCCGCCGTTTTCGGCGCCGCCGTTCACGGCATTCTCTACCTTGTCGGCTACGGCAACTTCTATCTCCTGCTGGCGCTGCTCGTCGTCATCGGGCTGCCGCTCGGGATATTCAACGTCATCACCTACGCCATGGTCGCCGACAGCGTGGACTACCTCGAATTCAAGACCGGCAGGCGCTCCGAGGGCGTATGTTTCGCCTCTCAGACCTTCATCAGCAAGCTGACCGCCGGCATCTCGACCTATATCACCGGTTTCGTGCTCAAATATGTCGGCTTCGTCCAGCCCGTTAACGACGTGCCCGTGCTCGACCAGCCCGAGAAAGTGTTCAACGGTATGTTCGTGATGATAACGATAATCCCGATGATCGGCCTCGCTCTCGCAGCCGTGCCGATGATATTCAACGACTACACGGGCAAAAAGAAGCAGGAGATCCAAAAAGCTCTTGAGGAGCGCAGGGAGAAAGAACATGGATAACGAATTCAACGCCTTTGACGCGGGAGTATCCCTCGGCGGGCTGAGAAACAAAACGCAGATACGCATTTTGATAGCCTTCCTTGTCAAATCGGTCAAGGATCCGCTCTCGGAGAGCATGGCTATCGAAGCCGTGCAGGCTCACGGGCTTGCGAATTATTTTGAAGCAACGCAGGCGCTCGATGAGCTGATAGACAACGGCAGCCTCGTTTCATCCGAGTCGCTGCTGTATATCACGCCCAAGGGCGCGGCCTCGCTCGACGAGCTTGAGAGCGACGTGCCCCCCACGGTTAGGGAGACCGCCCTCTCCGACGCTCTGAATTTACAGCTTGCCGAGAAGAATAAAGGCAGCAGCAAGGTGGATATCGTCGAGCGTGAGGACGGCTACGACGTGACCTTCATCATCCTGAATAAAGGCACACCGCTGATGAAATTGACCGTTTACGCCGCCGACTTCGACCAGGCGGACGAATTGAAGAGAAATTTCTTAAAGAACCCCGAGAGGGTGTATTCCACCGTCGTTGCGACGCTGTATGTGTGAGGTGATAGTATGCTTGAGGCGCTTAAGCAGCAGGTTTATGAAGCGAATATGAAGCTCGTCGAATACGGGCTTGTTATCTTTACCTGGGGCAATGTCTCCGGCATCGACCGCGAGAGCGGAATATTTGCCATCAAGCCCTCGGGGGTAGATTATTTACGCCTGAGAGCCGAGGACATGGTGCTGCTCGACCTTGACGGCAATGTTGTCGAGGGCAGTCTTAACCCCTCCTCCGATACGCCGACACACCTTGAGCTATACCGCCGCTTCCCCGCTATAGGCGGCGTCGCGCACACGCACTCGACCTTTGCGGTCGCCTTTGCACAGGCGGCAAGGGATATTCAGCCCTACGGCACGACCCACGCCGACTTTGCCTACGGCGCGATCCCCTGCACAAGGGATATGACCGAGGCGGAGATCGAGGGTGAATACGAGCTTAACACGGGCAAGGTCATAGCCGAATGCTTCGAGAGCCGCTCGATCGACCCCGAAGCCGTGCCCGCCGTGCTCGTGCGCTCCCACGGGCCGTTCACCTGGGGCAAAAGCGCTGCCGAGGCAGCCAAAAATTCAGCAGTCCTCGAGGCCGTCGCCAAGGACGCCTACCTCAGCGAACGCATGAACGCTCCGACGGCAAATATTTTTCTTCAGAAGAAGCACTATTTCAGAAAGCACGGCGCAAACGCCTACTACGGCCAAAAATGACGTGCGTTCAATAATAAATCGAACGAAAGGTGATACTTATGGCAAAATGTCCGCACTGCGGCATAAAGCTGCATATCTGGAATGTCAAGGCGGAGTGCCCCAAATGCGGGGTCAATATCGCCAACTACGACTGGGAACGCCGACTTGAGGAGGATTCCGTTGTCGCCGAGGCGGCATTTGCAAAGCTCCACGAATCCATGCGCCGCTTCAAATTCTCATTTGTCGGCACAAAGCTGCGTATCGCCCGCATCCCCGTGAGCGTGCTGCCGCTTTTCTCGTTCCTGCTCCCGCTTGGCACGCTTGCTGTGTCTATTCCCTACTTTGAGCAGAATTTCACGCTCAACGCGATAACAATAGTCAAAAATATAATGAATCTCGACCTCGGCGGGCTTATCAGCGCCCCCGGCTCGGCAGTTATAGGCGCGCCGTCGCTGCGGCTGCTGCTGGCGCTGCTCTTTGTGGCGCTCAGTGCGCTCTCGCTGCCCGTCAGCCTTGTATTCCTGCTGCTGAATTTCAAAAAATTCGACAGCAAGGGGCTTTTCGTCACCAATCTGCTCGCAAGCCTGATGATGGCGGCAAGCGCCGTGTGTTTCCACAGCTTCAACACCCTTATGGCACAGACCACCCTTGCCGACGCGGTCAGCGGCGGCGTGAGTTGGGGCGTTTTCGTCAGCTCGGCGCTGTTCCTGCTCTCGGCAATAGTCAACCTCATAGTCGCCCTGCGCCCCGTCACCCTCCCGCCAGAGGAGAAGAAAGACGACGAAGCCGATAACACCTGCGATAATGCGGAGAATGTCGAAGCATCTCCCGCCGAAGAAGTTACGGCGTAACGAAGCAGCTCCGATAATATCACCAAATTTAAATACCGAATTAATATCCCGATAAATAACCGTAAATCAAAACGGCACTAAACAAAATTATCTATAAATAAAAGCAGCGTAAAAATTAAACACCGCTAAACAATCACCCCCGGGCAGTTGAGAAACTGCCCGGGGGATTGGTTTACTTCATCAGCTTGTTCAGTGCGTAGGGGATGACCATATTTGAGCCGAAGAGCCTTTTGAAGAACGCTACGAGCTTCTGGAAGAAGCCTGCTTTTGAGGTCAACTGCTGCGAAGCGGTTATCTCATTGCCGTTTGCGTCCTTAACTGCGTTGCCGGTCTTGTCAACGACTTTTGCGGTTATCGTCGCCGAGCCTTTGGAGACAGATTTCACGCCGCAGGTCATGCCGTCGG
>FR888178.1 GCA_000431775.1 Clostridium sp. CAG:413 | reverse complement strand
TACCACTATTTCTAATGATACGCTTATCGTATTTAACTGTTAATCAAGGTCTATGAATACCCTTACAGTGGTATCTCTCCACTGATTTTTCCTTACATACTGTCCGTTAGCCTTTCGATAGGCTGCTGCCTGCTCGAAACTAAGCGGCAATTCAAAGGAAAGAGAACTCCTACCTATTTGCAATAGCAGCCTGAGCTGCTGCAAGTCTTGCGATGGGAACGCGGAACGGTGAGCAGGAGACATAGTCAAGGCCGATGCTGTGGCAGAACTCAACGGAGGTGGGATCGCCGCCGTGCTCGCCGCAGATGCCGCAATGGAGCTTGTCATTGACAGGTCTGCCGAGCTGGAGGGTCATCTTCATGAGCTTGCCAACGCCCTTCTGATCGAGCTTTGCGAACGGATCATTCTCAAATATCTTGGTGTCATAGTAAGCGTTGAGGAACTTGCCTGCGTCGTCACGGCTGAAGCCGAAGGTCATCTGAGTAAGATCGTTGGTGCCGAAGCAGAAGAAGTCAGCCTCTGCGGCGATCTCATCAGCGGTAAGGCAAGCTCTGGGGATCTCGATCATGGTACCGACTTCGTAGCTGATGTCGCTGCCTGCGGCTGCGATCTCGGCGTCAGCGGTCTCAACGACGATCTTCTTAACGAACTTGAATTCCTTGACGTCGCCGACCAGCGGGATCATGATCTCGGGCTTGATATTCCAATCGGGATGCGCCTTGTTGACGTTGATAGCTGCGCGGATGACAGCCTTGGTCTGCATCTTGGCGATCTCGGGATAGGTTACGGTAAGGCGGCAGCCTCTGTGACCCATCATGGGGTTGAACTCATGGAGAGAAGCGATGAGGGTCTTGATGTCGTCAACGCTCTTCTTCTGAGCAGCTGCAAGAGCTTCGATATCAGCCTCTTCGGTGGGAACGAACTCATGAAGAGGAGGATCAAGGAAGCGGATGGTTACGGGGCAGCCCTCAAGAGCCTCATAGAGAGCCTCGAAGTCACCCTGCTGATAGGGCATGATCTTATCAAGAGCAGCCTCTCTCTCCTCGAGAGTATCTGCGCAGATCATCTCACGGAAAGCAGCGATCCTGTCAGCCTCGAAGAACATGTGCTCGGTGCGGCAAAGGCCGATGCCTTCTGCGCCAAGCTCGCGGGCCTTCTTAGCGTCTCTCGGAGTATCTGCATTGGTGCGAACCTTGAGGGTTCTGTATTTATCAGCCCAGGACATGATCCTGCCGAATTCGCCTGCGATGGAAGCGTCAACGGTGGGGATGATGCCCTTGTAGATGTTACCGGTGGAGCCGTCGATGGAGATGTAGTCGCCCTCAACAAAGGTCTCGCCTGCAAGGACAAACTTCTTATTCTCTTCATCCATAGCTATATCGGAGCAGCCGGAAACGCAGCAGGTGCCCATGCCGCGGGCAACAACGGCTGCGTGAGAGGTCATACCGCCGCGAACGGTCAGGATACCCTGTGAAGCCTTCATGCCGGTGATATCCTCGGGGGAGGTCTCAAGACGGACAAGGACTACCTTCTCGCCTCTTGCCTTCCAAGCCTCTGCGTCCTCAGCGGTGAATACGATCTTGCCGCAGGCAGCGCCCGGAGAAGCGCCGAGGCCCTTACCGATGGGGGTAGCGGCCTTGAGTGCCTTAGCGTCAAACTGGGGATGAAGGAGGGTGTCAAGGTTTCTGGGGTCTATCATAAGGACAGCTTCTTCCTCAGTCCTCATGCCCTCGTCAACGAGGTCACAAGCGATCTTGAGAGCGGCCTGAGCGGTTCTCTTACCGTTTCTGGTCTGAAGCATGAAGAGCTTGCCGTGCTCAACGGTGAACTCCATATCCTGCATATCTCTGTAGTGATTCTCGAGGGTCTCGCAGACCTTCTTGAACTCGGCAAACGCCTCGGGGAACTTCTGCTCCATCTCGGCTATCTTCATGGGAGTACGGACGCCCGCAACGACGTCCTCGCCCTGTGCATTGGTAAGAAACTCACCGAAGAGGCCCTTAGCGCCGGTAGCGGGGTCACGGGTAAAAGCAACGCCGGTGCCGCAGTCATCGCCCATGTTGCCGAATGCCATCGACTGGACGTTAACAGCGGTGCCCCATGAATAGGGGATATCGTTATCACGACGGTAGACGTTTGCTCTGGGGTTGTCCCATGAACGGAAAACAGCCTTGATAGCGCCCATGAGCTGCTCTTTGGGATCGGTCGGGAAATCTGCGCCGATCTTTGCCTTATACTCAGCCTTGAACTGGCTTGCAAGCTCTTTAAGGTCGTCAGCGGTAAGCTCAACGTCCTGGGTAACGCCCTTCTTCGCCTTCATGGCGTCGATGAGCTGCTCAAAGTATTTCTTGCCGACTTCCATAACGACGTCGGAATACATCTGGATAAATCTTCTGTAGCAGTCCCAAGCCCAACGGGGATTGCCGGATTTCTCAGCGATAGTCTCTACAACGTCCTCGTTGAGGCCGAGGTTAAGGATGGTGTCCATCATGCCGGGCATGGATGCACGGGCGCCGGAACGAACGGAAACGAGGAGAGGATTCTCCTTATCGCCGAACTTCTTGCCGGTGATGCCTTCCATCTTGACGATGTACTCGTTGATCTCTGCCATGATCTCGGGATTGATCTCGCGGCCGTCCTCATAGTACTGTGTGCAGGCCTCGGTGGTGATGGTGAAGCCCTGGGGAACGGGGAGACCGATGTTTGTCATCTCGGCGAGGTTAGCGCCCTTACCGCCGAGCAGCTCTCTCATGTCGGCATTGCCTTCTGAGAACAGGTAAACATACTTGTGAGCCATTAATATACCTCCATATAAAATTATTAACTTCCTAAAGCCGTGCGCCGAGAGACGCACTGAGCCACTGATGATTATATCAGATAATTCTGCAAATTGCTATATGTTTTTAGAAAAAACTGATAGCTTTTTTACTTTTCTTTTTAGTAACTATTAACATATATAGGCGTTTTTATGTATCCGAATGCCGCCCGGGGGTTGAAAATTCGCCCGCCGTGGTGTATACTTGTGGCTGACAAAAATAACAGAGGAGTGCTTTATGGACAGGATAACGAGCTTCACCGTCGATCACGACCTGCTGACCGAGGGCATATATGTTTCGCGCATTGACGGCGACATCACGACCTATGATATGAGGACGAGGGTGCCGAATTCGGGCGATTATATGGATACGACCACGGCGCACACCGTGGAGCATATGTTTGCGACCTTCGTGAGAAATTCAGAGATCGGCGGCGACGTGATATACTTCGGGCCGATGGGCTGCCGCACGGGCTTCTATCTGCTGGTACGCAACGCCGACAACGCCCGCGTGCTCGCCGTGACAAAGCGAATTCTCGCCGACATCATCGCCTATGAGGGCAAAGTTTTCGGCGCGTCAAGAAAGGAATGCGGCAACTATCTCGACCTCGACCTCGAGAAAGCCAAGGCAGAATGCCGCCGCTACCTCAAAGCCCTCGAAAAAGAGCAGACATTTGAGTATAAAAAGTAAAGCAAAAATCAACGGCGGTCATCCCCGCCGTTTTTTTGTTGTCGGATAAGAGTCCGGCGATTAAAAATTGCTGAGTTGACAGCCTCATTCGCCTTCTCCTTGAGGAGAAGGTGTCGAGCAGAGCGAGACAGATGAGGTGTGCCGCAGGCGGAATGCTTTTTTCGGCAATACTCCCTCAGGAGTGAGCCTAAGAGGCGAGCAACAGTTTAATGCTGCGGCAATGTGCAAATTTAGGCGGGCGAACACAGTTCGCCCATACGATGATAATTCCACATTGTGATTATTTTGTGGGACGTCGAGGACGCCGTCCCACAAAATATGCGCCAAAAAATTGCACTTGCCTCCCCTGTGTAAAGGGAGCCTTTAAAACGCGGGATTCAAGATCCTTATTCGATGCTTATTGTGACGTGCTCGCCGTTTTCGCCGTCAACACTGAGGATATCCGCCGCCGCTGCGGGGTCGTCGAGCAGGGCGCCGATCTTATCCGCGACATCCCTTTGCAGGCCGAACACATTGCCGACCCGCAGCCCCATTTTCACGACTCCGAACGGTACTTTTACATTTGTTTCCTTGCCGTTCGGCTGTGTGACCTTTATGCGGACATTCCGCTTGCCTCCGCGCACCGCAGCAACATTACTATCGGTCGAGGGCGGGTCAGCGCGCGTTATCTCCTCCGCGCCCGAGCGCAGGAGCGCATCGACCGTGACTCCGAAATAATCCGCAATAACCGTGAGCAGCGAAACGTCGGGGCAGGAGCTGTTATTCTCCCATTTCGAGACCGCCTGAGCCGACACGCCGAGGGCATTTGCAAGCTCCTCCTGCGTTATTCCTTTTTCCTTTCTCAATGCGGCAATATTGCTGCCGATCTTCATCGAGGACACCTCCGTGCTTGTCAATTCTTTTTTGCTGTTAAACAAATTAACTGCCTCCTTTCGTTTTGGCGACTTGATTGTATCACCGCAAAACGGCGGCAGTCAATTATCCGATGGTTGTTCAACTAAACGGTCGGTTGAATTCCGCCTCAACCGGCGGTTGAGAGCGCGTTAATTTTCTGTTGTAGGATCATTTTTGTTGGTTTTGGCTGTGTTGACGGAGGCAATAAGGATTCTGCGAAGTGTTCCGCAAAGATTTAAAAGCTCTTTTGCCGTATCGGCATCAAGCAGTTCAGCTTTGGAAAATAATTCGATCCAATATTCGGTTTCATAACATTCTTTCAGGGATATTTGAAGTTTTGCAATGAAATCCGCTTTCCCATGTGCATATGCGGCTTCTCGGATGTTTGCGCCGATCAATGTCGCCGAACGCTCTAATTGATTAACAAGAGAATAATGGCCTTTAACAGAATCACACACTTTTATTACTTTAACCGCAAACTCGGTCGACATGTCTCGCAGCTTGGAATCAGCCATATCAACACCGCCTTTCAAATCTCATTATAGCTTAAACAGAAGAGTTTGCCAAGAGAAATATTTTGCGTGCACAAAATGTGAAATAACCGCTCCGCGG
>FR888177.1:34917-83285 GCA_000431775.1 Clostridium sp. CAG:413 | reverse complement strand
ACGGACGCCCATTTTGGAGGAAGTCTTTCATCACTTCTCCCATAATGCCGTACTTTTCTCCCGCACTTTCTCCTCGGTACAATTCTTCTAAACTCATCTGTGCCATATCCGCACCTCTTTTGCAGTACAAACATATACCACAAAGGTTTGCGAAAGTCCAGAGAAAATTTTCATTTTTTAGCCCTTAAAAATATCAAAGGTGCCTTTAAAACCATATTTTCGCAATTTAATTTTTTTAATTCGTAAGGCAGCCGAATCATCTGATTCAAACTCTGTAAAATACCAAGTGGCATTTGGAGATATGCTCGAAATTATTTTTTTAATATATACACTATCAACTTTGCCGTAACTAAATCCATATGAATATACTTCATCGATAGTGTAATTTAATTTTTTAAAAAAATCATTATACTTCTTCAATGGAGAGACTGTATCTTTTCTAAAAGACAGTATCATTTCATCTAAAAATGAAGAGCTTATGCAAGGACCGTCATCAAAATTTAAATTCTGATAAAGCCCTATCTCGGCATCTTTTTCATGCCCAAAAATAAGTTTTTGACCAACTCGATTATGAATGTGAATTACTTTTTTGATGCCATATAGTTTTTGCAAAGTTTTGGTGTAATTAAAAGTAAAAAAATGCATATTGCGATCACTAAATAATTCAATTAATGTTTTCTTTGGCATAAATTCAGAGCCATCGATTCTTTGTTGTATATTTTTTATCCACATCCTAAAAAAGTCTTGCCATATTTTCGAACAATTGATAAAGCCGCTCGTAAGCATATCCATGTATAAAAGATATTCTTGCATTAACTCTTGATCTTCTTCGTCAGTTTCATCTTCTTTGTGATTGGGCATAGGAAATTTATTATCAAAGTTAATATGGGCGAGGGCCTCTTCAAAATTACACCAATCCTCACCAGCAGCTTTATCCATTGAGTTTAATAAGGTCTCTGCTGCAAATTCATTCGGATCAATATCTTCAAAATCTTCTAAATACACTACCTCATCACGAAGATTCAAAGCCTCAGGAAACATTTTAATAATGAATGATCTAAAATCACTATATTTTGTTTGAATACCATGAGCAATATCAAAACCATTACCCGCAATAAATAACGAACTAATATTAACCCCCTCCTAAATCAGCACGCCATTGCAATGATCGATTTCATGCTGAATGATCTGTGCAATCCAACCGATAAGGATTTTAATGCGAGTTGGAAATTCGGCGGTTTGCCATTGTATTTTGATGGTCTGATGGCGCTTGCATTTACGAGGGCTGCCGAGAAAAAGAAGACACTTGCCTCGGTATCATACGGTCCTGACTTTTTGATAATTTCAGGGTTGAACATTGTCCTATATGTACTCTCATTATCAAATACAATGATCTGCATGCGAACGCCAATCATATTCGCTGCCATATCAACGCAACCATCTTTGTTGGCAATTAACATATCCAGCAAATCCTGGGGCACTTGTAAATCTCCATTTGTCGCCGTCTCCAATTTTCTTGCAAGAAAGATCAGATCGCGCATTAGTTCTTTGGTCATTTTTCTACACCTATGATTTTTCCATACACTTTCAATGTATTTTCTGGAAGTATCCTAATAGGAGAATATTTCGTATTGATTGATTCCAAATAAGAGTTTCCATCTTTATATAGCAATCGTTTACAATATACTTCTCCGTCATAGTAAAACGCCCCAATCTCTCCCAGATCGATACTGTCGCATTTCTTAATGAGAACGATACTTTCATTCGGAATATTAGGTTCCATACTATCTCCGATTACTTTTAATGCAAAATCGCAATTTGGGTCATCAGTATAGTATTCCGTGTACGGAACACTATCATCAATATCATTTCCTTTGCCAGCGGATATCGGAAAAGCGTACAACCGAATTTTTCTTTTTTCGAAGACGGCATTATTTTTACTGAAAACGAAGAATTATCTTTTATTTGACTGCACCATTTCTTTATGTTTTCAATTGCATTCGATATTGTTTGTAGATACGCTTGAATATGGGCGGAATTCAATAAGAACATAAAACATAATATATCTTTGGCAGTTCTTTTTTTCTCATTATCTGAAACAAATTTATAAAAGTTGGTATCGTCACGCAAACTATAAACTCGTTCCGCATAATGACTTTCTCCGTGCAAAACCAAGCGATACATTAAATTGTTGAAATATATCGAACGATCTCCGAGTACACTCAGCACATTTTTATCGCAAGAAACATCCTCAATGCCTTTCCTATAGTTAAAGGTTGAAAAAGCTTCTAAAGCACGCCGCATTACGTTTCCAATGGTTACGTCACAATCTGTTATTTCGCCATTAGCATATTTGTATATAGTTTGCAACAGTTGTTCGTACTCATTACGCTCTCGTTTAAATAATACCAATTGATTGTTTTTGAGTTCCTGTAATATGGAACTTGTTTGTTTGATTTGAGCTATTCCCTTGGTAGAGCTGGCCACTTCATCCATTGCCTTACGCAAATCAAATGCAGTTGTTAAATCATGAGTCAGAATCAAAATTTTGCTTTGTTGATTTCCTTTTATAAGGCAATCAACTTGATATCGAATATATGATAAGATTCCGACTCTGTTTTCGAAATCAAAGCTGGAAACCGGATCGTCTATAACGACAAGTGCTTCACTTTGATACAATTTGCTGATTTCTTGATTTGACATCATTTGTGTAAAGAAATAGCACAAGGCCACAATATTTCTTTCACCAAGAGAAACATTCTTTGGAAGAACATCTTTTCCATTGGATTTCAAATAATATTTATCATTTCGCAATTCAATAGAAAGTCTATTCTGGGAAAAGAACACATACTCCAAAGCATTGTTGATATTAGAGATTGCCAACCCGATATTGGATTTTTTTAACTTTAAATCCCGCAAGGTTTGAGATTCTGTTTGATAATCTTGATGTGCTTTGTTGACTTTTTGTTCTTGTGTTTTTTTGTCTTTGTCTTGTTTAGTGTAACTGCGATATAAATCAAGCACATCAAAGTGCGCAATCTCTTTGTTTATGGTAGTAAGTTCTACGATAATTTTCTTGCGCCTTGAAATTGCATTATTGAATTCAGCAATTTTTTCTTTCAGCTTTACTAACAAAGCATTAAAGGTTGTAATTTCTGCCTTTAAACCATTAGGGGTAATTAAGATCGGAGTATATATATTTCCTATCTTTTGCTTAATTTTCTCTTTGTATGCATCAATCAGCGTAAGGCATTTTTCCTTTTGAGAGTTAATTTCTTTAACCAATACTGAATCTAAACTCTCATATTGGGAATAATTATCTTCCATCCAAGGAAATGATATTGCCGCAAGCTCTGACTTATGATTTTCGACATTTTTATTAAGAACTCGATTTATACTTGCAAGTAACTCATGCTTGTATTGCGATTGAACGGGTTGATAACAATAGGGACAATATGTTGTTGATTCGTTAGCAAAACTATCTTTAGATGCTTCAACCATATGCTGTCGTCCACCTTGAATTGCAGCTAAAATCAGCTTTTCGCGCTCGGTTAAAACAGGCTTCTCAATAGTTTGTGAAAGCAAATTGCATATTATTTCCTCTAAATCATCTTCAATATGTATTCGATCATGAGGAAGTGGAGAAAAGGAAAGAGAGGAATCGGAAATTTTATCGAGCAAATCTTTCTTTTCTTCGAATTGCTTTTTCAAATTATCAATTGTGTCAGAAGGCTTTAATCTGCAGATTTCAAAAAGCACATCATCTTTCACCGCAGAATTCGACTTGTTGCCCTTAATTTTTGAATCGGTTTCCGACCATCCGCCCGGCTTCTTTAGCATCGCTCGGATCTTGTCAAGATGATATTCGGGGGATAAAGGATTGTTTTTGACTTGATAATTCGTTAACTTTTCTTGTGCATTCTCCCACTCACTTTTTCTTTGTGTTTCAAGCACGGTATGTTTATCAATTTCCGCTTGCAGATCAACTTGTCCCCCAAAGAGGATAATTGTGCCTAATCCGTCATCGTCAATCTTTACGTTTTTGTCAATATACTGCTCGTTGAACACAAAAACATTGTTTTTATAATCCTCTGAATTAAGCTCGGAGTTAGCATTATCCAAAAGTTTGAGGTCTATATCGAATACAGGATATTCCGATGTAAGGTTATGAAAACCCGTCGAAATAGTACTTTTACCACTTCCGTTTTTTCCGTATATGACTGATATTCTGTCGTTTGGATTAGGATACAACGCAAGTGTAGTACTATTGGAAAAACATCTTCCTTGGATGGTGATTCCTTTGATTTTTTCAATCATAATATTACTCCCGTATCATTCGCGTAATTATTTAACACATATTGGGGTTAAATATTTTATTGCCTTCAATATTGCCTCATCTGCAGGGCAGAACTCGTAATTCGGAATCTCGCTCGGCATGATCCATTTGATGTCGTTGTGCTCCAACTTCTGTGGAACACCAGTGGTAATGGTAGCATTGAACAGTGTCAGATGTACCGTCAAGTCAGGATATTCGTGTACTACGTCCATAAAAACATCTCCAACAGACAGCGTTACTGCAAGTTCTTCCTTGCATTCACGAATGAGTGCTTGCTCCTTAGTCTCTCCTGATTCAACTTTACCGCCGACAAACTCCCATAGGAGGCCTCTCGCTTTGTGCGCAGATCGTTGGCAAATCATAAATTTATCCTTGTCCCATATCAGGGCAGCTACTACTTCGGTTATGTTCATATCTCTTCAATTCCTAAACTTTTTAAGTACTGATACGTACCATCATAGTATTCAGGTAAACGTGTACTATCTTCCCAGAAACCGCTGACGTTTTTGTTGGGATTACCTTCAGGAACACAGATTACCATGCCCGCTCTTGCCCGGGTAAGCAAGACACGATAAGCATTCAGCATATACTTCATTAACTCTTGTTTGCTCTCAGTGCCTCCCGTTTGTTCAACCCATTTTGTCTGACCGTTGAACCTGTAAAAACGCCATTCGTCGTTTTCATATCGCATATCAGCATCCCAAAGAAGACAAGTATAATCAAGTTCCAATCCCTGGACTTGAATTTCCGTAGCAGCATCTTCAAGATAATTCGAAGACCTTACATCAGATTTATCATCGAGGAACCAATGAACAGCATTTTCGTCGCCTGACGGCAAAATATGTATCGCCAAAGGCTTAAATCTTGCAGATTCTTTTGTTACCAAAACACCGGTACGTTCTGTTCCGCGAACTTTATCGTGGAGCCATTTTCTTGCCTTTGCCATATCTCTTGTCAAAACAATCGGATACTTGTCTTTGATTTCGTTATATAACGCGGAGGCATTCTCACCAAAGGACAACAACGCGTGAACAAATGCAGAAAGTTTTTCGGCTCTGTAAGAACGCAAAGAAACACCCAAATGCAAACTTTCAGAATAGGTTACATTACAATTGTTTTTCAACAACTCGTTAACTTTACCTTCGGCATACTCAGGCTCAGTTAATTTGGGAGATATGTAAACATTCCAATGCGGGAATTGCTCATTCAAAGCCTTAATCCATTCAGATATGCCCGCTTCTCCGGTATTTATCTCTTGACCGCCACCGACAAGACAAATAATGGTTGCCCAGTCTTCGCGTTGGTCAAGCGACCAAATCAAAAAAGCAGCTTCTGACAAAGGAAAATTTGGAACTTTCAATTTGTTACCGTATGTTCCGCCCCTCTTTAAGTAGTCGGCAAGTCTTTTATGCGTCCAAGAACGTTGCGCTTCATCGAAAATAGCGACGTGCTCAACTTCGCCGAATCCGGCGCTTTCCATTTTTACCGCTTTCGTCGGATCAATTTCAAGAACTCCGTTTTCAACCGGATTCTTGATTTTTGCAAGCATATTATCACGATAGCGGTGGATCATCTGTATTGATTTCGCGACTTCGCGGCGAGAATCGGTCATTTTCTTCTTCTCACCTTTGGCTTTGCATTTTTTATGGTTATCTTGCGCAAGAGCTTCAGTTAGCACAGCAACAAGCGGTCCATTACCGGATAGATAAACAGCTCCCTCATTTTTAACCGGTTCGCTCTGTCCTTGATATGTCTGTTTTATCGCTACGTCAAGCCCAACCAGCGTTTTTCCCGCACCGGGAACGCCGGTTACAAAGCAAATGCTCTTTTCCTGATTTAACTTGCTACGTTGAATAACATCTAAAATGTATTCAATTGTTTTATCCGTAGAAACTTTATCCGCTTCATGCCGGGTAATGTTTTCAACAGAGTGGTTTTCATACAGTGTTTTTGCTGCTTCAATAATTGTCGGAGTAGGTGCATAGGGGCTGATAATCCAGTTGGGATTAACTGACGTTTCGTTAGGAAAGCATCTCAACACTTCCGAAATTAAATGTGAAACTCCTGCTTTCCCCGAAACAAGAGGATTGACCACTCTATCGTCATAAACCGACATTTGAATGTTGGTAGAAGAATTACGGTAATTTGTTGCAACAAGAATGGGGGCAATGATTCTATCTTCGCTAAACTTGTGAAAGTTTTTCAGATCAAGGGCATAGTCAAGCACCTGGTCTATGTCTGACTCCAATATTCTGGACTCCCCAACTTTGAACTCTACGCAAAAAACAATTCCTTCGAAAAGCAATACCACATCGACTCTCTTGCCAAGACGGGGGATATCGTATTCGAAGATGATTTGTCCATCTTTGTTTGCAAATCTAACAAGGATATCTTTCATAATGGAAATCTCTGATTTCCACGCTTCTCTTGTAGTTGTAAGAGCTTCGCCGTGATATCTATCGCATAATACACCAAATATCGTATTATCATCTGTATTAAGAAAATCCGTGAAACTGCTATTATATAAACAACGACTCATAAAATAATCTCCAATTACTTGTTATCCGGTACAATCTCAACTATATCGTCCATAGTACACTCAAGCGCGGTACAGATCTTTACGAGGACGTCACTCGATACTACAGCGCCGTCTTTGCCCATTTTTGTAATGGTTGCGATGCTGATGCCGGCTTTTTCGGCAAGCTCTTTCTTTTTCATGTTGCGGTCGATCAAAAGTTTGAACAGTTTTTTGTAGCTTGCGGCCATTGTAATACACCTCATAAATAGTAGATTGTGTTATCAGGATTCAGTATACCATGCTTTGCCCTAAAAATCAACTGTATTCATCAGAAATGCTGAGATTTCATAATTTTTATGATGCCTTAATTGCTTTTTCGCATTGCCTGTGGTATACTCAAGTAAGAAAAATCTAAAGTTAATACGGAGGTTAAAAATGGCAACTTATCGTTACTGGGAGATTAGAAGAGATGTTTACGAGCAATGTTCAAACAATCCTCCCAAAAAATATCGGACATTTGCAGATATGAAGAAGCTGTTTAAAGCCAGTTATTGGTTAATGTTAATTGGAATGATATTTTGTTTGTTGGCATACTTAATTTTATTTGTTGTTTTCCCTGATAAGTTTTTCTGGATAATACCAGTTTGTTGTACATTTGCTCTGGAATTTATTAGCGAGTTTTTTGGTGAAAAAATGTATAACCATTCTGAGCGCAAAAAAGAATTGAAAGAAACAAGCACTAATTTAGACAAGTATATAGAAAGCATTAAAAACACTCTAGAAGCGCATGGTATTGTTACAAAAGAACAACGCCAAATCTTGAAGAGCGAATGTGAAAAACAACTGTCTCTGCATAGTAAAAACTATAAGTCCGTCAGCAACAAGGTTTTTGATATGCTTGTGGGTGTACCTTTGGGTGCATTCATTTCTGCCTTAATTTTCAAAAGCGAAAGTACTGATGTTATTTTTGATCAACTTTTCGCACTTATAATTATTGGTGTTATGATAATTGGGACTGCAAATATTTTCAGAAAAATCACATATTATTCTGACGGTCATTTTAAGGATCAATATCTTTTAGATATCCTGAACGAATTAGAATACCTTTCGGAATAATCTATAGTTCCACTCTCTTTTTCTTTGTCTACTGCGGTGCAAATTTTGACTTGAATCAGGGGTTGTTCAGAGTTATAACAACCGCACAAAAGCAATCGCCTCTCGCGTGATAACGAGAGGCGTGTAGTGTGTATTATTCTGCAAAAAAAATCCTGCTGACCACATAACAGACCACCTACCGTTTCGGAGCACTCGTAAACAGTGGAGATAAGAGTGCCGAAGAGCGCGGTTTTCCGAGCGGAAAGGGGCGGAAAAAGCTATTTTTAGCGGAAAGTGCCCTTATAGGTTCCTTTGGGACCACCAGGCCGCAGGTTCGATCCCTGTCACTCGGACCAAAATTTTGACCGAAAGCAGAGTTTATTCTCCACTTTCGGTCATTTTTTATGTTTATTTAGGTGTTTCTCCGCCACTTTTTGAGAAATCATGTTCTCCCGACCACATAATCAAATGTGGACTGAAAATTTCCTTTTCTTTGTTTACAGCGGCGCAGAATTTGAAAAGTCAAACGAGCAACCGCCACGGATTTTTCCGTGGCAATGTTGTATCCGCCTTACGCCGTCTGTCCAGCCTTGAGCCGTTCTTTCTCAGCCGCAATTTCCGCATTCTTTTGTTTAATCATCTCGGCAAGCCTTTCCTCGCATTCTTCTCTTGTGTCGGCGTAGATATTAAACTTTTTGCGTTTGCCGTTTGGCAATTTCGGAGAATAACTCCCTTCCCATTTCTTTTCGCTGATTCTAAATATGCACCCCGTCCCGGGACGGCGTATCTTCGGCTGTTTCGGCTCAAATTTCGCTCTTACGGGCGTTTCGGGAACTCTGTCGGGTGTCTGTCCGTCCCCGCCCAAAGTGCCCTCATTTCTGCCGAAACCCCGTTCGATTTTGTCGGCAGCGGAGCGCTGCATATTGTCGGTAATATGGGTATATATATATAACTTTTCAAGGTGCTGTCACGCACAGTGCCCTGCATATATTCCGTTAGCCATTAAGCTTCAGTTCTTTGCTGTACTTCTTGTTCCTTCCCCTTGACATAAATAACCCCCATAGTGTAGACTTGATCCTTTTGCTTTTCAGGTGTCTACTCTATGGGGATTATATCACTGCGCTGCGGGATAAAAACTGATTTTTTAATTGTGATTGGCAAGCGATGCCGATATTTTTTGCGTCAATAGCCGAAATACTCGAACGGATTCACATACTGCGTCGGGGTCGTGGTGGTTTCGGCGGCCGAGCCTGTCTTGTCCTCGACGAGGGTAGCCTCGACGTCAAAGGTTTCTGTCGAGTAGTCGCTACGTACTCTGCAGAGAGTGAGGGTCAATTTATCGCCGACCTTGCCGTTGTCTATCTTCTCAAGCAGGATATCCGACTTCGTCAGCTCCTTGCCGTCGACGGCGATTATCATGTCGTACTGCTGCGCCTGAGTATTGGCGAGGGAGCTTGAGGAGGATATCTCATTGATGATTAGCGTGCCTGCGGGCAGCCCTTTGATCTGAGCTATCATATTATACTGCGCGCTTGCGCTGACGGGGTAGTAGGTGATGCCGAGCATGGGTCTGTTGGGCACATAGCTGTAGGCGATAAGATCCTCGATGATCTCTTTAGCCGAGGTGATGGGGATAGCAAAGCCCATGCCCTCATATTCGGTGCTGGCGATCTTCTGGGAGTTGATGCCGATGACCTGACCGTATTGATTGACGAGCATACCGCCGGAGTTGCCGGGGTTGATGGCTGCGGAGTGCTGAATGCACTTCATCGTGTAGCCTATCTCGCTGCTGACGGGTCTGTGGATCGCGGAGACGCTGCCCTCGGTGAAGGAGCCGAAGAATTCAACGCCGCCGGGGTTGCCTATGGCGTATACCGGGTCGCCGACGAGCAATGCGTCGGAGTCGCCGAATTCGGCAGCCTTGAGGCCCGTGACCTTTATCCTGAGCACGCCGATATCCGTCCTCTTGTCGAAGCCGACGACATCCGCGTCGTAGGTCTCGCCGTCATGGGTCTGCACCTTGACTTTAACGCCTGAGTCACTGATAACGTGGGCGCAGGTGATGATATAGGTGTAGGTGCCGCTGCTGTCCTCGCCCATGATGATGCCCGAGCCTTCGCCCGCTGCCGAATTCGACTTGCTCGAATAAACGACTATGCCGACGTTGCTCGCCTCGAGCTTTGCATAGATCTGAGTCGGGGTCAGAGCACCTTCGATATTTGTCTCGGTCGGGCTGACGGGGGAAGCGTTGATGTTGAGCTTTGCGTCCGCGTCGCTGTTGTCTTTTTCGGCCGAGATCTTGGTTTTGGAGTCCGAATCGCTGTCATAGCCGTGGCCGCGCTTCGCGATCTTGACCACCGACGCAACGCCCGCCACCATGGCGAATACGACCACGAGAGCCACACAGGCGATGAACACCTTGATGCCCCTCTTGCCCTTGGGGGTTTGGAGAGGAGCCTTCGGCGGCTGATACTGCTGATAAGGCTGCTGATACTGTTGATAGGGCGGCTGCTGTTGCTGCTGCTGATAGCCGTACTGATACTGCTGCTGATTGTAGCCGTAATTCGGCTGACCGGCGTTATAGCCGCCGTGCTGCTGTTGCTGCGGCTCGACTCTCTCCGCCTCCACCTGGGGGGCGTCGTCCTCGGCGGGAGTCGATGCTTCGTTTGCCTGAGCCTGCTGCTCGTTCAGTTCGCTTTTCTCATTTTCTTCATTTTGCTCGAAGTCTTTTGAATAATCGTCACTCATAATATTGCCTCCTGTTGAGCGACCGTCCGGCAGGCACATTTGCCGGCGATCGCCTGATTACTATATTAAGTTTAACTCTCGGTTGTTAATTCAGTTTGAACGACCGGTTAATTAAATTTCAAAAAAGTTGGTTTATTTTGTTAATTGAGGGGCAAAGTGAATATAAATTCGGCGAATTCGCCGGGCACGCTTCTTGCCGTTATCTGGCCGCCGTGCAGCTCGACCATCGTCTTGACGAGGTAAAGCCCCATGCCCGCGCCCTTGACGTCGTAGCTGCGGGATTTGTCGACCTTGTAGAAGCGCTCGAATATCTTGTCTATCTCCTCACTCGGAATGCCGCGGCCGCTGTTGCGGATCTTGACTATGACCTTCTCGGCGTCGGATTTTGACGAGACCTCGATATAGCCGCCGTCCTGAGTGAATTTGACCGCATTGTCGATAAGGTTATACACGACCTGATTTATCATGTCGCGGTCGGCGACGACCTCGTTGCTCTGCAGGGTGTCGAGCCCTCTTATCTCGATATGCTTGTTGTCAATGAGCTGCTCAAACCCGAGCAGGGTCTGGAATATCATCTCGGAGATATCGAATTTGACGGGCTTTAAGTCAAGCTCACCCGCCTCCAGCTTGCTCATATTGAGCATACCCGTCACGAGCCTTGAGAGGCGCTTGACTTCGTCGGAGACTATTTGCAGATAGTGGCTCTGCTTGTCGGGGGAGATCGTGCCGTCGAGGATGCCGTCGATGAAGCCGCCTATCGTGGTCATCGGGGTCTTTAACTCATGCGACACGTTCGCAACGAAGCTGCGGCGTGACATTTCGAGCGTCGCCAGCGCCTGAGCCATTGTGTTGAAGGCGTCCGCCAGCTCGTCTATCTCGCTCTCGCCGAAGAGCTTGGAGCGCTTGACGGTTATCCTCTTTGAGAAGTCGCCGTTCGCATACTGAGTTGTTGCGGCGGACATCTCGCGCAGGGGTTTTGTCAGGCGGTAGGAGACGAAGTAGACGCAGATAAAGGCTATAGTGAATGCAAAGAGCGAAGCGATAAAGAACATCTTGAATATGGCGGCGATATAGGGGGTGAGTCCGTTGACTATCGGCTGAGTGGAGAACACCGCGCCGACGGTCTGGCCGTCCACCTGCAGGGGGACGCCGACGATGAAGTGGATATCGCCGAGCATACCGTTCATGTCGCCCGCCGTCGAATACTTCTGACCGCTGAGCACGCTCTTTAATATATCATCGGGAATCTGATACTTATTATGCACGATGCAGTTGCCTGTGTAGAGCGCCATGTCGGATTGCAGCACGTCCTTGCAATAGGCAACGTGGCCGTCGAGACCGGTGATAAAGATGTCGGCGTTGACGGCGTTGGAGGTCTGGAGCAGGGTGTTGCAGATAAGTATGACCGAGGCTCTGCCGCTCTGACCGAGGTAGTCGGATTGGAGCACGTCCCTTGCGTTGTCGGCAACATTGACGGTGTTCTCAGAGAGCAGCTCGAGCTTCTCATCCATCCAGAGCTTTGACACTAAAAGAAGCAGAGCTCCGCCGATAAAGACGAAGCTTGCAAGAATTATTGAAATCGTTATTACAAAATATTTGCGGAAAAGACCGGAATATCTTCTCTTTTTACTTGACACGGTAACACCTACTAACCGACTCAGTCCTTGGTCGCAAACTTGTAGCCGACGCTCCAAACGGTCTTGAGCTCCCATTTGTCGGAGACTCCCTCGAGCTTCGCTCTAAGGCGCTTGACATGGACGTCGACCGTCCTCGAATCGCCGTAGTAATCGAAGCCCCAGACCTCGTCAAGGAGCTGATCGCGGGTAAAGACCCTGTTGGGGTTGCTTGCAAGGTGATAGATGAGCTCCAGCTCTTTGGGCGGGGTGTCTATACGCTTGCCGTCAACTATCAGCTCGTAATTCGTCAGGTTGATGGTGAGCTTGTCATAGTGGACCTCCTTGACCGCCGTGTCCGCGCCCGCGCCGCTGCGGCGCAGGACTGCCTTGACCCTCGCCATAACTTCCTTGGCGTCAAAGGGCTTGACAACATAGTCGTCCGCGCCCAGCTCAAAGCCGAGCACCTTATCAAAGGTCTCGCCCTTGGCGGTGAGCATGATTATCGGCTTGTCGGAGAACTTCCTGACCTCGCGGCAGACCTGCCAGCCGTCGAGCACGGGAAGCATGATATCGAGCAGCATGAGGTTGGGCGATATCTCCTGGAAGAGCTTGACCGCGTCCGCTCCGTTATGAGCTATCGTTACCTCGTAGCCCTCTTTTTCAAGATAAAGGCGAAGTAATTCGCAAATGTTGTTGTCATCGTCAACGACGAGAATTTTTTCCGCTGCCATAGTGACCCTCCTCGCATTTTTGACTCCGAGGTCTCGGAATCGAGGTTACATCTTAAATTATACACTATTTTTTAACAATTCTGTGAATGAGGAAAAAATAATTTGTTACAAACTCACTTTCTGACCGAGAATTTGAACACCGTGGTGCTCCTGAAGCTCTCTCCCGCGTCGACGGTGCACTGCGGGAATTCGGGCATATTCGGAGTGTTGGGGTAGAACTGAGTCTCGAGGCAGAAGCCTGCGTGCTTTATCAGCGGCTTGCCCTGCTTGCCGGGCTTTGTGCCGTCAAGGAAGTTGCCCGTGTAGAGCTGAACGCCGCAAAGGTCGGTGAACACCTCAAGCTGCCTGCCGCTCGACGGGTCGTATGCCGCCGCCGCGGGGCCGTCTCCCTCGCTCAGGCAGAAGTTGTGGTCATAGCCCCTGTCCTTGATGAGCTGCGGGTCGTCCTGAGCTATATCCCTGCCGATGAGCTTCGGCTGCCTGAAATCAAAGGCCGTGCCCTCGACGGGGCGTATCTCGCCGGTCGGGATGCTGCGCTCGTCGGTCGGGGTGAAGGCGTCGGCGTTTATCATCAGCTCGTGGCCGAGGATATCGCCCTCGCCCGCAAGGTTGAAATAAGCGTGATTTGTCATATTTATGACCGTCTTTTTATCGCTGACGGCGTAATAATCTATCTTCAGCGAGTTATCCTCAAAGAGGGTGAAGGTCACCTTGAAATCGACGTTGCCGGGGAAGCCCATAGCGCCGTCGGGGCTGTGATAGCTCATTTCGAGGCAGTTGTCGTCGGCGATGAGAGGCTTCCATACGGCGTGCGAAAGCTCGGCGCCGCCGTGGAGGCAGGTGACGCCGTTTTCATTTTTCTCGACCTCATATTTAACGCCGTCTATTGTGAAGCTGCCGTTTGCGATGCGGTTTGCGTATCTGCCGACGGTCATGCCCTCATAATCGGAGTATTTCTCGTGCCCCTCGACCGCGTCGAAGCCGACGAGCACATCTGCGAATTTGCCGTCCCTGTCGGGCACAAGGATGCTGTTTATCGTGGCGCCGTAGGTGATGATATCCACCGACGTTTCGCTCGAATTCCTGAGAGTGAATATATCGACCTGCCTGCCGTCGGCGGTAACGCCGAAAGAATTTCTGACTATCATTATTCCGTCCCTTTTCATTGTTAATTTTTATACATTAATATATCCGTCCCACGGAGATATCATTTGTTAAAGATATTTTATCATCAGAAAAAATTTTTGTCAATAAGTAAGACGGGCAAAACGTGGCATACTATCATCGGGCAGCAGCCCAAAGCAATTCCGCCCGAGCGGTGGGAGAAAGGATACAAAACATGGAAAAGAATAATCAGCAGCAGAATCAGCAGCAGAACCAGCAGAATCAGCAGAATCAGCAGCAGAACAAGAAGCAGAATCAGCAGCAGAATAAGAAGAACAGAGAGAACTTCTGAGCATAACCGATCCTGCACAGGGGAGCGCACTTTTGTGCGCTCTTTTGCTTTTCCGGCTTCTTTCTGTTACATTCGTAACCGTTTTGTTACCGTTTTTCGCTTGATTTTGAAATATTAAAGTAATATAATATCGGGATAAGAAGGAAGGTGTTTTCATGGCAAAAAACAATGCCGTCGGCGCTGAATCCGACGATCTCGGCAAGGTCATCAAGAATCTGATAGACTTTGACGCTAAGCAGAGAGCCATAGTTTCCGACTCGCTCAAGAAGCGTGACGAGGAGAGGAAGGCGCTCGAGAATGCCAAGGATGAGATAAACGCAAAGCATATCAAGCTGGCGCAGGATCGCCTCGACGCGCTCGAAAAAAGAGAGAATGAGAACGCCGAGCGCCTGATAAAGGCGGCGCAGGCCGCAGCTAAGAAAAACATTGCGGAGTTTGACCGCACGGCGGCGGAGAAGACCGAGCAGTGGATAGGGCAGATATATAGCCGTGTGCTGGAGGACTGACTGATATCCTCCGAGAAATCGAAGGGAGGCGGCTGAGATCAATAACAAAGCGTCAAATGCGGTCATGACGAGAGTCAGAGCGAAATACGGAAGCCGTCTGACCGTTAAGGATTATGAAGCGCTCACGGGGCTGTCGAGCCTCGGCGAGGCGGCGTCGTATCTGAGCGGCAACAGCAATTTTGCCGCCTATTTTGACGGCGCAGCGGGGCGCAGGGATATATCGAGAGCGGTCTTTGAGGGCGCGGTAAGGAGCGCTTTTTACGGCACGGCGAGGAAGCTGTGCAGCTCCGAGAGCGACGCGGGCAACCATATCTATCGCTATATCGCGCTTGGCCTTGAGAACGATTATGTGCTCGATTACATAATCAACCTGTCGCTCGGCACGCCCGAGAAGATGATATTGAAGCGTGTGCCGGAGCTCAGAACGGGCACAAAGCTCGACCTTGCGAAGCTCTTTAAGATCAAAGACCCCGCAGAGCTGGGCAGGTATCTGTCAAAGACAAAGTACGCGAAGCTCGTGCCCGCCCTGCCGAAGAATGCGGGCGAGAAATTCGACATCTCGCTTATCGAAACAGTGCTCAGCAAGATAAAATACAAGCTGGCGTTCGCGGAGATAAAGCATTCCTACGGCGCGGAGACGGCGAAGGTGCTCGAGGAGAGCATCAAGACCCGCATCGAGCTGACGGATTTCCTGACCGTATACAGGGCAAAGAAATACTACGGCATGAGTGAGATGAGCCTGCGAACCGCCCTTGTGGGCTACCGCTGCGTGATGAATTCGGCGACATGGGAGCGGATAATCACCGCCAAGACCGCCGATCAGGCGCTGACGGAATTCAGCGCCTCGGGCTATGCGCCGAGGATAGCGCGGTTCGGCACGCACGACCTTGAGCTTTTTAAGGAGAAAGCGGCGGCGGTCAAGGATATCCGCCATATGCATTTCTCGACCGACCCGATAATCGTACTCGCCTCATATCTGAGGCTGTTTCAGGATGAATGCGACAATCTGATAAAGATCGCCGAGGGCATCACCTATAAGCTGCCCCAGGACGAGATAATGGCTGACCTCATACTTTTGTGACACATAAAAGCATCATTACTATAAGGAGCGTGAACAAATGGCTGTTGAAAGGATCAGGCTTCTGACCATACTCGGCCCCTACGAGAGTCTCGACAGGGTCATACGGGTGTGTGCCCAGAGCGGCTGCTTCCAGCCCGAGAACGCCTCGGGCTTCATCGGCGATTCTGAGGGCTATTCCTACCTCAGCGAGGAGAATCCTTACTCGTTTTCGCTTATGAAGATCCGTGAGATATTCTCTCACTTCGGCAAGACCCCGAAGTACACAAAGGACTGCGACTCCGTCGACCTCGACGAGGCGAACAGAAAGATCGACGAGCTTTATGAGACGATAAAGACGATAAAGGATCACGACGGGCTTGTGGATGCCAAGATAGAGGAGACCAAGCGTTCAATTGAGATGCTCTCGCACTTTGAGCATCTTGATATCGACCTTGACGACGCCTTTAACTGCGATTACATAAGAGTCCGTTTCGGCAGGCTGCCCTTTGACGGCTTCGAGAAGCTGAAGCGATACAATAAGGATATCGGCTCGATATTCTACCCCGACTCGAGCGACGACGTTGGCTATTGGGGAATGTATGTCACCCCCGTTGCCAAGGCCGCCGAGGCGGACAGAGTCTATGCCTCTCTCTTCTTTGAGCGGCTGAGGCTGCCCACCTTCAACGGCACCCCGGCGCAGACCCTTGAGGAGCTGCGTAAGGAGCTTGCCCTCATGGAGGAGAGCAAGAAGAAGATAGACGACAGCGACGATATCTACTTTGAGGATAACATCGAGAAATTCGAGCTTTATTATTCAAAGATAAAGACCCTGAGCGACCTGTTTGATATCAGGAAATACGCCGCAAAGTATCACAGCAGCTTTTTCTTCGCCGGCTGGGTGCCGAGGAGCCGCTGCAAGGAGCTTGTGGCTCAGCTCTCGGAGATAGAGGAGGTCGAGGTCGAGGCGGCGCATCCCAAGGATGTCAAGAAGCTGACCCCGCCCACCAAGATGAAGAATTCGCCGCTCACAAGAGCGTTCAAATTCTTCACCGAGATATACGGCGTGCCGTCCTACAATGAGATCGACCCGACCCCGCTTGTGGCGGTCGTTTATACGCTGCTCTACGGCATCATGTTCGCCGATCTCGGTCAGGGATTTGTGCTTGCGATAGTGGGATTCCTGATGTATAAGCTAAAGGGAATGGGGCTCGGCAAGATCCTTATCCCCTGCGGCATCAGCGGCATGATCTTCGGCACGATCTTCGGCAGCGTGTTCGGCAACGAGGAGCTGCTCGACCCGCTTTATCACGCTATCGGCTTCGCAAGCAAGCCGATAGATATCATGTCCTCGGCGCTGAATTTCATCATCGGCGCGATAGTGATAGGCGTTGCGGTCATAATCATATCAATGCTCTTCAACGTCGCCTCAAGCATCAAAAAAAGGGATATCGGCTCGGCGCTCTTCAGCCACAACGGACTGAGCGGCATCGCGCTCTATTCCTCGCTGATACTGCTGCTGGTCAATATGTTTATGAAGCTCGGGCTGAACACAAAGCTGCTTGCGATCTGCGGCATACTGATACCGATAGTGCTCATCTTCTTCAAAGAGCCGCTCGGCAGCCTTGTGAACGGCAGGAAGCCGGAGCACGAGAGCGTCTCGGACTTCATTATCGAGAATTTCTTCGAGCTGTTTGAAGTCATACTGAGCTATATGTCCAATACCCTGAGCTTCCTGCGTGTCGGCGCGTTCGTGCTTATCCACGCCTGCATGATGATGACCTTCTCCTCGCTCGCCGGCATAGTCGGCAGCGGAGTCGGCTCGGTCATCATAATGACCTTCGGCAACATCTTTGTCATTGCCCTTGAGGGTCTGCTGGTCGGCATTCAGGTATTGAGACTTAACTTCTACGAAATATTCAGCCGATTCTACGACGGCGACGGAATTCCTTTCAATCCCGTTAAAATCGGCGATGATAAATAATCAAACATAAAGGAGATTTTTGAAATGTCAGCTTTAACTATTGCTCTTTGCGTTATTCTCCCCCTTCTCGCCCTTGTGCTCGCAGTCGTTGCCGCAATACGCTGCATGGATAAGACCCACAGCGGCAAAAAGGCTTTCGGCAGGCATGTGCTCGTGCTCGCCCTTTCGCTCATCATCTGCTTCTCCTGCATGGCAGTCGCCTTTGCGGATAACAACGAGGTCGCTGCATCTCCCTCCGACGCGGTGGTTACCGATACGGAAGCTGCCAAGGCGGACGACAGCGGCGATTCCGACGGCGGCATCGCCCAGGGTCTGAGCTTCATCGGCGCGGCGCTTGCTATCGGCCTTGCAGCTATCGGCGCAGGTATCGCCCTTGCCTCCGGCGCACCGGCGGCTATCGGCGCGGTCGCAGAGGATCCCAAGTCCTTCGGTAAGGCAATGATCTTCGTCGCCCTCGGCGAAGCGGTCGCGATCTACGGCTTCATCATCGCGTTCCTGATGATCCTCCCGACCCTCCAATAAGCCATGAGATTTATGCTGATAAGCGACAGCCACGACGCCCTGACGGGTATGCGCCTCGCGGGAGTTGAGGGCGTGCTTGCCGAGACGGCGGAGCAGGCTGAAGCCGAAATTAAGAAATGCATCGAGGATGAGACGGTCGGGATAATCCTTATCACCGAGAGCCTTGCCTCGGCTTGCAGGCAGACTCTTGACGAGCTGAAGCTCGGCAGGAGCCGCCCGCTCGTGGTGACCGTGCCCGGCTCGAAGGACGATAAATGCTCCGACGACGTCATGCACTATGTCCACGAAGCTATAGGAATTAAGATCTAAGGCGGTGAGATAATGATCCAGCAAAGCAAGATAAACGGATTTATAAAGTCAATAACCGACGTTGCCGATGAAAAGAAGGCGAAGCTCGACGCCGAGACCCGGGATATCCTTGCCGGGGAGAGGAGGCAGTTGGAGCTTGCCGCCAAGAAATCGGCCGATGAATATTATCGGGTCAGATCCGCCCGTGTGAAGCTCGAAGCGGGTCGCCGTATCTCCGACACCTCCGCCGAGTACCGCAAGCAGGTCTTTGCCCGCAGGGGCGAGATCGAGCAGCAGGTGCTCTCGGGCGTTGCCGAGAGGCTGAAGAAATTCACCGAGAGCGGGGATTATGAAGCGTTCCTGCTCGGCAGCGCAAAGCGTATAGCCGCCGAGTTTGACGGCAGCTTCACGCTGCTCATGCGCCCGGAGGATATGAAGTATCAAGCGGCTCTGCTCGCCGAATTCCCGTCGGCAGAGGTCAAAGAGGATGCTTCGATCGCCATCGGCGGGCTTAAAGGGCGCAGTGACGGGCAGTCACTGCTCGTGGACGATACTCTCGACAGCCGCCTGAAGCAGCAGACCAAGTGGTTCGAGGAGAACTCGGGTCTGTATATCAGCATGGGGCTGTAAGGGGGAAAGGAGCGGATTATGTCCAACACGATTTTCGGTATAAACGGCCCTGTCGTCACCGTTGCCTCAAAGGATTTCTCCATGCAGGAGATGGTCTATGTCGGCAATGAGAGGCTGGTCGGCGAGGTCATCTCGATAGACGACGACCTGACCACCATCCAGGTCTATGAGGTCACGACGGGTTTGAAGCCGGGCGAGCCGGTGGTTGGCACGGGCAGCGCAATGTCCGTCACGCTCGGACCCGGTATAATCAAAAATATATACGACGGCATTCAGCGCCCGCTGCGTAAGATATCGGAGCAGAGCGGCTCATTCATCGCAAGGGGTTGCACGGCTGACGGCATCGACCCGGATACGCTCTGGGATGTCACCGTCACCGCCAAGGTCGGCGACACGCTCGGCGAGGGCGAGGTCTACGCCACCTGCCCCGAAACGCCGTCGATAATCCATAAAGTAATGGTGCCGCCCGGTGTGAGCGGCAAGGTCACCTATGCCGCCGAGAGCGGTCATTACACGGTGAATTCAAAGATAATCGAGCTTACCGATGAGAGCGGTAAAGTCCACACGCTCACTCTTTGCAGCAAGTGGCCGATAAGAACTCCCCGCCCGATATCAAAGCGCCTGCCCTGCACGGTGCCGCTGATAACGGGTCAGAGGGTCATTGACACCCTGCTCCCCGTCGCCAAGGGCGGCACGGCGGCTATCCCCGGCGGCTTCGGCACGGGCAAGACCATGACTCAGCACCAGCTCGCGAAGTGGTGCGACGCGGATATAATCATCTATGTCGGCTGCGGCGAGCGCGGCAATGAAATGACTCAGGTGCTCGACGAATTCGGCGAGCTTATTGACCCGAGGACGGGCAGGAAGCTGACCGACAGGACGGTGCTCATAGCCAACACCTCCAATATGCCCGTCGCGGCAAGAGAGGCTTCGATATACACGGGCATCACCCTTGCGGAGTATTACAGAGATATGGGCTACGCCGTCGCAATGATGGCGGACTCCACTTCCCGCTGGGCAGAGGCGCTCAGAGAGATATCCGGCAGGCTTGAGGAAATGCCCGCCGAGGAGGGCTTCCCCGCCTATCTGCCCTCACGTCTCGCCGCTTTTTATGAGAGAGCGGGCAGGGTGCAGACCTTGGGCGGCAGCGAAGGCTCCGTCACGGTCATAGGCGCAGTCTCACCGCAAGGCTCGGATTTCTCCGAACCCGTCACTCAGAATACAAAGCGCTTCACCCGTGTGTTCTGGGCGCTCGACAAGTCGCTCGCCTACGCAAGGCATTACCCCGCCATCAACTGGACTGACAGCTACAGCGAATACGACACCGACCTTGCCGACTACTACAACGACAATGTCGATATGTCGTTTATGGAATACAGGCAGCAGCTGCTTTCACTCCTCCACGAGGAGAGCAAGCTAATGGAGATAGTCAAGCTCATCGGCGCAGACGTGCTGCCCGACGATCAGAGGCTCGTTATCGACGTTGCCCGCGTGGTCAGGGTCGGCTTCCTCCAGCAGAACGCCTATCATCAGGACGACACCTATGTGCCGCTCGAGAAGCAGTTCCTGATGATGAAAACGATACTTCACCTCTATGAGAAGGGCAAGGCGCTCATAGCCGAGGGCAAGCCCGTCGGCGGCATATCCAAATCGGGGCTGCTCGAGAAGCTGATCAAGATGAAGTATGACATCCCCAACGACAGGCTTGATATGTTTGACGAATATATTGCCGAGATCGATTCGGTCATCGCCTCACTTTCGGCAAAATAAAAAGGGTTTTGATTTATGATTAAAGAATATATCGGACTTAACGAAATATCCGGCTCGCTCGTGGTGCTCGACGGCGTTAAGAACGCAGGCTACGAGGAGGTCGTTGAATTCAACGTCGCAAACGGCGAACGCCGCAGGGGCAGGATAATCAAGATCGACGGCGAGCGTGTAGTGGCGCAGGTCTTTGAGGGTACCAAGGGGCTTTCGCTGACCAACACCGCCACCGTGCCCACGGGCAGGCCGATGGAGCTGGCGCTCTCGGGCGAGATGCTCGGCAGGGTGTTCGACGGCACGGGCAGACCCATCGACGGCTTCGGCGAGATATACCCCGAGAAGACCGCCGACATCAACGGCTCGGCGATAAACCCCGTCTCGAGGATATACCCGAGGAACTACATATGCACCGGCATATCGTCGATAGACGCCCTCTCGACCCTCATCAGGGGTCAGAAGCTGCCGATATTCTCGGGCTACGGCATGAAGCATAACGAGCTTGCGGTGCAGATAGTCCGCCAGGCAAAGATAACGGGCGCCTCCGAGAAGAATTTCGCGGTCGTTTTCGCCGCAATGGGCGTCAAGAACGACGTCGCTGATTTCTTCCGCCGCTCATTTGAGGAGTCGGGCGTGCTCTCAAGGGTCGTGATGTTCCTCAATCTCTCGGATGACCCGATAATCGAGAGGACGATAACGCCCCTCTGCGCCCTAACGGCTGCGGAATATCTGGCGTTTGAGAAGAATATGCATATCCTCGTCGTTATGACGGATATGTCGTCCTACTGCGAGGCGCTGCGTGAATTCAGCTCCTCCAAGGGCGAGATCCCGGGCAGGAAGGGCTACCCGGGCTACCTTTACTCCACCCTTGCCTCGCTCTATGAGCGGGCGGGCATGATAAAGGGCTGCGAGGGCTCGGTCACTCAGATACCTATCCTCACCATGCCCAACGACGATATTACTCACCCCGTGCCCGACCTTACGGGCTATATCACCGAGGGGCAGATAGTCCTCGACCGTGCGCTTGACGGCGAGGGCATCTATCCGCCGGTCAGTGTGCTGCCCAGCCTTTCGAGGCTGATGAAGGACGGCATCGGCGAGGGCTTCACGAGGGAGGATCACTCCGCCCTCGCAAACCAGCTTTTCGCCGCCTACGCCAAGGTGCAGGACGCCGTTTCACTCGCGTCCGTCATCGGCGAGGATGAGCTGTCCGAGACCGACAAGCTCTATCTTAAATTCGGCAGGGAATTCGAGAACCGCTTCCTGCGCCAGGGTATGAACGAGAATCGCTCGATAGACGAAACTCTCGACCTCGGCTGGGAGATGTTGAGGATACTGCCCGAGAGCGAGCTTGACAGGGTCAGCAGCGACCTCATCGAGAAGTATTATAAAAAGAAAGACTAAGGAGTCTGAGCATGGCTGCCAGGGTGTCGCCCACTAAGGGCAATTTGATGAAAATTAAAAAATCCCTTGAGCTTGCAAAGGTCGGCTACGACCTGCTTGACCGCAAGAGAAATATCCTCATCCGTGAGACGATGGGGCTTATCGACAGCGCCGCCGATATCCGCAGCAGGATAGCCGAGAGCTACCGCGTCGCTTATCAGGCGCTCGAGGAGGCCAATATGAGCATGGGTATCGTGGACGAATTCGCCGCCTTTGTGCCCGTGGAGAACGGCCTCACGATATCCTCACGCAGCGTTATGGGCGTTGAGATACCGACCGTTTCGCTCGACCCCGTGCCGACGGATAACTATTTCGGCTTCCGCAGGACTACGGCGAAGCTCGACGAGGCATACCGCCGCTTCAACGAGGTAAAGCAGCTCACGGCGGAGCTTGCCCAGACCGAGAACAGCGTCTATCGCCTCGCAACGGGCATCAAAAAGGCTCAGAAGCGGGCAAACGCGCTGAAGAATATCATCATCCCCCGCTTTGAGGAGCAGGTCAAGACGATAACCGCCGCCCTCGACGAGAAGGACAGAGAGGAATTCTCGCGCCTGAAGGTCATCAAGAGCTTTATCGACGAGGACTGAGTGCACTTATAATGTTATATTGTAATTAATTTTAAGCCCTGTGCGGTCAAAGGCCGTGCGGGGCTTCGCTTTATCGTGTCGGAGGGGCTTTTTTTTGAGCGGCGAATTCTATATAAAAACGCAAAAAATCGAGCCGGTTTGTCCGACCTTATCCGCTGAACTATTGCACATTTTACCCGTCGGCGCTATAATATTTGGGTACGAAAAAGTTTTTTTGGAATTTTTTAAAATTTTTTTCAGAATTTTGCCCTCATTTTGCCGTTCTCATGTGTTGTATATAATGAGAGGATAAAACAAAGCGTTACGGGACGGCAATAAATTCACCAATGCCTCAGGGCGGGCGGAGCGGTCTCACTCTTTCCCGCTTCACCGCCTGCCCCGGGTTTTATAACGTCACATTTTGCAAAACAAAATGTACGGTCTGTGCGCAGCGTGCCCGAGAGAAGCCAAACTCTCGGGCACGCTCGCAACACTGAGACAAACCGGCTCAGGACGCATCGGGGCACATTTCGGTCTCTCATAACGGATCTTGGCTCGATCTGTTAGATCACTCCCGAAGAATGTGCCCCGTATGTTGTATTTTGCTTTTTATCTGCTCCGCTTGCCTCGGCGTACGTCGCCCCGCAAACGGAATGAGGAGTTTTTGAATAAAAAATCGGCAGGCAAAAAAGCCTGCCGATTTTTGTTGTATTTTCAGCCTCAGCCGAGGTCGGGCTCGCCGTCAAGGATAACGCTCGCCTCGTCGAAGCCTTCAAGCTCGAGCACTATAAGCTCGTTTTTGCCCTTTTTGAGGAACGGGGCGGGCAGATAGGCGGAGCGCTGCGGGCCGACCTCCCAATATCTCGAGAGCGCACGGCCGTTAATGAATATCATGCCTTTTTTAAAGCCGGGGAGCTTAACAAAGGTGTCGCAGCATTCGTCAATGTCGATCTCGGCTCTGAGCAGCAGCGGGGTCGAGTCAAAGACGGGCTTCTGCTCGATGAAATCGACGGCGGAGAGATCGTCCAGCGGCAGCGGATAGGTCTGCCAATGATAGATGAAGTTCCAGCCGAAGCCGATGCCCTCGGTCACACCCTTGGGATCTTTGAGATATGCGCCGTAATTGACCCTGCCCATATTCTCGACCAGCACAGAGAGTATCGCGCCCTCGGCGGGGATATCGGTCGAAACGGCAGGCTCCTTGTCGTTGCGGTACTGAACGCCGAGCAGCTCGTTGTTCTTATAGATATAGGCTCTGTCGCGGGGCTCCTGAATGCGGACATTCTGAGTCTCCCTCGGTCCTCTTACCTCGGTGCGGTAGAGGATGAAGCCGTAGCCTTGCCCGAGCTTCTCCGTCGGCAGGGGGCAGACCGTCTCAACGGGGGCGGAGAGCTTGTCAAGGCAGTCAAAGAGGCGGCGGCAGGCGGTGAATAAAGATGCGGCGGCAGGCGGTGAATTCAAACTTGCCGTATTTCTTTTTCTTAACGGCTGCGGGCAGCTCGATATCGGGTATCGGGGCGTATTTGGATATCACTTCACGGAAGCGGAAGTATTTATCGGTCAGGTCGCCGCATTCGTTGACGGGGGCGTCGTCGTCATAGCTCGAGACGGTCGGCTCATATTTGTCAAAGCAGTTTGCGCCGTTCATGAAGCCGAAATTCGTACCGCCGTGGAACATATATGCCGACACATTCCCGCCGTGAGCGAGGATATCGTCGAGGCTCGCCGCCGCGTCGTCGCCGAGGCGGTGGTGGTGCTCCTCCGTCCAGTGGTCAAACCAGCCGTTCCAGAATTCGGTGCACATCAGCGGGCCGTCGGGCTGATATTCACGCAGGGCGGCGAACTGCTCCTCAGCTCTCGAGCCGAAGTTTGCGGTCTTGAATATCTCGGGCACGGTGCCGCCGGTGAGCATCTGTTTATTCGTGCCGTCGGAGGTGAAGAGGGGCACGTTTATCCCTCGTCTGCGAAGCCCGTCGGCGAGGTAACGGATGTATTCGCTGTCGTCGCCGTAGCTGCCGTATTCATTCTCGACCTGCACGAGTATCACGTTGCCGCCCTCGGTTATCTGGTGAGCGGCGATGCGGGGGATGAGCGAGTCAAAAAAGCGGTCGACGGCGGCGATATAGTCGGCGTCCATGCAGCGCAGGCGGATGCCGTCATTTTTGAGCAGCCACCAGGGCAGCCCGCCGAACTCCCACTCGGAGCAGATGTAGGGACCGGGGCGCACGATGGCATAAAGCCCAAGCTCCGCAGCCGTCGCGAGGAAATCCTCGATATCCAGCATATCCGAGTAGTCGAATTCGCCCTCCCTCGGCTCGTGCATATTCCATGCGACATAGGTCTCGACGGTGTTGAAGCCGCAGGCCTTGAGCTTGATGAGGCGGTCGCGCCAGTATTCGCGGGGCACTCTGAAATAGTGGATAGCGCCCGATATAACTCTGAAAGGCTCGCCGCCGAGGCGGAAGCCGTCCTTTTCGACAGTGAAAGTTTTCATATTGACCTCCGTAGTGTTATTACTCGTCCCAATCATCGTCCCGCTCATAGGGGAATTCGCTGAAGACCTCTATCTTTTTGCCCCTCATCCAGAGACCGACGTTGACCTTGAGGGTGAAGCCGCAGCCGTTATCGGTGCGCCACTCGTGCATGGGCAGCTCGGGGATGCCGTAGGCGGCGAGCAGAGCCATTATAACTCCGCCGTGGGTGATGATGGCGGCGTCGGTCGTGCCGGTCTTCATCAGACCCTCGAGTATCTTTTCAAACGAGCCGCAGACACGCTTTGCAAAGGCGGCGTTGCTCTCGCCGAAGGGCGGGTCGGCCTCGCCCGCGAGCCATTTGGGGAATACGGGGCTTTTTTTCAGCTCCTCGGCGGTCTTATTCTCAAATTCGCCGAAGTCATACTCTATCAGCCCGTCGATGGCGATCGCCTTATTCTCGGGGTAGAGGATTGCCGCGGTCTCTGTGCATCTTGAGAGCGGGCTTGTGAATACGGCGCTGACGGGGGGATAGACCAGCTCATCTTTAAGCCGAATGAGCTGCTGCCTGCCCTCCTCGCTCAGGGGGACGTCGGTGTGGCCGATGTATCTGCCCTCGCCGCCCTCGTCGGTCATGCCGTGTCTTATCAGGTAGACGGTGTAGCTTTTCATTTTTCCTCCAAAAAACGGGTGAAATTTTAGATATTCTGCGAATATACAAACTGTATTAAATTCTGTATAATTTAGATTGTATTTATAACGAATAGTCAATCGACAGGAGTTGATAATATGGAAAAGAGCTTCCCCGTGATACTCAGTGAGCTTCGCAAGGAGCGGGGCCTGAGCCAAAAGGACGCCGCGGCGGGTCTCGGCATCTCGCAGGCGCTGCTGTCGCACTATGAGAAGGGGATAAGGGAGTGCGGCCACAGCTTCCTGATAAAGGCGGCCGATTATTACGGCGTCACCTGCGATTATCTGCTCGGCAGGAGCGCCGACCGCACGGGCAGCAGCAGGCTCTCGCTGCTCATGGAGAAAAGCGTCAATGACGAAAAAGCCGGCAGCGGCACTATGCTCAAGGCTGCGCTGATGCTCCGCGACCACCTCTCCGGCGGCACGAGGGATTACGGCTTCGACTTTGACAGGCTGATAATCCTTGAAGCCTACCGCATCATACTTCTTGAGGCGGAGGCGGGCAGGCTGCCCAAAAATTGGGCGGGCAGAGCCTATTCGGACGGCGAGCTTTATTGCAACCCGCTGTTTTTGGAGCTTATCTCGCAGACCCTCGACGAATGCATCAAGCCGACCAAGGCGAAGCGCCCCGCGGAGGAAACTCCCCCGCCGAAGCCGCTCGAAGCGCTGGTCAAGGCTGCGGAGCAGCTAATCTTTAAGCACATGGCGGAGTATACGCCGCCGATACCGTATGAATATGTAAAATAATAAAAGGGACTGTACCGTGGATACAGTCCCTCTTTTTTGTTATATCAAAGCGACTGATAGAGCTTGATGTATTCTCTTGCGGAGCGTCCCCAGCTGTTGTCGCATTTGAGGGCTCTGGTGACGAGAGTGCTCCAGTGCTTCTTGTCATAATAAGCCGCGAGGGCACGGTGGATCGCGTCGAGCATATCGTATGCGTCGTAGCTCTTAAAAGTGAAGCCGTTGCCCTGGCCGTCGCCGCTGTCGGTGATGGTATCCTTGAGGCCGCCGGTCTCCCTGACGATGGGGATCGAGCCGTAGCGCAGCGCCACCATCTGTGACAGTCCGCAGGGTTCGCTCTTGGACGGCATGAGGAACATATCGCTGCCGGCGTAGATCTTCCTCGCCATGTCGGGTATGAAGCCGAGGCGCACGCCGACCTTGCCGGGGAACGCCGCCGCAAGCTCCTTGAAGAAGGATTCATACTCCCAATCGCCTGAGCCGAGCAAAACGAGCTGCATATCGGTCGAGGCGACGAGATCCCACATGACCCTCTTTATCAGGTCGAAGCCCTTGTGGGCGACGAGGCGGGAGACGATGCCGATGAGCGGGGTATCCGCATTGACGGGCAGGCCGAAAAGCTCCTGTAAGGCGGCTTTGTCCTTGGCCTTGTTCTCGGGCGATTTTGCGGAGAAATTATAGAAGATATCCTTATCCGTTTCGGGGTCGTAGCTCTTGGTGTCAATGCCGTTGAGTATGCCGCTGAGCTTGTAGCTGCGCTCGAGCAGGATGGGGTGAAGCCCGTGGCTGAACCAGGGGTCGAGTATCTCGCCGGCGTAGGTGTTGCTGACGGTGGTCACTCTGTCGGCGCATTCGATGCCGCCCTTCATCAGATTGATGCAGTCGCCGAATTCAACGAGGGAGGCGTGCTCCTCGCCGAGGCCGAAAACATCGCCGAGGATATCCTTGCCGTAGATGCCCTGATACTGGATATTGTGAATTGTGAAAATAGTCTTTATGCCTGCGTATCCCTCACGGTTGGCGTACATGGTGGAGTAATAGACCGGCACGAGAGCCGACTGCCAATCGTTGCAGTGGATGATGTCGGGCTTGAAGTCGAGGTAGGGCAGCGCTTCGAGCACGGCTCTTGAGAAGAAAGCGAATCTCTCGCCGTCGTCATAGTGGCCGTAGAGGGTGTCACGCTTGAAATAATACTCATTGTCGAGCAGATAATAGGTGACACCGTTGTATTTGGTCTCGAATATGCCGCAATACTGCCTGCGCCATGATACGGGCACCATGATGCTGGTGATAAAGCGCATGGAGGCTCTCTGGTCGGCTGTCACGCAGCCGTAGAGAGGCATAATGACTCTGCACGGGGTCCTGCGCCTTGTCAGAGCGCCGGGCAACGAGCCGGCAACATCCGCTAACCCGCCGCTTGCGGCAAAGGGCAGCGCCTCACTTGAAACATAAAGAACTTTCATTTCGTGTCTTCCTTTCGTTGCGTTCATTATTCAAAAATAACCGTAGTATAATATGTATCCATATATTTGACAACGCCGACGCCGACGGAGCTGACGCTCTCGCTCATTGCGCTGCCGCTGGCGGAGGCCGCCACGTCGCCGTAGAGAGCCTTGCCGCCGTAAGAGGTCTTGAATTCATAGACCATGCCGGAGACGCTGTAGCTGCCGAACAAATCGGGGCGGGCAACTGCCTTGCTCCTCGCTCTAGCCATGCCCTTGAGCTTGGTGGAGTCGCTGAGCGGAGCCAATCCCGCAGCCTCACGGTCGGAGTTTATCGCCGAGACGATGGACTGAGCGAGCGCGTCGTCGCGCACAAGGCCGCCGTTAAGGTCGATATCGGGTCTGCCGTCCTCGGTCACCGTGCCCGGCTCAACGCTTTCGCTCCAGATATCGGGCTTCTCGGTGCGGGGCGGGTCAAGGGTCACGACCTCGGTTATGACGTTGCCGTCCCTATCCTTCCTCGGCCTGTGGAGCACGGGGTCGGTCACGACCCGATACTCGGTGCGCTGCACATATTTGGTGGTCGTCTCCTCAAGGACGGTGCTGTCCGCGGGGACGGTGTACCTCACCACCTTGGTGACGGGCTGGCCGTTCTCGTCGAGCACGCGGTTGCCCTCGGCGTCCGTCTCATACTCGACCTCGGTCACTTCAACATAAGCGACGGTCGAGGAGGGAGCGGTAGTCTTTTTGGTCGGGTAGATGTGATTTGAGGAGATCTTGGGTCTCGCGTAGCGGGAGAAAACGGTGTAATATGTCACCTCGCCGTTCTCCTGCGTTTCGCTCGCAATGACCACGGCGGTGTCGATGACCGTCTCCTCGGCGGTCGTTTTTTCGCTGCTGTTGAATACCCCCGTCTTAACGAGGATGACGACGAGCAGCAGGATCAGCGCCAGAGCAACCACAACGCCGGTCAGAATATTCTGCAATTGTTTTTTGTCTTTCAGAGCCATAGGAAATCCCACTTTCTCAGATAACTATGCCTTTGCCGATATAAACGGGGAAGGTGGGCGCGCCGCAGAGAGTCCTGCCGGATTTGACGACCACGGATTTATCCGTGATAACGCTCTCGACCTTGGCGCCCTCGCCGATATATGAGCTTTGCATAACGATGGAGTCCCTCACCACAGCGCCCTTGGCGACGGTAACGCCGCGGAAGAGAATGCTGTTCTCCACCGTGCCGTCAATGCGGCAGCCGTCGGCGATGAGTGAATTTGAGACGTCGGCGCCGATACCGTAGATGGCGGGTATCTGATCCCTGACCTTGGTGAATACGGGCCTGTCGGGGGTGAAGAGCGCCTTTCTGTTCTCGGATTTGAGCAGCTCGAGGCTGATGTCATAGTAGCTTCTCAGGGATTCGAGCACCCTTACGAAGCCCTTCTGCTCATAGGCATGGACGTTGAGCAGGCTTATATTGCGGGGCAGGATGGATTCAAAATCATCCCTGCCGCTTGTCCTTGATTCGTGGAGGAAGCGCTCGAGCAGGGTGCGCCTTATCAGCATTATCTTCAGCGAATAATTCACGCTGCTGCTGTAGCAATCGACCAGAGTCTCGCCCGTGACCTTGCCGTTCTTATCGATTAAGAATTCGGTGGAATTCTTGACTCTCGGGGGCAGGCCCTTGGCGTAGGCGACGGTGATATCCGCATTGTTGGCGATGTGCTCGGCGAGCATATCCTCATAATCTATCGAGCAGACGACGTTGCAGTCGGTGAGCAGGACGAATTCCTTATCGGAGCGGCTGATATAATCAATGCTGCCGTAAAGGGCGTCGAGCTTGCCTCTGAACATACCGGATTCGGGGGTGTTGAACGGGGGCAGCAGGGTCATGCCCTCCCTCTTGCGGGAGAGATCCCACGGCTTGCCCGTGCCGAGATGATCCATCAGCGAGCGGTAATTGCTCTTGGTGATGACGCCGACCTTGGTGATGCCTGCGTCGACCATGTTTGAGAGCGGGAAATCTATCAGGCGATAGCGGCCCGCAAACGGGACTGAGCCCATAGTCCTCAGAGCTGTAAGCTCGGGGAGTACTTCATCGTAAGCGTTGGAAAAAATTATGCCAAGTACGTTATTTGTCGCCATTATTCCGCACCTCCTACGTCGCTGTCGGCCATCACTTTAGGCTCGACCTTTGCGCCCTTGCCGACATGGACGCCGCTGCCTATGACGGTAACGCCCCAATCCTTGATATCGGCCATATTCTCCGGCTTCTCGCCGACCTGAGCGCCCTCGTCTATCACGGCGTTCTCCGCCACTATCGAGTAGCGCACCTTCGCACCCTTTTTGACCACCGTGCCGGGCATTACGATCGAATAAGTGACCTCTGCGCCCTCCTCGACGGTGACGTTCGCAAAGAGCACGGAGTAATCAATTTCGCCGTCTATCTCGCAGCCCTCGGTTATCATCGAATTCTCGACCTTCGCCTCTGAGCCGATATAATGCGGCGCTGCGGCGGGCGAGCGGGAGTATATCTTCCAGCTGTCGTCGTCAAGGTCGAGGTCGACCTTCGGATTGAGCAGGTCGAGGTTTGCGTCCCAGAGGCTGTCTATAGTGCCGACGTCCTTCCAATAGCCGTCGAACTGATAGGCAAAGAGCCTCTCGCCGTTATTGTGCATCGCGGGGATAAGGTCGTGGCCGAAGTCGTTGCTTGAATTCGGGTTTGCCTCGTCCTCGACAAGATATTTCTTCAGCTTCTTCCAGCTGAATACATAAACGCCCATGGAGGCCTTGTTGCTCCTCGGGTTCTTCGGCTTCTCCTCAAATTCCTTGATGGAGCCGTCGTCGTTGACTATCATCAGGCCGAAGCGGCTCGCCTCCTCCCACGGCACCTCGAGCATTGCAATGGTGCAGGCGGCGTCCTGCTTCTTGTGATAATCTATCATCTTGGAGTAATCCATCTTGTAGATGTGGTCGCCCGAGAGCACGAGCACATATTCGGGGTCATATCTCTCGATGAAGTTGATATTCTGATAGATGGCGTTCGCCGTGCCCTTATACCACTCGGTGCCCTTTATCTGCTGATAGGGGGAGAGGATGTGGACTCCGCCGTTTGCGCGGTCGAGATCCCAAGGCTGGCCGTTGCCGATGTAGTCGTTCAGCTCAAGCGGCTGATACTGTGTGAGCACGCCGACGGTGTAGATGCCGGAGTTGACGCAGTTGGAAAGAGGAAAGTCGATTATGCGGTATTTGCCGCCGTAGGGAACGGCGGGTTTAGCTATTTTTTGGGTAAGGATACCCAGGCGGCTGCCCTGGCCGCCCGCAAGAAGCATCGCTATGCATTCGGGTTTGATTGCCATACAAATTCCTCCTTATTTATCTTTTTTGCGGGAAGTATTCTTTATATACATACAGCTCAATCCCTCGATATCGAGTTCAATACTGTATTCGTATCCGTGCATCGGTTTTTTCTTCGCCCTGACCGAGCCGACGGTGCTCTCGCCCTTGCCGCCGAATTCCGGCAGAGCCGAGCTGAACACCACTCTGTAGGTGCCGGGCTTCGGCACGCCTATGCGGTATTTCTGCCTTGTCACGCTCGTAAAATTGCAAAGGGCGATAAGCTCGTTCTCCTTCTTGTCGCGTCTGATATAGGCTACGACGGAGTTGGAGCTGTCGTCGCTGACTATCCAGCTGAAGCCCTCCCAGCTGTAGTCTATCTCCCAGAGCGGGGAGTTGGCGAGGTAGAATTTGTTGAGGGCGCTCACATAGCTCTTGAGCTGCCTGTGCGCCTCATAGTCGAGCAGGAGCCAGTCGAGCTGCTGCTTGTAATTCCACTCGATGAACTGACCGAATTCGCAGCCCATGAAGAGCAGCTTCTTGCCCGGGTGAGACATCATATAGCCGAGGAAAGAGCGCACACCGGCGAATTTCTCCTCATAAGTGCCGGGCATTTTATTTATCAGCGAGCATTTGCCGTGGACTACCTCGTCGTGCGAGATAGGCAGGACGAAATTCTCGGAGAAGGCGTAGAAGAAAGAGAAGGTCAGGCAGTCGTGGTTGAATTTCCTTGCCAGCCCGTCGAGGGAGAAGTAGCGCAGGCAGTCGTTCATCCAGCCCATATTCCACTTGAAGTTGAAACCGAGGCCGCCGAGATAGGTCGGGCGGGAGACCATCGGCCACGCGGTGCTCTCCTCCGCTATCATCAGCACATCGCCGTGCTCGCGAAAGACGGATTCATTGAGCTTCTTGAGGAATGCAACGGCCTCGAGATTCTCCCTGCCGCCGTGGCAGTTCGGTATCCAGTTGCCGTCGTCCCTGCCGTAATCGAGATAGAGCATGGAGGCAACGGCGTCCACCCTCAGCCCGTCGATATGGTATTCGCTTATCCAAAACATTGCGCTCGAGACGAGGAAGCTCTGCACCTCGGGCTTACCGTAGTCAAAGACCCTTGTGCCCCATTGCAGATGCTCGCCCTTGCGCGGGTCGGCGTATTCGTAGCAGGCGCCGCCGTCGAATTCATACAGACCGTAGGTGTCCTTTGGAAAGTGAGCGGGCACCCAGTCGAGGATAACGCCTATGCCGGCGTTGTGGGCGGCGTTCACGAAGTATGCGAAGTCCTCGGGTGTGCCGTAGCGGGAGGTCGGGGCGAAATAGCCCGTGACCTGATAGCCCCACGAACCGTCAAAGGGATACTCCATGACGGGGAGCAGCTCGATGTGGGTGTAGCCCATATCCTTGACATACGGAATGAGCCTGTCCGCCAAGTCACGGTAAGAGAGCGGGTTGCCGTCGTCATAGAGCTGCCATGAGCCTGCGTGGACCTCGTATATATTCATCGGCGAGGAATAGATATCGGCCTTTTTGCGCTTACGCAGCCAGCCCTTATCGCTCCAGTCAAAGTCAAGCTCGCCGTAGTATTTGGATGCCGTGCCGGGTCTTGTCTCACAGTGGAAAGCAAAGGGATCGCTCTTGTAGAATTCCCTGCCGTCCGCCGTGCGGAAGTAATATTTATAGGCGTCGTAGCGGTTAACGCCGTCAACGAAGCATTCCCACACCCCGGAGCTTATTTTAGTCATCGGGGCTTTGTCGGGCTGCCAGCCGTTGAAGTCGCCCGCAACGCCTGCCCACTGCACGTTCGGAGCCCATACTCTGAAGCAAACTCCGCCGTCAACGGGGTGAGCGCCGAGGTATTCATATGCCTTTGCGTTCGTGCCCTCGTGGAAAAGGTAGAGCGGTATGCTGTTTTCTGATTTAGCCATATCGAGTAAGCCTCCTTCCTATAATCAAAATAATTATAACAACAGTGCGCCGCTTTTTCAAGAGAAAATCCCTGCGAAAATATATATTTTATCCGATTTGCCCGAAGTGTTCGCCCGAAAAGGTTACAATGCTGTCACCAAGATTGACAAACCCGGCTTTTTTTGCTATTATTTTCAATGGTTTATTCTATTCAAAAAGGAGAGCTGTCAATGATCAGTTCCGACAATCTGTGTATGAGCTGTATGCGGGAGATAGGTGATGAGAAGATCTGCCCCTACTGCGGCTACCATGTCGATTCCGCTCAGATATCGCCTTATCTGCCGGTGAGGACTCTCGTCGCCAACCGTTATCTTGTGGGCAAAATGCTCGAGTATAACGGCGAGGGCGCCACTTATATCGGCTGGGATCTCAAGGAGAAAAAGGCGGTAAAGCTCCGCGAATTTATCCCCGATTCGTTCACGACGAGAACCACGACCAACCTGAATTTACAGGTGATGCCCGGCAGCGAAGCCACCTTCGCCGAGCTGCGCCGCAGCTTTGAGGAGCTTTGGACTAAGCTCGCAAGGCTCAAGGGTCTCTCGGCGCTGATAAGCGTCAACGCAGTCGTTGAGGATTACAACACCTCTTATGCGATATACGACCATTTCGAGGGGATATCCCTGCGTGATTTCCTGCTCAGAAACAAGCTCGGCTATGTGCCCTGGGAGAAGGCAAGGCAGCTGCTCATGCCGCTGCTCTCAACTCTTGGCACGCTGCACTCGGCGGGCATAATCCACCGCGGCATCTCGCCCTCGACGCTGATAATCGGCGGCGACGGCAAGATAAAGATAACGGGCTTTTGCATCGGTGCGGCGAGGACCGCCCGCAGCGAGCTGAACAGCCAGCTTTTCGACGGATACGCCGCCATCGAGCAATACGGGCTTGACGGCAGGCAAGGCACTTGGACGGATATCTATGCCTTTGCGGCTGTGCTTTATCGCACCCTTATCGGCAGCGACCCTATCTCCGCAAAGGAGCGCATGACGAACGACAGGCTCATGGTGCCCGGCAAATTTGCCGAGGCGCTGCCCGCTTATGTCATAAACGGCCTCATCAACGCCTTACAAATTCTGCCTGAGGACAGAACAAGGACGGTCGAGCAGCTCAGAGCCGAGCTGTCGGCTTCGCCCGTGGCAACGGCGGCGAGCGGGCAGTATCAGCGAGCCGAGCAGGCGCAGAAGCAGCCCCGACCCGAGCCCGCAAGGCAGCCGGAGAAGAGACCCGCGCCCGAGAATAATCCCGCCCCCAAAAAGAACGGCGACGGAGTGCCGACGATAATAGTTTCCGCAGCTCTTTGCATCGTAGTCGGTCTCGCGATATTTATAATCCTTGCGTTCACAGTATTTAAAGATACTTTCAAATTCAATTTTAACCAGAACAGCGGCAATGTTACGGTCACTCAGTCAAATCAGGAGACGATAGCCGTGCCCGATTTCATCAATAAGAGCGCCGTTGACGTGCTTGTGAATCCCGTATTCACGCAGAATTTCAAGCTCGTCTCAGAGGATGTCTATGACGACAAGGTGCCCGAGGGCTATATCGTCGGGCAGAGCGTCAAGTCGGATACCCTCGTGCAGCCCGGCACCGAGATCGTCATCTATGTCAGCAAGGGCAAGCAGCAGGTCGTGCTCCCGAGCGTGGTCGGCTACGACTACGCCGAGGCGGAGAAACGCTTGACGGAGCTGGGTTTCAAATGCATCAAAAAGGAGATCTACGAGGGCAGCTACCGCAATAATGAGGTCGTCCAAATGGCGCCGTTTGCCGACAAGGCCTACGACGTCGGCACCGAGGTCTATCTGAATGTCTTTGTTGAAAAGACCGAGCCGGAGACCGACGAATTCGGTCAGACCGTCGCCGCAGTGACCCCGCAGGATTAAAATTAATCCATACAGCCTCCCACCACGACAGACAGCGAGCACCCCCCCCCAGAAAACCAGGCACCACCCGCCGCGGAAAACCGCGGCGGTTGTCTGAATAATCGCCCTATCGTTCGTCCCGATTTAAGTCGTTCTTTTCCAGCGGCGATTTCCGCATTCTTTTGTTTAATCATCTCGGCAAGCTTTACCGTTTATGTTGCTATTGCGTGTGACATCGCTGCGGCGACGAGTGGATTTTATTTCACTTTCTGTAAAACAGAAAATTTCACTCATCTATTCGGAATCGCTTTTGCGGTTCTTTTTTCATATTGTTAGCTCAAAACAAATCACCTTGAGACGTCATACTGTGCCCACGCTATGCAGAAAGGAAAATTTAAAAGAAAAAGCCGAGGCGGGGAGCCTCGGATTTTTCTCGTATAAAACGGGGGGGACAAAAGATGGTAGTGATCAAATTATTTAGACGCCTGTTTGGAGTACTTGGTGAGATAAACAACTCTCATCAGCAGAGCCTCGACAGGGTTGATCGCCTTTGCCTTGCCGAATATCTTGGTGCCCAGCAGGGTAAGGCAGCTCTTGCTCATTATCATATCGACCGCCTGAGCGTCGCCCTCGACAGCGCCGCAGCAAAGAGCGCCGAGATCCTTGACGAGGACGGCATTCTTGCCTTTGAGCGCCTTGGCGCATTTGTCGATACTTGCGATCTTGACCTTGGGGCCGCAGATCTGAGCAAAGTCATCAAGCAGGGGCTTCATATTTTTGCCGAGCCTTGAAACTGCGGCGACCTCGCTTGAAGTGTTGTGGATTATATAATTGAATGACGGGTATGCAAGGTAAACGCTGCGGTGAGCGTCCGCCGACGGCGCAAGTGCCTTGTCAGCCTCGCCGGTCTTGAGATCCATTGACGCAACGGAACCGTCGCCCTTATTGGTAAGGGTGATCTTTCCGTCGTCTCTGTTACAGCTACTATTATACAACAAAGATTCATCAATTTCAACAGTTTTTTTGGATTTTGTAATCCTATCTGCAATTTTCGTACAGAAGTCATTTAAATTGTCCGCTTTTATGCCGAGCTTCTCCTTTGCGGAGTTCAGAAGGTACTCCGTGCTGAGCTTTTCAAGCGTCTCTGCCACGGCGAACGCCTCTGCGCTGTCCCTGCCGAAGCAAAGAGCGCCGTGGTGAGCCATGATAACAGCCTTTGAGGGGCTGAGCCTGAGCGCCTTCGTGACGCCCTTGCGCAGCTTCTTTGTGCCGGGCAGGCCGTATGAGCCGATGAGGATCCTGTCGCCGATGAGCTTCTTTGCCTCGCCGGTGACGGTCTCAATGCCGCTGCGGAGCGCGCTGATAACGGAGGCGACCTTCTGGTGGGTGTGGATAACGAAGCCCGCCCCGGGATACTCCTTATAGACCTCTGCGTGAATACCCTTCTCGGAGGACGGCTTGACGCCGCCGCTCCATTCGAGGGAATCTATTGCAACTTCAACGATATCGTCGGGGGTAAGGCCGATATAGGGCTTGCCGCTCGGGGTGATGACAAAGGTCTTGTCATCCACACGGCAGCTCACGTTGCCCCAAGTCCTTGCGATAAGGCCGGACTCGACCAGCTTCTCACCCGCCTCGATAACGAGCTTTTTAGCAGTCAAAACATCCATGATAGTTTTCCTTTCGGCTTATCAGCCAAGGCAGGTAACATTTGAGAATACTCTGTCGAAGGCTGCAAGAGCTTCGTCGATCATCTCGGGAGTGTAAGCAGCGCTGGTGTAGAGGCGGCTGCCTGCAAGCGTTACGAGGCCCTCTGCCATGTAGGCAGCGCCCATGTGCTCCATTTCCTTCTTGCGGGCGTTGGTAGCGTTGAGCACGCCGGGGATGGTCCAAGGCTTGCTCCAATTGATGGAGAAGTGCATGGTGCCGACGGTCTCAAGATGGCAGATGGAGCCCTGGTTAAATGCAACAAAGGGAAGATCGTGCTTCTTGATAAGCTCCTGAAGACCTGCGGTGATCCTGTCGCCCATGAGACCGGCCTTGTAGCAGGCGTCGGCCTTCTCCATCTCCTCGAGCATGGTGTAGCCGGCAACGCAGCTGAGCGGGTTAGCGGACATGGTGCCGCCGCAGAATGCCTTATGTATCTTCTGCGAGCCGTCAAGGCCTGCGCCGAGATACTTCATGTATTCTCTCTTACCGCCGAGTCCGCCTGCGCCGGGGTAGCCGCCCGCGACGACCTTGCCGAATACGGTCAGGTCGGGCGAAACGCCGAAGTAGCCCTGAGCGCCGTTCATGCTGACTCTGAATGCGGTAACGACTTCATCGAATATAAGCAGTGCGCCGTACTTGCGGCAAAGGGTCTCAACGCCCTTGCAGAAGTTCTTGTCAACGGGTCTGGTGCCGCTCTCGGGGCCGACGGGCTCGAGCATAACGGCAGCGGTGCCGCCCTTGAGTCTGTTTGCGCGGAGCTTTCTCTCAAGGTCGTTCAGGTCGCCGGGGAAGAATTCCTCGGTATCCTTGAAGCAAAAGCGGGGAACGCCGTGAGCCTGAGTCCACTTGGTGCCGGGGATGCGGATGCCGTAGCCGAGCTGATCGCTCCAGCCGTGATAAGCGCCGCCCATCTTGAGTATCTTCCTTTTGCCGGTGGCAAGGCGAGCGACACGGATAGCGGTCATGCAGGCCTCGGTGCCCGAACCGAGCATACGGAACATATCAACATTGGGGATAAGGTCGACTATCTTCTTGCCGAGCTTGTACTCATACTCATGGAAAAGGCCGGTGGACGGGCCGCAGGTATTGAGCAGCTCGATGACCTTCTCACGCACTGCGGGGGGATTGCTGCCCAAAACGGTGGGGCCGCCCGCCTGCAGGAAGTCAAAGTATCTGTTGCCGTCGATATCATAGAGATATGCGCCCTCAGCCTTGGTAAAGACGAGGGGGAACGGATAGTTGAAAGCGAGGTTGTGCTGAACGCCGCCGGGAATGACCTGCTTTGCTTCCTCGATCATCTTCTTCGAGGTCGGGCACTTCTTCTCAAAATACTCGGAGCAGTAATTCTCAAGAGCTTCAGGCTTGATCGAATAGATAGGCTTCTTAATAAGTGCGTCAAGCTGCTTAGTAACAAGCTGAGCGTCGGGGTAATTGATGATTCCGTGGTTAGCCATTTTCTTCTTCCTCCTGAAACAGTTTATTTAATATTAAACCAAGTTTATTATAGCACAAAGGTTTCCGTTATTCAAGCCCGAGTTTTTTTGCCATTTCGGCAGTTTTAAGCTCGAGCAGCTTTGAAACGCCCTCCTCCTGCATGGTGACGCCGTAGAGCATATCGGCCTCGTCCATGGTGCCTCGGCGGTGGGTGATGAGGATGAACTGAGTGCTGCCCGTCATGCCCCTGACATATTGGGCGTAGCGTGTGACGTTGACGTCGTCCAGCGCAGCCTCGACCTCGTCAAAGATGCAGAACGGCGCGGGAGTGACCTTGAGGATAGCGAAGAGCAGCGCGATCGCCGAGAGTCCCTTTTCGCCGCCGGAGAGCAGGTCGATATTCTGCACGTTCTTGCCCGGGGGCTGCACCCTGATGTTGATATTGCATTCGAGCACGTCCTGCGGATCGTCGAGCACAAGCTCCGCCTTGCCTCCGTCGAAAAGGTCCTTGAAGGTCTCGGTGAAATTATTGTTGATGCGCCTGAACTGCTCCCTGAATCTCTCGGCCATCTTGCCCGTCAGCTCGTCGATGAGCTTGACAAGCTCGGCCTTGGATTCCTCGATGTCGCTTATCTGGCCGCTCATGTATTCGTATCGCTCGGATACCTCTTTGTATTCCTCGACTGCGCCGACATTGACGCTGCCGAGGGCTCTTATCTTGCCCTTTATCTCCTGCAAAGTGCGCTGCGCCTTCGGGATATCCTCGGGCACCGTGCCGACCTCCTCGGCCTCGCGCAGGGAGAGCTGATATTCGTCATAGAGCTTGTTGCGGGCTGTCTCCAGCTCCCTTTGGAGCGATTCCTTGCGCTCCTCGAGCCTTGCGACCTCGCCGCTGAGCTTCTCGCGCTCGGAGGTCATCTCCCTCTCCTTTGAGCGCAGCGCCGTGCTCTGAGCCTCGACGCCGGAGCGCTTGCCGATAAGCTCCTCTATCTTCTCGCGGGTCTTGACGGCATTCTCCCTGAGAGCTGCCGCCTCCTGCTCAAGCTCGCGAATGCCCGCCTCGGTCTGCTCATTGCTAAGCCGAATGGCCTCTATCTCGTCGGAGAGAGTGCCCGCGCGGCGGCTGTACGCCTCTTTCTGCTCGATGCAGCTCTGCACCGTCTCCTTGCACGCCTCGATATCCTTATGCAATGCGACTATCTCAAGGTTCAGCGAATTCTGAACCGCTGCGGATTCCTCACGCAGCCTGTCGATCTCTTCTCTGCGCTCGTCAAGCTCGCTTATCTTCTCGGAAAGCTCCTCGCCCTCGGCGGTAAGCTGAGCTATGCGTTCATCAGCCCTCTGCTCCGCGGCGTGCGCCTCTTTGATGCGCTCCGCGGCGGCGGATTTCTCGCTCTCAAGCTCCTCTATCTGACCGCTTGCGGCGGCGTATCTGTCGCTGACGAGCTTCAGCTCACTCTCGGCTCTGATGATAGCCTCCTGGGTCTTGATAAGCTCCGCTTCGGAGGCTTCAAGCTCCGCTTGGACGTTTGCGACCTCCTCGGAGAGCGTTTTGTAGGCGCTCTGCCTGTCGCCGAGCTGCTTTTCGAGAGCCGCCACGGTCTCGCGCAGCGCCTCGATCTCGGTCATTCTGCTCAGGAAGCCCGTGCCCGAGCCTCTGGAGCCGCCCGTCATGGAGCCGCCCGCATTGAGCACCTGACCGTCGAGGGTAACTATCTTGAAGCGGTAGGAATATTTCTTTGCCATCGCTATGCCGTTGTCGATGTTGTCGACCACCGCTGTCCTGCCGAGCAGGGAGCCGATGATGCCGGCATATTTCGGGTCAAAATCGAGCAGCTTATCCGCCATATCGACGAAGCCCTCGCAATTTGCAAGCCCGTTCTCGGTGAACGGCCTCGCCTTGACGGAGGTAAGCGGCAGGAAGGTCGCCCTGCCCACCCGATTCTCTTTTAAGTAATTTATCGCCCTTTTTGCGGCGTTTTCGTCGTCGGTGACGATATTCTGTATCGCCGCGCCGAGAGCCGTTTCGATCGCCACGGCGTACTCGGGCGTTGCGGTTATAAGCTGTGAAAGAGTGCCGTGAATGCCCCTGAGAGCGCCCCTCTTGGACTCTCTGATGACCTTCTGAACGCTGCCGGCGTAGCCGTCAAGGTTCTTTTCGAGGTCGTCGAGCATTTTGATCCTTGCGTTTTTCTGATATATGTCGAGGTTCGCCGCCTCCAGCTCCTTACGGAGCTTCTCGACCTTGCCCGCACGGGAATCAATTATCATCCTGTAGCCGTCAAGGGCGTTTTCGTGCTCCGCCGCCTCGTTCCTGAGCTTTCTCAAGGCGTTCTCAGCGGAAGCTTTCTCCGCCGAGAGAGTTTCGAGGGCGTCGCTGCGGGAGGACATTGCCTCGTTTATCGCGTCTATTCGGGCTGCAAGCTCTCTCGCCGCCGAAACTGCTGTCGAGCGCTCGACCCTGATATCCGCAAGCTGCATTGCCGAGGCCGCGGCCTTGTCGCCGAGAGCCTTTGCCTGCTCGCTGTTCTCGCTGTTGCGGCTGAGCAGCTCGCCGAGCTTTTGCAGCTCCGCCGCAAGGGCTTCGCGCTTCTCGGCTGCCTGCGCTTCTTTTTGAGCCGCCTCGTTCTGAGCCTGCTCTATCCTGCGGTCGGTCTCCGCCGCGAATTTCTCGCTGTCGCCCATGTCGGCGGTGATGCGCTCGACGGTCTGGCGGTTGTGCTCGATGGTGTTGCGCTCAACGGCTATCCTGCCGTCGATGACCGCCGCCTGCTCCTCGCTGTCGGATATCGCAGACCTCAGCCGCTCGATCTCAAGGGTGATATCCTGCCCCTCCTTGATGGAGGCCTCTATCTCCTCGATGAGCTTAACGAGCTTCGTTTCCGTCTCGTCATACTGCGCCGTTGCAACCGAGAGCTTGTGCTCCTGCTCGCGCAGGCCGTTCTTTGATTTATCTATCGTATGTAACCACAGGCCAATCTCGAGAGTTTTCTTCTCTTCGGCAAGAGCAAGGAATTTTATCGCTTTCTCGCTCTGAGTTTTGAGCGGGCCGATTCTGCCCTCAAGCTCCGAGAGAATATCTCTGAGCCTTACCAAATTCTCCTCCGCCTGCTCGAGCCGCCTTGTTGCGTCGGCACGGCGATAGCGGAAGTGCGAGATGCCCGCCGCCTCCTCGAGCATATCCCTGCGCTGAGTGGAACGGGCGGAGACAAGATCGGCTATCCTGCCCTGACCGACCATCGAGTAGCCGTCACGGCCGAGACCCGTATCCATAAACAGCTCGTGAATATCGCGCAGCCTGCACGCCTCGCCGTTGATGAGATACTCGCTCTCTCCCGAGCGGTAGTAGCGGCGGGTGACGGCGACCTCATCCTTGTCGCAGCCGTTGAGGCTGCGGTCGGTGTTGTCGAGCCGCAAGGTCACCTCGGCGTAGCCCAGCGCCTTACGCTGGCTCGTGCCGCCGAAAATGACGTCCTCCATCTTGGCGCCTCTGAGGGTCTTGGTCGATTGCTCGCCCAGCACCCATCGCACGGCGTCCGAAATATTGCTCTTGCCCGAGCCGTTGGGGCCGACGACGGCGGTGATACCTCTGCCGAACTCCAGCACGGTCTTATCGGGAAAGGATTTGAATCCCTGCATTTCAAGCGCTTTTAATATCATCTGATTACCTGACCTTTATCCGCAGCCTGCCCCGGCAGAGCCGCAGCGTCTACTTCGTATTTTTTAAGTCCTTCACGGCATTTCACCGTGCAGTCCCAGCCCCGCTCACGCAGAGCGATAATGTTGCATTTGCGCTGCCCCGTCATCTTGGAATTTTCGCCCGGCGCAACGCTGAGCAGGTATCGCCCCGAGGGCAGCCCGCCGAGCCTTTCGAGCGCAGCATTGAGATAAATGCGTCCCTCGCAAAGCTCCCTGAGTGCAGGGTGATAAGCCCCCGCAACGAAGCCCTCCTCGACCCCGCCGCCGGAATGCAGCCCCACTCTGATGACCTTTATGCCCGCATTCTCAAACATTGGGATGAGCTTTGAACACAGCTCGACCGTCTCGGGCAGCCCCTTGGGCTTGAATTCGCCGCTCTCGGCAAGCTCGCAAAGGCGGGTGCCTCTGAGCACGACGGTGGGATATATCCTGACCGTGTCGGGGTGCATTTCAACTATCCGACGGGCGGTCTCGATGCTGTCCGCATCCTCGGAGCCGTAAAGCCCCGTCATCATTTGCAGCCCCGTCTCGAAGCCGTAGCCCCTGAGCATTGCGTGCGCCGCCTCAACGTCGGCAGCGGTGTGACCCCGCTCGTTCATCGTGAGCACGCGATCGCTGAGGCTCTGAGCGCCCAGCTCTACCGCCGTAACGCCGTAGCGTTTGAGAATTTCGCAGATCTCGGGGTCAATGCCGTCCGGCCTTGTGGAGAGACGAATGCCCTTGAAAATGCCCTTTGAGACATATTCGTATGCCGCCTCAAGGAGCGAAATCATGTAGCCGCGCTCCACCATAGTGAAGCTGCCCCCGAAAAACGCTATCTCGCCGCCCGCCGCCTCGCTCTCGCTGAGCGACTTTATCGCCGTGGCCGCCGCCTCGTGCACCTGCGCCGCCGTTATCTCGACAGTGCTGCCCGATATGCTCCGCTGATTACAGAATGAGCAGGTGTGCGGGCAGCCCTTGTGAACTACAAAGAGCGCAACGTTGATATGCTTCATTTTATACCCATAAGCTCCAGCGCTTCCTTGGCCGCGTGCTGCTCGGCGAGCTTCTTGCTCCTGCCGACGCCCCTGCCGATGACATTGCTGTTAAGGTGAACTTCAACATTGAAGCTCTTGGCGTGGTCGGGGCCGCTCGAGCCGGTGAGCACATATTCGATATGCTCCTCGGGGTTGCGCTGAATTATCTCCTGAAGGATGGTCTTATAATCCTTCGTCTCCTGTATGCTGTCATTCCTTGCCACAAAGCGCAGAGCCAGCTTGCTCGCTTCCTCCAGCCCGCCGTCAAGGTAGACTGCGGCGAGCACCGCTTCAAAGGCGTCCGCAAGGATGGAGGGCTTCTCTCTGCCGCCCATGCGAAGCTCGCCCTTGCCGAGCAGCAGCGCCGAGCCGATATCAAGCTCCCTTGCAAAAACGCACAGGGCATTTTCACAGACCTTGGCGGCTCTGTGCTTGGTCAGCTCGCCCTCGGGGAAGTCGTAATTCCTGTAGAAATACCCCGCCGAGATGAAGCCGAGCACCGAATCGCCGAGGAACTCCAGCCGCTCGTTGCAGACCGTGCCCGCACCCTTCTCATTCGCATACGACGAGTGGGTCAGCGCAGTCCTGAGCAGTGAGATATCCTTGAAGTGATAGCCCAGATTATTTTGCAGTGCCTCAAATTTTTCGTCCATAGTATTCTTCCTTATCCGATCGATTCTTCGATCATATCCGCAAGCTCCGAGACGGAGATGCCGGTGTCGATCTCCTCGGCAAATTCCGTTTCAAACTCGCTCTCGAGCGAGAGGACAAGCTCCTCAAGCTCGGCGTCGTCGTTGATAAATTCATAGAGCGGCGCAGATCCGTCGACCTCGTCCTCACTGAATCCGAATTCTTCGCAGATCATGGAAATCAATTTCTCAAGGATCATTATAAAACCTCCGTTTAGTCCTTTGCAATTTGATTTTTCAGACTGTTCAGTCCTCTGTCGGCGAGCGCCTCATAGCGCTGCCGCTTATCTCTGATTTTTGTCTCAAGCCCGGGCAGCAGGCCGAAGCTCGCGCCCATCGGCTGGAAATCCTTGACGCTGCCGTCGCTGATATAGCGGGCAAGCGCCCCCGTCATGGTGTCGCACGGCGGTATGAACTCACCCCTGCCCTCAACGAGCCTCGCCGCATTGATGCCTGCGAGTATGCCGGAGGAGGCGGACTCCATATAGCCCTCGACTCCCGTTATCTGCCCGGCGAAGAAAAGCCCCTCTCGCGCCTTGAAGCCGAAATTCGCCCCGAGCAGCCTCGGCGAATCAATGAAGGTGTTGCGGTGCATCACGCCGTAGCGCACGAACTCCGCATTTCTCAGAGCGGGTATCATCGAAAATACCCTCTTTTGCTCGCCGAATTTCAGATTTGTCTGGAATCCGACGAGGTTATACATCGTGCCCGCCACATTCTCCTTGCGGAGCTGAAGATTGGCCCACGGACGGTGACCCGTCTTGGGGTCGACAAGCCCCGCCGGCTTCATCGGGCCGAAGCGGATGGTGTCGTGACCCCTCGAAGCCATGACCTCGATGGGCATACAGCCCTCATAAACGCCCTTGCGCTTGTCGAATTCGTGGGTCGGGGCGCACTCGGCGTTGATAAGCGCCTCATAGAACGCCTCGTACTCCTCTTTGTTCATCGGGCAGTTGATATAATCGTCCGGCTCGCCCCTGTCGTATCTCGACTGCATGAAGGCGTGCTCCAGGTCGATGCTCTCAGCCGTCACGATGGGCGCGGCGGCGTCGAAGAAGCTGAGACTCCCGCCGCAAAGCTCCCTTATCCGCTCCGATAGAGCGGGTGAAGCGAGCGGGCCGGCGGCTATGATGACCACCCCGTCGGGTATCTCGGTCACTTCCTCACGCACGAGCGTTATTTCTTTTCTCGAAAGTATCTTTTCCGTCACAAGGGCGGAGAATTTATCTCTGTCCACGGCGAGAGCGCCTCCCGCCGGCACGGCGGTAGCCTTGGCGCACTCAACGCAGAGCGAGCCGAGCAGCTCCATCTCCGCCTTGAGCATACCCGCGGCGCAGCCGAGGCGAGTCGCCTTGAAGGAATTCGAGCAAACAAGCTCCGCCAGACCCTCGCTCGAGTGAGCGGGCGAATATCTGATTGGCTTCATCTCGTAAAGCTCGGTCTCTATACCTCTCTCGGCAAGCTGCCACGCCGCCTCAACGCCGGCAAAGCCCCCGCCGATGATCTTGACCTTATTCATTGCTCTTTTTCTTCCCCGCCGATTTCTCGTAGCCGCAGCCCGCCGTCATGCACACCAGCTTGCCGCCCTTCTTCTTGAAGAGCGCCTTGCCGCACTTCGGGCAGTTCTCGCCCGCCGGGGGATCCCAGCTCATGAAGTTGCACTTAGGCCAGCTTGAGCAGCCGTAGAAGACGTGGCCTTTCTTGGACTTTCTCTCAATGATATCCGAGCCGCACTCGGGGCATTTCGCGCCGGTGTTGAGGATGAGCGGCTTTGCGTTCTTGCACTCGGGGTAGCCCGGGCAGGCAAGGAATCTGCCGTATCTGCCGGTCTTGATGACCATCATCCTGCCGCACTTCTCGCACGGGATATCGGTCGTATCCTCCTCGAGCTGGATCTTGACGTTCTTCATCTCCGCCTTCGCCTTGTCGAGGGTCTTTTCAAAATCGCCGTAGAATTCGTCGAGCATCTTGACATAATCGGCTTCGCCGCAGCCGACCTTATCGAGATTCGTCTCCATCTGGGCGGTGAACTTGGTGTTGACTATCTTGGGGAATTTCTCCTTGAGCAGCCCCGTGGTGGCGCAGCCCAGCTCCGTGGGCACAAGCTGCTTCTGCTTGCGCTGGACGTAGCCCCTCTTGATTATCGTCGAGAGGATCGCCGCATAGGTGCTCGGGCGGCCGACGCCGTTCTCCTCAAGCTCCTTGATGAGCGAGGCTTCGGTGTAGCGGGCGGGCGGCTGAGTGAAATGCTGAGCCGAATTCAGCTCGCGCAGCTTGAGCTTCTCCTGCGCCTTTATCTCGGGCAGAGCGCCCTTATCCGTCTCCTCCTCGGGGAGGTCGTAAAGACGGGTGAAGCCGTCGAATTTTATCGAGTAGCCCGCCGCCGTGAATATGCAGAATTCGTCGCTGTCGGGTTTTGACGCTTTTATCTCCGCCTTGACGGTATTCTGAACGCAGCTCGCCATAAGGCTTGCGATAAATCTCTTCCAGATGAGGCTGTAGAGCTTATACTGGTCGGAGGTGAGGCTGCCCTTGACCTGCTCCGGAGTGATGGAGGGCACCGACGGCCTTATCGCCTCGTGGCCGTCCTGAGCGTTCGCTCTCGATTTATAATATACGGGCTTCTCCGGCAGATATTCTTTGCCGTAGGCCTGTGCAATATACTGATTGCCCGCCGCTCTCGCTTCCTCGGATATCCTGAGCGAATCGGTTCTCATGTAGGTTATCAGACCGAGGGTGCCGTGATCCTTGACGCTGACGCCCTCGTACAGCTCCTGCGCCGCTCTCATCGTGCGCTCCGCCTGGAAGCCGAGCTTCCTTGAAGCCTCCTGCTGGAGGGTGGAGGTGATGAACGGCGGCGAGGGATTCTTTTTCCTCGTGCCCTTTTTGACCGACGCCACTTCGTATTCGGCGCCCTCAAGGCGGTCGAGGTAGCCCTGAGCCTGCTCGGCGTTCGCTATTTTGACCTTGCCCTTCTCATCGGCGTAGAGCGAGGCGGTGAATGTCCTGCGCTGAGCGTTGGCGAGCTTCGCTTCTATCTCCCAATATTCGTCGGGGACAAAGGCATTTATCTCCTCCTCACGGTCGACTATCAGCCTGACCGCAACGCTCTGCACTCTGCCTGCGGAGAGGCCGCGCCTTATCTTCTGCGACACAAACGGGCTGAGGCGGTAGCCCACGAGGCGGTCGAGGATACGCCTTGCCTGCTGAGCGTTGACAAGGTCGAGGTTGACCTGCTTCGGGTGCGCCATGCCGTTTGCGATGCCGGTCTTGGTTATTTCGTTGAAGGTGACTCGGTTCTTGCTCTTGAGGTCAAGGCCGAGCACCGTCGCCAGATGCCACGATATCGCTTCCCCCTCGCGGTCGGGGTCGGCTGCGAGATAGACTGCGTCGCTGGCAGCGACTTTATCCTGAAGCTCCTTGACGAGCTTTTCTTTCCCCTTGATGAGGGCATATTTCGGAGCGAAGCCGTTTTTGACGTCAACGCTGAGCTTCGCTGCGGGCAGATCCCTGATATGACCCTTGGAGGCAACGACGTCGTAGTCCTTGCCGAGATATTTCTTGATAGTGTTCGCCTTGGCGGGCGACTCAACTATAACGAGCTTAGACATTAATTTTTCTCCTGTCAGCTTATTTAAGAATATAATTTCTGCCGTCGGTCTGCTCGATCAGCCCGAGCAGTTCGAGCCGCATGAGCGCCGAGAGCACTTTGGACGGGCCCAGCCCGCTCTGAGCCGCCATATCGTCGGGGTGCAGCGGCTCCTCCCCGAAAAGATTATAGACCGTAAGCGTCTCACGGTCAAGTGCCGACGGGGGTTCTTTTTTAATTTTTACGGGTTTTGCCTGCTTCGGCGAATGAGTGTCGGGCTTTGTCACGCGGATACGGGCGATATCGACCCTGTCGGGGTACATCGCCGCATACGGAGCGAGGATATCCGCGGCGTTCGTGACCGCCCTTGCGCCGTCCATTATCAGGCGGTTGACGCCCATATATGCGCTGGCAAGCACACTGCCGGGGATGGCAAAGACCTCGCGCCCCTGCTCGCTCGCCCTCTTGGCGGTTATGAG
>FR888177.1:27623-34893 GCA_000431775.1 Clostridium sp. CAG:413 | reverse complement strand
GCCGCTTTTTTCGCCCGCCTCGACCACGAGCACGCCGTGGCTGATGCCCGAGATTATCCTGTTCCTTATCGGGAAGGTGGTGCGTGAAGCCGACGAAAGCGGGGTAAACTCGCTTATCAGAGCGCCCGTCTCCCTTATACGGCGGCGCAGCGGCTCATTATCGCGCAGGTAATCGCACCCTAGCCCGCAGCCCATGACGCAGACCGTGACTCCGCCCGCCGCGACAGCTCCCTCGTGGGCGGCGCTGTCAATGCCGAGAGCGCCTCCGCTGATGACGGCAGCCCCCGCCGAGGCAAGGTCGCCCGCCACGGTGCGCGCAATACAGGTGCTGTCATATGACGGCTGCCTCGTGCCGACTATCCCGATGGATATTTTGTCCTTTATCCTCGAAATATCCCCGTCTACATACAAAACAAGCGGCATATCCGCGAGCCTTTTAAGCTCCTCGGGGTAATCCCCGTCGGTGGGGACGCATATCTCCCAGCCGTTTTTGGCGCAGACCCTTATCGCCGTCTCCGCGTCGGAGAGCTTTGTCTTATTAAGCCGCTCAAGCTGCCTGCGGGTGAAGACTCCCGCCGTCATGCGCTCGGCGTCATCCGCAAAATACAGCTTCTCCGGCTCGGGAAAGGCGCTGAGTATCTCATCGACCCTTGCGCCCGCTCCGAGGGCTTGGGAGAGCCATATCCAATACTTTTTATCGCTCATCTTTTCAGCTCCCATGCCAGAATGGCGGATGCGGCGGCGGCGTTGAGCGATTCGGCTCTGCCGCCCATCGGTATGGTTATCCTCTTGCGGCAGACGGCTATCGCGCCGTCGCTCAGACCCGACCCCTCGTTACCCACGCAGCAGACGACTCCGCCGCTTTTATCGACGTCTCTGATATCCTCGGCGTCGCGGCTCGGCACGGAGGCGAGAGTCAGCATCCCCGCTTCGTTCGCCTCGGCGAGCATGGCGGGCAAATCGGCGGTCTCCGCCACATACATACGCAGCAGCGAGCCCATCGAAGCCCGCAGCGCCTTGGGATTATAAATATCGCAGCCGCCGCTGACGAGCAGCCCGTCAATGCCTATTGCCTCGGCGCTCCTGCATATCGCACCGAGATTTGACGGATCCTGTATGTTCTCAAGCGCCAGATATTTGCCGCCGGGCGTCAGGCCGAAGCCGCTCGCCGCCCTCTGCATACGGCAGATGCAAAAAACTCCCTGCGGATTCTCCGTGCCCGAGAGCTTTTGCGAGACCTCGGCGCTTATTTCATAGCATATGCCGCTCACCGGCTTTATGCTCTCGATATATTCGGGATATTTCCACAGCGCCTTTGCCGTGAAGAACGCCGCCGATATTTCAACGCCCGTCTGCGCCGCGTCGGAGCAGAGCCTCGCCCCCTCGAGCAGGAATTCCCCTCTTTCACGGCGGAACGAAGCGCTCTCGGCAAGGTGAGAGGCGTATTTGATTTTTTCGTTGGTGCGGGCAGTTATCTTTTCCATTTGATTTCTACCTTATTTTATTTGATACCTTTATATAGCCTTTTGCCGCGTAAAAATGCGGTGAACGCCGCAAAATTCCTCGATTATCTCCCCACCCCGCGTAAACGCAGGCAATACCCGCCGAACGGCGAGTATATAAGCATTAAGCAACTGAATGAAGAGGCTAAAAAAGGGATGCAACATAGTTACACTTATGCCGCATCCCTTAAAGACGTTTTTAGTTGAGAGCCGCCTTTGCCTTTTCGGTGAGAGCGGTGAAAGCTGCGGGATCAGCTATAGCGATCTCGGAGAGCATCTTTCTGTTGAGGTTTATGTCCGCCTTCTTGAGGCCGTTGATGAAGGTCGAGTAGTTCATGCCGTTCATCTTGCAGGCAGCGGAGATACGGGTGATCCACAGACGGCGGAAGTCACGCTTCTTCTGCTTTCTGCCGATGTATGCATAGTTGCCGCTCTTCATAACTGCCTGCTTGGCGGTCTTGAAGAGGTTGCTCTTTGAGCCGTAGTAGCCCTTTGCGAGCTTGAGAACTTTATTTCTTCTCTTGCGAGTCATTATAGCGCCTTTAATACGAGCCATGGTTTATATCCTCCGTTATATTAAAAAGTAGATTTACAAAGTTCCGAATTATTTATAAGGAACAAGGCGTTTGATCTGTCTGCAGTTGGTTTCGTCAGCGACAGAGACCTTGCGAAGATTTCTCTTGCGCTTTGTGCTCTTCTTATTAAGGATGTGGGATTTGTAAGCATGGGCGCGCATGGGCTTGCCGTTCTTTGAAATCTTGAAGCGCTTCTTTGCGCCGCTGTGAGTTTTGATCTTAGGCATAGTGATATATCCTCCTTAAATTTTTTCACCGAATAAATTACTTTGCGCTCTTGGGAGCCATAAACATCAGCATCTGTCTGCCTTCGAGCTTTGCAGGCTTCTCAACGGTCGCGCAGTCCTCCAAAGCCTCGGCGCAGCGCTTCATCGTGGTGAGACCGAGCTCTGGGTGAGCCATCTCTCTGCCTCTGAAGCGGATCGAGACCTTGACCTTATTGCCGGCGGCAATAAACTTGCGGGCGTGGTTGATCTTTGTTTCAAAGTCATGCGTGTCGATATTGAGAGAGAGCCTGATCTCCTTGATCTCGACGATCTTCTGATTTTTTCTGGCTTCTTTCTCTTTTTTGGCTTTCTCAAATCGGTACTTGCCGTAGTCCATGATCTTGCGGACGGGCGGTTTGGCGGTGGGGGCGATCTTGACAAGGTCAAGATTCTTGCTCTCCGCTATCTTGAGCGCCTGAGAGGCGGACATGATGCCAAGCTGCTCGCCGTCGTCGGAAATAACTCTTATCTCCTTATCACGGATCTCCTCATTGATTTGCTGTTCTTTGCTGCCGATGTTAAAGCACCTCCCGGAAATTCGATAAAAAAGCGAGGCAGGGAAGAACCCGAGCCTCGCATGAAAATCAACGCCTGCACACGGGCGCACGCCCGCCGCATTAAAAGCTATTGACCGACGCGAGTGAACTCGGAAGGTGAGAGCTTACCTGCTCTGCTTTATTGTGCAAGTTATTTTAATACATATGCGCCGCAAAGTCAAGAGCTTTTTGCGATTTTTTTAATTTTCTCTGCAATATCCGAATCCTACGGCTCTGTTTTGCCCCATTCCGCAAGATTTTGATTTTTCATTCCGCAAGATTTTGGCGTTTTTTGGTATTTATGCAAAAGCACCCGATCATATGACCGGGCGCAGATGCTGTTTATATTTTATTTATCAGCGCAACGCCGGAGCAGACCGCGAGCCCGACGACCAGGAAGCCGAGGGCGGTAAGGCCGCTCATCAGCGAGCCGAGGCCGGTGCAATAGAGCGCCGTGCTGAGCACGAAGCCGAGGGCGCTCAGGACTATCTGGGCGACCGTGCCGAGCTTCTTTGACGACGCCATTCCGCAGGATGCCGCAACGGAGCGCAGCATCGAATACGCCGTGCCGTCATGGACTATCGAGGCGGGCAGCTTGTCGCAGACCGCGTCGCGCCTGCGCTTAAAGAGCTTGCCCGCTACGGCGGAGAGTACCTTGAAGGTCTCCTGCGGGAGGCCGAAGCTGTCGGCGATAAGCTCCTCGGTGACGTTGACATCGTTGGTGCGCACGAGCACCTGGATCCCGTTCTCCTCAAGCACCTTGAAGTATTTGCCGAGATTCCTGTCAACGGCGTAGCTGACAACAAACATTGCCGCTATGCTCTCGGCGACGGCGAGGTAGATGACCTTGCGGCCGTCGTGGGAGTATTTCTCCTCTATAGCCTTGTCGGGCATTTGAATATTGTGATGCACGAGCAGGTTTCTATTGCCGAAGAGCACCTTTTGATTGTGGATCCTTGCGGCGATGCCGAGCTTATCCTCATAGGTCAGCTCCCTGACCGGGGGCAGCAGATCCTGCCTGCCGTCGATGACCTGCTCAAAGCTCTCGCGCAGCGGTCCGCCCGATTTGATAACGAGGGCGGCGGCGTAGAGCAGCACGTCGTCTATCCTGATATTTTCGTAGTTCTTCATGCCGTGCATGGTGCAGCGGGAGCGGTCGAATATATCCGCGGAATCCATGACCACGGCGTTTGCGGCGGCGGTCTTTTCGGCGGAATCAAGGCTGACTATCATCGTGCCCTCGGGGTTCAGCCGCCTGCCGTTGACCCTCTCTATGAGAGCGGGGATTACCGAAACAAACAGCGGTGAGGTCACGCAGAACGTGCCGGCGAAGGCGGAGATCGCAGCCATCGCGCTCTTGTTGATGATGCCGACCGCAACGGCACAGATTACAGACGCCGCAGCGGAGCACGGGAGCAGCAGGCGCACGAGCTTCCTGTCGCTCGAATCGGCCGCCGAATTTTTGAGGAAATCCGTCGTGAAGCCGACCTTGGAGGAATAGAGCAGCTCGGCGTTGCCCATGAGCAGGCCCTTGCCAAGCTCGAAGATCTCGGATTCGTTCTCTATCGGATGCACGGCGTACATATTATGCTCATATTTATAGGCGCAGACCTCAAAGTTTCCGAGGGTGCGCTCCGCGCGGAGCTTGTCGGCGAGCTTCTCTATAACCACGCCGAATACCGCCGCCACTGAGAATACCGTCACCTCGGCGCCCTGACCGCCGACCACCGCGGCGAGCGTATTCTGTATCAGTGCCACGGCTATCGCAAGCGCGCTCGGGGTGTGGGAGGTAACTCTGCCCTTGAAAAGTCCCGTAATGCTGTCGAAGAATCTTTCGTTGTCTATTGCGGCCGCAATGATGAGCATCACGGCGTTGATTATATTCGGCACGGGGGAATTCATGCTGAATATCTCCGTCGAAAGTGAGAGCCTGTCGGCGAGCAGCGGGATTATATTGAAAATAATCATTATAAATTCCAGCGCCGCCGCTATCACAAGCCCGACCGTCGCTTTTTTGTTAAGCTCGCCCAAACGGACATGAAGCTCTGAGCGCTCGGCGGGGTCGGAGTATTCCTTGTCGACCCTTCTGCTCTCCTCAGCCTCAAGCGCCTGCTTGCGCTCGCGCTTTTTGCGTGCCTTCTCCTCGCGGAGCACGTCCTCGGCGGGGGCTTCAAGGTCGCTCTCAAAGCCGTCGTCAAGCTCGGGTGAGTTGACTATGCGGAAGTTTTTCGCCTTTTGGCGGCGCTTCTCCCACAGCTCCTCCTCAACGTCGCTCTCGCTGGTCTTCTCGGGCAGCACCTCGGCGGGGATATCATCAAAGCCGGTGAGCATTATCTGCCCCTCGACCACGTCGCTCTCGTCAGCCTTTGCCTCCTTGACGGCGGGCATCGTGCCGCTGATGACCTTGGTCTTGTCATCGCCCTCACGCACCACATCCTCGGCGGCTCTGACCTTGGGCAGGGGGTCAAGCCCGCCTTCGACGCTCCTGCCGCTGCGCTCGAGCACTATGCCGGATTTGTCAACCGGGCCGTTCGGCTCGACCTCTATCTCGGCGGTGTCCTCAAGTCTCAGCTTCGTGAAGAATCTCGTCCTGTATTCATTCTCGCCGATATGCTCGGGCTTTTTCTCCGGCTGCGGCTCGTCCTTCTTTTTGAAAAATTCCGAGGCGGGGGAGTCGCCCTCGTAGAACGGCTTTATCGTCGGCGGGCCTTTCGGCTCCTCCGGCTTCTCTATCGGCGGCGGCTCGGGGATATCCTCGGGCACTATGACCGTCTCTATCTCAAATAAAGATTCGTCGAAATCATCGTTGTCGGAGCTGAAGAAGGTCTCCTGACCCTCGACCTCGGCCTCCTCCGATACGGAGGATATGTCGCGGCTCTCAGGCTCCGGCTCGCTCAGCTCAGAGAGGGGCTTCACGGTGAACATCTCGGTGTCCATCTCGCTGCGGCGGAGTATGCGTTTGAAATCCTCTGCCGGGGTCAGCGGCTCTTTCTTTTTGGGCACATATTCCTCGCCGTTGGTCTGAGCTATCAGCCTGTCGATATCGTCGAGCGACCAGGTCTTTGACGGCTCGCTCTCCTCCTCGGCGGAGTCGGCGGTGAGCGTTCCTCGCCTTACCTCCTCAAGTATTGCGTCAAGCTCGCTGTCGGAGCTCATGCCGTTTATCTTATTGTCGTTCAAAGCGTTCACCTACCTATGTTTAGCGATCTCATACATCAGAATGCCCGCCGCCACCGAGGCGTTGAGCGAGTTGATCTTGCCCTTCATCGGGAGCGACACGATAAAGTCGCACTTCTCGCGGACAAGGCGGCTTATCCCCTTGCCCTCGGAGCCGACGACCAGAGCGACCGCGCCGGAATAATCCTGCTCGTCCCACCTTGTGCCGTCCATATCCGCGCCGTAGATCCAAAAGCCCTTTTCCTTCAGCTCGTCAATGAGCGAGGGCAGGTTTGCGACTCTCGCCACGGGCACATATTCGACCGCCCCGGCGGAGACCTTGCCGACTGCGTAGGTCAGCGCAACGCCCCTGCGCTTGGGGATTATGATACCGTGCGCCCCGCAGGCGTCGGCGGTGCGGATTATCGCGCCGAGGTTGTGCGGATCCTCTATCTCGTCGCAAATTATGATAAACGGCTGCTCGCCCCTGCTGCGGGCGTTCTCAAGGATATCCTCAACGTCCGAGTATTCATGGACAGCCGCCCACGCAGCGACTCCCTGGTGATTTTCGCCGCCGCAGAGCTTGTCGAGCTTGCGCTTATCCGTCTCTTTTATAACAACGCCGTTCTCACGGCACTGTGCGATTATCCTGCCTATCGAGCCGCCGCGCTCGCCCTTTGCGACCAAAAGCGAATCTATCGCCCTGCCGCTCCTGAGCGCTTCGGTGACTGCGTTCCTGCCTATTATCAGGCCCTGCTGCTCTCTCTGCTCGTCCATTGCAGCTACCCCTTCCGTAAACGTCGGTGACAGCGGTAATTCCGCCGCCGCCCTCCGAAAAATCTCTATATTCGATTTATTATAGCACATAATTGTAAAAATGAACAGTACAAATATAGGTTTTACAAAAAAAACACGGCTTTTTTTGCAAAGTTTCCGCTAAAATCCGAGCAATTTTTCCTGCAAAGGTATGTAAAATTTTGTTAAGTGACAAAACAAGGGAATTCAAAGGAGACAGGAACATGGAAAAAGTAACTGCCGTGCGTGAAAGCGATACGCTGGACAGGCTGTGGGAGCACGGGACGGCCGTGCTGCGGGGAACTCTCTATTTCCTCTGCGGATTCATCCTCTCGGGGGCGGGTCTGTTTTCATTCCGAGTGCCGCTCGGGGCGGGACTTGTGGCGGCTACCTCTGGGGCAAGCCGCCTGCTCGCCTTTGCAGGCGCAATGCTCGGCAGC
>FR888177.1:23681-27603 GCA_000431775.1 Clostridium sp. CAG:413 | reverse complement strand
CTGCTCATTTCGGGGGTGTTTGTGGCGCGTGCCGCTTCGCTGACGGCTACCTTCGCCGTCTCGGCGGTGCTCGAGCGGGTGGATATCAAGCGAAAGAAGCGCAGCGTGCTCGCCGTTGCGGCGGGAATTCTCAGCTTTGCGGGCGGTGCGGCCGCGATGTTCACCGAGCAGGCGGATATAAAACAGCTCGTGCTGCGCCTTTGCGCCGCCGCCGTATGCGGCTCGTCGGTGATATTTTTCGGCGGCACGAACGACTGCATAGTTAAAAGGCGAAACATATATATGCTTGATAATTACAGCCTCATCTGCCTGACGGTCAGCCTATGTGCCCTGCTGCTCGGCGCCTCCGAGGTCAGCGTGATGGGCTTCCGCCCCGCCCGACTTTTCGGCTGCTTCGTGGTGGTCGTCGCCTCGTTTCTCTTCGCCCAATCGGGCGGCTGCATCTCCGGCGCGGCGATAGGCGCGTGCGTCGCGGTCTCGGGCACGGGGCCCGCCTTGGCGCTCTGCTACGGCCTTTGCGGGCTTGCGGCAGGAATATTCTCAAAATACGGTCAGCTCGTGTGCGCCCTCGCGTTCTCCCTCACGGCGGGTGCGGCTGCGCTGCTCGACGGCACAGCCGAGGGGATAGCCGTCTTTGCCGAAGCGGCGGCGGCCTGCGTCGTATTCTGCGCCGTGCCGGGCAAACGGCTGCGGCGTATCAGGCGCAACATCCTTGAGCCGCGCTCCGCCAAGCTGACGGGCGAATTCTCCGGCGCAAGGGATAGGCTGCTTGAGGCCTCCAAGGCGATAGGCTCTGTCTCAGAGTGCATTACCTCCGTCTCAAAGGGCATCGAGGCGCTCGCCCCTGCCTCCGATGTGCTCGTTTGCATGAGGGTCAGAGAAAGGGTCTGCTCCTCCTGCAAGCTGCGCGACAGCTTCTGCCCCGAGAGCGGTGAATTCGCCGCGGTGCTCGATAAGCTCGCCCATGGGGAATCGGTGAGCGAAGCGGATTTCTCGGTGAATTTCAACTCAAAATGCCCGAGCGTGCCCCGCCTTGCGGACAGCTTCAACCGTGTCTACGGCAGCCGAAGCGCCGTGAACCTGCTTCAGGCGGATTCCGCGCGCAGCCGCGAGCTTGCCTGCGGGCAGTTTGAGCGAATGTCGGAGCTGCTCGGCGAAATGGCGCATGAGTTGGAGGACGGTGCGATGGAGCTGTACGGAAAGGAGCGGGCGGCGGCGAGGGTGCTTGAGGATAACGGCTTCACCGTCGTGTCTGCAAGCTGCATCCGCCCCGTGTCGGGGGCGCTGCGCCTGAGCTGCACGGTCGTCTCCGTCCCCGCGGGGATAAGCCTGTCGCGCTTGACGGCGGAGATCTCACGCGAGCTTGAAGCGGAATTCATGCCGCCGAAGCTGCGCGAAACGCCCGCAGGCACGGAGCTGCTTTTCCTGAGAAAAGAGATATTCAAGATTCGCCTCGGCTCGGCAAGGGCGAGCTGCGGCAATCAGAAGCTCTGCGGCGATTATTTTGAATTTTTCCGAACCGAAACCAAGGCGTATATCCTGCTCAGCGACGGCATGGGCACGGGCGGCAGGGCGGCGATAGACTCGGCGATGACCGTGGAGCTTTTCTCACGCCTGATCAGAGCGGGCATCAGCCTCAATACGGCGCTCGGCATCACGAATTCCGCGCTCTCCGTCAAGTCGGAGGATGAGTCGCTCTCGACCCTCGACGCAGCGGAGATAGACCTCTTCGACGGCAGCGTGCGTGTGCTCAAGGCGGGAGCGGCGCCGTCCTTCTACACCTCTCACGGGCGGGTGCGCTCGATAGAAACGCCCTCGACCCCGCTCGGAATCCTCAGCAAGGCAGAATTCAGCCGCTATGAGCTGAAGCTGCGGGGCGGCGACACGCTCGTGATGGTCAGCGACGGGATCCTCGGCGGCGGCAGCGACTGGATAGAGGACGAGGTGCGCGCCTTCGGCGGCAACGGCAGCGCAAACGACCTCGCCGAATTAATCTTAAACTCCGCCCGCCGCAGATGCGGCGAAAAATACGACGACATGACCGTCATCGTCGCTGTGGCGCAGGAGCTGTAACGTAGTGGTTATCCTTTGGATTTAAGCAAAGCTCCCTCAGCCCTCCGTGCAGCTCTCTTTACACAAGGGAGCCTTTAAAGGGCGTAACTTACGGTGCTTACAGATAATTGTCATGCTTACCATCGTTGTACGGAAATCACTCGCTCCCTCAAAAAATTTAAAAGAGAAAACAGCAGCTCGGTGCAAACCTTGCTGCTGTTTCCCCTTTATATGGACACATGAGAAAAGGAACGGGCTGTTTTATTTCTCCACGTCGCGGGAATTCGCATAAATCTTATGCATTCTCTCGTCGGTGAAGTGGTTATCGAGATAGACCTCGATGCTGTTGCTTGCCGGCTTGCCCTTTTCACGCTCATTCATTCTGAGCGCTGCGCCGGCGGACAGGGCGGAGTCGAATATGAAGAAGGCGACGAACGCCCAAACAAGCACATTATTGAGAGTAACAGGCATATACTGCGCCGCTTTATCGACCAGCGGCATGATCAGCTTGACCCAGCCGACCCCGAGCACGCCCCAGAATATCGAATAGAGCAGGCAAACTCTGCCGTTGATGTTGAGCGGGAGCGAGCTGTAATCCCAAGCCACGGAGCCGAAGACGATCTCCTGGCCGAGGGAGCATATGTATTCGGCGACGGTGCCGACGATGAACGAAGCGAGGAACACTTTCCAGCCGGCTGCACTCCTCATGTGGTTGAGCGCCAGCGTGAGCAGCACGCCGCCCATGCCGTAGGCAACGCTGAGCGGGCCGTATACGAGCGACTTCCTGCTCTCAATGTAGCCGTGGCGGAAGTAGCACCAAAGGGTTTCGACCGTGAATCCGACCACGCAGCAGACCGCGAAAATCCATACCAGCTTTGAGAAAGTCAGCTTCTCGGTATTCATTTTTCTTCCTCCTCATTAACTTCTGTATATTCAACGGTTATCGGAGCAAGCTCCGAGCCTTTTTTGGGGGTCCTCACGGCGAATATCGCAAAGACGAGCTTCTCAACGCCCGAGATTATGAACGACACGCCTGTGATGATGACCCATGCGATACCGCTTCTGGCCGGCTCAAATATGAGCACAAGACCCGCGGCTGCGGCGATGAGCGAGAACAGCAGCGCCAGCCACCATCTCCTCAGGCCGAATTTCTTGGCGTCGACTGCGCTCTGCACGGAGAAAAGGCTGTTTATCAGCACAAATACACCGAATGCAAGCGGCAGCGCGGTCATCAGCCATTTCGGGCGGACTATGAAGAGCACACCCAGCACGGCCGAGAAAATGCCGAGCGCCAGATCGAACTGGAACACCAGCCCGTAGAGGTCGTCGGCAAAGTAGCCGACAATTTTTATTATCCCGAACGCCAACGCAACTGCACCGAAGATGTAACTCATTACAGTTACCGATATTGAGGGGTACACCGTCAGGCAAACGCCCAAGGCGATGAAAAGGATACACACTGCACAGTATATCCATTTTGAATATTTGACGAGTTTCATGGTTGATTATCTCCTTGTGTCCTTATGTGGCCGCCGACTTGACGGCGGCTGCCCGAGCGGCCCGCTGCCGCTCTGTTTATGCCTTTATTATACTCGCCGACATATAAAAATAAACGGTCACAAAATTCGCCGTGAGTAAATTTTACCCATTTGGGCGAATCTGTCCGAATTTTTGATAAAAACACGGTGAATTTATTTGAAATTATCGTCTGGCCGCTGTTACGTTTCTCGGCGGTTGCACGGGTTTTTGTTTGAATTTCAGCAAAAACCCCCTAAGTCCTTCGGACAGCTCCCTCAAGAGGGAGCCCAAGAGGTTAGCAACAGTTTAATGCTGCGACATTGTGCAAATTTGGGCGGGCGAACACAGTTCG
>FR888177.1:0-23610 GCA_000431775.1 Clostridium sp. CAG:413 | reverse complement strand
AGGACGTCGTCCCCTACAATGTGCTCCGAGAATTTGCTCTTGTCCTCGCCTCCCTTGTACAAATGTATACGGCGCGACAGAGAGCTTGTAAAGAAAATCAATAAACACCGCCTTAACCTCTACTCCACAAACAAACGCCCGCATTCGGATGAACGCGGGCGTTACATATTATTTGTTCAGTTTTTCGGCGTTATCGACCATCAGCTCGGTGACCCCCTGCATGACGGCGAACATCCTGTCCACCGTGCCGCGCACGTCGGCTTTCATTCCGTTTCGGAACCATTTGAGCACAAAGCCGAGGAAGGTCATCGTCAGCATATCGCTCATCAGCGCGATATCGCCCTCGGTGACGCCGCTGTCCTTCAGCTTCTCCCTGATGCTGGCAAACATCAGCTTGCTGAGCACCTCATAGAGATAATTCTCGAATATCTGCGAATCGGGCGAATTGAAAACGTGCATTATGACCCGCTTATAATCGTATATCATGTCAAAGAAATCGAGCACTATCTGCTGAGACGTTGCCGTTTGGGTGTGCGCCCTTGCAAATTCCTCAAGGCTGTAGCGAAAAACGCTCTCGGTCAGATCGTAGATATCCTTGAAATAGTAATAGAAGGTCTTGCGGTTCACTCCGCAGTCCTCAACGATATCCTTGACGGTTATCTTCTCGATGCTGCGGGTCTCAAGCAGATGGAGAAACGATTCAATTATCGCTGTCTTCGTAAATTGCGCCATGATTGCCTCCCTCCATCTCGGCCTGCTCGTCCACTGAGTGATCCTCCTTGGCAGGGATATTATACATCAGCTGTGTAACGACGACCGTTATTACAACGCCCACTATCATAACGATAAGATACATATTCTTGACCTTGAGAGCGGTCTCGGGGGTCTGGGCGGCGCCCAGCTCCTTCACATAGCCGCAGGCTGCGAGCGCCAGCGCCGAGATAGCCGATCCGACGCCCTGCGCCAGCTTGCGGAAGAACGAATACATCGCATACATCGACCCCTCGTCCCTGCTGCCGGTCTTGATATACTGCCAGTCGATGCAGTCGACGACCATTGCCCAGATTATCACGCTGAACACCGCGTTGCTGAAGAAGAGCAGCATGAGACCCGCTATCCAAATGGGTATCGAGGTCTTTGCGGCGGGGTTCATCGGCAGGAGCAGCACGATAATGCCCGCAACGGCGCTCACCGCCGAGGAGAGGACGATGAATTTCTTCTTGCCGATCTTTTTGGTTATCTTGCCGACGAACGGCATTATCAGCACCATGGGCAGATACGCCACGATGTTGACGACGGCAAGTATCTTCGTGTTTTGGAAGTATGACTGGAATATGATGTTGTTGACCGAGGTCATCGACATGAAGCAGACGACCTGCACAAACGAAACTATCGTCAGCGCCATCATGGGCACGTTGGTGAAGAAGCCCTTGATAGTCTCGGCGTAATTCTTTTTCTCGGTCTTTTTCTCGACCTTGACGCGCTCGGTGACGAGGAATCTGACCATGAGGAAGCCGATAAATCCGACAACGGAGCAAACGAGAGCTATCGGGAGCATCCTGCCGCCGATGAGGTTGTGATCCTCATCATATGCGAGCAGCGGGAGCAATATCATAAGCGGAGCCTGAGCGAGACCCGCGCCGATGCTGCGGAAGGTGGAGAGATTGGTGCGCTTATCCGGCTCGTCGGTGATGCTCGAATGCAGGGCGCCGTAGGGCACGTTCGCCAGGGTGTAGGCGACCGACCAGACGCAGTAGATAGCAAGGCAGTATATGACCTTGAAGCGGTTGCTTGTATTCTCTATCGGGAGGAAGGTCAGGGTGGTGCAGACTATGAGCGAAGCGCCGCCCATTAGTATCCACGGCATGAACTTGCTCTTTTTGCTTATCTGCAATCTGTCGACCATGCCGCCGATTATCGTGTCGTTTATCGCGTCCCAAACCTTGCCGACCACGATTATCCACGCCCAGTCCTTGAGCGAAACGCCGATGCACTGCGTATAGAAGAGCATCATGTAGTTCGTTATCAGCGCAAAGCACATGTTGCAGCCGAAGTCGCCCATTGCGTAGCCGATATAGTCCCTCATGCCGACGGGTCTTAATTGCTTATTTTCCACCGTTGTTATCCTCCTTTTTTATTGTCTGGAGAAACTGATTTGCGAGTGAAACATAGGATCTGCCGCTCTTGGTGCGGGAGGCGAGCTTCGCTATCGGGGCCAGCGGCAGCCTGCCGACGGGCTTGAGCAGCGGGGAGTCAAGCTCCTTGCCGAGGTGGTTTTTGATGAGCTTGCCGACCTCGGGATTGGTCAATATCTCGCCGAGATTATCGTTGAGCGAGAGGCGCTCGGGGTCTATCTCGTCGCTTGCGGCGAACCAGTTGCGAACGAAGGTCGCGCCCGCTTCACCGAGGGTATATGACGGCTCGGGGGTCTCGGAGGCGGTCACGGTTATCGTGTGCTCGCAGCCGTCGGCTCGGGCGGTTATCGTGTGCTCGCCCTCGGCGAGGTCGGCGGTGAATTCAAACACCTTGTCGCCGCCGAGCTTTTGCTTCACGCCGTCGATATCAAGCTCGACCTCGGCGCAGTTGGAATAGACCTTTATCCTCTGCTCGCCTACGGGTCTTATCTTAAAGCGTTCGCCCGCCACATGGACGAATTTATCCTCCGCCCAATAGGCTTTGTATACATAGAACGAATCTTTTCTCGTCTTGCGGTCGATGGTGACGAGGCCTTTGTTATTCCTGCCGCGAACTCCGCCCTCGTTCCTTGAAGCGGAGCCGAAGTCAAACATATTCCACACATAGGAGCCCCAGAGCCAGTCGCGCTCGTTGACGGCCTTGATATAATGCTCGTGATAGAGCGCCTGGTATTCCTCACTGTAGTCGCCCTGCACCGGCTCGGCGGAGTGGAGGGTGGTGATGCCCTCGGCGCCGTATTCGGAGAGGCAGAGCTTCGCCTCGGGTCTCGCTTCGCGGAAGCGATCAAACCAATTGTCGATCTCGTCAACGGTCTGCACATACCAGCCGAAATACTGATTGTAGCCGAGAATGTCGGTGATATCGTTGAGCTTGGAGCTTATCGGGCAGAACGCCACCTGAGCGCTCGCCGTGGGTCTGGTCGGGTCGAGCCGATGAGCGATGTCGTTCAGCTCCCTTATGCCGCTCACGAGCGACGGGGCTGCGCCGGCAATGGATATCTCGTTCTGCACGCTCCAGCAGTAGATGCTCGGGTGGTTGTAATTCTGCTTTATCAGCTCCTCGAGCATCAGCCTCGCCTGCGGCTGCTTTTTTCTGCTGAATCTCGATATGACGGGGATCTCCGCCCAAACGAGAAAGCCCTCCTCGTCGCAAAGGTCATAGAATTTCTCGTCGTGCTGATAGTGGGCAAGCCTTATCGAGTTTGCGCCGACCTCCTTGATTATCTCTATATCCTCGGCGTGCTCCTTGAGCGTGAGAGCGTTGCCGAGATTCTCTCTGTCCTGGTGGCGGGATACGCCCTTGAGCTTCATATGCTCGCCGTTGAGGAAGAAGCCCTTGTCGCTGTCAAAATAAAACTCTCTCAGACCGAAGCGGTCGCTCACGCAGTCGATGACCTCGCCGCCCCTGAGCATCTCCGCCGTCAGGGTGTAGAGGTAGGGCGCTTTCATTCCCTGCCAGAGTATCGGCTCAGGTATATCGAGCCTCGCCTCGGCCTTGTCGGCGGGCACGGTGACGCTCGCAACGGCGCTGCCCTCGGCGTCGGTGACTGTGAAGCGCTTCTCGCAGCCGTCGGTGCAGCCCTCGGGCACGCTCTTGACATACACTCGGCCGTCCGTCTTGGGGGTGATGTAAACTCCGCAAAGGCTCTTATCAAGCAGCGCAAAATGCGTCGGCGCAACGTCTGTGACGATATTGACGTCGCGGTAAAGTCCGCCGTAGAAGGTGAAATCCGCCATCTGAGGATAGAGCAGCTCGTCCGCGCTGTTGTCCACGGTCAGCTCGAGCATATTGTTGCCCTCACGCAGGAATTCAGTTATCTCGAAGCGGAACATCGAGTAGCCGTTGATATGCCTGCCGACAAAGCTGCCGTTGACAAAAACCTCGCAGACCGTGTTTGCGCCCGTCACCTCAACGAAGCTCCTGCCCTCGCACTCGGGCAGCATCCTTCTGTAGACGCACTTGCCCCTGTAGTAGCTGTCCGCACCGCCCTGGCCGTCGATGCCGTTCCAGGTGTGCGGCAGATCGACATTCTCGGTCAGCCCCTCTCTGACAAACTCCCAGCCCGAATTGATATTAATAACCTTACGCATAGCGCACCGTCCTTTCCTTTTATTTTAGTATTTTTTCACCATCAAATACGATATATCCGAAGCCCTTGCCTAAAGTTCCGCCGGAGCGTATGCGCTCGGCATATGCGCGGCGCAGAGCCGTGTCGGTCGGCAGCTCCTCGGGGGCGCGGTCGGCGTATCTGCCGAAAATGCGCCAGAGATCGCCCAATTCGGGCCATACTTTATAAGAAACGATATCAAAATCGTCCATAAATCGCAGAATATTTGAATTCTCTGGCAAAAACTCGCGGTGATCGGGGTAGAGCAGCCACGAATTGCAGCGGAAGAACGCCACGCCGCCGACGAGCTTATCCTTGTAGAATTCATAGGCTCTCTTGTATGAATCGAGCCTCGCTTCATCAGTTATCGGCACCCCCGATGACGGGATATGGAAGTTGATCTCGGGGTCGCCGTGGCGCAGAGCCTTGCCGCACGGGGCGATGTAATCCTCCTCGTCGTGCTCCCAAAGCTCGTATTCAAACCTGCCGAGGCCGAAAATTTCCATAGCGAGTATGCCGTTATACCAGCTCGCGACAAAGGTGCCGGGCACGCCCTCGCACTCGATGCACTCGCCGAGCTTGCAGCGCAGATCGTCGCAGGTGTTATAGAAAATGTCCTCGCCGATGCCCGCCTCGGCGTATCTGACCTTCAGGATAGGCAGGCAGCAGAGCACAAAAACGAAATCGAGCGTGTACTCGTTCTCGCCGAAGCGCTCCGCCATCGAAGCGAGCTTTTTGAGCGCCTCATCCATGCCGTCGGCGGTCGGGAACATATAATTCTCAACGGTTTCCGCCATTTCGGAGACAAAATCCGCCTCCGACTCAAGCCTTGCAAAAATTCTGTCGAATTCCCTGACAGCCGCCTCAGGATAATCATACCGAGCCATGAAGCCGTCTGCAAACGCGGTCAACTCACGGCTGCCTGCCGCAGGGTAAATAATTTTTTCGCTCATTTGCCGCACCGCCTTTCGGTCGCCGCCCGTTAGAGCCTTGACCCACTTATACAAATTAATTATATCATTTTATTTTGTCACGCGCAAGCCCAACATTTCAGCCCGACAGGACAATCTCGCCGTTTTGTTGTTTTGCTGCCGCCAAAATCGCCGGGTTTGCGCTATAGCAGACGGCTTGCAGTTACCTTCGCCTCCCCCGTTTAGGTTCCCTTGACACAATGGAGCCTTTAAAATGCGTAGCTTTTAGTGCCTATAGGATATTTGCAGGCACGCTATTGTTGTGTGAGATCAATCCTCCGTCACGACTTCGGTTTTCTGTCACATTCGCCTCACCTATATAAAACAAAAGGCAAAAAGAAAAAGCTGCCGCATTGCTGCGACAGCTTCGTGAAGATATTAAGTTACGCTGATCAAACCAGCTCGATGATCGCCATCTCTGCGGCGTCGCCTCTGCGGGGGCCGGTTTTGATTATGCGGCAGTAACCGCCGTTAACGTCCTTATATTTGGGGGCAATCTCATCAAAGAGCTTCTTGACGACGTCCTCTTTGGTGACGTACGCCATGACCTTGCGCTTTGAGTGAAGAGAATCGTCCTTAGCAATGGTGATCATCTTCTCAGCCATTGCACGAACCTCCTGAGCCCTTGTAACGGTGGTCTCAATTCTGCCGTTTTCCAAAAGATAGGTAACAAGGCCTCTGAGCATCGACTTGCGATGGTCGCTTGCTCTGCCGAGCTTTCTGGTACCGGGCATTTAGTTCACACTCCTTTACCGTTTAATGGGTCATTCTTCGTCTCTGCGAAGATCGAAGCCAAGCGAATTCAGCTTTGCAACGACTTCGTCGAGCGACTTTCTGCCGAGGTTACGAACTTTCATCATGTCTTCCTCGGTTCTGTTGATCAAATCTTCAACCGTATTTATCTGAGCTCTCTTCAAGCAGTTGAAGGAACGCACAGACAGGTCAAGCTCCTCAATGGTCATCTCCAGGACTTTTTCTTTGCCGCTGTCGCTCTTAACGACCATGACCTCAGTATCATAGGCCTCGCCGGAGAGATCTCCGAAGAGGTTGAGATGCTCGTTGAGGATCTTGGCACCGAGAGAAACGGCTTCCATCGCGTTGATGGTTCCGTTAGTCCACACCTCAAGGGTCAGCTTGTCATAATCGGTGATCTGGCCGACGCGGGTGTTCTCGACTGTGTAGTTAACCTTTAATACGGGAGTATAGATGGAGTCTATTGCGATAACACCGATAACGGGCTGCATAATCTGCTTATTTCTCTCAGCGGAGACATAGCCTCTGCCCTTGTCACAGGTCAGCTCCATGCTGACATGAGCGTCGGAATTGAGAGTGGCGATATGAAGCTCGGGGTTGAGGATCTCAACCTCTGAATCGGTTTTGATGCTGCCGGCGGTAATCTCGTCGTCGCCGTTGGCGTCGATATAAATCGTCTTGGGGCCGTCCCCGTGGATCTTAAGGATGACGTTCTTCAGGTTAAGAACTATCTCGGTGACATCCTCTTTGACGCCGGGAATGGTGCTGAACTCATGCAGGATTCCGTCTATCTTAACGGAGGTAATTGCATAACCGGGAAGAGAAGAGAGCAGAACTCGACGAAGGCTGTTGCCCAAAGTCGTTCCGTAACCTCTTTCGAGCGGCTCAACAACAAAGCGACCGTATTTTCCGTCGGGAGAAATCTCGGCAGTATCTATTCTGGGCTTTTCGATACCAATCATTTAAAAACCCTCCTTTTAACCAAGGCAGGAAAGCAGCTTCCCTGCACAAATAAAATGCATTCAAAAACGCTGTCACAGCGGGGCAAAAATCCTACGCAACAGCCCGGTGACTGCCCTTGCGGGCAAATCACACGGCACACATTACTTAGAATAAAGCTCAACGATAAGATGCTCTTCAACGGGAACCATGATCTGCTCACGAGTGGGCAGTGCAAGTACCTTAGCAGTGAGAGCCTCTCTGTTGAGATCAAGCCACTGAGGAACGGGACGAGCTGCGTTCGCCTCGACGGTAGCCTTGATCTTTTCGCTTTCCTTGCTCTTATCCTTGATAGCGATCTCGTCGCCTGCCTTGATAAGGTAGGAAGGAATGTTGACCTTCTTGCCGTTTACTTTATAATGGCCGTGGGTAACAAGCTGTCTTGCTTCCGCTCTGGAATTTGCCCAGCCGAGAAGATAAACAACGTTATCAAGTCTGCTCTCGCAAATACGCAGAAGGTTTTCGCCCGTTACGCCCTGCTTGCGCTCAGCCATAAGGAAATACTTGTAGAACTGGCTCTCCTGAATACCGTAGTAACGCTTAGCCTGCTGCTTTGCACGAAGCTGAAGACCGTATTCAGTAGCCTTCTTGCGGCTCTGGCCGTGCTGGCCGGGAGCATACGCTCTGCGCTCGATAGCACATTTGCCGGTATAGCAACGCTCACCCTTGAGGAACAGCTTTTTGCCCTCGCGGCGGCAAAGCTTGCATACCGCACCGGTATATCTTGCCATATGTGTTACACCTCCAAAAAATTCTGGTTACACTCTTCTTCTCTTGGGCGGGCGGCAGCCGTTGTGAGGAATGGGGGTAACGTCCTTTATCATGTTAACCTCCAGACCTGCGGTCTGCAATGCTCTGATAGCCGCCTCACGACCCTGACCGGGGCCCTTAACATAGACTTCGACGGTCTTCATGCCATGATCAATAGCGATCTTGGCAGCCGTCTCAGCTGCGGTCTGAGCTGCAAAGGGAGTTGATTTCTTGGAGCCTCTGAAGCCCATCTCGCCTGCGCTTGCCCATGAAACTGCGTTGCCCTGAGTATCAGTGATGGTAACGATAGTGTTGTTAAAGGTGGATTGGATATGGGCTGCTCCGCGCTCGATATTCTTGCGCTCACGGCGTCTGCGGGTGCCGGTAGTCTTTTTTGATGCTGCTTTAGCCATAATATCCCTCCTCGATTACTTCTTCTTGTTAGCAATGGTCTTCTTGGGACCTTTGCGGGTACGAGCGTTGGTCTTTGAGCGCTGACCTCTGACGGGCAGGCCCTTGCGGTGACGAACGCCACGGTAGCATCCGATCTCGATAAGTCTCTTGATGTCGAATGCGGTTTCTCTGCGAAGATCGCCCTCTACCTTAAGGTGATGGTCGATATATTCACGAAGCTTGGAAACATCGTCCTCGCTCATATCCTTAACTCTAAGGTCGGGATCCACGCCGGTTGCTGCAATAATGTCGCTTGCTGTTTTGCGACCGATGCCGTAGATATAAGTAAGAGCTATCTCAACTCTCTTCTCTCTGGGCAGGTCAACACCTGATATACGCGCCATTTGTCAGTTGCACCTCCAAAATAAATTGGTTTTCGCCGGGATTAACCCTGGCGCTGCTTGTGCTTGGGATTCTCACAGATGACCATGACTTTTCCCTTGCGCTTGATTATCTTGCATTTTTCGCAAATCTTTTTGACAGAAGGTCTGACTTTCATTAGAATACCTCCTTGAAATCTTACTTGGTACGCCACGTGATCCGGCCCTTGGTCAGATCGTAGGGCGACATCTCAACTGTCACTTTATCGCCGGGCAGAATCTTGATGTAATTCATTCTCAGCTTGCCGGAAATGTGTGCCAATATTCTGTGCCCGTTCTCCAGCTCGACCTGGAAGGTCGCGTTGGGCAGGGACTCAACTACCGTACCTTCAATCTCGATCATGTCCTGCTTAGACATAATAACCTCCTAAGTGTTGCCGTTTAATTCTGCATCTATCCGCCGCAGCGCTCTTTTGAGCGCTCTGTCCACCGCAAGCTCGCTCTCGGGGAGCGAAACGCCCGCGGGCTCGACGTGGCGAATGTTTTTGCTTTTTGGTCTGTTGAGCGGACGCTCACTGCCGTCGCAGACCGTGACGGTCCTGCCTTCCGCCCGCATCACTGCAAGCAGACGGCCTTTATCCCGACCGGCGAGCGACCTTATCACCGCACCTCTTTGAAGCATGGCTCTCACCTTAAGCGATGGTGAGGATGACGGGACCGTTTGAGGTTATCGCCACCGTATGCTCGAAGTGCGCGGAAAGGGAGCCGTCCTTGGTTTTAACAGTCCAACCGTCAGGCAACTGCCTGATTCCTGCGCCGCCCATGTTGATCATAGGCTCAATGGCAATGGTCATGCCCGGGAGCAGGCGCACACCTCTGCCGGGTGTGCCGAAATTCGGTACGCTGGGGTCTTCATGCATTACATGGCCGACTCCGTGGCCCGTGTATTCCCGAACCACCGAGAAGCCTCTCGCCTCGCAATACCTTTGGATTGTTGAGCCGATATCGCCGAGCCTGCCGCCCGCGACAGCCGCCTTGATACCCTCGTAAAGGCTCTCTCTGGTGGTGTCGCACAGCCGCTGTGCCTCGGGGGAAATATCCCCCGCTGCAAAAGTGGCGGCATTGTCGCCGACATAGCCGTTGAAGGTCGCGCCGACGTCAATGCTGACTATATCGCCCGCTTTGACGATGCGCTTCTTGCTTGGTATGCCGTGAATGACCTCATCGTTTATGGAAATGCATGAAGCAGCGGGGTAGCCCGAGTACCCGAGAAATGTGGGAACTGCGCCGTGCCGGACTATGAAGTCGTGGGCGACCCGGTTTATCTCCTCGGTCGACACCCCCGGCTCAACTGCGGCGCCCGCCGCTTTTAATGCTCCCGCCGAAATAACGCACGCCTCTTTCATAAGACTGAGTTCTCTGGTCGTTTTGAGCACTATCATGCTGATCCTCCGTTAAGACGTAAATTTTTACGCTCGGGCTTAATCAAGGAAGCCCTTGTAGTGACGCATCATCATCTGGCTCTCGAGCTGCTTAACAGTTTCAAGAGCAACACCGACCATAATTATGATCGAAGTACCGCCGAGAGATACGTTCAAGCCGTCGGCGTATCCTGCCTTGGTGAGCGCGAAGGTGGAGATCTGGGAGAAGATTATCGGGAAGAGCGCAACAACGCTCAGAAGGAGGGCACCGAGAAGGGTGATCCTGCCGATGATCTTGCCGATATACCTTGAAGTCGGCTCGCCGGGACGGATGCCGGGGATAGAACCGCCGTTGTCACGGATGTTCTTGGACATCTCGATCGGATTATACTGAATGCTTGAATAGAAATAAGCAAAAGCGATGATGAATACGAAATAGATGATTGCGTATGCCCAGTGGGTGGAAGAGAATACTCCGAAGAACTTAGCCCAACCGCTGCCCTCCTTGATCCTGTTGCCAAGGAACATCTGGATGGTCGGGGGAAGTGAAAGAATGGAGCTGGCGAAGATAACGGGCATAACACCGGACATATTGACCTTGATGGGCATATGGGTGTTCTGACCGCCGTACATCTTTCTGCCGACGACTCTCTTTGCATACTGGACGGGGATCCTTCTCTCAGCGTTATCCATCCAAACGATGAATGCGATCATGAGGATAAGGATGATGCCGACTGCTATGGTAAGTGCATAGTAGGGGCCACCGTATCTCCAATAACCGGCGTTGCCGCTGTAGAGATTGGTGATAAGGGTGGGTATTCTGGAGACGATACCTGCGAAAAGGATTATCGAGATACCGTTGCCGATGCCCTTATCGTTGATCTGCTCGCCGAGCCACATGATAAGTGCGGTACCTGCGGTGAAGCAGAGGATGATGACGAGGGCCTGGAACACGGCTGCAAAGCCGGTGAATGCATGACCCGCGGCATCAGTAGTCAGATAATTCTGGCTGCGAAGATAGAAATAGTAAGCGGTGCTCTGAAGAACGCCGAGGACGATGGTGACGACTCTGGTGATCGAAGCGATCTTTTTGCGTCCCTCTTCGCCTTCCTTCTGGAGTCTCTCAAGAGCGGGGATAGCGACTGCGAGCAGCTGCATGATTATCGAGCTGTTGATGTAGGGGGTGATGGACATTGCGAAAATGGTTCCGTAATTGAACGCATCACCGGTCATCATGTTCAGATAATTCATGAAGGTGGCGCCGTTGGGGTCAGCTATGATGCCGGCCTCACCGATATTGGTGAACGGAACGGGGATAGCCGAGCCGATCCTGAAGATGAGCACTATAAGGCAAGTGAAAAGCATCTTCTTACGAAGATCGGCGATTTTCCATGCATTAATAAGCGTCTGGAGCAATTAGATCACCTCTGCCTTTCCTCCGGCAGCCTCGATCTTTGATTTAGCGCTATCTGAAAAAGCATTTGCCTGAACGGTGAGCTTCTTCGTTAATTCGCCTTGTCCCAAAATCTTAACGCCGTCCAAAGTCTTTTTGATAATGCCTTTCTCAATAAGAGCGTCAACGGTGACGGTTGCACCGTCGTCGAAATACTTATCAAGAGTAGCAACGTTTGCTATTGCCATCTCTGTTGCAAAGATGTTGTTGAATCCTCTCTTGGGGATTCTTCTCTGAAGGGGCATCTGGCCGCCTTCAAAGCCGGCACGCATACCTCTGCCTGCACGTGCCTTCTGACCTTTATGACCCTTGCCTGCGGTCTTGCCCTGACCCGATGCGGGGCCACGGCCTATACGCTTGCGCTCCTTGGAGGAACCGGCTGCGGGTGAGAGATCGTGCAACTTCATTAGTTTGCACCTCCTTGCTTGGCTTCGCTTACTTCGATAAGGTGAGAGAGCTTTCTGATCTTACCCTGAGTAGCGGGTGAGTCCGGCTGAACCGAAGCGTCACCGATCTTGTGAAGACCAAGTGCATGGGCGGTAGCAATCTGGGGCTTGGTGCTTCCAATAAGGCTCTTGACGAGCTTTACCTGAATATCTGCCATGTCAATCCGCCCTCCTTAACCTAAAATTTCTTTTGCAGACTTGCCGCGGATAGCAGCAACTTCTTCAACATTGCGGAGCTTTGAAAGTCCGTCAATGGTAGCTCTTACGACGTTGCAGGGGTTGTTGGAACGAAGAGCCTTAGTACGGATATCCTTGATACCAACGGTCTCAACGACGGCACGAACGGGGCCGCCGGCGATAACGCCGGTACCGGGAGCGGCGGGCTTGAGAAGAACTACGCCTGCGCCGAATTTACCGATGATCTCGTGCGGGATGGTGGTTCCCTTGAGGGAGACCTGCATGAGATTCTTCTTTGCATCCTCGATACCCTTGCGGATAGCGTCGGGAACTTCGCCTGATTTGCCGAGACCGAAACCGATGATGCCGTTGCCGTCGCCGACGACTACGAGAGCCGCAAACTTAAAGATACGACCGCCCTTTACGGTTTTGGAAACACGGTTAATGGCTACTACTCGCTCAGTGAGCTCATATGCCGATGCGTCAATCTTAGCCAAAAGTATTCCTCCCCTTCTTAGAACTTGAGGCCACCCTCGCGGGCGCCTTCGGCCAACTCTTTAACACGGCCGTGATAGATGTAACCGCCGCGGTCGAAAACAACATCAGTTATTCCCTTGTCAGCGGCGCGCTTTGCTAACATTTCGCCCACTTTGTGAGCAGCGGACTTGTTTCCGCCGTATTCCTCAAAATCCTTCTCGACAGTTGATGCGGACACAAGGGTAACACCCTTAACGTCGTCTATTAACTGAGCGTAGATATGCTGGAGGGAACGGAATACATTAAGGCGGGGGCATTCGGCTGTGCCGCTGATCTTGGCACGGACTCTCTTATGGCGAGTCTGTCTAGCCTTATTGCTGTCCGGTCTTGTAACCATAATAATTCACTCCTTAATAGATTATTTGCCGCCCTTACCGGCCTTGCCTTCCTTGCGGCGGATGTGCTCGTCGGCGTACTTGATGCCCTTGCCCTTATACGGCTCGGGGGGACGCTTCTCACGAACATTTGCGGCAAACTGTCCGACCTGCTGCTTGTCGGGGCCTGAGATCACGATCTTATTGGGTGCGGGGACCTCGATGGTTATTCCCTCGGGAGCCGAGACGATAACATCGTGTGAATAACCGACCTTGAGGATCAGATCCTTGCCCTTAAGCTCTGCACGGTAACCGATACCGTTGATCTCGAGCTCCTTCTTGAAGGTCTCGTGAACGCCTGCGACCATGTTGGCGATGAGCGTTCTGGTCAGACCATGGAGCGATCTGTTTACCTTATCGTCGTTGGGGCGGGTGACGTTGATAACGTTGCCATCCTTCTCGACGGTGATATTGGGATGAAGATTTCTCGAAAGGGTACCCTTGGGGCCCTTAACGGTGATAAGTGTGCCGTCGAGCTGAACATCAACACCCGCAGGGATCTCTATAGGCTTCTTACCTATACGTGACATAGTTTACGGCACCTCCTTACCAGATAAATGCAAGAACTTCGCCGCCTACGTTGGCTTTGCGTGCGTCCTTGTCAGTCATAACGCCTTTTGAAGTTGAGAGGATGGCAATGCCGATGCCCTTCATGACCTTGGGCATATCCTCGCAATTCGTGTAAATTCTCAGACCGGGCTTGGAAACTCTGCGAAGACCGGTGATGACCTGAGACTTGTTGGGGCCGTACTTGAGAGCGATCTCGATGATGCCCTGCTTGCCGTCATCCTCAACTTTGAAACCTTTGATGTAACCCTCATCAACAAGAATCTGAGCAATCGCTTTCTTCATGTTGGATGCGGGGACTTTCACTGTGTCATGCTTTGCCGCATTCGCATTACGGATACGAGTAAGCATATCAGCGATGGAATCAGTAATTTGCATACTGTTTACCTCCTTTGCAATTGCTCAATTACCAGCTTGCTTTCTTAACGCCGGGGATCTGACCTGCGTGAGCCAGCTCTCTGAAGCAGATACGGCAAACGCCGTACTTGCGAAGATAAGCATGGGGTCTTCCGCAGATCTTACATCTGTTATAGGCTCTGGTGGAATACTTTGCGGGGCGAGCCTGCTTGATTTTCATTGATGTCTTTGCCACGGTTCTCCCTCCTTATTTCGAGAACGGAGCGCCCATAAGGGTGAGCAGCTCACGAGCTTCTTCGTCAGTATTTGCTGTGGTGACAAAGCAGATGTCCATGCCTCTGACCTTGTCGATCTTATCGTAGTCTATCTCGGGGAATATAAGCTGTTCCTTAATGCCCATCGAGTAGTTTCCTCTGCCGTCAAAGGAATTGGGATTGATGCCTCTGAAGTCACGGACTCTGGGGAGAGCGAGATTGAAGAGCCTGTCAAGGAACTCATACATTCTGTCGCCTCTGAGAGTGACCTTTGCACCGATAGCCATGCCCTCACGGAGCTTGAAGTTTGCGACCGACTTCTTTGCCTTGCAGATAACGGGCGCCTGGCCGGTGATCTGCTTGAGGTCGGAGACAACTGCGTCAAGAGCCTTGGAATTCTCTCTTGCTTCACCGCAGCCGACGTTGATAACGATCTTCTCCAGCTTGGGGATCTGCATGACGCTCTTGTACTCAAACTTCTTCATAAGAGCAGGTGCAACGTCTTTGACATACATTTCTTTTAATCTTGCTGCCATTTGTCGTTTCCTCCTCTATTATTCAAACTCAGCAAGGCAGTCGCTCTTCTTGCAAGTGCGAACCTTCTTGCCCTTGGAATCTGTCTTGTGACCAACTCTCGTGGGTCTGCCGCACTTGGGGCAAACAAGCTGGACCTTATCTGCATAGAGAGCGCTCTCAGCCTTGATCAGGCCGCCGGGCTCGCCCATCTTGCGGGGCTTAACGTGCTTAGTGACGATGTTGACGCCCTCGACGATGACCTTGCCTTCGGAGGGGCTGACCTGCATGACCTTGCCTCTCTTGCCTCTGTACTTGCCGTTGATGACGACGACTTCGTCGCCCTTCTTAACATGAACCTTATTCATCATCCGCACCTCCGATTAAAGTACTTCGGGAGCGAGTGAAAGGATCTTGGTGTAATCTCTCTCACGAAGCTCTCTCGCGACGGGTCCAAAGATACGAGTGCCTTTGGGGTTCTTATCTTCCTTAATGATGACGGCTGCATTCTCATCGAAGCGAATGTAAGTTCCGTCGTCACGGCGAAGGCCGCTTGCGGTGCGTACTACTACCGCTTTTACAACTTCGCCTTTTTTAACTACGCCACCGGGTGTTGCTTTCTTAACCGAAGCAACGACGACGTCGCCAATATTGGCATACCTCCTGCCGGAACCACCGAGGACTCGGATGCACATAAGCTCCTTAGCACCGGTGTTGTCGGCAACCTTGAGGTAACTCTGTTGCTGTATCACAGTGTTTTCCTCCTTACACTACGGCTAATTACTTAGCCTTCTCAATGATTTCTACTACACGCCATCTCTTATCCTTTGAAAGGGGACGGGTTTCCATAACGAGCACACGGTCGCCCATGCCGCACTCATTCTTTTCATCGTGAGCCTTGAGCTTGTATGTGTTGTTGACGATCTTCTTATAAAGAGGATGCTTAACCCTGTCCTTAACGGAGACGACTACGGTCTTATCCATCTTATCGCTGGTAACTATACCAACGCGAGTTTTTCTGAGGTTTCTTTCCATTGAATATTAACCTCCCTTTCCTTACGCCTTAGTGCCGTGAAGCTCGATATCTCTCTGTACAGTAAGTATACGAGCGATATCTTTTTTAACGGCACTGATTCGCATCGGGTTATCGAGCTGGTTGACAGCCTGCTGGAAGCGCAGCTTGAACAGCTCATCCTTCAGCTCAAGAAGCTTTGCGTTCATCTCGTCGGCGGAAAGTTTTCTGATTTCACTGGCTTTCATTACTGCTCACCACCCAATTCTTCTTTAGTCACAAATTTGCACTTGATAGGCAGCTTGTTGGAAGCAAGGCGCATAGCCTCTGCCGCAAGCTCTCTGTCAACGCCGGCGATCTCAAACATGACTCTGCCGGGCTTAACGACTGCTACCCAATACTCGGGAGAACCTTTACCGGAACCCATTCGGGTCTCAGCGGGCTTCTCGGTGATGGGCTTGTCGGGGAAGATCTTGATCCAAACCTGACCGCCACGCTTGATGTATCTGGTCATGGCGACACGGGCTGCTTCGATCTGATTCGAGGTAATCCATGCCGGCTCAAGAGCTACAAGACCATAATCACCGTAAGTGACCTTGTTGCCTCTGGTAGCTTTACCCTTGAGTCTGCCTCTCTGTACTCTGCGGTACTTAACGCGCTTAGGTAAAAGCATTATTGGTTACCTCCTTCTCTGCGTCTTCTGGGGCGGGAATTGGTGTTTCTGCTCTCGCGCAGAACCTCGCCTCTGTAGAGCCAAACCTTGACGCCGATTCTGCCGTAAGTGGTCTTAGCCTCGGCAAAGCCGTAGTCGATGTCCGCTCTGATGGTCTGAAGAGGGATAGTGCCCTCGTGATAAGCCTCTGTACGGGCGATCTCAGCGCCGCCGAGACGGCCGGAAACCTGAGTCTTGATGCCCTTTGCGCCGAGCTTCATGGTTCTGCCGATGGCCTGCTTAAGGGCACGACGGTAGGAAACACGTCTCTCGAGCTGAGAAGCAATGCTCTCTGCAACAAGCTGAGCATTGAGATCGGGCTGCTTGATCTCGACGATGTTGAGGGAAACCTCTTTGCCGCCGAGCTTCTTCTCGCAGATCTTCTTGAGCTTCTCTATCTCAGCGCCCTGGCGGCCGATGACCATGCCGGGCTTAGCGCAGTGAATGTTGATGTAAACACGCTTAGCGTCGCGTTCGATCTCAACCTTGGGTACTCCGGCAGGAGCGAGCTTCTCAAGAAGGTACTCACGGAGATTGTAATCTTCAACGAGAGTATCACCGAACTTGTTGGGATTCGCATACCAGCGGGATTCCCAGTTCTTAATAACACCGATTCTTAAACCGGTAGGATTAATTTTCTGTCCCATTGTTTAACCTCCTCCTTCGCTTATTCCATTTCCTTGAGTACAAGGCTGATGTGTGAAGTCTTTTTGTTTATACGGAACGCTCTGCCCTGAGCTCTGGGTCTGATCCTCTTGAGGGTAGGACCCTGGCTCACGCTGCACTCTGCAACGTAAAGGCGGCTGGTATCCATATTATTGTTGTTCTCAGCGTTTGCCATAGCTGATTTTAAGAGCTTCATCAAGGGTTCACACGCGGCTTTGGGCGTGTACTTGAGGATTGCCATTGCCTTATCTGCGGGCTGATTGCGGATTAAGTCAAGCACAATCTGAACCTTGCGAGGCGCAATACGGATGTAAGTGGCCTTTGCGGTTGCGGTGGGCACACTCTGCATTGCCTGATCTGACATAGTTAATACACTCCTTTCGCCGATTATTTACCGTTGTTTGATGTTTTTGAGCCTGCGTGGCCTCTGAAGGTCCTCGTAGGCGCAAACTCGCCGAGCTTGTGGCCGACCATATCCTCTGTTACATAAACAGGAACGTGCTTACGTCCGTCGTGAACAGCAAACGTGTGGCCGACGAAGTCGGGGAAGATCGTTGAGGAACGGCTCCAGGTCTTGAGGACCTGCTTTTCGCCGGATTCATTCATCTTCTGAACTCTCTCGAGCAGTTTAGGCTGCACGAAGGGTCCTTTTTTAATGCTTCTGCCCATTATTATCTGCTCCTTTCACTTATTTGTCGTTACGACGCTTTACGATAAGCTTGTCGGACGATTTCTTCGTTCTTCTGGTCTTGTAACCGAGAGCGGGCTTGCCCCAAGGGGTAACAGGGCCGGGTCTGCCGACGGGGGACTTGCCTTCGCCGCCGCCGTGGGGGTGATCGCAGGGGTTCATGACAGAACCGCGGACCGTAGGTCTCCAACCCATGTGACGTTTACGGCCGGCCTTACCGACTTTGACGTTTTCATGGTCGAGGTTACCGACCTGACCGATGGTAGCCATGCAGGAAGCGGGGACGTTGCGAAGCTCGCCTGAGGGAAGTCTGAGGAGGGCATAAACGCCTTCCTTAGCCATCAGCTGAGCGGAGTTACCTGCTGCTCTTGCAAGCTGGCCGCCTCTGCCGGGGTAAAGCTCAACATTGTGAACGATAGTACCGACGGGGATGCTTGAAAGGGGAAGAGCATTGCCTGCCTTGATGTCGGCGTCCTTACCGGAAACGACTACATCGCCGACCTTAAGGCCTGCGGGCTGAAGGATATATCTCTTCTCGCCGTCTTCATACTGAAGAAGGGCGATGAATGCCGAGCGGTTGGGGTCATACTCAACGCTGGCAACCGTTGCGGGGATATCGAACTTATCTCTCTTGAAGTCGATTATACGGTACTTTCTTCTCTGACCGCCGCCGCGATGACGGACGGTGATCCTGCCGTAGCTGTTGCGGCCGCTGTTCTTCTTGAGAGAAACGAGAAGGCTTCTCTCGGGAGCGACGTTTGAAAGCTCGGAGTAATCGGTTACCGACATGTTACGGCGACCGTTGCCTGTCGGCTTGTAAAATTTAATAGACATTTTTTCACACTCTCCTTACAGCGGCTTTGCGGAGCAATGTCATTCTCCATACTTTACCGCCGGAATAAAGGGTCCGGAATTATCCGGTTAATTACATCATGCCGTCGAAGAACTCGATGGCCTTGGAATCCTCGGTAAGAGTAACGATCGCCTTTTTGCGAGAAGCGGTGTAGCCCTCGAAGCGGCCGTATCTTCTGAGTTTGCCGTCAACATTGATGGTGTTGACCTTGGAGACCTTAACGCCGAAGAGCTCCTCAACCGCCTTTGCGATCTCGATCTTGTTGGCGTCCTTAGCGACCTCGAAGGTATATTTACGGTCGGCAATGCCGTCCATGCTGTTCTCGGTGATGACGGGGCGGAGGATGATATCCTGTGCTATCCTGCTCATGCGTAAACCTCCTCGATCTTGCTTACGGCATCCTTGAGGACTACGACGGTGTCGCAGTTAAGGAGATCGTAAACATTCAGTGTGCTTGCAAGGGTGGTCTTAACGCCGGCAATGTTGCGTGCCGAGCGGTAAATGACGTCGTTCTTCTCGGGAAGGACGAAGAGAACCTTCTTGCCGGTCTCAAGAGCGTTGACGACCTTGACCATTTCCTTAGTCTTGATGTTCTCAAGAGTGAGGCTGTCGAGGACTATCAGCTCATTGTCCTGAACCTTCGCGGAGAGGGCGGACTTGATAGCAAGTCTTCTGACCTTCTTATTGACGTCCTTGTGATAATCACGGGGCTTGGGGCCGTGAGAGATACCGCCGTGATACCACTGCGGAGCTCTGGTCGAACCCTGTCTTGCGCGGCCGGTGCCCTTCTGTCTCCAGGGCTTCTTACCGCCGCCGCTGACTTCTGCTCTGGTAAGAGTAGACTGTGTGCCCTGACGCTGATTTGCCAGATAGCTGACTACGCAGAGATGCATAGCAGGGATGCTGGGCTCGATTCCGAAAATGCTTTCTGCAAGCTCAAGGTCGGAAACCTTTTTACCTGTCATGTCAAAAACTGATACTGTAGGCATTCTATTCTACTCCTTTCCTTATGCTTTCTTTGCGTTGCGGATAACCACGATGCCGCCCTTGGGGCCGGGGATAGCGCCCTTGATAGCGATGAGGTTGTTATCTGCATCGATCTTAGCTACGTCAAGATTCTGGATGGTGACTCTCTCGCAGCCGAGGTGACCGGCGAGCTTCTTTCCCTTGTAAACTCTCGAGGGATCGGAGCAAGCGCCCAGGGATCCGGCGTGCCTTGCAACAGGGCCGGTACCGTGTGACTCTTTAAGTCTGGAGAAGTTCCATCTCTTGATAGCACCGGCGGTACCCTTACCTTTGCTGGTGCCGATGACATCTACCTTTTCGCCGACGGCGAAGATATCTGCCTTGAGCGTGTCGCCGACGTTGACGCTTGAGATATCGTCAAACTTGAACTCTTTAAGAGTCTTTTTGGGAGCGACGTCGTTCTTCTTGAAGTGACCCATCATGGGCTTGTTGACTCTCTGTACCTTAACATCGCCGAAGCCGAGCTGAACTGCCTCGTAGCCGTCGTTCTCGACGGTCTTCTTCATAACGACGTTGCAGGGACCTGCTTCAACTACCGTTACGGGGATGACATTTCCCTTTTCATCGAAGATCTGAGTCATACCGATCTTCTTGCCGATTAAAGCCTTTTGCATATTGCTTTCCTCCTTTAGGTTATTGGTTGACCTTTAGGCCAACTTGACCTGCACACGCAGAAATCAAAGTTTGATCTCGATCTCAACGCCTGCGGGAAGCTCAAGACCTGTCAGAGCTTCAACCGTCTTGGCTGAGGGTCTGATAATGTCGATAAGCCTTTTGTGTGTTCTCTGCTCAAACTGCTCACGGCTGTCCTTATACTTATGAACAGCGCGGAGGATGGTTACGATCTCCTTCTCGGTCGGAAGGGGGACGGGGCCGGAAACCTGTGCGCCCGTTCTCTTAGCGGTCTCAACGATCTTCTCCGCTGCCTTATCGACGACGCTGTGATCGTAGCCCTTGAGTCTGATTCTGATTTTTCCCTTAACTGCCATGGTTACGCCTCCTTAAATGATTGGCGGGCTGCAAATTCGTGGAAACTGACCCGGGTGTTTCAACCCGTCCGGTTTAAAAAACCGGAAAAACAATATTTCCGGGTAAGCTGACGCTCATTTGCACATATGTATCCAAGCAGGAAGACCGCCCGGGATCGGCGGCTTTCCTTGCAGCAGCAAAGGCCAAGGCTTCATGCCGCCATATTTTTCATCATTTCACTCAAAAACGCTTTGGGACCCGCAAGAAGCCCCGCTCGCACCTTTTGAGCAAACTGACGAAAAACCTGAACGGCAATCCGCGCATCGGGCATAGCTTGCCCGGCTGCCGGATGGATACGATCGCCCGGTTTGAAAATCGGACATACTCCGCAGAAATTTCCCGCTTCTGAGAGCGGCCACCTCCTGCATCAACGCATATCTGCATGATTTTACGGATTCTTTCAGGGCATAGTAACCCCTACTTTCCACCATGCCTGAATACTATACCACACACGCTATATACATGTCAAGGATTTTTTTCAAAAAAATTGAGATTTTTTTCGCCGCCGTGAAGCCCCGAAATCAAACTGCGTCAAGGCTTTTCGCCCCTCGCCGATCGGAGGCGTTGTGCCCGCCGTAAGGTACATATTTAAAATGTATATATAACGCTCCCGACGCACCACTATATGATGTGGACAGGCGGCAAAAATAAATTACATATTGATATGGCGGCGAATGTGTGGTATTATGTATCCATCAACCGAAAGGAGATTAAAAATATGATAGGTCTCGGCAAATGGGTCTGCAACGTCAGCTCAATGCTTTTCTCCGGCGAAGTTAAAATGGAAATATTCGACGACAACGGCTCCTACGGCTTCAAGCTGGATATCCCGAATGTCAAAATCCCCGACGTAACCGTTAAAGAGGTCAAGGAGGACGGCACCGACGTCACCGTCACCGTTCAGACCTCGATGCTCCCGGGCAAGGATATCGTTCTCAATGCCACCTTTGACGGCGACACCTTTGAGGGCGTGCTGAAGATCCCGTTCGTGGGCAAGGTCAAGCTCAAGGACGGCAGACGCCTCGCATAATCACAGCAAACAAAAACTGCGCCAAACGGGCATCGACCCGCCGGCGCAGTTTATTTTTTTATTTAACACCCAAAACCTCGGCAATATTGCTCCTGCCGGTCTTGATATTGAATGCGATGGATTTCCGCTCGCCGCCGATGACGGCTTTTATCAGGAAAACGTCGTTCTCCTCGTCAACGGAGAGGATCTCGGCGTCCGGGCGGGCGAAGAATTTCTTTATAGCCTCGATATCCTCGGTCTTGTATTCCTCGGCGTTGTCGGAGACGAAAAGCACGCTGCCGAAGAGGTGATTTATGCCGCCGAGCAGCAATTTCTGCTCCCGCGAGAACTCAAGATTTGAGTATCTGAGGAAGAATACGTCGGGGTCGTTGCAGAAGGCTCTGCCGTTGAGCTGGCGGCGGAACACGGAATTGTTTATCGCATTCTGAGCCGACGGAATCTCGTTGTTGACCCGCAGACGGTTGTAATATTTGCCCGAATAGGTCAGGTCGACATCGCAGCTGATGCGGCAGGCGTCAACATAGCCGAACGCCGCCCCAAGCGGCACTCCGCAGCCGAGTATCAGTTTGTCGCCGCAGCATTCGCGCAGGAACTCCATCGCCTCGCACATGATCGTGCCCCTCGATTTGCCCCGCCTCGGCGTGATGCACTGGCTGTAGAGGAAGTCGAGCTTCACCATATCGTAGCCCCAGTCGTTGAGTATCACATCAAAGAAATGACGGATATACTCCCTCGCCTCGTTGTTGTAGAGGTCCATTGTGTATGCGCCGCCCCAGCCGTAAACGCCGAGCTGCGGCAGACCGTGCTCCTTGATGACCCAGTCGGGGTGCTCCTTGTATGTCCTCGAAACACGCTGCAAATTGAACGGAGCGAGCCAGATCCCCGCCTTGTAGCCCTTCTCGTGGATCTTCTCGGCTATATTCTTCATTCCGCCGGGGAATTTTGCCTCGTTGTGATCGAGCCAGTCACCCACGAAGGTCTCGTAGCCGTCGTCCACCTGAAACACCGTGACGCTCTCCTTTACGGGGTCAAGGGCGTTGAGGTCGCGCAGGATGATATTCTCATCTATCTTTTGGAAGTAATTGTACCATGAGGTGTAGCCCGACATTCTGTCGATACGGGGCTTTGCAATGCCCATCGCGGCGAAATACTTGTCAAACACCTCGTCGCAGCCGCCGCTGAAATGCACGATATCAAACAGCTCGTATTCCTCGACGGCGGTCACGCCCTCGACGTCCTTAGAGACGGTCAGGTAGCCCCTGTTCATGTCGGCATAAAAGACGGTGAAGCCCTGCCGCTCGCTGAGCGAGCCGAAGAAATCAAAGCTCGTACGGCTCTTGATATAGGTGTAGGCGTGGCTGTAGAAGCAGCCTCTCTCCTTGGGGAACTCGACGAAGCGCACGTCGCCCGAGATGCCCGCAGCCTTCCTGAGCGGGCCGACGGCTGCGGGGGTAACGTCGCGCATTTTCTCCTTTGCGGAGTATTCCCTCGAGGTCGTCCACGCCTGATAGCCGTTGCCGAAGAACTTTGCCCCGTCGGGGTATTCGTAGTCAAAAACGGCGTCCACACGGATCAGCTCGAACGCCGCCTTGGGCACAAGGCTCGCTCTGAATCTCTCGCCCTCAAGACTCATCTCGATCTTAAAGTATTCGTTCTCCCGCGTCGTGATGACGGTCCTTTCGCCGTCAATAATGCACCCGACCCTGAAGCTCGGTATCTTCATTTGCAGCCCTCCTGTGTTTGTTTTTGATAAAGGGAAATGTTGATTGGTTTATATTTTTAAGTTAAGCACTTTAAAGGCTCCCTTTTGTAAAGGGAGGCGTCAGCCGTCAGGCTGACTGAGGGATTGACTCAGTAAACTGTTGCCTTTTTCTTAGAACTTTTTCAAAATCGGCTGATCAATCTGCCATCCGATTTTTTTGATTTTCCTTTACAATCCCTCCGTC
>FR888176.1:23234-36061 GCA_000431775.1 Clostridium sp. CAG:413 | reverse complement strand
TCATACGATTGGAAATTACAATATAAGCTCTTCGACCAGGATGCGGACAGCACGCTGACCTTCACCAACCCCGTTAAATTCAACGCGGGCGAAGGCACTTTTGCAAACGGTGCTTCCGAGTTCACCACCGGTGAAGGCTTCATCGGCGAGGCTCTCTCAGCCGCTGATCAGCCCGCAGCCGTTACCGCTCCAGGCGGCAAATCGTTCGTTGGCTGGGTTCCCTCCACAGTCGATCTTGCCACCGCTACCGCAGCGGACTGCGTTGACGTCTCCGCTATCAAGTACAACTATGCTGTTGATACTTATAACGCTCTTTATGAGACCACCGCAGCTACCACCTTTAACTTCACCTTCGATCCTAACGGCGGCGCATTTGCCGACGCTTCGACCGAGGCTAAGACCGTAACGGTCAACGAGGGCGAAGCTGTTAACGCTCCCGTTCCCACCAGAGTAGGCTATGAATTCAAGGGCTGGGCTCTCTCCACCGTTGAGAATCCCACCGTTGACGACGTCCAGACTCTTCCCGAGACTGCAAGCGCCGATATGTCCTACAAGGCCGTTTGGTCAAAGAATTCCTACAACGTCAAGTGGATCGTTGACGGCGTTACCGTTAAGGAAGAGCCCGTTGCTTACGGCGACGAGTTTCCCGCCGCTCCGTCAGTTGACGCTAAGGCCGGTTATAACTTCGCATGGAGTTCGGCTCCCGCCACCATGCCTGCCGCGGATGTTGAGATCACCGGTGCTTATACCCCGATCGTCTACACCGTGACATGGAAGATCGACGGCGAGCAGGGCACTTATAAGCAGACTCAGGCTACCTTCGGCGAGGCTATAGCTACTCCCGAAGCTCCCATTGAGAAGGAAGGCTACACCTTCGAGTGGAGAGGTATTCCCGAGACCATGCCCGCTGACGAGAATCTCGTCATTACCGGCTACTATGTAGCCAATTCCTACACGGTCACATGGACCGTCGACGGCAAGGAGTTTACCACTACTACCGTTAAGTACGGCGACGCAATCATTGCTCCCGATTACACCGCAGAAGCAGGCTATGACTTCGCTTGGGATGAGATCCCCGCAACCATGCCTGCAAATGACATCACCATCAACGGCACCACCACCGCTAAGAACTACACCGTAACATGGAATGTCAACGGCGAGAAGGTCGGCGAGACCACCGTTAAGTTCGGCGATGCTATTGCTGACTATGCGTTTGATGCTCCCGAGGGCTACGAGTTCAGCGGTTGGACCGATAAGCCCGAAACCATGCCCGCAAGCGACATCACCGTTAACGGCACTACCACCGCTAAGAACTACACCGTAACATGGAATGTCAACGGCGAGAAGGTCGGCGAGACCACCGTTAAGTTCGGCGATGCTATCGCAGACTATGAGTATGCTGCTCCCGCCGGTTACAACTTCAGCGGTTGGACCGATAAGCCCGAGACCATGCCCGCAAGCAACATCACCGTCAACGGCACCACCACTGCCAAGACCTACACCGTAACATGGAAGGTTGACGGCGAGGTAGTCGGCACCACCACCGAGACCTTCGGTCAGCCCATTGCTGACTTTAATTACGATGCTCCTGTCGGCTCGACCTTCAGCGGCTGGCTCGATAAGCCCGAGACCATGCCCGACAACGAGAACCTCGTTATCAACGGCACTCTCAGAGCCGACATTCACACCATAACCTGGAAGGTCAACGGCGAAGTTATCGCGACCACCAATGCGGTCTACGGCGCAGAGATAGCGGATTATGATTACACCGCTCCCACCGGCTACACCTTCAGCGGTTGGACCGATAAGCCCGCTACAATGCCCGCTAACAACATTGAGGTCAACGGTACCACCACCATCAAGACCTACACCGTTAAGTGGACGATCAACGGCGAGTATTATAACTCGACCGAGGTTAAGTACGGCGAGGCAGTCACGGCTCCTCAGTACACTATCCCCGCAGGTCATTCGTTCGCATGGGGCGATATTCCCTCGGCGATGCCTGACGATGATAACCTTGTTATCAATGGTACTCTTACCATCAATCGTTACACCATAACCTATTATTATGATGAGGCTGAGACTCAGGTCTACTTCACCGAGACTCTCGATTACGGCACCGCTCCCACCGCCAAGGAAGCTCCGACCCTCAAGGGCAAGAGATTCGTTGACTGGGACAGCGATGTTCCCGCTGCTCTGACTCAGGATGTTAAGCTCCATGCTCTCTTCACTGATATCGAGTATACGGTAATATTCAAGGGCCCCGAGGGCAATCTCCTTGACTGGACTGTCACCTATGAGGATGCTATCGACGCTATCACCGAAGCGGATGCGGCAGTCGAGGGCTACACCTTCACCGGCGTTTGGAACTACAACGGCGCTGCCGTTACCTTCCCGACAACCGTTAAGGCTCTCACCGGCGACGACGATAAGGCAGCCACCGAGTTCGTATTCGAAGGCGTTTACAACATCAACGTTTACCACATCGTCTTCTATAAGAGCGAAGCTGATAAGGCAAACGGCATTGTCCTCCACGAGCAGGACTATGAATTCAACACCGATATCTCCAACGCAGTTGCCGATCCTACTATGGAAGGCCACACCTTCCTCGGCTGGGATCACGAGCCTGCGATCGTTGAGAGCAACGACGAATTCATCGGTCAGTGGGATATCAACACCTACACCGTAACCTGGAAGGTCGGCGATGACTTCACCACCACTACCATGGTTAAATACGGCGAGGCTCTTGTGGCTCCCGAATATACTCCCGCAGCAGGCTATGACTTCGAGTGGGTAGATGTTCCCGCCACCATGCCCGCAAATGACGCTCTTGTTATCAGCGGCAAGCTCACCGCCAAGACCTACACCGTAACCTGGAAGGTCAACGGCGAGATCGTCGGCACCACCACCGTAACCTTCGGTGAGGCAATTGCCGATTATGAGTACACCGCACCCGCCGGCTACACCTTCGGCGGCTGGACCGATAAGCCCGATACCATGCCCGCGAACGACATCGTTGTTAACGGCACCACCGTTGCAAACGGCTACAAGGTAGTCTGGAAGGTCAACGGCGAGAAGGTCGGCGAGACCGTAGTTTCTTACGGCGAAGCAATTGCCGATTATGACTACACCGCCCCCGAGGGCTATGAGTTCAGCGGTTGGACCGATAAGCCCGAGACTATGCCCGATTCCGAAATCGTTGTTAACGGCACCACCACTCCCAAGACCTATACCGTAACCTGGAAGGTCGGCGATGACTTCACCACCACCACCGAGGTTAAATACGGCGAGGCTCTTGCGGCTCCCGCATATACTCCCGCAGCAGGCTATGATTTCGAGTGGGTAGATGTTCCCGCCACCATGCCCGCAAATGACGCTCTTGTTATCAGCGGCAAGCTCACCGCCAAGACCTACACCGTAACCTGGAAGGTCAACGGCGAGATCGTCGGCACCACCACCGAGACCTTCGGTGAGGCAATTGCCGATTACGCTTACACCGCTCCCACCGGCTATACCTTCAGCGGCTGGACAGATAAGCCCGAAACCATGCCCGCAGATGACGCTCTTGTCATCAACGGCACCAATATTGCCAACAAGTACACAGTTAAGTTCGTTGACGCTGACGGCGCAGAGATCTCAAGCGACGAATTTGAGTTCGGTTCAGAGATCACCGCTCCTTCGATCACTGTTCCCGACGGCATGACTCTTGTCGGCTGGGTCGATGGTGACGGAGAAGCCTTCACCGGTAAGGTTCCCGCAAAGAACGTAACCTATAAGCCGAATATCGTCAGCGATGATAACGTTCCCTATGCTATAGAGATATATCTTGAGAACGTTGACGGCGTATACGAGCTTTCCGGCTCGACCTCGCTCACAGGCACTACCGGCCAGAGCGTATCCGCAGTGGCAGGCGAAGTCAGCGGCTTCACCTTCAACGCTGCAGAGAGCACCCTCACCGCTATTATCGCGGGCGACGGCAGCACCAAGCTCGTCCTTAAGTATTCGAGAAACGTCTACACCGCAACCTTCGACGGCGTTGAGTACACAGTCCGCTACGGCGCAGCGCTTCCCGATGTAACTCCTGCCGATAAGACCGGTATGGAATTCGTCGGCTGGGTTGACGCTCAGGGCAACAAGGCTCCCGCCACGATGCCTGCAAACAACCTTGCTCTCACCTCCAAGTGGGAAGCTATCGAATACACCATCACATATATCGTAAACGGTCAGAAGACTGTTGAGACCTACAAGTACGGCGATACCGTTACCGCTCCCGCAGATCCCGTTGTTGACAAGATGACCTTCACCGGCTGGTCAATGGAGATACCGACGACCATGCCCGCCGAGAATCTTATCATCATCGCTTCCTTCGAGAGCACCGGCACCGTTGACGCTTACACCGTAACCTTCTGGGCGGACGGCGTTGAGTTCCAAAAGACTCTTGTTAAGGTCGGCAGCGAAATCACTCTGCCCACGAATTCTCCCACCAAGGAGTTCTACGTATTCAAGGGCTGGAAGGATGTTCCCGCAGCTATGCCCGCAAACGACATTGATATCTATGCAGAGTTCGAGAGAGTACCCGTAACTCTTATCCCGAAGGCCGGCTCCACCACCGTTATCGACAGAGATAACATGGTCATCTACGGTCTCCAGGAGCGTATGAGCGAGGCTACCTACAACACCTACCTTGACGTTGAGGGCGACGGTCACTTCACCGTTACCGCCACCGCAAACGGCTTCGGTACCGGCACTGTAATTGAGCTTTACGATAACGTTACCGGCCAGCTTCTTGAAACTTACTACGTTGTTATCTTCGGCGACCTTAACGGCGACTCCAGAGTCAATGCGACTGACGTTTCTCTTGCAAACGATGAGGTCCTCTCCGTTACCGGCTGGTCGCTCAAGCAGGTCTATTCAAACGGCGTCCTTGTTGACAACCCGGACTATAAGGTCTATATGACCATGGCTGCGGATCTCAACGGCGACGGCAGAATTGACTCCATCGACACTTCAATCATCAGCAACCGTGCGCTCGCTCTGACCTATATTGATCAGGTAACCGGCAGAGCTACCGAAGCGTAAGGCATATTCCTAACCTTAAAACTCTGCGGGGAGCAATCCCCGCAGAGGATAGCAAATTTGCTTGGATAAACTTAAAGCAGCCGGCACAACTGCTTAAGTTCCGATCTGCTCCTCAGGTCGGCATAATACAAGGAGGAATTCTCTCATGACAAAAATCAAAAGGTTAGTTGCTGTAGCGCTGGCGTTTTTGATGATTTTCGGCTCTATAACGGTTACGGCCTCCGCATGGGACGCAGCGACCGACGACGGCTTTGATCTGAATATCAAAACCAAGATCTTCAGACAGGTCAACGGCACATGGACCGAAACAGAAAAGGTCAAGCGCGGCGAATCGGTAAAGGCAAGAGTATACTTGAATACAACATACTTTGCCAATGCCGGCGAATTGTTGTTCTTCTATAACAACGATTTCTTTGAGGATGCTTATACTTCCAGCATCCAGCCCCTGGCTGTTAATTCCTATTATCAGGCATCGCCATATTCGATCAGCGGCCAGTTCTACGGCTCAAAATCAGCTTCCAAAGTGGCGGACCAGATGGTCAACGCAGGCAGGATAACCGCTGATTTTGCCGCAGCCAACAATTTCTTTATCATCACCTACAGACTTGAGAATTTGAGCCAGCGCTTCACTGATAATCAGTGGTTCTGCGAATTCGACCTCAAGGTTAAGGAAGACGCCTCCGGCACAGGCCGTTTCTTCGCGGTTGAGGAGACGACCCTGACCCCAGATTTTACCTTCGGTAAGATCAACGTCAGTAAGTCACAGTATAACAAGACGGTTATAAGCGCCGTCAGCATGGCGAATTGGAGAGCGAATTACACTTACAGCGATGTTCCCGTAACCCTTTACAACAATTTTGTAAACGTTACCTTTAACGCAAACGGCGGACGCATCGACGGCAAAGAAACTGCCGTTGTCAGCGGCGAAGCCGGTGCAGCGCTTACCGCACCCGTTCCCCAGAAGTTTGCGTCGACCTTCGTCGGCTGGGCTCTCAAGGGCACTACCGACGCTACCACCGTTAACGCTTTCCCGGCAGAGGACACCGAGTATGTCGCCGTTTGGACCAGCAGGTTCACCGGCGATGAGACCGTCGCTTTCAAGACCGAGATATTCAGGCTTGACGAAGCAACGGGCGAGTGGATCTATACCGAGAGAGTTAAACCCGGCGAGAAGGTAAAGGCAAGAATTTATGTAGACACCAACTATTTCACCAACGCCGGTGATATCCTTGTGTTCTACGATAACACCTTCTTCACTGATGACTATGTTGTCAATCAGTCAAACGATGTGGTATTCAACAGCGATCCCGAAAGCTCCGCGGCGAAAGTCGGCGCGAGCGGTCAGTTCGCAAGGCTGAATAATGCGACGAATTCAATGATTAAGGATATAGTCAGAGAAGGCTATGTTACTCAGGACTTCGTCGACACTCACAACGCTTACACCATGTGGTATAAGTATGAAGTGACCACCGGTAAGAAGCTCAGCGGCGACAAGTGGTTCGCGGAGTTTGACCTTACCGTGCTTGATTCCGCAAGCGGCTGGGGCAACTTCTTCTTCGTTGAGCAGACTGTCCAGACCGAGGATCGTCAGTTTGCATTCGTCAACATCCCCATCAATACCGATGGCGGCCTTGCTGATGATTCTATCGGTATGTATGCTCATACCATCAATATTGAGATAGACGACAAGCATCCTGTCTGCACCTACAGTACCATCACCTTCGATGCTAACGGCGGCGCATTTACGACCGGCTCCGACAGCTTCGTTTATCCCACCGGCGCAGGTATCACCGCCAACATCGGCGACGCAGTTGATGCTTCCCTCGTTCCCGAGGTCAGCAAAGACGGCGCGACCTTCATGGGCTGGGTCGATGCAAGCGTTGAGAATCCCACCGTTGATGATGTTATCGCTATCCCGACTGAGCTCGGCTATGACGATATCACCCTCAAAGCTCTGTGGATCAACAATGTTGACATCACCTTCGTTTATAATGACGGCGTGACTGCCAACGAGACGGTTACCGTCACGGCAGGCGACGCATTCGTTGCCCCCGCAGATCCCACCAAGGAAGGCAATCACTTCGTCGGTTGGACTTCGGATGCAACATTTGAAGAGATCACCGGATTCCCGGCGGTTTACCCGACCGAGAATACCACTTATTACGCAGTATTCTCCACCGCTACCTATGATACCCGTTATTATGTATCGGCAGCGGATAAGACGGGCTTCGAGTTCGTCGGCAGCGTGAATTCCGAGTACGGCAGCGCTATCGTTGCCACTCCTCCCGCATATGTCGTCCCCGAGGGCTATAAGCTGTCACCCGCATATACGGATATCTCGCTCACCACTCTGCTCCCGGAGGGTGCTACCGTTCCCGCTCATACCGTCAAGCTTTACTTCGGCCTTATTGCCGAGACCTACGACGTAATCTTTGATGCTAACGGCGGCGCATTTGCCGACGGCTCTGTCACAAAGAATGTCGCTACTCAGTTTGACACCATGGTCGTTGCTCCCGAGGCTCCCACCAAGGAAGGCTGCGACTTCGCAGGATGGACTCCCGACCTCGGCTATCTTGATACCACCGAGACCGTGACCTACTATGCGACCTGGACTCCCAAGACCTATGACGCCGTATTCTATTCGGACGGTGTGGTTTACGATACCATCCCCACCGAGTTCGGCACTGAGATCGACGAGCCCGCTCCGCCCGAAAAAGAGGGCTACACCTTTGTTGGCTGGACTCCGGCACTGCCCGACACCATGCCCGCAGAGAACGTAAGATTCGACGCAGTCTTTGAGGCTAACACCTATAAGGCTACATTCTATAAGTCAGAGGAAGATAAGGCAGCCGGCACCGTCTATGACGAGTCCGAGGTTAAGTTCGGCGAGACGATAACCACTCCCGACGATCCCACCAAGGAAGGCTACATCTTCAGCGGCTGGACTCCTTCCGTTCCCTCTGCAATGCCCGCAAGCGACCTTGAGTTTGTTGCTACCTGGTCACCCAGAAACGATACTCCCTATAAGGTTGAGATCTATGAGATGGATACCACGGGTAACTACAGCGAGACTCCCAAGACCGTCAGCAACAAGACAGGCATCACCGATTCTACGGTAACTGCCGATACCACCGTTCTTGACGGCTTCTATGTCGACACCGATAACAGCGTCCTTACCGGCACTGTTGCGGCTGACGGCTCCACCGTCCTCAAGGTTTACTACGCGAGGAACCGGTATGACATCACTTTCGACGGAAATGGCGGTAAGGTCAATGGCAATAACAGCGTCGAGCTTAAGTTCTATCACGGCGCTATAGTCACTGCTCCCGCTGACGTAGTCAGAGAGGGTTACACCTTCGCCGGATGGAATCCGACGGTTGCTACCGTTGCTACCGCTGATGCGGTTTATACGGCACAGTGGAATGTTAACAGCTATGACGTCATCTATATGGCTGACGGCGTAGAGTTTACAAGAGAATCCTTCGACTACGGCACCAAGCCTACTCCTACCGGCGACAAGCCCAGTAAGGTCGGCTACACCTTCATCGCCTGGGATGCCGAGCTTCCCGAGACCATGCCCGCTAACGACATCGTGCTTAACGCAGTGTTTAAAGCGGATACGTTTGACGCAAGATTCTATCTTCTTGCCGATAAGAGCGATGATCCCATTTACAAAGTGATCCCGACTAAGTTCGACGATCCGATAGCCACCCCCGACGGCACACCCACTAAGGTCGGTTACACCTTTGAAGGCTGGTCGCTTGACGGCGAGACCGTTCTTGACAATCTCGGCATCATGGACAGCATCGAGGGTAAGGACTTCATCGCAGTCTGGAAGGCTGCCAATGTCAGCTATCTTGTCAAGGTCTACATGATGGATGTTGACGGCAATTATCCCGACACTCCGAGCAGGACTCAGATGGGTGAGGCTATCAACGGCACTGAAGTTACCATTACTCCTGAGGCCATTGAGCACTTCACCGTTGACACTGAGAAGTCGGTCCTCACCACCACCATACTTCCCTACGGCACTGAGTTTGCTGTTTACTACAGCCGTAACGAGTATGCCCTCACTACCGTAGTTGACGGTGTTTCCAATACCGAGAGCTACTATTATGAGGCACCCGTTACCGCTCCCGCCGATCCCGTTAAGGAAGGCTACACCTTCTCACACTGGGCGGCAACTCCCGACGGCGCAGACGAAGTTACCATCCCCGCAACTCTTACCGAGAATCTTACCGTTTACGCTGTGTTCACCAAGAACACCTATAAGGTGACTTATATTGACGGCGAAGACAAGACGGAATACGACGCAGTCGACTTCGGCGATGCGATCCCCGTTCCCGCCAATCCGTCAAAGGTCGGCTATCTGTTCCTCGGTTGGAAAGACGCCGACGGCAAGAAGCCTTCCGATTACGGAGTAATGCCCGCAAGGGATCTTGAGTTCACTGCAGAGTGGCAGCCCAATACCGATATCGGCTATACCCTTGAGGTATACGAGATGGGCACCGACGGCACTTATCCCACCACCCCGACCTCCGTATTTGAATTCAATGACGGCGTTGTCGGCGAGATAAGAGCTCCAAAGGTCACCGTACCCACCGGCTTCACTCTTGATACCGCCAAGAGCACGCTCTCAGGCGTTATCAGTGTTGATCCCACTCTCGTTCTTAAGGCGTATCTGAGCAGAAATCAGTATAAGCTCACCTACATCAATGATGGCGAAGAGTATCATTCAGAGGATGTTTACTACGGCCAGACCATAAACGCTGTTACGCCGCCCACCAAGGAAGGCTACAGCTTCGACGGTTGGGATCCGCAGCTTCCCGCGGTTATGCCCGCAAACGATGTGACCGTTACCGCTAAGTGGTCAAAGAATAAATATCCCGCAAACTTCGACGCCGGCGAGGGCGCATTCCCGAACGGCGAGAAGAGCGAGACCGTGAATGTTCCTTACGGTGAGAAGATAACCGCTCCCGAGACCGAGCCCACCAGAGAGGGCTATGAGTTCAAGGGCTGGGCCGATCCCGCCGCTCCCGATACCGTTATCACCGATTTCGGCAATATCGGCACCGACGGCGCTGACTTCGTAGCGGTTTGGGAGGCTTCACAGTATACCGTGACCTTCTACAGCTACATGGTTGACCCGCACACTGATATCACCGCAAGCACTCCGAAATTCACCTATGATGAGAAGGAGAACGTCCCCTACGGCAGCACTGTTGAGTTCCCCGCAGATCCGTCGATCGATTACTTCGTATTCACCGGCTGGGTCGACGAGGACGGCAACGCTGTTGAGCCCGGCATCACGATGCCCGCTCACGACCTCAAGATCTACGCCACCTTCAAGAGAATAGTTGTCAAGCTTGTCCCGAAGGCAGGTTCGACCACTATCGTTGAGAGAGACGGCGCTATCGAGAAGCTCGCCGATAACAGCGTAACTCCCGACAGAGTATATCCCGCTACTGAGGGCGATTTCAGCGAGTGGTTCATCTACGGCCTCAAGACCAGGCTGACCGAGGAAGTGCTTCGTGATCAGTTCATCGACGTTCTCGGCGACGGCAGGATCGAGATCACCGCCGGCAACCCCGGCACCTCGAACTACACCGGCACCGGCACTAAGGTTGAGGTTTATGATAACGTCACCAACGAGCTTGTTGAGACCTTCTACATCATTATCTACGGCGATCTTAACGGCGACTCGCTCGTTAACGCCACCGACGTCTCCATCGCTTCTGATGAATCTCTCCAGATAACTCGCTGGAGCAAGAAGGGCGACACCTACATGTCTTACAGATTCAAGGCCGCCAACATCAAGAAGGATAACTACATCAATGCTACGGATGTCTCGCTCATCAGCGACCATTCAATAGTCATCGGCGTTATCAATCAGGAGACCGGCCTTATCGAGTACGAATAATCCCGATTCCACAGTTTCTGAGCCCCCTGCCTCGGCAGGGGGCTCTTTCTGCATACAAAAAAGCACCGTGCATGAACACGGTGCCTTGTCTTTGGCTTATTATTCTTCAAATATTGCCTTTTTGTATTTTGCGAGCAGCTCGGCGGCGAGCTTTAAGGTGTCGGCGTCGGTCGGCGGCTCGGGATTGGTCGTTGAGAGCCATTTTTTCTCGAAATCCGCATAGTTTTTATAGAACTGACTGCCGCGGTAGATGTTGCGCTCGTCAACCTGCTTGCGGGTGGTGGTGGAGAATCTTGAGCCGCGCCTCGGGAATTCATAGGCAAGGCGCTCAAAGAAGCTCTGCCAGCGCTTGACATAATATGTGCCTATGAGCCCGCCCCATTCCTTGCAGGCGTAGTCATAGTTGACGGTGTTGTTTATCGGCCCCCAAAGGGTTATCTGAGTGAGCAGATTCAGCTCAAAATTCTGCTTATCCTTGTCGCTGACAGCGGCAACGGAGGCTTCTTTAAGATGCTCGTGCAGCGTCAGCTCGGGCACTGTCTGGAGCAGCTCGTCCAGCTCGCAGCATACCTTGAGGAAGCTGTTTGACGAGCGCTCAAAGGCGTTGACGTCCTTATTGTTGAAGCCGTACATCGCCCGTCTGTAAAGGGCGGCGGCGTGATTGCTGAGCACCTGCCTTGTTATGTCGCAAACGTCGTATACATAGCCGTCCTTTGACGCGTTTGATGAGCCGAGCAGCGCTTCGGCGGCGGCAAAGAGAGTTTTGTTGCTGTAATAAGGCTCGAGCGTGTCGCCGGGGGCGGAATGCCTAAGGTCGGTGGCGGGCCTGGCGCATATCACCGAGCCGGGCTCTTTGCCGTCCGGGCTTGCGCCGTAGCAGCTCTCCGCAAGCAGGGCGGCGGCATCGGCAAGGCATTTCTCACGGCTGCCGTAGCGGCGATAGGCGTAGTCGGCGAGCCATTTGTCAAGGTCGATCGCTTCGCTCTCGGTCAGCATCTTAAAGGCAAGGTCGTAGTAAAGCGGGTTTTGATTAAGTCCCTCGGTGAAGATGCCCGTGCCGCAGCAATTCTCGGCATTCACGAGCGAATACGGGTTTGCGGCGAGGGCGCGGATATCGCCGTGCAGCGAATTCCTGTCGCCGTGGCTGTGGACTGTGCCGAGAATGAAATCATGCCCCCAAAATTCCTCGGTCTCGCCATGCATAGAGGAATCGGAGTCGATTATGAGCAGTCTGCCGTGGGGCACGGATCTGACGACCTGCTCCCTGACGGAGCTGCTTCGCATGACCCAAACAGATTCGGGGTCGAAATCCTTGAGTATGGTGTCAAAGGCTCTGCCCATCTTCCAAAGCCTGTCGTTCTTGATGTTCTTAGGCAGCGGCTCGGTCTCATGGAAGAGATCGCAGGCATAGTAGTGATGGGCGCCGAAAAGCTGACGCTGTTTCTCGAGAAAAGCGAATGCGAGCTTCTTGAATACGGGGTCGGTCGGCTCAAGTCTGAACGAAAACGGGAAGTTGCGCCACGACGGCACCATGCGGAGCTTTGCGCTGCCGAATAATTTGGTTATCGACTGCGGCACATAGCCCGCAAAAGCCTGCTGCACCGGCGTCATGCCGAGCTCCAGCTCACGCTCGATGATCTTTTTGCCAAGCTCAAGGCGGCTCTCGATATATTTAACGTCCGTCAGGCTGAAATAGCCCACAAGGCAGCCAGTCAACTGCCACGGCCAAAAGGCGGGACCGGAGAGATACTCAAGCGCGCCGGTCTCGCTGTAGGTGAGGCTCCTCATCGTGTAATACCACACGGCCTCGCTGCCCACGACGCTCAGC
>FR888176.1:0-23217 GCA_000431775.1 Clostridium sp. CAG:413 | reverse complement strand
AGCGGCAGATTGACGCCGTTCATCGCCATGAAGTCTATCTCACGCTCCCAATCCTCCCACTGCCAGAAGGCGCATGAGTAGCCGAGAGCTTCATAGCTCATGCAGGCGCGCTTTTTTTGCTTCACGGTCTTTTGAATTTTACCGTCGAAAAGGGGAGCGCTTGAGACGTTGATGCGCCTGTTGCCGCAGCGGGAGAGATTGACTCCGCAATATTTTCTGAGATAGGCATAGTAGCCCATTGCTTGACTTATCTTGCAGTTGCCGCAGATAACTATTTTATCGTTTTCGCAAAACACCTCATAATGATCGGAGCCGTTGACGCTGTCGCATTCGCATTCGCGCATTTCAAAGGCGTCGGCAATGTCAGGGGTGTTTCTGAGAATCAGTTCTTTCATTTCAGCTCTCCGTTCGTGAAAGTTATACTACTACAGTATATATCAAAAATCCCGTCTTGGCAAGTTTTTTTGCGATTTAGGGCGGCGGGGATAAATTAAAAGTAAAAAAATCGTTAATTTGCAAAATAACGCTTTACACCCGCGCCAAAATAAAGTAAAATATATACTGAAAATTTATAATTTTTAAAGGCGGTGTTTTTGTGCAACCGATTTATAAAAGAATCCTGCTCAAGCTCAGCGGCGAGGTGCTCGCCGGCGATAAAGGCCACGGCTTTGACTTCGACACCATCGGTGCGGTCTGCTCCGCAGTCAAGAAACTCAATGAAATGGGCGTCGAGGTCGGCCTCGTTGTCGGCGGCGGCAACTTCTGGAGAGGGCGCTCCGGCGGCAATATGGATAGGACCCGCGCCGACCATATCGGTATGCTCGCTACAGTCATGAATTCCCTTGCCCTTGCCGATTCTCTCGAGCAGCTCGGCGTGACGGTCAGGGTGCAGAGCGCCATTGAGATGCGCCAGATAGCCGAGACATACATCCGCAACAGAGCCGTCCGCCACCTTGAGAAAGGCAGAGTGGTCATCTTTGCGAGCGGAACGGGCAACCCCTTCTTCTCGACCGACACCTGCGCTGCGCTCAGAGCGGCCGAGATAAAGGCAAACGTCATTCTCAAAGCCACCAATGTGGACGGCGTGTTTGACAAGGACCCCAATAAATACCCCGACGCCGTCAAATACGACGTTGTTACCCACAGCGAAGTGCTTGAGAAGGATCTCAAAGTCATGGATTCAACGGCAGCGTCTCTTTGCCGTGACAATAATATCCCCATCCTCGTTTTCAACCTCAGCGACCCCGAAAACATAATCAGAGCGGTGCTGGGCGAAAATGTGGGTACATTAGTTAAGGAGGGCTAATTAAATGGAAAAAGTTTTTGCAATGGTCGAGGAAAAAATGGGTAAGACCGTCAGCGTGCTCAGCGCTGAATTCGCTTCAATAAGAGCGGGCAGAGCCAACAGCGCCGTGCTCGATAAGATCAAGGTCGATTATTACGGCACCCCCACCCCCATCAATCAGATGGCGGCCGTCTCCGTTGCCGAGGCGAGGATACTCACCATCCAGCCTTGGGATGTTTCCACCCTACACCCCATCGAGAAGGCGATCCAGGCCTCCGATATCGGCATCAACCCGCAGAATGACGGCAGGATAATCCGCCTTGTTTTCCCGCAGCTCACCGAGGAGCGCCGCAAGGAGCTTTGCAAGGATGTTAAGAAGCTGGCGGAGGATTCAAGGATAGCCGTTCGCTCCATCAGACGCGACGGCATAGATAAGGTCAAGAAGATGGAGAAGGCCTCCGAGATAACCGAGGATGACCTCAAGATAGCGGAGAAGAAGCTCCAGGATCTGACCGATAAATATATCAAAAATATTGATAAGCTCGCCGACGAAAAAGAGAAAGAGATAATGGCGATCTGATCGCAATTCAGCGGTGCGGCGGAGGATTACCTCCGCTGCGCCGAATTACAGCAGCCGATGATGAATATCATCATCCCTTATCAAAGGAGACAGCTATGGATAAAGAACTGCTCGCAAGGATCGAGCTGCCCCGCCACATCGGCATCATAATGGACGGCAACGGTCGCTGGGCAAAAAAGAGAGGCCTGCCCCGCAGCGAGGGCCACAAGGCGGGCGCCAACACCTTCAGGCGCATCTGCGACTATGCGGCGGAGCTTGGCATAGAATGCGTGACCTTTTACGCATTCTCCACCGAGAATTGGAAGCGCCCCGCTCAGGAGGTCGCCTCTATAATGGATCTGTTCAGAGATTATCTCGACGAAGCCAACGAGCGTGAGGATGAGAATGAACAGAAAGGAATGCGAATACGATATATCGGCGAGCGTGAGGGCCTGCCCGAGGATATCGTCGGCATGATAGAGCTGCTCGAGAGAAACTCGGCAGATAAAAACAAAATCACCGTCAACATTGCCGTCAATTACGGCGGGCGTAACGAAATAGTCAGCGCGGTCAGGCGTCTTGCTGCGAAAGTCGAAGCGGGCGAGCTGAAAGCGCAGGATATAACCGAGAAATCAATAAGCGATAATCTGCTTACGGCAGGGCTGCCCGACCCCGATCTGATAATCAGGCCGAGCGGCGAATATCGTCTTTCAAATTTCCTTATCTGGCAGGCGGCGTACTCTGAATTCTGGTTTTCGGATATTCTTTGGCCGGATTTCACCCCCGACGACCTCGATAAGGCAATTATAGATTACTGCAAGCGCAGCAGGCGCTTCGGCGGTATTTAAGAATAATCTGAATCGAGCGTGAAAAACATGAAAACAAGAATAATCACAGGCGTTACGGCCGCTCTCTTTGCCATCGGCAGCCTTGTTGCTATCGGCTTCGGCTATGTCAGATATATCAGCTTTATAATAGCCGTGCTCTCCGCAATAGCCGTCCACGAGGTCATCACCGTCTCAAAGTGCAAGAATAAGGTCGTCATGGCGGTCACGATGCTGTTTGCTGCGGCATATTCGCCGTTCATCGCCTTTGACCTTGAGAGATATCTCATCATACCCAAATCATCAATCCTCATCATATATATCATTGTCTTGCTGCTGATAATGCTGAAATTCTATGATATCACGCGGTTTGAGCACGTTGCGCTGGCGCTCTTCACTTCGCTCGCCGTGCCCGCTTCGCTGACCACTCTTATTCAGCTCCCGCTGCTGTGCGATGAGAATCCGCAGCTGTTCCAGCGTTCACAGGCGGTGTTTATGCTCCTTTGCGCCATGTATTGCGCGTGGCTCAGCGACACCTTCGCCTACTTCATCGGCAGCAAATTCGGCAAGCACAAGCTCTCGCCCAAGATTAGCCCCAAGAAGTCCATAGAGGGCGCCGTTGCGGGTGTTGTGGGCACTACGGTGTTTGCCGCGGTCACTTTCCTTATCTGCAAGCACTTCTTCTTCACGCTCGACACCATCAAGCTGTGGCAGGTCATTATCGCAACTGTGGTGCTATGCGTGCTCGGTATGTGCGGCGACCTCTCCGCCTCTGTTATAAAGAGAAATTTCGGCGAGAAGGATTTCGGCACTCTCTTCCCGGGTCACGGCGGAGTGCTTGACCGTGTGGACAGCTTCCTTTTCACCATGCCCTCGCTCTATCTCATAGTGGAGGTTGCGGCGGCGTTCGCAAACAAATAAAGTAACTGCGATTATCAAAGGAGATATACAATGACTAAGACCCTTGCCGTTCTCGGCTCAACAGGCTCAATAGGCGTTCAGGCGCTTGAAGTCGCAAGGCTTCAGGGCTTTGAGATAGTTGCGCTGACTTCAAATGTGAGGACGGATATTCTGGAGGGGCAGATCAGAGAATTCTCACCCCGCATGGCGGCCGTTGCGGATGAAAGGGCTGCCGCGGAGCTTAAAATAAAGGTTGCCGACACCTCGACCCGCATCCTCGCCGGCAGGGAGGGCGTCGCCGAGTGCGCCGCCTGCGGTGCGGATACAGTGCTTAACAGCATAGTCGGCATAGCCGGCCTTGAGCCGACCCTCAGAGCGATAGAGGCGGGCAGCACTTTGGCTCTCGCCAACAAGGAGTCGCTCGTTGCGGGCGGCAGGCTCGTGACCGACGCCGCCGAGAACAGGGGAGTGTCGATTCTCCCCGTCGACAGCGAGCATTCGGCAATATTCCAGTCCATGCAGGGCTGCCGTGACAAGCGGCAGATAAAGCGCCTTATTCTGACCGCCTCTGGCGGCCCGTTCTTCGGCAGGAGCCGTGCGGAGCTTGAGAAGGTCACCCCGGAGCAGGCGCTTCGCCACCCTAATTGGAGCATGGGCGCAAAAATAACCATCGACTCCGCTACAATGATGAATAAAGGGCTGGAGCTTATCGAGGCTGCGTGGCTCTTCGGCGTCAAGGCGGAGAATATTGATATCCTCGTCCACCGCCAGAGCGTGGTGCATTCGCTCGTCGAATTCGTCGATAACTCCGTCATAGCTCAGCTCGGAGTGCCCGATATGCGTATACCTATCCAATATGCGCTGACCTACCCCGACCGCTTCGTCAGCCCCGTAAGGCAGCTTTCGCTTGAGGAATTCGGCTCGCTGACCTTTGAAAAGCCGGATTATGAAACGTTTTCCTGCATAAACTTATGCAAGAGAGCTTTTGAGATGGGCGGGCTGTATCCTGCGGCGGCGAATGCCGCCAATGAGAAGGCAAACGAGCTTTTCCGCCAGGGCAGGATAGGCTTCCTCGATATTCCCCGCGCGGTGGAGAATTCGCTCGGCATGAGCTTCCCCGAGGGCGGTCACACTCTTACCGATGTCTTTGAGACGGATTCCCTCGTTCGCAGAGAGACTGAGAGGTTGTATATATGAAAGGTTTAGCTTTGATGTCGGCGGCTCAGATATGGGGCAAGGCGTGGCCGATACTTATCGCCGTGCTGTTCTTCGGGCTGCTGATATTCTTTCACGAGTTGGGGCATTTTACCTTTGCCAAGATATTCAAGGTCAAGGTCAATGAATTTGCCATGGGCATGGGCCCGACGCTGTTCAAATTCAAAAAGGGCGAGACAAAATATGCCCTCAGGCTCTTCCCGATAGGCGGCTTCGTCAGCATGGAGGGCGAGGATGAGGACAGCGAAAACGAAAACGCATTCTGCAACAAGCCCGCGTGGCAGCGCTTCATAATCGTTGCCGCAGGCGGCCTTATAAATCTGCTCATGGGCGTTATCATCGTTGCGATAATGCTCTCCACCTCCGAATTCGTCGGCACCCCCGTGGTCAATTACTTTGCCGAGAATGCCGTCAGCTCTCAATACGGCTTGCAGGCCAAGGACAGGATACTTGAGATAGACGGCAGGAAGGTCTACTCCGATATGGATGTCGGCTTCCTTATGTCGAGGAGCGACGACGGCGTTTATGATTTCGTAGTCAAGCGTGACGGCAAAAAGGTGGAGCTCAACGGCGTCAAATTCGACACCGTTAAGAAAAATATTGACGGCAAAGAAATGCTGACGATAATCTACGATTTCACCATTGTCGGTGTGAAGCCGGGCTTTGCTTCCGTCGCCAAGAATACGGTGCTCGAATCCGTTTCGCTCTCCCGCATGGTCTGGCTCAGCCTGCTTGACCTTGTGACGGGGCGCTATGGCCTGAGCGATCTCTCGGGCCCGATAGGCACGGTCTCCTACATTGCGGAGGCGGTGCAGGAGGGGCAGGCGGCGACCGATTATTCCACTGTGTTTCTGTTAATGGCGCTCATCGCCGTCAATATAGGCATATTCAATCTGCTCCCGCTTCCGGCGCTCGACGGCGGCAGGTTGCTCTTCATCTTCATCGAGATGATAGCTAAGAAGCCTGTGCCGAGGAAGTATGAGGGCTGGGTACACGCAGTCGGCTTCGCTCTGCTGATGGTGCTCATGGTCGTTATCTGCTTCAGCGATATTATGAAGCTAATCAAAGGATGAGCCTTTATGGAAAGAAGAAAAACTAAAAAAATCAAGGTCGGCAATATATATATCGGCGGCGACGCCAAGATAACCGTGCAGTCGATGCTCAATCGCCCCGCCTCCGATATCGAGGGCAGCGTCCGTCAGGCCGTTGAGCTTGAGAGGGCGGGCTGCGAGATAATCAGAGCCGCCGTGCCCGATATGCAGGCGGTGAAGCTCATTGAGAAGCTCAAGGAGAGCCTCAGCGTGCCCGTTGTTGCCGATATCCACTTCGACTACCGCCTCGCGCTCGAATGCGTTGCGGCAGGGGTCGATAAGATAAGAATAAACCCCGGCAATATCGGCTCAAAGGAGCGGGTCAAGGCCGTGGCGGATGCCTGCAAAGCGGCGGGTGTGCCTATCAGGATAGGCGTGAATTCCGGCTCGCTCGAGAAGGAGCTTCTCGCCGAATACGGCTCACCGACCCCCGAGGCGCTCGTTGGGAGCGCAATGCGCCACGCCGCAATGCTTGAGGAATGCGATTTTGACGATATCGTTATTTCGATAAAATCCTCAAACGTGCCGATGATGGTGCGCGCGTATGAGCTTGCCTGTGAGAGATGCGATTATCCGCTGCATCTCGGCGTTACCGAGGCGGGCACTCACAATATGGCGCTCGTCAAATCCGCCGCGGGCATCGGTTCACTGCTGCTGCACGGCATCGGCGACACGATAAGAGTTTCCATGACCGCCGACCCCGTCCTCGAGGTCAAGGCGGCGAACGATATATTAAAGGCGGGCGGGGCTCAGACCGANNGGTCGGGCTTAAGACCGATTGCCCCGATATAGTTTCCTGCCCCACCTGCGGGCGAACTAAAATAGACCTTATCGCCCTTGCAAGCGAGGTTGAGCAGCGGCTCGCGGGCTGCAAGAAGCCGATCAAGGTCGCAGTCATGGGCTGCGCCGTCAATGGGCCGGGCGAGGCTCGTGAAGCCGATATAGGCATAGCCGGCGGCGACGGCTGCGCTCTTATATTTAAAAAAGGCGAGATAATCTGTAAGGTCCCCGAGACCGAGGCGGTCGACCGCCTGATGAAAGAGATAGATAATTTATAAGGCAGAGCGATCTGCCTTTTATTTACGGAGAATGTGATGAGAAACAACGATATTCTGAATTTCATAGCTCCCTGCCTGAACGGCGAGCTGAGTGAAGCTCTCTCGGGCGGCGAGATACTGCGTATTACTTTTGACGACGGGGCGCTCTCTCTGTCGGCGTCGGTGAAGTTTGACCGCCTGATAGCGGACAGGCTCATTTTGGACGCTCAAAAGGCCGTGCGCGAATATTTCGGGATAAGGAAAGTGACCCTCAGCCCCGTCTATACAGGGCTTGAGCTGTCGCAGGACTGCGCCCCGATGCTCATCAGAGCTGTCAAAGAGAATATCGCCGCCGCCAACGGCTTCCTTGACTCTGCGGAGTTCGGTTTTGCCGACGGGTCGGTTTCTCTGACCGTCCCCGACGGCGCTCAGTTGCTTATCGACGCCAAAACCCCCGAATTCCTCGAGAGATTTATCGACGAGACCTTTGATAAAAGGGTGAAGGTCAGCATAAATTCGGGCAAAACGGCGGTCACCATCGACTCGCCGGAGTATGTCGAGATGCAGAGCAAAAACGTGAATATCGAGATACCCAAGGAAGCCCCGCCCGAGCGCAAGAAGCCGAAGCAGGAGTATGACGACCTGCCGATATCCCTGACGAATGCCAAGGTGATATTCGGCAGCAGGATTAAGTCGAAGCCCGTGGCGCTCAAGGGCGTGTCCATTGAGGACGGTAACGTCACCGTGTGGGGCAGCGTATTTGCCCTACAAATCCGTGACACCCGTGACGGCAAGCGTAAGATAATCACATTCAACATAACCGATAAGACCAATTCCTTCACCGTCAAGATATTCGAGATGTCGCAAAATTGCGAAACGCTGGTCAAAAATATCTCGGACGGGGTCTGCGTCATGCTCAGAGGCCATGTGGAGTATGACGATTATATCAAATCATACTGCATTAAGGCGAATTCCGTTATGCTTATCGACCGCATCGAGGTCGGCGACGACGCCCCCGAGAAGCGCGTTGAGCTGCATATGCATACCAATATGTCCGCCATGGACGGCATGACCCCCGCCAAGAAGCTCGTCGAGCGGGCGATAAAATGGGGTCACAGAGCCGTCGCCATAACCGACCACGGCGTTGTGCAGGCGTTCCCCGAGGCTGCCGCCGCCGCAAAAGGCTCGGATATCAAGATAATCTACGGCATGGAGGGCTACTTTGTCGACGACTCGGTCAAGGCGTTCAGCGGCAGCTCTGATATGCCCCTTGACGGCACATTTATAATTTTTGATGTTGAGACGACCGGGCTTCGCACGGGCGTTGACCGCCTGACGGAGATAGGCGCGGTCAAGTATGTCGACGGCGCGGAGAAATCCCGCTTCCAGACCTTCGTTGACCCGGAGAGACCCATCCCGCAGAATATCGTCGAGCTGACGGGCATCACCGATTCAATGGTCGCCGGCGCCCCCAAGGAGGGCGAGGCGGTGCGCAAATTCTTTGAATTCTGCGGCGAGGGCAGCGTGCTTGTGGCGCACAATGCGAGCTTCGATACCGAGGTCATCCGCTCCGCCTGCGAGAGAAACGGCATTGAGTATAACTACTCACATATCGACACCCTCGTGCTGGCGCAGAGCCTCATCTCGGGCATAAAGAATTATAAGCTCGATACGATATCAAATCATTTCAAGCTCCCGAAATTCGACCACCACAGGGCGGATGAGGATGCGGGCGCGCTCGCCGCGATATTTGAAAAGCTGCTGGCTCTCACCGCCGAAAAGGGCGTTGAGCGAGTGTCGCAGATAAACGAGCTTATCCCCGTCGACCCCCGCAGGCTGCCGACATACCATATTATAATCCTCGCAAAGAATAAAGTTGGCCTTAAACACCTTTATCAGCTGATAACGAAATCAAATCTTGAGTATTATTACCGCCATCCGAGAGTGCCGAAGAGTGAGCTGCTTTCTCACAGAGAGGGTCTGCTCATCGGCAGCGCCTGCGAAGCGGGTCAGCTCTACCGCGCGGTGCTTTCGGGCAAATCCGAGGAGGAGCTGCTGCGGATAGCCTCGATGTATGATTACCTCGAGATTCAGCCGAACGGCAACAACGCTTTCATGCTCCGCAAGGGCACTCTTTCCTCCGAGGAGGAGCTTAACGAGATAAACCGCCATATAATCAGGCTGGCGGACAAGATCGGTATCCCCGTCGTCGCAACGGGCGACGTTCATTTCATCGACGAGAGCGATAAGGTGTTCAGAGAAATTCTTATGACTGGTCAGGGCTTCAGCGATGCCGCCGAGCAGGCGCCGCTCTACTTTAGGACCACAAACGATATGCTTAAAGAATTCGCATATCTCGGCGAGGAGAAGGCAAAGGAAGTTGTCATAACCAATCCCAATCTCATTGCCGATATGTGCGAGGAGATTTTGCCCATACCCAAGGGCACATACCCGCCGAAGATCGAAGGCTCGGATGAGGAGCTGCGCCGCATCTGCTACGAGCGCATCAAGGATTATTACGGCGGCCCGCTCCCCGAGTATGTCAAGGCGAGGCTCGATAAGGAGCTTGACTCGATAATCAAGAACGGCTTTGCAGTCCTCTATATCATCGCTCAGAAGCTCGTGTGGAATTCAATGGATCACGGCTACTATGTCGGCTCCAGAGGCTCGGTCGGCTCGTCCTTTGTCGCGTTTGCGGCAGGTATTTCGGAGGTCAATCCGCTCGCGCCGCACTATATCTGCGAGAGCTGTAAGCACAGTGAGTTTTTCCGCAACGGCGAATACGGCTCGGGTTTCGATATGCCGCCCAAGGATTGCCCGAATTGCGGCAAGCCGATGCACCGCGACGGCCACGATATCCCGTTTGAGACCTTCCTCGGCTTCAACGGCGATAAGCAGCCCGATATCGACCTCAACTTCTCGGGCGAGTATCAGTTCTATGCCCACCGCTACACCGAGGAGCTTTTCGGCAAGGAGCACGTTTTCAAGGCAGGCACTATCGGCACCCTCGCCGATAAGACCGCCTACGGCTTCGTCAAGAAGTGGATGGAGGAGAAGGGGCTTGATCTCTCTCGCGCCGAGCAGGACAGGCTCACAATGGGCTGCGTCGGCGTCAAGAGGACAACGGGTCAGCACCCCGGCGGCATGGTCGTTGTGCCGAACGATATGGACGCCGAGGATTTTACGCCCATTCAGCACCCCGCCGATGATGCGGATTCCGTCCACAGGACTACGCACTTCGACTTCCATTCACTGCATGATACAATACTTAAACTCGATAACCTCGGCCACGATGTGCCGACTCTTTATAAACATCTTGAGGATATGACGGGCATCTCGGTCATGGATGCCGATGTCTGCGACCCGAAGCTCTATGAGCTGCTGACCTCTCCCGCGCCGCTTGGGCTGACGCCCGAGGATATCGACTGCGAGACGGGCACTCTTTCGCTCCCGGAGCTTGGCACACCGTTCGTGCGCCAGATGCTTATGGAGTCAAAGCCCAAGAATTTCTCCGATATGCTACAAATATCGGGCCTTTCTCACGGCACGGATGTTTGGATAGGCAACGCGCAGGAGCTTATCAAAAACGGCACCTGCACCATTTCGGAGGTCATAGGCACCCGTGACAGCATCATGGTCTACCTGATACATAAGGGGCTTGAGCCGGGCATGGCATTCAAGATAATGGAGATAGTCCGTAAGGGCAAATCCACCTCGCTCCTGACCGACGAGCACAAAAAAGCCATGATAGATCACAACGTGCCGCAGTGGTATATCGACTCGTGCATGAAGATAAAATATATGTTCCCCAAGGCTCACGCCGCCGCCTATGTTATAGCGGCAATGCGCCTTGCGTGGTATAAGCTCTATCGCCCACTCGAGTATTACGCCACCTATATGACGGTGCGCGGTGAGGATATCGACACCGTCAGCGTCCTGCAGGGCAGAGCTGCCGTCAAGGCAAAAATGAAAGAGATAGACGAAAAGATGAAGACCAAGCAGGCGACCGCCAAGGAGGAGGGCACCTTCACCTCCCTCCAGGTCATAAATGAGATGCTTGCGAGGGGCATTGAGGTGCTCCCGATAGACATCTATAAGTCGTCGGCGAATAAATACACAATTGAGGACGGCAAGATACGCCTGCCCTTCTCAGCTCTCTCGGGCTGCGGCGGCGCCGCCGCTCAGGGGCTTGAGGATGCGAGAAACGACGGCAAGGGCGAATTCCTCTCGATAGAGGAGGTTCAGCTTCGTTCGGGTGCACCCAAGAGTATTATTGCCGCACTTGAGGAGAGCGGGGCATTCTCGACCCTGCCAAAGACCACTCAGATCAGCTTTTTCTGATAAAAAACCGTTGCGGAGGTCGGTAAAGTGAAGCCGATAGGGCTGTATATTCATATTCCGTTCTGTAAAGGGAAATGCCCTTACTGCGACTTTTATTCTGTCACTCCGCACGGCAGCGTTATTGAGGATTACACCGCCGAGGTGTGCCGCCGTTTAAGCGCGGAGACAAGGATATTTGACACCGTTTACTTCGGCGGGGGCACTCCGTCGCTGCTCGGGGCGGAGAATATCTGCCGCATTTTAGGTTCGGTGAATGCCGCCTACGGCTGCGAAATGACCCTTGAATGCAACCCGTCCGACACGGGCGGCAGGGACTCAAATTTTGATTTCGAGGTCGTTGCCGATGCCGGGATCAACCGTATATCAATGGGTTTGCAGAGTTCCTCCGATTCCGAGCGCCGCTTCCTCGGCAGGCGGGCTGGCGCCGACGACGCCGAAAGAGCTGTTGAGCGTGCCAACGCCGCGGGCATAGACAATATCTCGCTTGACCTTATGCTCGGCCTTGCGGGGCAGAGCACCGAGAGCGTCGGGCGTTCGATAGAGTTTTGCAGGCGGCTCGGGGCAAAGCATCTGAGCGCTTACCTGCTGAAGTTAGAGCAAGGTACACCCCTTTACACCCGCCGAAACGAGCTCCATCTGCCCGATGAGGACGAGACCGCCGAATTATATCTTTTCACCGTCTCAGAGGCGGCGAAAAACGGCTTTTTGCAGTACGAAATTTCCAACTTTTCGCTCCCCGGATATGAGAGCCGCCACAATCTCAAGTATTGGCGCTGTGAGGAATACCTCGGCGTCGGTGCGGCGGCGCATTCCTTCGTCGGCGGCAAGCGTTTCTATAATGAACGCAGCATTGCCGATTTCCTCGAGGGCAAGCCGCCGGTCAACGACGGCGACGGCGGCGATGAGGAGGAATTCGTAATGCTGGCTCTGCGTCTGACAGAGGGGCTGAGCGGCGAGCGATTCGCCGAGCGTTACGGCCATATGCTGCCCCGCGAATTCGATAAAAAAGTTGCTTTTTTCGCTTCAAAGGGTCTTATGACAGTCTGCGGCGAGCGTTACAGCCTCACTCCGCAGGGCTTTTTGCTCTCCAACAGCATAATTTTTGAATTAATAGACACATTAGAGGTGGAATAACTATTGAAAAAACTCCGCCTTTGATATATAATCCTATTTGTAAAGTATTTTCCGAAAGAAGGTTAATCATATGAAAAAGAAAAAGAGCACCTTTGCCCGTATCGCCATCCCCGGCGCTATAGCGGCTGCTGCGGCTGCCAACGCCGTCAGAGCGGCTCGTTTCGTGCCCGAGAAGAAGGACTACGGCACTCTCAGCTCCGAGAATGTTGACGCTGAGAGAGCGCAGAGAAACCTCTCCAAGGCAATCTCAATTCCCACCATCAGCTACCCCGAGAAGGAGAATGTGGATTTCACTCAGTTTGACAAATTCCACGAGTTCCTTGACGAGGCTTACCCTCTTATTCATAAGACCCTGACCAAGGAAGTTATTTGCGAAGCCAGCCTTATGTATTGCTGGAAGGGCACCAGAAGCGACCTTGACCCCATTGCTCTGCTTGCTCATCAGGATGTCGTCCCCATTTCGGAGGGCACCGAGGGCGATTGGGAGCATCCTCCCTTTGAGGGCTACAACGACGGCGAATTCATCTGGGGCAGAGGCGCTCTGGATATGAAGAATCACCTCATCGGCGTTATGGAAGCGGTCGAGACTCTGCTTGAGGAGGGCTTCACCCCCGAGAGAGACGTTTATCTTCTCTTCGGTCAGGATGAAGAGGTCGTTGCCTCGGGCGACAGCGGCGCAAGGCATATGATGGAGACACTCAAGGAGAGAGGAATCCACCTTGACTGCATCATCGACGAGGGCGGCGCAATACTGCCCGTCAATATCAAGGGCATCCTTGAGAATAAATATCTTGTCGGCGTCGGCATAGCAGAAAAGGGCTACACCGACCTTGAGATCAGCGTCAGCGCAAAGGGCGGCCATTCTTCACAGCCCCCGAAGCATTCGGCTCTCGGCGAGCTTGCCAATGTCATCAAGGATATCGAGGATCATCAGTTCAAGGCTGAGATGCTGCCGTTCGTTGAGCAGCTCTTCTCAGGACTCGGCAGGAACTGCTCCTACCCCGCAAGGCTCATCACCTGCAATATTCCTTATCTCAAGCCCCTTATCAAGGCCGTTATGACTCAGATACCGCCCGCCGCCTGCCTTGTCAGGACGACTACCGGCGTTACCATGGCTCAGGGCAGCCCCGCCGCAAACGTGCTGCCGCAGAAGGCGACCGTCACCGTCAACTTCAGACAGATGCCCGGCACCACCGTGCAGGATGTTGTGGATCATATCCGCAAGGTTTGCCGCAATAAGGATATCGAGATAAATGTCGCAAAGGCTAAAGAGGCCTCCAAGTTCTCGCCGACCGATTCGAGAGCGTTTAATATAATCAAAGAGCTCTGCATGCAGGAATCCGCTGACAACATCGTTGCGCCTTACCTCGTAATGGGCGGCACCGACGCCTGCAACTACGAGCCTATCTGCGAGAATATCTATCGCTACGCTCCTTATAAGGTCACCATCGGTCTGCTCAGATGCACCCACGGCACCAACGAAAGAATCCCCGTTGACGCTGTCGGCCCCGGCGTTGCATTCTTCAAGAGATATATCAGACGCGCATCCGCCGAGAATTAAAAATTTAATTAAATATTTTAACCTTATAGTATTAAGCTCTCCGCTTCATGCGGGGAGCTTTTTTCATGCGTATATAAATTGAAAAGCTGAAAATTTTTTACGGCTTATTTATCCGCCGTGTATTATCGCCGCTGCGGGTCAAATTATTAGTGCCCCGCAAACGAGGGGCAAATTCAATGAGAACACGGAGGTGAAATATTGAAGCGTTTTTTTAAAACTCTGAGTGTTTTATTTTTTGCTTTGTGCGTCGGGATATTCTCAATGATAGCCTACGGCAGCGTTTACCTGCCGGACAGCGTCACGGCGGCGCACGCGGAGCAGGATATCGGCGGCATCTACTCGGTGAACGGCTCAGGGCAGGCGGAGTCGGCGGGCGCGCCCGCAGCGGGCGGCGCGGCATATAACTCCGAGATAAAAGCCCTGAAAATATTCCCGATCAAAAAGATAACGGTCGATAACGCCAAGCGAAGGTATGTTGCGATAGGCGGCGAAGTCTTCGGTATAAAGCTATATACAAAAGGCGCGATAGTCGTCAACGTCGATGCGGTAACGAGCAAATCGGGCAATTCCTCGCCCGGCACCCAGGCGGGTATCAGGACGGGGGATGTCATAACCCGAATCGGTTCGTCGCCTATCGATAATTCGCAGCAGCTCACCGAGGCGATAGAGCGCTCGCAGGGGGAGCCGCTTGACCTGACGATTGAAAGAAACGGCGAAAAGATCGCCGTCAAGCTTCAACCTATCATGTCGGTCGACGGCAAATACAGAGCGGGCATCTGGGTCAGGGACAGCTCAGCCGGCATAGGCACCGTCACATTTTATGATGACGACGGGATGTATTTCGCGGGTCTCGGCCACGGAGTCTGCGATGTGGATACGGGCACGATAATGCCCCTCTCCGGCGGCGAAGCGGTCAGAGCAAAAGTAAACGGCTTCTATAAGAGCAGCGCAGGCAACCCCGGGGAGCTATGCGGCGTGTTCTCCGATGTCACCTTGGGCAGCCTTCGTGTTAATCAGGAGACGGGTGTTTACGGCGAGCTTGAGCGGCCGTGCGGCAAGCAGAAACTGCCGGTAGCGCTTGAATCCGAGGTGAAGCTCGGCAAGGCGCAGATAGTCGCCACCGTCGAGGAGGGTAAGACGGAATACTATGATATAGAGATAACCAAGATATATCCCTCCTCGGATTCAACCGTAAGGAATATGATAATCAAAGTGACCGACCCGGAGCTGCTCGAAAAAACGGGCGGCATTCTGAGGGGGATGAGCGGCAGCCCGATAATTCAGAATTCAATGCTCGTGGGCGCAGTGACCCATGTGTTCGTCAATAACCCCGAGCAGGGCTACGCCATATTCGCGCAAAAGATGACAGAAACTCTGGATTCACTGGAAAGCGGAGAAATGAAGCTCGCATCGTAAACCAAAGCAAAAAAGAGGACTGCCGCATTGGCGACAGTCCTCGATCCTTTTGATATTATGTTTTGAGTTTTATTTTGCGGCGTCCTTTGTGAGAGTCATTGAGCCGTTGGCGTCGGTGAGGGTGAGCGTGTCGCCGTCAAAGGCGTAGGTGTAGGTGAATGACTTCTGGAGCAGCGGCGTGTCAGTGGTGACGGTGAGGGCGGTGTCGGTGATGGTGTAGTTCATTGCGATGCCGACTCCGAGCTCCGTGGTCATAACTCCCGAGCCGTTCTCGTTAAAGGTGTATTCCACATTGGTGGATACGCCGAGGACCGTGACCTGACCCTTCCAGGTGCCGAGTATTGCCTTCTCCGGCTTCGGGGCGCAGGCGGCGAATGCAGTAAGGACTATGCAGAGGATAACGATAACACTGAGTGCTTTTTTCATTTTGTGACAGCTCCTTTCACAGCTTACATCAATATTATATTTTATGTCCGTATAAATGTCAAGAATACTCGCTCAAAAACGTCAGAAAGCAAAAAATGTCAAAAATTGCGAAAAATAATTGTCAATAAATGGTTGACAATTTTTACAATTTATGGTAATATTCAAGTGAACTAAAACATACGGAGGTAAAAATCATGAGGAAAATGTTGAAAGTTATGCTGACCGAGGACGGGAGCGAAACGCTCCATGAGCTTGCAGGCATCCTGCGCTCAAACAACTGCGAGGTATCCACCGTTATCAAGGACGGCACTCAGATCGTGGAGAAGCTCAAGAGCGGCGAGGTGCCCGACGTGCTGCTCATGGACGGCTTCATGTCACGCCTTGACGCGCTTGGGGTGCTGCGTGAGCTCGGCGCAATGCGGCTTGAGCGCCGCCCGATGGTAATGGTGCTCTCAAGTGCGGATAATCAGCGCTTTGAGGGCGAGGTGCTCAGGAGCGGGGCGGATTACTACTTCCTCAAGCCCTATAACCCCGCTATGCTAGCTGAGAGGATAGTGCAGTTCTCGAGCATCCACAACGCAAACGCCAACAGCAGCGGAGTGAAGGATCTCGAGGTGGTCGTGTCGCAGATAATGCATCAGATAGGCGTGCCGGCGCATATCAGGGGCTATCAGTATCTTCGCGAGGCGATAATCCTCTCGGTCAAAAACGACGAGATGATAAGCTCGGTCACAAAGGTGCTTTATCCGACCGTCGCCAAAACTTTCAAAACCACGCCGTCACGAGTGGAGAGGGCAATACGCCACGCCATAGAGGTGGCGTGGGACAGAGGAGACGTTGACGTGCTCAGCTCATACTTCGGCTACACGATACAAAATGAGCGGGGCAAGCCGACCAACAGCGAGTTTATCGCCATGATAAGCGATAACCTCAAACTGCAAATGAAAACCGTGTGACGGCGCAAAAAAACGGGCTGCTGCATCACTGCAACAGCCCGTGATTTATTTTATCCCCATGATAAAATTTAAAAATTTTCCTAATGCCGATCCCAACTTTGCAATATCGATTTCGATTCCGAACGGCTTTTTGAGATTTTTTTCGTTAACATCAAACGAGTAACTGTCAATGACAAATGTGTTGCTGCTATCGGATGAATATATGGTGACGATGAACTTCAGCGTATCATCTTTATAGTAGTGCTTCTTTATACAGCCATTTTGATTGCAGTATTCTTCGACAGTATAAGCTTCACCGTCCGCTTTTTCCTCATAGCTCTTTACATAAGTATAGGATTCATGGAACTCGTCGGCAATATTCCTGATAAATTCTTGAATGCTCTCAGCCTTCAGCATGATTGAAGGATCAATGTCTTTAAGCGCAAAATATATAAACGGGAAGATCGGAGAATATATGTAACATGTATCGCCCAGCTTTGCTAATCTGACCGGAACGCGGTTCAATTTTGTTTCAACGACATAGTTTTTTCCTTTTACATAGACCTTTTCGCCTGAACAAGTGACGCCTTTAATCAACTCAAATTCACCGTTCGAGCAGGATATCTGCAATTCATCTGCGCTGCATAGCTTCTCGATCAAAGCGTCGGTCTTAGTCTGCGGGGCTTCTTCGGCGAATGCCGCCATTGAGAATGCGGATAATGCGATGATGAGTGCGAGCAAAATGCTGAGTGTTCTTTTCATTGTAACTCCTCCGTGTTTATTTATGCATTGATTGCGTATATTATTATACTATACAACGAGAAAATTGTCAACAAAATAAATTTTCTTAAATTATTTAAAAGTGAGTAAAAAGACGGGCTGCTGCATTGCTGCAGCAGCCCGTGGATCATATACAATTATGCTGCGCTGGGGAGGCCTTTAATGACGCCGAAAAGCTTGAGGAGCTTTGTGAGATCTATGCCGGCGGGGGCCTTGAATACGGCAGCGTCAACGGTGAAGGAATAATCGTTGATGGTGGTTACCTGAGTGGTCTTGTCGGATTCGTTATAGACGTTGATGAGCTTGAGCATATCGCCCTTATAATAGAACTTGAAGTTAACGCTCTCACCGTCGGTGAGCTCCTCGACAAGATATGTCTCGTCGCCGATCTTTTCCTCATAGCTCTTAATATAGGGGAGCAGGGGCCTGACGGAGTCAACAGTCTGACGAATATTTGCCCACACGTCTATATTGCCGAAGATGCCGTCAGCGACTTTCGCATCAATTGAGAGGTAAGCGAAGGGAAGAAATGGGCAGTAGGCGTAGCAGGCGTCGCCGGTCTTAACTAATCTGACGGGAAGGAATTTCAGCTTGGTGTCAATTGCAAGATCCTTGCCCTTGGCATATAACGTCAGGGTCGTTATTGGCAGGTTGCCGACAAGCTTTTTGTCCGGGGTGAAGGTCACCTGAAGCTCGGTTGCGGTGTAGAGCTTGTCAAACAGAGCTTCTGTCTTGCTCTTGGGTGCGTCAGCGGCGAATGCAGCCATTGAGAATGCGGATAATGCGATGATGAGTGCGAGCAAAAAGCTGAGCGTTCTTTTCATTGTAATTCCTCCATAATTATTAAGATGTGGTTTGCTTGTATTATTATTATACCATACAACGAAAAAAGTCAATTAAATAAAGTCTCTAAAGCTATTCTAAAACGCGAAAAACGGGCTGCTGCATCGGCATATGTATTTATGCAATTATGCTGCGAGGGGCAGACCCTTGATGAAGCCGAAAAGCTTGAGGAGCTTTGTGAGATCTATGCCGAAGGGAGCCTTGAATATGCGCGAGGCAACGGTAAACGAATAGTTGTCAATGGCAAATACCTGAGTGGTCTTGTCGGATTCGTTATAGACGTTGATGAGCTTGAGCATATCGCCCTTATAATAGAACTTGGTGGTGACGTGCTCTCTGTCGTTGAATTCCTCGACAAGATAGGTCTCGTCGCCGATCTTCTCGTCATAGCTCTTCACATAGGCAAGCAGAAGTCTGGCGGAGTCAACGGTCTTATGCACATATTCCCATATGTCCTTGTCGCCGATGATGCCGTCGATGACCTTTGAGTCGATCGAGAGGTAGGCAAAGGGGAGCAGGGGGCTGTAGGCGTAGCAGGCGTCGCCGGTCTTGACGGCTCTGACGGGCAGGAAGCCCAGCTTCGTGTCAACGGCGATATCATTGCCCTTGGCGTATACAGTTATTGCCGACATGGGCAGGTCTGATGCGAACTTCTTGTCGGGGGTGAATGATACCTGAAGCTCGGTCGCGGTGTAGAGCTTGTCAAGCAGAGCCTCGGTCTTGGTCTTGGGTACGTCAGCGGCGAATGCAGCCATTGAGAATGCGGATAATGCGATGATCAAGGCAAGTAAAATGCTGAGAACTTTTTTCATTAAAAATTCCTCCTTTTTATTTGTGTTGCCTTTATCTTAATTATAGTATTTCGGCTGCCGCATGTCAACTGTTAATTAATCGTTGTCGTCTAATTTGAGGACCGCCATGAATGCCTCCTGCGGCACCTCGACCGTGCCGAAGTGGCGCATACGCTTCTTGCCCTCCTTCTGCTTCTCAAGCAGCTTCTTCTTGCGGGTTATGTCGCCGCCGTAGCACTTGGCGAGCACGTCCTTACGCATCGCCTTAACGGTCTCGCGGGCGATTATCTTGCCGCCGATGCCTATCTGAATGGGTATCTCAAACATCTGACGGGGGATGTTGTCCTTGAGCCTCTCGGCTATCTTGCGGGCCTTTGAATACGCCTTGTCCGAGTGGATGATGAATGAGAGAGCGTCCACGATATCGCCGTTGAGCAGCACGTCGAGCTTGACAAGGTTTGATTTGCGGTAGTCGCAGATCTCGTAGTCAAACGAAGCGTAGCCCCTTGTGCGGGATTTGAGCGAATCAAAGAAGTCGTAGATTATCTCGTTCAGCGGCAGCTCATAGTGGATATCGACCCTGTCGGGGGTGATGTAATCCATATTCTTAAACACGCCGCGCCTGTCCTGACAGAGATCCATGATGGCGCCGACATATTCGGCGGGGGAGTAGATGTGAGCGTCGGTGAACGGCTCCTCGCAGGAGGCTATCGTCGCGGGGTCGGGGTAATGGGTCGGATTATCTATCTCGACGGTGGTGCCGTCCGTAAGATTGATTTTGTATATAACGCTGGGCACAGTTGTAACAAGGTCGAGGTCGTATTCCCTCTCAAGGCGCTCCTGGATTATCTCAAGGTGAAGCAGACCGAGGAAGCCGCAGCGGAAGCCGAAGCCCAGAGCGCCGGAGGTCTCCGGCTCATAGCTGAGGGCGGCGTCGTTGAGCTGCAATTTCTCGAGCGCGTCACGCAGATTCTCATAATCCGCGCCGTCGGCGGGGTAAATGCCGCAGAATACCATCGGATTCACCTTGCGGTAGCCGGGCAGCGGCTCCGAGGCGGGGTGGCGGCGGCTCCGAGGGGGGGTTCTCGCCCGTCGTTACCGTGTCGCCCACGCGTGCGTCGCCGACCGTCTTTATCGAGGCGGTGATGTAGCCGACCTCGCCCGCGGTCAGCTCGGCGCAGGGCTCAGGCTCGGTCGCTCTCATATAGCCCGTCTCGACAACGGTGAATTCCGCGCCCGTCGCCATCATTCTGAGGGTGTCGCCGGGCTTTATCTTGCCCTCCTTGACCCTGACGTAGACGATAACGCCCTTGTAGCTGTCATAGACCGAGTCGAATATCAGCGCGCGGCAGGGGAGAGAGTCGTCCGCCTTGGGGGCGGGGATATCTTTAACTATCCGCTCAAGCACCTGCTCGACATTCTGACCCGTTTTTGCCGATATCCTCGGCGCCTCGGAGCAGTCGAGGCCTATAACGTCCTCCACCTCGGCGGCGACTCTGTCGGGGTCGGCCGAGGGAAGGTCTATTTTATTGATAACGGGCACTATCTCAAGGTCGTGGTCGAGGGCGAGGTAGGTGTTCGCAAGGGTCTGAGCCTCAACGCCCTGAGAGGCGTCGATTATCAGCACCGCGCCCTCGCAGGCGGCAAGCGAGCGGGAGACCTCGTAGTTGAAGTCAACGTGACCCGGGGTGTCGATGAGGTTGAGCACATATTCTTCGCCGTCATCGGCGGTGTAGTTGAGCTTCACGGCGTGCGCCTTGATGGTGATGCCTCTTTCACGCTCAAGATCCATTTTATCGAGCAGCTGCGCCGTCATATCACGCAGAGCGACGGATTTCGTCTTCTCCAGCAGGCGGTCGGCGAGGGTCGATTTGCCGTGATCGATATGAGCGATTATGCAAAAATTCCTTATCTTATCTTTTGAAACTGCCAATGTCAATTCTCCTTTGAGACTCAGTTTGCGAATTCCTCAATCTTGCGCTCAACGGCGCTCTTGCCTATCCACATATCTTCCCAATTGTGGCCTGCGATGCGCTCGATCCGTTTCTTGTCGCTGTCGGATATCGTGCAGGTGCCGCTCTCGTGCTTCTGCTCGATGACCTGCCTTATCACCTCGTGATCGTGCTTGTTCATCTTATAGAGGACTATGAGCAGCATGGATATCAGCGAGCAGACGGCGGGGACCCAGCTGACAAACAGGCGTATGCCGAATATCGTCTTGGCGCTCTGGTCGATGAAATCGGGCTTCTGCGGGTCGTAGCCGAAGGCGCTGAAGATGAAGCCGAGGAAGCCGGTGATGAAGCTGTTTATCGTCTTGTTGACGAAGGAACTGAAGGTGGAGATGACGCCCTCACGGCGGCGGCCGGTTATCAGCTCGTCAACGTCGGTCACGTCGGGCTGGATATTGGTGATAACGAAGCCGGGGCCCGAGAAGCCGAAGTTATAGAGCATCGACGCAAGATAAATGAATATCGTCGGGGTGGAGGGCGTGACGAAGCCGTTTATCAGCAGACCCGCTATCATGAACGGGCAGAGGAAAAGGCCGCACACGCGCTTGTCGATATAGCGAACGAGCAGATAGTTTACGGGCGAGCCGGAGAATTCCGAGATACCCGCAACGACATTCAGCACGTTGAAGCGGTTGTATCTGTCCGCTATGCTCCTGATATAGAACTGATCGGCGTATGAATAGAAATTCTTTGCAAAGCCGTTGAAAAGGTTGATGAAGAAGTACTGACGGAAAGCCTTGTTGCGGAAGACCTGAACGTATTCGTCAAAGAGATATCTCCAGTCCATCGGCTTATTCTTCATGTTAAGAGAGCTTGGCTCCTTGGTGGAGAAGAAGCAGACTATCGGCGACCAGAGGAACCAGACCGCGAGCACGAGGCCGCAGAACATATATTTGCTCCTGTCGGCGGGGGAGGGGTTATTCATGTCGAGGCCGCCGAGCATCAGGCCCATGAATACGAACGAAAGTGATTGGCCGATGGAGTTGAATGCGTACTCGACTATCTTGAACTGGGTGCGCTCAAAGTATTTCGGCGCGACGGTCGGCAGCATGGCGGTGTGAGGGATGCTCATCATCGTGAAGCCGGTGCTGTAGAGGAAGGCGGTGAGCAGATAATAGGCAAAGAGGGCGCTTGTGTTGCCCGTGCCCGATATGCCGAAGGACGACCACTTCATTATGTAAGCGATGAAGAATATCGGGGCGCCCATGATAAAATACCTGCGGTGGCGGCCGAATCTGGATTTGGTTCTGTCGGTTATAACGCCCATTGCAACGTCGCTGAAGGCGTCGATAATGCCGTTTATCATGCTTATCGTGCCCGTCACCTTGGTGCTCATGCCCTCAACGAAATTCAGGAACTGCTGGTGATAGAGGTTTATCGGGTATCCGGCGCCGCCGAGAGTTATGTTGGCGCAGTTGAAGCCGACCATCGGGCGGATATATTCCCATGTATTGCCCTCAATGCCGACTATGTCCTTGATCTTATTTCCTACTTTACCTTCACGGCTCAAGAAACACACCACTTTTCATTTATTATAATATCTTATAATACCAAAGAATAGCGGCGAGGTCAAGAATTTTATTAAAAAGCGCCGAGCTTTGACAGGCTCGGCGCGGCTCTCAGCCGAAAAGTTTCGCTGCGGCGTTGACCGCCGTGCAGAGTATTGCCCCCGCGGCCGTCGGCAGAGCGGCGGCGATGAGGGTGTATTTAAGGCTGTGAGTTTCTTTTTTAATTGTCAGCAGCGTTGTCGAGCACGGCCAGTGCATGAGGGCGAAAAGCATTACGCACACCGCCGTCGTTGCCGTCCAGCCGTTTGCGGTCAGCAGCCCGTGCAGCGCCTGCGCCCCGCCGACCTCGGGCAGCGAGCCGAGGGCGGAGTAAGCCATTAACATTATCGGCAGCACTATTTCGTTGGCGGGGAAGCCGAGAATAAAGGCGGTGAGTATCACGCCGTCAAGCCCCATTACCCGCCCTATAGGGTCGAGAAATTCGGCAAAGTGCGCCAGCAGCGAAGCCCCGCCGACATTGATGTTTGCCGCCGCCCAGATGACCAGCCCCGCGGGTGCGGCG
>FR888175.1:18242-26131 GCA_000431775.1 Clostridium sp. CAG:413 | reverse complement strand
CGCTTTTGCTTCTCAATGACCGCTTGTTTCTGGCGGCGGAGCTTCTCTTCGATTATATCAACGTCGCGGTTCCTCAGAAAGTCCTCGATATCGGGGAGCGGCATATCCAGCGCGCGCAGATACCTTATCGTGTTCAGCGCCTCGAATTGGCGGGGGCCGTAGTAGCGGTAGCCCGTCTCGGGGTCGGTGTATTCGGGTGAGAGCAGGCCGGTGTTGTCATAGTGGCGCAGGTTGCTGACGCTCAGATTAAAGAGCTTCGCGACCTCGCCTATAGGGAAAAGCCTCGGCATATCCATTTTTACGCCTCCGTTTTGATTTTACTGCGGTGTTTCATCACGGCGAATGCGATAACGCAGACTATCACCGACACCAATGAGCCTACCGCCGTGGCAAGACCCATCGGGAAGAGCGTTGCGGGAAAGAATTTGGACATCAGGTATGCGCCGGGTACGCGGGCGAGCGTGAGCGAGAGGACGTTGTGCAGGAACGACAGCCCCGAGCGTCCGCAGGCGCAGAAATAACCGCTGAAGCAGAAGTGGATGCCCGCCATGGCGCAGTCGAGAATATATCCTCTGAGATATTGCCCGCCGGCTGTGATAACGGCGGGGTCTTTGTTAAACAGCCCCACCACAGGCTCGGCAACGAACTGAATTATCACCGAGACGATAACTCCGAAGCCGAAGGCGATGAGAATTCCGTAGCGCAGGGTCTGCTCGGCTCGCTCGGGCTTGTTTGCGCCGATATTTTGAGCGCCGAGGGCGGAGACAGTCGAGAGCATTGAGGACGGCACAAGGAAGAGGAAGCTGATGACCTTCTCCACAATGCCCACCGCCGCCGCGTCGGTCAGACCTCGGTTATTCGCAATTATGGTTATCACGATGAAGCCCACCTGGATCAAACCGTCCTGCAGCGCAACGGGCACGCCGATTTTGAGCAGCTGACCCATCACCTCGCGCTGCGGGCGCAGGTCGCTGCGGCTCAGCTTGATCTCACCCCGCTTGACAATGACGGCGAGCGAAATTATCACGCTTATCGCCTGGGAAAGGGTCGTGCCGAGGGCTGCACCGGTGGGGCCTAAATTGAGTGCGCCCATGAAGAGATAGTCGAGGGCGATATTTGCGGCGCAGGCAACGGCGATGAAATACATCGGCTTTTTGAGTCGCCCATACCTCTGAATACGGAGCTTATTATGTTATACGCCGTAATGAACGGGATGCCGATAAAGCAGACGGTGAGATAATCAATCGTGCCGTTGACCGCCTCGGCGGGGGTGGACATGACCGAGACTATCGGCCTTACGAGCAGGAGCAGCACGGCTGTCAGGGCGACGGATACGCCGAAAAAGAGCGTGACGGTGTTGCCGACGCATTTTGAGGCTCTTTTGCGGTCGCTGCCGCCGACGGCCTGCCCGACGCTGACCGTTGTGCCCATTGCGAGGCCGACGATCATCACGGTGAGCATATGCATCACCTGCGAGCCGATAGATACGGCGGTTGTTGCGGCCGTGCCGTCAAATTGGCCGATGATAAAGAGATCCGCCATGCCGTAGAGGGTCTGTAAGAAGTATGAGAGCAGATAGGGCAGTGAGAAAAAGATTACATTTTTGAATACGCTGCCGGTCGTAAGATTTCTTTCCATGATTATTGCTTCCTTGGATCGGTTTTTATCTATTATAAACTCTACACCTATTGCAGAGTCAAGGTCTTTTGACAAAAAAGTTGCAACAGATGCGGAGTTTAAAGAATTTTTCAGAAAAAATTTAAAAAACCTATTGACAAACGGAAAAGAAATGATATAATAATGATAACAGTTATCGTTATTGAAAGGAGACGGCGGTATGACGAAGCACAGCAAGCAGCGGGACGCGATATTTGAGAATCTCCGCTCGCGCAAAGATCACCCCACCGCTGAGGAGATATATCTCTCGCTCAAGCCCGCGATGCCTGCGATCAGCCTCGCTACGGTCTACCGCAACCTTGCCCAGCTTGAGAATGAGGGGCTGATACTTCGCCTCGGCTCAGGCGGCTCTGCAAGGTATGACGGAGACACCGACCCGCATTATCATCTCCTTTGCCTCGGCTGCGGCAGGGTATTCGATATCCCGTATATTGACGACGGCGGCCTTTGCGAGAAGGCAGGCAAGCTCTTCGACGGCGAAGTGCTCTCGACGGTCGTTACGTTCCGCGGATACTGCGCCCGCTGCGCCGAAACCCACAAAAGCTGAAAATAAATCAAAAAATCATTAATTAAACGGAGGAAAAAATCATGAAAAAGTTTGTATGCTCAGTCTGCGGTTATGTTTATGAAGGCGACGCTCTCCCCGAGGGCTACAAGTGCCCGGTTTGCAAGGCTCCCGCTTCAAAGTTCGTTGAGCAGAGCAATGAGGGTATGTCATGGGCTGCCGAGCATGTAGTCGGCGTTGCTCAGGGCGTCAGCGATGAGATCCTTGAGGGCCTGAGAGCTAATTTCGCCGGTGAATGCTCCGAGGTCGGCATGTATCTTGCCATGGCGAGAGTTGCTCACCGCGAGGGTTACCCCGAGATCGGCCTCTATTGGGAAAAAGCCGCCTATGAAGAGGCGGAGCACGCAGCGAAATTCGCCGAGTTGCTCGGTGAGGTCGTGACCGACAGCACCAAGAAGAACCTTGAGATGAGAGTTGAAGCCGAGAACGGCGCGACCGCAGGCAAGACCGCTCTTGCCAAGCTCGCTAAGGAGCAGGGCCTTGACGCTATCCACGACACCGTCCATGAGATGGCTCGCGACGAAGCCCGCCACGGCAGAGCTTTCGAAGGCCTCCTCAAGAGATATTTCAACTGATTTATCCTGCATAATCAAACAGGCACGGTTTATCCCGTGCCTGCTTTTTTATGCCTCTCCGCAAGATGGCGTGAATTGTGCTGTCGGCTTGCAGTCATATCGGCTCCGCATGTGGTTTTTGCTGTTCGCTTGCAGTCATGACAGAGGATTGATTTTCATACAACAATAGCGAGCCTGAAAATATTCTATTAGCACCGCAAGTCACGCAAAAAAAGGCTCCGTGGGCTGTCAAACAAAAGAGCACGCCGGAGCGTGCTCTCTCTATACCATAATACTATTGTGCTTTCGGCATGGCGATGCTGACCTTGAAGAGGTCGCCGTCGATGGCGATGCTGAATTTGCCGCCTTGCAGCTCGCAAAGGTCGTTTGCTATTGAAAGCCCGAGGCCGCTGCCCTCGCCGGAGCGGGAGGCGTCGCCTCTCACGAAGCGCTGCGTCAGCTCCTCCGGAGCAATGTTGAGCGGGAATTTGGAGATGTTGCGGAAGGTCAGCGTGCCGAAATTGTCGCCGCCGTTGACGTCGATATAGACCCTCGTGCCCTCAAGGGCGTATTTACGCAGGTTGGAGAAGAGATTCTCAACTATCCGCGAGGTCTTTTGAGCGTCGGCGATTATCATCACGGGCTGGGCGTGGAAATTCAGCACAATCTCGATGTTCTTCTCCTTCAGTTCATCCTCGTGCTCGCCGACTGCCTGCGCCGCAAATTCGCAAAGGTCGATTTTTGTCGGATGCAGCTCGACTGCGCCCGAGGAGGCTTTTGAAGCCTCGACCAGATCCTCGATGAGCTTTTTCATCTTCTGTGATTTCTCATCAAGGATGCTGATATATTTCTTGGCGTCCTCGTCCTCGACGTTGCAGCGTTTGAGCAGGTCGACATAATTGACTATCGAGGTCAGCGGCGTTTTGAGGTCGTGCGAAACATTCGTGATAAGCTCCGCCTTCATGCGCTGATCCTTGACCGCGCTGTCGACCGCTTTCTCAAGGCCGTCCTGCATGCTCGTGATATCCCTCGCGAAATTCCGCAGGAATGATGGCATAAGGCCTTGATCTATCCTCACATTCAGCCTGCCGAGGCGCACGCTTGCGACGCCGTGCATTATCCTGTCAAGCGAAGCTATAAAGAGGATGACCCAAAGCATTATCGGCAGGTCGATCATCAGGGTGATGACGAGAGGAACGGCGCTGTTTGAGGTGAGGCAGAGAAGCACCGCAAGAAAATTTATGAGGAAAAACGTCAGAGTCAGGATAATTGCAAGGCGCTTGAACCTCTTGCCGCTGCCTGCCATGTAGTCGCAGGCGAAGATATATTTTGCCCTTTTGTGTATCTTTTTGCCGATGCAGACAAAGGGCTTGACTATCCAATATATCAGCGTGTGGCGCAGGAAGGTGCGGCAGCGCACGTTGCGGACTATGCCCGCCGTCAAAACGGTAAGCAGCCCGAATACGGCGGTGAACGCAACGCCGAGATATTCTACGGAATAGGTCAAAAGAGTTTTTTGCATCAGGAACCATTCGCTGCTTTCGCCAACCGAAGGGTAGAACTCAAACTCAGCGTCAAATATCGCCGCAAAGCCCAAAATGACGAGCGTTATGATCCCGCCGATGATCGCCGTGTTGATAAGCAGCGGGATCCTGTCCGTCGGGCAGAGTTTTGTTTCTCCGTCGGCGGTCTTGCCCGCAACGCACAGCAGATAGACGCACGCGGCGCAGGCGAGCAGGAACGAAAAGACGGAGATAATGAGGTTCGTCGTCGGATTCGTTATAAAGTGAGATTTATAATTCTCGAGTTCAAGCTCCTTGAGGGTGAAAAAACTGTTTTCGCCGGTCGGGGTATATGTGAATACGGCATAGCTCACATCGTCGCCTATGCTGCGATGCTCCGAAACGGTGGGTTTCTGATAAAACAGCTCCTCCGCCCATTCCCTGAGCAGGCCGCCGCGGGTCGCCTCGGACGTCTCGGCGGTGGTGACAAATTTGCCGTTATTACCCTCGACAAGGGCAGCGCCCTCTCTCATCGCTTCATACACATTGTCGAAGCCGATATCCGAGTCGATGCCGCAGTTGGAGACGACCTTGCCCGTCGACTTGACCAAAATAGTGTATTTGAACTCCGAGGTGCTGGGGATCGAGGTGCTGTAGAAAGTTATCTTGCCGCCGTCCTCATAAACGCCGCTGCGCTGCATTGCCGATTTGCGGAGCGTTTTTATCAGCTCCTCGCGGGATATCTCGCCGTAGCAGGTGTATTCGCCGAAGGAATTCAGCAGAGCCAGGGCGTCGCGGATATCGTCGATCGGCTTCGGATTGCCCGATTTGGCGGGCGCGGGCTTTGTGACGGAGGTTGAATCGACGTCCTCCGCCGCAGGCTCGGTCGCTTCAACGGCGTCTGTGTATTCAATGCCGTCGCCGACGAAGTCATATCGGTCGAATTCGTCGCGGCTGATAACGTCGCCGTTAAAGCTGAAGTAATAGGTCGTGCCGCCGAGGTCGTAGGAGTATCTGTAGCGATTGTCCTCGGTGACATAGACCTTGACACCGGAGCTTTCGAGCAGGTCAAAAGCGTCGTTGACATTCTGAATATTTTGGCTGTAGTTTTTGCCGAGGCTTGTTTTGAGGAAATCCTCATCGTTTTCGCAGCTCATCAGCTCGGCGTCCGCCAGGAGAGTGGATTCGCAGCTGTTGAGCAGCGTTCTGAATGAATTTGTCTGTGTGAAATCGCAGTCCTCATCGTAGCCGTTAAAGAGAAAATAGCCCTTGAGAAACAGCCCCGCTGAGTAGCCGGAGAGAAAAAACATCAGCACGGCGAGCGCCGCTGCCGCAATTTTCATCCCCCTGCTGCGACTAATATTTTTCGATTTTGTATCCAATGCCCCACACCACCTTTAAGTATTTAGGGTCTCTCGGGTTGATCTCGATTTTTTCTCTTATGCGTCTGATATGTACCGTCACCGTTTTCTCGGCGTAAATCGCGGGCTCGTTCCACACGGCCTCGTATATCTGACCTGTTGAGAGCACCCTGCCGAGATTCTCCATGAGCACGCTCATTATGCCGTACTCCGTGGCGGTGAGCTTTATCGGCTCGCCGTCGAGGGTCAGCTCCTTTGCGCCGGTGTCGAGCGACAGACCGCCCGTCGTGATAACGCCCTCCTTGACCTCCATTGAGCCGAGGGAGGTGTAGCGCCTTATCTGCGACTTGACCCTTGCCATCAGCTCGAGCGGGTTGAAGGGCTTCGTCACATAATCGTCCGCCCCGAAAGAAAGCCCCGTTATCTTGTCGGTGTCCTCGCTCTTGGCCGAGAGCAGGATTATCGGGATATTGTGCTTCTTCCGCAGCGTCAGCGTGGCCTGGAGGCCGTCCATACCGGGCATCATTATGTCGAGGATAACGCAGTGCACCTCGTTATTCGTGACCTGCTCGATCGCCTGCCTGCCGTTCTCGGCTCGCAGGACGTTGTAGCCCTCCAGCTTCAGATAGATCTCGACCGAGTCGAGTATGGCGACGTCGTCGTCGCAAACAAGGACGGTATACATATCTTTTTCACCTCAAAAAAATCAGATCCCCACGAAACAATTGCATTATACAGCCCGTGAATTACAAACAAGGCGGTAAAAGTGTTACAAATTTATTACGAATCGCCGCGGGGGCGTCTTTCATCACTCATTATACTATTTTTCAGTCAATTATTCAAGCATGACCGAAAACGGTTGAAATGACGGGCAAAGTATGGTAATATATTTGTATAAAAAGAAAGAGAGGACGTTTTATGCTTACTCAGATATTAGGCTTCTTTACCGCGATTCTTATTTTTATCGTCGATACTTTTCCGATGTACCCCGGCCCCGACGTGCTCCATCAGGGCATCAACCCCGACCCGAGACCTTATGTGCAGCACAGCGGCACGGCGGGCTATATCTTTAAGGAGGGCGACGTTGAGCTGCCGTTCCGCCTCGTCAAGCCCGAGAACATAGAAGAGGGCAAGACCTACCCGCTCGTGGTCTATCTCCACGGCTCCGGCGAGAGAGGCAAAAACAATATCGCACAGATGCAGCGCTCGCTGCTCAGGGGCGTCAAGAAGCACGGCGAGCCCTGCTATATCATCATGCCGCAGGTGTTCGAGGACAAGACATGGACGAGCGACGGCTACGACGCGGCGCTGACACGGCTGATAGAATATATGCTCAAGCTCTATGCCGTCGACTCCGACCGTATCTATATCACGGGCATCTCCATGGGCGGAGCGGGCGTGCTTGACCAGCTCCTGCGCCACCCCGGCAAATACGCCGCCGCCATGCCCGTGTGCGGCTACACCGATGTCGAGGATCTGACCGCCTTTGCGGGCATCCCGATGTGGCTCGCCCACAACTCGGGCGACAAGACCGTTTTCGTTGATTACTCAAGGAATATCTACGCCGCCGTCAAGGATATCTCCGAGGCGAAATACACCGAGTATGACAGAGCGGGTCACAACGCATGGGACAGGTTCTATTCCGACCCCGAGGTGTGGAATTGGGCATTCTCAAAGACTCTTTGAACATATACCGAGGCGGTCTGCGTTTCGGGTGAGAAAATAACGCAAAAAATTCGCCTCCGTGCTACAAAATTTGCCGCACGGAGGCGGTAGTATTTTACCGTGTAAAATAAAAATGCTCCGCCTGTGATTTTAGCGGAGAAAGTGCCATATACTTTCATTAGATAATCAGGCAGAAATTAAAACATAATTATTTGGAACGGTGATCGGAAATGAAAAAATTCAAACCGGAGGGTCAGCTGATATCGACAGAGGAGAACAAAAAGAGGGTCTCGAGCGCAGGCGCCCTGCATGACGCATTCTACAGCGGCGCTCCCGTCGAGTGTCGGGTGCTGCGCTGCGACGCGGAGCATAATCTGCACGTCGACCTCGGCTGCATGAAAGGGATAATTCCCCGCTGCGAGGGGGCGCTCGGCATCGAGGACGGCACGGTGAGGGATATTGCGCTTATCTCGCGGGTCAATAAGCCCGTGGTCTGCGCCGTGACGGGGTTCGCATCAACTCCCGAGGGCGAGAATTACGCCCTGCTCAGCCGCCGCAAGGTGCA
>FR888175.1:0-18216 GCA_000431775.1 Clostridium sp. CAG:413 | reverse complement strand
GGAATGCGCCGACGAATATATCTCGACCCTGCGCCCCGGCGACGTAATACCCGCGACCGTCTCTCATATCGAGGGCTTCGGCGTATTCTGCGATATCGGGGCGGGCATCAACGCCCTCATGCCGATAGACGGCATCTCCGTGTCGAGGATCCCGCACCCGTCGGCGAGATTCACTGCGGGGCAGAGCATTTACGCCGTCGTCAAGAGCATCGACTCCGACGGCAGGATAACCCTGAGCCACAAGGAGCTGCTCGGCACATGGGAGCAGAATATCTCGAAGCTCAAAGTGGGCGAAACTGTGCCCGGAATAGTCCGCTCGGTCGAGAAATACGGCATTTTTGTGGAGCTTGCTCCGAATCTTGCGGGGCTTGCCGAATTCTCTCAGGGGGTCGAGGCGGGCTGCCACGCCGGGGTATACGTCAAGAGCATTATCCCGTCAAAGATGAAGATAAAGCTGATAATCGTCGACTCCTTTGCGGCGGATTACCCCGTAGAGCCGCCCGAATACTATATCACGAGCGGCCATATCGACCGATGGGTCTATTCGCCTGAGGAGAGCGAAAGGCTCATAGAGAGCGTATTTGACTGATGATCCTGCCGCCGCCCACCACGGTTTCGCCGTCATAGATAACGGCGCTCTGACCGGGGGTTATCGAGCGCTGCGGCTCATCGAATATCGCCCTGAAGCCGTCGCCCTCGGGGATTATGAGGGCGGGCTGCTCCTTGGCCCTGAAGCGTATGCGTACGCTTGCCCTGAACGGCTCGGTTACGGCGTCGCGGTCGATTAGATTCAGCCTGTCGGCAACGAGACCGATGCCGTATTGAGCGCCGTTCTCACCGATGACGACTGCGTTGCGCTCCGAATCAAGCCCCGTGACAAACATCGGCTTGCCGTAGGCGCCGAGACCCTTGCGCTGACCGACCGTATAATTTATAATTCCGTTGTGAGTGCCGAGCACGTTGCCTCTGCCGTCCACAATATCGCCGGGGGGCGAGGTTACGCCCAGCGAGGCGAGGTAGGCGGAGTAATCGTCGTTCGGCACGAAGCATATCTCCTGGCTGTCGTGCTTTTTGGCAACGGGCAGCCCCGCGCTCTCGGCAATGGCTCTTATCTGCGTTTTATCCATGCCCGCAAGCGGGAAAACGGCTCGCGAGAGCTGAGCCTGAGTGAGACGGTAGAGGAAATAGCTCTGATCCTTGACGCTGTCCGCCTTTTTGAGCAGGAAGCGGCCGCCGCTTTGCTCGATCTTGGCGTAGTGACCCGTTGCGAGGGCGTCGCAGCCCTTTGAAACGGCGTAGTCAAGCATTGCGCCGAATTTAATAATCCCGTTGCACTCTATGCAGGGGTTCGGAGTCCTTGCGGCGAGGTATTCGCCGACGAAAGGCTCGATTATCTTCTCTTTGAAAAATTCTCTCAGGTCGAGCACCTCAAGCTCTATCCCGAGAGCCTCGGCGATTCGGCGGGCGTCGTCAATGTCGGCGTCGGCGAGCGAGCCTTGCTTCAGGCGCAGGGTGATGCCCATCACCTCGTAGCCCTGCTCGCGCAGCAGATAGGCGGCAGTGCAGCTGTCGACCCCTCCGCTCAGACCCACGGCGATCTTCTTCATATTTATCCCTCCGTTTCGGGAAATTCAATTGAATATAATATCAGCCGCCCCGTTTTTCGAGGCGGCTTTCGGTTTTTATTTCACACGCAGCCAGACCTGCATATCGCTCTCGCCCCTGTTGGCGTAGGCGAAATACGGGATGAGATTTATCTCCCTCTCCGTGGTCGAGGCGGGCGAATAGTTGCGGTAAAGCTCGTCGAACGGCGCCTCCTCAAAGCCCGTGGCCTTTACGGTGTACGCCTGCATCTCTGCATTGTAGCGCAGACCCGCTTCAAGGTCGGAGTCGAGCAGGAGCGTGTCGAGCGGCACGTTGCCGTTGTCTATCTTCTCGGCGCAATAGACTATCGGCCCTCTGCAAAGGGCGACCCTGCCGAGATCCGCCTGAACGGCGGGGTTCGCAGTTACAAGGCGGCAGTCCATGTCAAGATAGAGCTTGAGGTTCATTTCGTCGGAGTCAATATCAATATAGATATAGCCCTTGACGGTCTCGCCGAGATATTGTTTGCCGTTTATCGCCACATAGTCGCACCAGCCGGGCACTCTGACGGCGAGGCGTTTGCCCTTCATGCCGCTTATGGTGAAGAGGATATCTCCCTCGTTCGGGTATTCGGTTTTTTGAGTTATCTTAATGCCGTCGAATTCCGCTTCGCTCTCAAAATAGTGGTGAACATATACGGTGCCCTCGTCATAGCTGTAGAGGAAGTCGCCTATTGAAGCGATAAAGCGGGCGATATTCGGCGGGCAGCAGGAGCAGTCAAAGACCTCGGCACGCTGAGTGAGGAGCTTATCCTTGCGCTCATAATACTCTGCGCCGAGCCTGTGTCGCTCGAGATTTATTTCAAGGGGATTCACATAGAAGAAGGAGTTGCCCTTGAGCGAAACGCCCGCGAGAGCGCAGTTATAAATAGCGGTCTCGGCGATGTCGGCGTATTTGGAATTCGGGTCGACCAGGCTCATGCGCCTTGCAAAGAGGGCGAGGCCTATAGAAGCGCAGGTCTCGGAATACGCAAGGTCGTTCGGCAGGTCATAGTCCTCGGTGAATCTCTCGCCGTAGGCGGTGGAGCCGATGCCGCCGGTGATATACATACGCTTTTGAGCGATGCTGTTAAATACTCTGCGGCAGGCTTCGAGCAGCTCGCTGTCGCCCGTCCTGAGAGCAAGATCGGCCATTGCGCTGTAGAGATATACCGCGCGCACGCTGTGACCGACCGCGTCGCTCATTTCGCGCACGGGCATATGGCACTGCGAATAATCGAGGCTTATGTAGTGGACGTTGTCCTCGTCCTTTTTGCTCGTGCCGCGTTTGTCAACGAAGAATTCCGCAAGGCGCAGATAGCGCTCGTCGCCCGTGCAGTCGCTGAGCCTGACAAGCGCCAGCTCTATCTCCTCGTGGCCGGGGGTGGTGAACTGAGCCGAATCCTCGGTGACAAAGACTCGCTCGATATAATCGGCGTAGTCGCACATCAGGTGAAGGAATTTATCCTTGCCCGTGGCTTCATAATATGCGACAGCGGCTTCGATGAGGTGACCCGCGCAGTAAAGCTCATGGAGTAGGCGGTTGGTGAAGCGGTTCTCGGGCTCGCAGACGGTGAAATAGATGTTGAAGTAGCCGCAGGGATCCCTGTGCTTCTCAATAAGGTCGACAACGCCGTCAACGATGGCCTCAAGCTCCTCGTCGGGGCATTGGCGCACCGTGTAGGCGACAGCCTCTATCCATTTCGCGATGTCCGAATCCCAGAAGAAATGGGGCTTGTGCTCCATGCCCTCGTGCCAGTCGCAGTTGAATGCGGCGAATCTTCCCGTCTCGCTGAATCGCTCATAGACGGAGGGGATCGTCACATTTTTGTTGATTTCAAAGCGGTTTTTCCAGAAACCGCCGAGTTTAACTTTATCATAGGTGACAGCTTTCATATTGTTACCGCTCCTCAGCGTGATTTGGACTTCTTACCGTCGGCGGACTTGTCGCCGAGCTCGATGAGCATATAAGAAGCAGTCCAAACGATCAAAAGAATGAAAATTATTAAAAGTCCGTTGTGGAAGCCGCCGAGCATCAGCTTGTCAATGCTGACAACGCCGCCGATAAGGGCGGTAATGAGGCTCGAGCCGCCTATGGCGCTGACGATGTTGACCGTGCCGTCGACCACGTCGCCCGCTGCGGAGTTGAAGCAGGCTATCATCACTATCGTCGCAGCGAGACCGACTCCAGCCGCCGCAAGGACGGGGATGCGTTTGCCGCTGCAAATGGAGAAAATGATGATAAAGAGCGCCGCCAAAGCCGCAACGCCGAGGGCGACCGCCGCCGCAATGAGCCTTGCGTTGAGCGGGGCAAGCCCCTCGGGCCAGGTGAAGCCCTTGTCGGATTTGACAAGGCTGCTCAGCGGGTCGTTGCCGGTGAAGATATCAATTATTCTTTTGAGCGAGATGCTCTCCTCAAGGCCGTATTTGGCCAGCGAGGTGGACGCTCTGAAAAAGATGAGGTCGAGGAAGAAAACGGCGGGGAAAAACAGCGCCGCAAGAATTATATTCACTATCCTATACAGATATTTCATTTAGGCGCCTCCTAAAATTATTTCCAAGAGGAGTTGAGAGCCACGGTGCGGTTGAATACGAGCTTGCCGGGCTGCGAGGTCTTATCCACGCAGAAGTAGCCCTGGCGCATGAACTGGAAGGTGTCGCCGCACTTTGCGTCCTTGAGACCGCCCTCGACAAGGCAGCCGCTGAGGATCTCGAGCGAATTCGGGTTCAGATTATCGAGGTAATCGACGCCCTCCTCGCCCGCGGGGTTCTCGGTGTTGAACAGACGGTCGTAAAGGCGTATTTCGCACTCTGCGCAGTCCGCGGCGCTGACCCAGTGGAGGGTGCCCCTGACCTTCCTGCCGTCGGGTGCGTCGCCGCCCTTGGTGGCGGGGTCATAGGTGCAGTGCAGGCAGGTGATGTTGCCGTCGTCATCGGCTTCCCAGCCGGTGCAGGTGACGAAATACGCGCTCTTGAGGCGAACTTCATTGCCGGGGAAGAGCCTGAAATATTTCTTCGGCGGCTCAACCATGAAGTCGTCGCGCTCGACGAATATCTCCCTTGAGAAATGCACCGTCCTTGTGCCGAGCTCGGGCTTGTCGGGGTTTATCTCGACCTCGATGGCCTCGGTCTGACCCTCGGGGTAGTTGTCGATGATGACCTTGAGGGGCCTGAGCACCGCCATGGCTCTGGGGGCGTTGGCGTTCAGGTTATCTCTGACGCAGGCCTCGAGCAGGCCGTAATCGACAACGCTGTAAGCCTTTGAAACGCCGATCCTGTTGATGAATTCGCGGATAGCCGCCGCGGGGTAGCCCCTGCGCCTCATGCCGCAGAGGGTGACCATTCTCGGGTCGTCCCAGCCGTCAACGATGCCTTTTTTGACCATTTCAAGGCACTTTCTCTTGCTGGTCACGCAGTAGTTGATGTTGAGGCGGGCGAATTCTATCTGTCTCGGCGGCTCATCGAAGCCGATCTCCTTGATGAACCAGTCGTAAAGAGGTCTGTGATTCTCGAATTCCAGCGAGCAGAGGGAGTAGGTAACGCCCTCTTTTGCGTCCGAGAGGGGATGAGCGAAGTCATACATCGGGTAGACGCACCATTTGTCGCCGGTCTGATGATGATGGATGTGAGCGATACGGTAGATAACGGGGTCCCTCATGTTGATGTTGGGGGAGGACATATCTATCTTTGCTCTCAGGGTCTTTTCGCCGTCCTTGAATTCGCCGGCGGTCATTCTTGCGAAGAGGTCAAGATTCTCCTCGATCGAGCGCTCTCTGTAGGGGCTGTTTTTACCCGGCTCGGTGAGGGTGCCTCTGTATTCCCTTATCTCGTCGGCGGAAAGGTCGCAGACATAAGCCTTGCCCTTTTTTATGAGCTTGACGGCGCATTCATAGATGAAGTCAAAGTAGCTGGAGGCGTAGAGGACCTTATTCCACTTGTAGCCGAGCCACTCGATATCCTCCTTGATGGCGTCGACATACTCGACGTCCTCCTTGGAGGGGTTGGTGTCGTCAAGGCGCAGGTTGCATTCGCCGCCGTATTTCTCCGCCGTGCTGAAATCTATGCAGATAGCCTTTGCGTGGCCGATATGCAGGTAGCCGTTCGGCTCGGGTGGGAAACGGGTCTGAACTCTGGTGTTGACCCCGTTCTTGAGATCTTCATCAATAAAATCATATATAAAGTTTGATGCGGAAGTGTTGATTTCGTCCATTTTCAATGTATCCTCTCTTTATTCTGTATAAGCTTTGAGCGCTGCGCCGAGCCTTGCCTTTATCTCATCCTCGCCGAGCAGCGCCATTATCGAATAGAGGTCGGGCGTGTTGCGGCGGGAGGTGAGGGCAATGCGTATGACGGATGAAACGTCGCCGACATGACCCTTGTAGCTCTCGGGGTTTTTCTTGTATTCTTTAACATTCGGGGTGAAGCCAAGCGGCTCGCACATACCCTTGATGCGGGCGAACCATTGGTCTTTATCGTCCGCAAGCGAGAATTCGCCGAGATATTTCTCGACTATCGCCGCGGCGTCGGAACGGCTGATATTCTCGGGCAGGGTGAAGTCGGGCTTGTAAAGCTCGGGGAAGAAGTAGGCGACATAGTCCCTGACCTCGCTCCACTTGGCTATATCCTTGCGGGGCTTGGGATTCTCGCGGTCGATGTTGACTATCGCTGTTGAGCGGGCAGGGTCGGCGGTAAAGATATCATAGAATTCTTTATCATATTTCTCGGCCCATGCAGCCACGTCGGCGTAGACCTTGTCGGCGTTCATGAGCGATATCACGTTTTTGCTCACGTCGTTGAGCTTCACGAGGTCAAACAGGCAGCCGCTTGCGCTCATCTTCTTCAGATTGAACGGGAATTTTGATATATCCTCTCTCGGATTTGCTCTGCGCCAATCCTCGAAGTTGGAGTTTATAAGAGTGAGCAGGTATTCGAGCACGCTCTCCTTGGGGAAGCCGCCCTCGATGAAGTAGCCGACGGCCGCCTCGGGGTCCTTTCTCTTTGAGAGCTTCCGCTTGTCGCCGGTCTCCTCGTCGACCTTGAGCACCTGCGGGGTGTGTGCATATTTCGGAGCCTTGTAGCCGCAGGCTCTGAAAAGCTCGATATGCTTCGGGACGGAGGATATCCATTCCTCGCCCCTGATAACATGGGTCGTCCTCATGAAATGGTCGTCGCATACATGGGCGAAGTGATAGGTGGGTATGCCGTCGGATTTGAGCAGCACCTCGTCGATTATGTTCTCGGGCATCTCTATCTTGCCTCTGATAATGTCGTCGAATACTATCTTTTTATCCTCGCTGCCCTGCGAACGCAGGCGAAGCACCCACGGCTTGCCCTCGGCGAGATTTTTCTCTATCTCCTCAAGGCTGAGGTCGCGGCACTTGGCCCATTTGCCGAAGTAGCCCCAGATGAGAGCGTCGCCCTTTGTCTGCTCCTCGCGGATGGCGGCAAGCTCGTCCGCCGTGCAGAAGCAGGGGTAGGCGAGACCTTTCTCCACAAGGCTCTTTGCGATGGTCTGATATATCTCGGCTCTGTGGCTCTGGGTGTAGGGGCCGTAGTCGCCCTTCTCGGTGCCGAAGCCGGTCACGCCCTCGTCAAAGGCGACTCCGAAGTAGTCGAAGCCGTTGATGATGGCGGAAACGCCGTCGTCTATCTCACGCTTTTTGTCGGTATCCTCAATTCTCAGGTAGGCAACGCCGCCCGTCGATCTGGCGGTGAGAACGTCCACAAGAGCGCCGAAAAGGCCGCCGATATGAAGATAGCCTGTGGGCGATGGGGCGAAACGGGTCACCCTCGCACCCTCGGGAAGCTGTCGCTGCGGATAAAGGGCTTCATAATACTCGGGGGTCTTGTCTATGTGCGGAAAAAGAAGCTCCGCCAGATTTTTGTTCTGATCCAAAAAGATACACGCTCCGTTTCGGCAGGCAGACTGCCATTATAATATATACTTCTTTATTATTGCAGAAAACTCGGCAACTATCAAGAGCAAAATGTAAATTTTCGCTTCAAATGGCATGATTTTTTGAAAAAACGACCCGTCGGGGAATAAATGACCGCCGTGCAGACGAAAATATCGGTGAAGAAAACGAAAAGAGGTCATTGCATTGAAAAAGAAGAAGTATTCAAATATCTATTTCGCGCTGTTTGTCTGCCTTGCCGCCGTGGCGGTCGGCTCGATAGTCAGCGTCAAGACGGCGATAATAAAGAAAAAGCCCGAGGAAACGGGCTTCACACGGGTGACGTATAAATGGACGGTGCCCGCCACCGAGGAGAGGGTCAACGCGGAGCAGACCGGCGTTGAGGATAACAGGCTTCACTCCGCCGAGCAGAGCACCGAGGCGATAGAGCGCAACAAGCCCTATTCGGGCGATTTCGCCCTGCCGATGGGCTCGGATATCATCAAGGATTACAGCAACGGCGAGATGGTGCGGTCAAAGACGATGGGCGACTGGCGGATCCATAACGGCGTTGATTTCGGCGGCAGCGCGGGCAACGACGTGGTCGCCGCCGGTGACGGCACCGTCACCGCAGTCTATGACGACAGCTTTTGGGGCACGGTCGTTGAGATAGACCACGGCAACGGCATGACGGCTCGCTACTGCGGGCTTAAAAGCGGGAGCTGCCTGCCCGAGGGCAGCGAGGTCAAAAAATATGATAAGATAGGCTCGCTCGGGCATATCCCCGTCGAGATAAGCGACGAGGATCACCTGCATCTCGAGGTGCTTATCGACGGCGAAACGGTCGACCCGCTCAAGGCGCTCAATAAGGTCGGCGCCGCCGACACGGATTGATCGCTCCGCCGATATGTGATGGCGGCTGCGCTGTGTCCACCCGGCTCCCCACGGGCTGCAAAAGCCACCGATGACGGCAGCCGCCTTGTTTTGGAGAATGGCTTCCCCACAAACCATACTATGCCGCAGCCGCCCGAGGTGATAAAAAGTTATCGGCAAAAAATAGACTGAATTCAGCACAAAACCATTGAAATTTTGCCGATAGAAAACCGATGTGTTTGTTGATATATACGGATATTCGGGCTTCACACGCAAATCTATCGGCAAAAAACAAATAAAAAATGCGAGAAAAATTCCGTGAATTTTGCCGATAGAGCTGTGGTTTGTTCCGGAACGGCATATTATATTGCGCTTTTTTGTTTGAAAAATTAAAAAAACTCTTTACATTGCGGCGGCGGTATGATATAATCTCTTTTGCACGTGCCCGTTTCTCGGATTCCGGAGTAAACCGCCGAGCGGTATTCACCTGCCGGCTTCTGAGTGCGAGGCAAATATTTTAATGAGGTGAAAGAAATGACACAGGCAGAAAAGACCGCAATCATGCAGGAATACGCCCTTCACGAGGGCGACACAGGCTCACCCGAGGTTCAGATAGCCGTCCTCACCAAGAGGATCAACGACCTCACCGAGCACCTGAAGGTTCACAAGAAGGACCACCACTCCAGAAGAGGACTTCTAATGATGGTCGGTCACAGAAGAAACCTCCTCGCTTACCTGCAGAAGGTTGACATCGAGCGTTACCGTGCGATCATCGCAAGACTCGGTATCCGTAAATAATTCAAGGTTCGGAGCAGGCAGGATTTTGTTTCCCGCCTGCTCTGTTATGTTTGAATTCGCATCTTTCAGGCGGCATAAAACGGTCTTAGCAGTGAATCGAGCCTCCGCAAGGGTCGGAGTTTGGATTTATTGCTAAACCGCAGCCGCCTGTAGAAATAAATTACAGAGAGGTAAAAAAATGTTTTTCAAAGCTTTCAAGAAGTATGAAACTGAGATCGCCGGCAGACCGTTTGTGGTCGAGGTCGGCAAGATGGCTCAGCTTGCGGGCGGCTCCTGCCTTGTCCGCTACGGCGAGACCAACGTGCTCTGCACCGCTACCATGGCTGCGAAACCCAGAGAGGGTGTCGATTTCTTCCCTCTTTCGGTCGACTACGAAGAGAAGCTTTATTCGGTAGGCAAGATCCCCGGCTCGTTCCAGCGCCGTGAGGGCAGAGCGAGCGAGAAGGCGACCCTCGCCTCCCGCGTTATCGACAGACCCATCCGTCCCCTTTTCCCCAAGGATATGAGGAACGACGTGGGCGTTGTCGCCACCGTTATGTCCGTTGACCCCGACTGCCAGCCCGAGATCACCGCTATGCTCGGCGTTTCCATCGCTATCTCGATCTCCGAGATCCCCTGGGACGGCCCCATCGCAGGCGTTGTTGTCGGCCTTGTTGACGGTCAGTATGTCATCAACCCCACTCTCGAGCAGAGAGCAAAGAGCGATATGTATGTCACCGTCGCCTCCACCGCTGACCTTGTCGCAATGATCGAGGCGGGCGCAAACGAAGTCTCCAACGACGATATGTTTGACGGCATCATGTTCGCCCACAAAGAGAATCAGAGACTTGTTGAATTCATCAATCAGATAAAGGCCGAGTGCGGCAAGCCGAAGGTAGATTTCCCCTCAAACGACCCCGATCCCGATATGTACGAGGCTATCAAGGACTTTGCGATAGAGGATATCCGCGCCGCCCTCGATACCGATGACAAGAGAATCCGTGACGAGCGCCTGAAGCCCGTTTACGAGAAGGTTCACGAGAAATTCGATGAGATTTATCCCGATATGCAGGTCAAGATCGACGAGTGCCTGTATAAGGTTCAGAAGTACGTCGTGCGCCGCTGGCTGCTCGACGACGGCAAGCGTGTTGACGGCAGAGGCATCAACGAGATCCGTCCTCTTAACGCCGAGATTGACCTGCTTGACAGAGTTCACGGCTCGGGCATGTTCACCAGAGGTCAGACTCAGGTGCTCTCCGTTACCACCCTCGGCCCCATGAGCGACGCTCAGATGCTTGACGGCCTTGACGAAGAGGACACCAAGCGTTATATGCATCACTACAACTTCCCCTCCTACTCCGTCGGCGAGACCAAGCCCAGCAGAGGCCCCGGCAGGCGTGAGATCGGTCACGGCGCTCTTGCAGAGCGTTCGCTGATCCCCGTTCTCCCCTCGGTCGAGGAGTTCCCCTACACCATCAGAGTCGTCTCCGAGGTTCTTTCCTCCAACGGCTCCACCTCTCAGGGCTCCGTCTGCGGCTCGACCCTTTCGCTTATGGCGGCTGGCGTGCCTATTAAGGCTCCCGTTGCGGGTATCTCCTGCGGCCTTATCACCGAGGGCGACCGCTTCATGACCATGGTTGATATCCAGGGTCTTGAGGATTTCTTCGGCGACATGGACTTCAAAGTTGCCGGCACCAAGAAGGGCATCACTTCCATTCAGATGGATCTCAAGGTACACGGCCTTACCCCCGCTATCATCAGAGAGGCTCTCGAGAAGACCTATAAGGCTCGCTGCTACATCCTTGACGAAGTAATGGCTCCCGTTATCGCCGAGCCCCGCAAGGAGTTGTCAAAGTGGGCGCCCAAGATGCTCACCACCAAGATCGACCCCGAGAAGATCGGCGACGTCATCGGCAAGCAGGGCAAGGTCATCCAGAAGATCTGCGCCGAGTGCAACTGCAAGATCGACGTTCAGGAGGACGGTAACATCTTTGTTTCCTCCACAGATATCGACGACGCAAAGAGAGCGATATCCATCATTGAGACCATTGCCAACGATCCCGAGGTCGGCGCTATCTACAAGGGCGTCGTTACCCGCCTGATGAGCTTCGGCGCATTCGTCGAAATAGCTCCCGGCAAGGAGGGCATGGTCCACATCAGCCAGCTTGACGTTAAGAGGACCGAGAAGGTCGAGGACGCAGTTCATGTCGGCGACGAGGTTATCGTTAAGGTGCTGCCGAAGGACGACCAGGGCAGGCTGAACTTCTCTCGCCGCGATGCTCTTATCGAGGTCGAAGGGCTTGTGCCCGAGAACACCGTATCCGACGCTCCCAGGAAGCCCAGAAGAGACTTCAGAGGCGAAAGAGGCGGCAGACCCAGAAGAACCAACGACTGATTTAAAAATTAAGAACCGTCTCATTGAGGCGGTTCTTTTTGTATGCAAAATACCCCCGGCTGCTGTCCCGGGGGTATTTCTTCACAAACGAGGAGGAGGAGATTGTCAGTTTTTAGATGCCTTGCCGTTCACATTGATGACGGCGGGGACTTTGCTCAGGGCGACTGCGCCGATAACGGTGATTATCGTCTCAATGAGCATATATGAGCCGTTGTAGAGCAGCGAATAAACGGGTACTACCATGTCCGCGGGGCAGTAATCCGTCCAGATGGTCACGCCGCTGATGTAGTGGCAGACGAAACGGATAAGGCAAACGACCACGCTGCCGAGCGCAAGCTCCGCGGTGGGATTTTTGAATTTGCCCTTGAACATACCGCCGAGACCGAGGCAGCCGAAGGCTACGATGTAGTCGGCGAGGGCGACTATCAGATAAGCGCCTATGCCCGAGACCCATGCGAAGTTTTTAAGCCCGGTCAGGAGCTGGAATACCGAGAGCACAAGGGAAGCGGCGACGCCGTTCTTGATGCCTCTGCGGTAGGAGTAGATGACTATCGGCACCTGTGCAAAGATGCTGAAGCCGCCGCCGTAGGCATACGGCCAGGGGATAAGATCGGATACGGCAAAGAGAGCGATGGAGAGGGCGACCATTATCGCACCCTCGGCAAGGATTACCGTTTTTTTGTTTGAACCGGTGTTTGACATTGAATTTGACCTCTTTTCGGATTGTTCGGGGGAACCGATCCGGTGCGCCGCAGCCTGAGGAAATAAAAAAGCCAGTACAGATATCGTACCGGACGTAAAAATTGCACAGAGGCTGTTTTCCTACGCCCGCATTATCGGGATCAGGTTTGAGGGTATGATCTCAGCCGACTGCCGTCAGCACCCCTTTGTTAGCTACATTATACATTGCAAAACCCGGCTTGTCAATATAAAATTTATGAAATCGGCTCGCTTTTCAGCGCTTTCAGAGAAAAATAGTCAAAATACATCCGCAATTTTTCGTTTCGGAACGAACACTCCGCAAAGTAACACAGGCGCGCCCGCCCGTCGATATCCGCAACGCACAGCCGCTGACGCTCAAGGCTAAATCCCGAGGGCAGCAGTCGGGCAAGGCGGGGCTTTGCGTCGACAGCCATTGTCTCACGGTAGTTTTTGATGTATTCGGAGCAATCGAAGCGTATCAGCTCCGAGCAGCAGCGGCAAACGGCGACCTTGACTGCGGAATCCAGATGCAGCACTCCGCCGACGCAGGGCGCAAACTCAAGCTCGGTACGGAATTCACGCTCGCAGCGGCTTATCTCCTCCATTTCGGGGAAATTACGCTCTTTGAGGAATTTTGCCGCCGATGCGGCTGCGCTGTCCGCTCCTGTTTCGGCGGTCTTGCACGGCTCGGCCACCGTGAAAGCCGCGACCTCGCCCGAGGTGCTGATATCGACCAGCATCGAGCCGTAGGTGAAGCGATAGACCTCAATTCCGCCGAGCTCCTCGGTCTCGCCGCCCCGCCAGAGCGCCGCCTCCACGCCGAAAAGCTCACTTGCCGCAGCCCTTGCCGCCTCGCGGGAGACGGCCGCCTCCGCCGACCCGACAGGGGAGACGGAAACGGCTATCAGCGGGAAGATCTCATCCTCGCTGCCGTTTGAGAAGTCGAGCTTATCCTCGATGAATTCCGCGTCGCCCCCCTCGAGCAGCGAGATGTCGCCGTTCAGCACGGCGGCGGAAACATCGCTCAGGTGGTCGTAAAGCTCACCCGCGTAGTCCGAGAGCCTTATCGCTGCCGCCCGCTTCTCTTCGCTCGGCTCATCGGGGAATTCCTCCGCAAAGCGATAAACTCCGTCGAGAAAATAGAGGATGTTGCCCGCCGAATCCTCCGAAAAGCTTGCGGCGCCGCCCCTTGCGCCGAGCGCCTTTGAGCAGACATAAGCCGCAGGGTCGGCAGTGCCGCCGTCCGGCGAAACGGCAAGCGCCCGCAGCCCCGCGCTGAGCTGCGACGAATATTCGCAGAGCGAAACAAGGCTCGACATACGCACCCGCCCGAGAGCTTCGCCGTAATCGCCCCTTGCTTTGGCGGCGTCGCTTGCAGCGGCGGCAAGGCACACCGCCGTCGCCACCAAATATGATATTATCCTTATAAAACTCCTGCGCCCAGGCATAAAAAATCACCCTGCTTTCACTATAAAGTGTTGCAGGGTGATAAATTTTTATCCGTGGGAATTTTTATTTGATGATGCTTACGCCCGTCATTTCTTTAGGCTGCTCAAGACCCATTATCTTCAGCATGGTGGGCGCGATATCGCAGAGCCTGCCGCCCTCACGAAGCTCGCAGGGGTAGCCGACAACGATGAAAGGCACGGGGTTGGTCGTGTGCGCCGTGAAGGGCGAGCCGTCCGCCTCATACATCTTGTCAGCGTTGCCGTGGTCGGCGGTGATGAGTGTCACGCCGCCCTTTGCGGCAACGGCGTCAACTATCTTACTTACGCAGGTGTCGACCGCTTCAACGGCCTTGACCGCTGCGTCGAATACGCCGGTGTGACCGACCATGTCGCAGTTCGCATAGTTCAGGATGATGGCGTCGTATTTGTCACTGTCGATGGCTGCAAGCAGCTTGTCGGTGACTTCATAGGCGCTCATCTCGGGCTGGAGGTCATAGGTGGCGACGGCGGGGGATTTGACAAGGATCCTGTCCTCGCCGGGGTACTGCTTCTCAACGCCGCCGTTGAAGAAGAAGGTTACATGAGCGTATTTCTCGGTCTCGGCAATCCTGAGCTGCTTGAGACCCTTGTCGGAGATATACTCGCCGAAGGTGTTTTCAAGCGACTCGGGCTTGAATGCTACATGGACGTTCGGCATGGTTGCGTCGTACTGAGTCATGCAGACATAATAGAGACCCTTGAGCTGCTCTCTCTCGAAGCCGCTGAATGCGGGGTCGACAAAGGCTCTGGTGATCTCTCTCGCTCTGTCGGGGCGGAAGTTAAAGAAAACGATCGAGTCGTTATCCTTGACGGGAACGGCTTTTTCAGAGACTGCGGGCACGATAAATTCATCGGTCACGTCGTTTGCGTAGGATTCCTCCATCATCTTGCAGGCGCAGTCGAATTTAACGCCCTCGCCCTCGGTCATGGCCTTGTAAGCCTTGACGACTCTCTCCCAGCGGTTGTCTCTGTCCATGGCGTAGTATCTGCCCATGACGGTTGCGATCTCGCCCACGCCTATCTCGTCGCACTTCTTGTAAAGCTCGGCGAGGTAATCCTTGCCTGAGGTGGGGGGCACGTCGCGGCCGTCCATGAAGCAGTGGATATACACCTTGTCAACGCCGCTGCGCTTGGCAAGCTCCATGATGCCGTAGAGGTGAGTGTTGTGGCTGTGAACGCCGCCGTCGGACATAAGACCCATCAGGTGAAGAGCCGAGGAATTCTTTTTGCAGTTCTCCATTGCGCCGACGAGAGCTTCATTGGTGAAAAAGTCGCCGTCCTGAATGGACTTTGTGATCCTGGTAAGCTCCTGATAGACCACTCTGCCGGCGCCGATGTTGGTGTGGCCGACCTCGGAGTTGCCCATCTGACCGTCGGGAAGACCGACGTCAAGGCCGGACGCGCCGATAAAGGTCATAGGATTCTCACTGACGATCTTATCAAGATTCGGCTTCTTTGCGGCGGCGATAGCGTTGCCGTAGGTGCTTTCGTTCTTGCCGAAGCCGTCCATGATGCAAAGAAGAACGGGTCTTTTGCTCATAATATCATATCCTTTCCCAAAACGGCGGGAACGGAAAACTCCGCCCCCGCCCTGAAATTGCGATTATTTGCTTGCAGCTTCAACTATCTTTGCGAATTTCTCAGCAACGAGTGAAGCGCCGCCGATAAGGCCGCCGTCAACGTCATACTGAGCAAGAAGCTCGGCAGCGTTGCCGTCGTTCATCGAGCCGCCGTACTGGATAACGAAATGATCCGCGGCGTCCTTGCTGTAAAGCTCTGCGACGAGAGCGCGGATAACGGCGCAAACCTCGTTTGCCTGCTCCGGAGTGGCGGTCAGGCCGGTGCCGATAGCCCAAACAGGCTCATAGGCGATGATGATGTTTGCAAGCTCAGCCTCGGAAACGCCGGAGAGGGCGACCTTGGTCTGCTTCCTGACTATCTCGGCGGTGATGCCGAGCTGCCTCTCCTCGAGGACTTCGCCCACGCAGAGGATGACCTTGAGGCCTGCGTTCAGAGCAGCTCTGACTCTGTCGCGGACGGTCTCGTCGGTCTCGCCGAAATACTGCCTGCGCTCGGAGTGACCGATGATGACATAGGGCACGCCTGCGGCCTTGAGCATATTGGCGGAAACCTCGCCGGTGAATGCGCCTTTCTCTGCCCAGTGGCAGTTCTCGGCACCGATCTTGATGTTGGAGCCTGCGGCTGCCTCCATGGCTGCATAGAGGTCGATATAGGGGGCGCAGATAACGACGTCGCAGTCGGCGTTCGCTACAAGGGGCTTCATCTGCTCGATGAGCGCCTTGGTCTGCTCGGGGGTGTTATTCATTTTCCAGTTGCCCGCGATAACGGGTCTGCGAAGTGACTTGTCCATTATTTAACTGTCCTTTCACTTAATAATAGCAATCCGATTCCCAACGGAACGGGTTTTCGTCAATGTATTGCCAAATTTCCCCGTAATCCCGCACGTTCCGTATCACATGGTCGTGATAGGAGCGCTGCCACGGAGAAAATCCGATTTGTTTTGTAACGGAGCCCTTGAATTGCTTAACTACCCTCGATACTGTAGGGGCGAACTGCGTTCGCCCGTGATCATCCGCAAGGATGGACAATATCATATGGACATGATTCGGCATGACAACAAATTTATCAACTTCGACATTGTCATATATTACGCTGATTTTTTGAATTTCCCGAGAAACGATTTCCCCGATTCTTGAAAGTGGAACGATGTCCGGGCGAACACAGTTCGCCCCTACGCTCTCCCAAAAAATCCTGCGTTTATCCTTGACGCATAGTGTTATAAAGTATGCTCCGCATGAAGAATAATCATATCCGTTAAGCCTCAGAGGCTTCCGCTTGGGCAATGCATCTGCATTTTTCATTGTATCAACTTATTTATCGTTAACAGCCTCGATGCCGGGGAGGGCCTTACCCTCGAGGAATTCAAGCGATGCGCCGCCGCCGGTGGAGATATGGGTCATCTTGTCGCCGAAGCCCAGGGAATTGACTGCCGCTGCGCTGTCGCCGCCGCCGATGATGGTGACCGCGTCGGTCTCGGCAAGAGCCTTGGCGACCGCGATGGTGCCGGCTGCAAGGGTGGGATTCTCAAAAACGCCCATGGGGCCGTTCCATACGACGGTCTTGGCGGTCTTGACTTCGTTTGCGAAAAGCTCCGCGGTCTTGGGGCCGATGTCGAGGCCTTCCATGTCTGCGGGGAGAGCGTCGGCGTCAAAGGTGCTGACCTCGATGGGTGCGTCGATGGGGTTCGGGAAGTCGGGAGCGGCTACCACGTCGATGGGCAGCAGGATCTTAACGCCCTTGTCCTCAGCCTTCTTGAGCATATCCTTGCAGTAATCTATCTTGCTCTCGTCAAGGAGCGATCTGCCTACGCCGTAGCCCTTTGCCGCAAGGAAGGTGTAAGCCATGCCGCCGCCGATGATGAGGGTGTCCGCCTTGTTGAGGAGGTTGTCGATAACATTGAGCTTGTCCGCAACCTTTGCGCCGCCGAGGATGGTGACGAAGGGCCTTGCGGGATTCTCAACAGCATTGCCGAGATACTTGAGCTCCTTGCCCATGAGGTAGCCGACAGCGGCTTCCTTGACGAATGCGGTAACGCCGACGGTGGAGCAGTGAGCTCTGTGAGCGGCGCCGAATGCGTCGTTGACATAAATGTCGCAAAGGCTTGCGAGATCCTTGGAGAAGGCTTCGCCGTTCTTGGTCTCTTCGGGGCGGAAGCGGGTGTTCTCAAGCAGGACTACGTCGCCGTCCTTCATAGCGGCAACGGCTGCCCTTGCATTGTCGCCGACAACATTGTCGTCAGCGGCAAAAACGACTTCCTTGCCGAGTTTCTCGCTGAGTCTCTTTGCAACGGGTGCAAGGGAGAACTTAGCCTCGGGGCCGTTCTTGGGCTTGCCGAGATGGGAGCAGAGGATGACCTTTGCGCCGTCGTTTATCAGCTTCTGTATGGTGGGAAGAGCCGCATTGATCCTGTTCTCATCGGTGATAACGCCGTCCTTGAGGGGGACGTTGAAGTCGCAGCGCACGAGAACTCTCTTGCCCTTTGCATTAATATCGTCTACGGTTTTCTTGTTAAGTAAGCTCATAATTCTTCTTCCTTTCGGTTTTTATTGAAACATTCTTAACCAATTATATATTTTATATTATTGTGCCGAATTTTTCAAGCATTATTTATCGGCGAATTCAACGAATATGAAAATTTTTCCGACCGGAATTTTTCCCCTTGACATTTCGCCGCTTTTTTGATAAACTTATTAAGCTATAAATAAGTGAATATGTCTCCGTAGCTCAGCAGGATAGAGCGTTCGCCTCCTAAGCGAAAGGCCGTGGGTTCGAATCCCGCCGGGGACGCCAGAAAGTGCCTGCCTCTTTAGAGGCGGGCACTTTCTTTTCATGTGAGGAGGGATTCGAAGGACGAGCGGTACAGAGCAACAGTCCGGTGGACTGTT
>FR888174.1 GCA_000431775.1 Clostridium sp. CAG:413 | reverse complement strand
GAGTTCGAGCCTCGTCATCCGCTCCAATTAAACCGTCTTTGTCGGATCAGGCAGAGGCGGATTTTTTATTTCCGTTGCTTTTGCGGAGCTTTCGTGATAATATTATCTTATACCGCTATACGATAAGGAGTTAGCCATGCAGAGAAGATACAGAGCCGATAAAATTGTGAATTTCCGTGACCTCGGCGGTTATCCGTTTGACGGCGGCGTGACCCGATACGGGCGGGTGCTGCGCTGCGGGGTGCCGAACGGCACGGCTCAGAGCGATATCGAGCTGGTGCGCTCCCTCGGCATCCGCCGCATATTTGACCTGCGGGGCGAGAACGAAGTAATTGACCTGCCGAGCGGGCTTTATGATATCCCCGGCGTTGAATGCGTCAACATTCCCCTGCTCGAGGTCAACCCCGATACCTCCAAAAATCAGAGCGTGACGGATATGTATATCTACAGCCTGACCGAGAACGCCCCGAACTACGCTAAAGTGCTGCGGCTGATAGCCGAGACCGACGCGCCGTTTATGTTTCACTGCTTCGGCGGCAAGGACAGGACCGGGCTGCTCGCCGCGCTGCTGCTCGGCGCCGCGGGGGTCGAGCGTGAGGACATAGTGGCGGATTATCAGATATCCTTCACCTACCTGCGCCCGTTCTATGAGAAGGAGATCGCCGCAGGCTCCCCGCTCATCTGGGAGACCGACCTCACGAGGCTCGAATCCTCTCCCGACAAAATGTGCTCGACCCTCGACTTCCTCGACGGGAATTACGGCGGCATCATGGGCTATATCTCGTCACTCGGCCTCACCGCCGACGAGATCGCTAAAATCCAAAATATCCTGAAATAAAATTCGGCGCACCCGTCTCTCACCGAGGCAGATGCGCCGTTTCTTTGTATTTACTTTTTGCCGTATTCCTCGAGGGGACGCCAATCCAGCTCCACAGGCACAAGGTCTTTCTCGATCTCGGCCTTGCGCTGCATATACTCGAGCGCAGTTACGATATCCGTCTGCCCTTGACCGTCTTTCACATAGCAATGCCTATACTCATACGGCACATTGCTGTACATCCCCCAATACGGCTCGCCCTTTTCATATTCCAGCAGCTCCGGCTCCGTCAGCTCACCGTCAACGAGGCGGACATAGCCGTAGCTCGGCTCATATTTATTGCCGAATTCCGAGCGGATAACGCCGTTTGTGTATATAGTGCGGTCGTAGCAGCTGTAACCCAATACGCCGGTGCCGAATTCATGGTAGCTTTCAGTAGCCTTTAGCTCTATCGGCTTGCTGTCCTTGACGGTATAGATCGAGTCGTTGGAGAAGCCGTATGCCTTGTTTTCCTCGCCCCAGTAGTCATACGGTTGGTCGCTTGCAAGCAGCAATTCCTCAACACCGTTGCCGTCGATATCATAAAGGCAGTAGTAATTCTGAACATTACGGTACTCGCGAAAATCTTCGTTGTCGTCGAGCATACCCTTGCAGCGTTCCGTGATCACGGAGTAATACGGGTCATCGGCAGGAATTCTCATATTCGCATATTTTGCTGCAAATTCCGATACAGGAATGGTAGCATTCTCAGTAGTCAGCTCCTCAAAAATATCGGTCATCTCCGATATCGACCTGCCGCCGACAGCGATTTTGAAGGTATCCGACTTATATTCGTCAATGCGTGACCATTTAAGCTCGATTGCGGGCGGTCCGGGCAAAGTGCCGTCAATTATCCTGTCACGGTAGAATTCAAATTCCGATTTGAACAAATTATCGTTGTGCCGAACTTCGCCCTCAAAACTTCTGTCCTCAGAGAATTTGTCGCCGTCTTGATAGAGCGCGTACATAAAGTTGTATTCCCCGTTAAGACCGAGTTTGACGAAGCAATAATTCGGGGCGAGCTTGTTGCCGAAGGTGGTTTTGATCCAGCCGTCAATTTGTATCTCCCTATCTATCACATTCTCCAAATACCACCATCTGTCGTTGCGGCACTTGACCGGCTTACAGTCAACGGAGGTGTAGATATCCGTTATCGTTACCTTGTCCGGCGTCGCTCTGCGGTCGCCGAGAATAAGCTCCGGGATCGCGTCTTCATCGATGTCATACAGGTAATAATAGATATCCTCGGCCCTTTGCTCGAACTTGCTTTCACTACCAGAGCGATTCCATACTTTCTTAGCAGTCTCACACTTCTGCTTAACTATCGCCGAATACGGGTCATCGGGAGTGACCTCCAACTCGTTTTCATAGAATCCTCCCTTGTCGCCGCACCCACTAAAGCTGAGACAGGAAACGGCAATAATAAGCCCCAACAAAGCGGCTGTGAATTTTTTCATATTATATCCTCCGCAAGAAGTTTTCGGCTATTTGCCGTATATATATTACCATATAATTACAGCACGGTCAAGTTAACAAGCTTTGAACACGTTTTGCGGGCAAAAAAAGAGCCGGAGCGATCGCTCCGGCTTGGTGATTATTGATTTGCTCAGATGGTAACGGTGTAGTCAACGATACCCTTGAGGTTCTTAGCGGTGAACTTAAGACCAAGCTTGATCTCTGCTTCGCCGACATAGACATGAACTGCATAGTGCCAGGTGCCGCCGGTGATCTTGCCGGTCTTCTCGTCAACCTTGCACTTGATGTATGCGTCCTTATAGGTGAGCGTAATGCTGTCCTTGCCGCTGTAAAGCTCAGCGCCAAG
>FR888173.1:5704-31841 GCA_000431775.1 Clostridium sp. CAG:413 | reverse complement strand
GCCGCCTCCAAGATAAGATATCCCATAGCATAAGCTAGTAAGACCCCTCATGGACTAAGAGGTTGATAGGCTGCATGTGTAAGCGTGGTGACACGTTCAGCTTGGCAATACTAATAGGTCGAGGGCTTGACCATAGTTTCTTTAGTTCCTTCTTTCTCATCACTTTTCCTTATCACTCCTTTGTTCAGTTTTTAGGGTGCAAGCAAATGCACAGATTTAAGCCGTCTCTTTTGAGACGGCTTTTGTTATACCCGGAGCAAAACACAGCCCCTCGGAGAATTCTCTCTGAGGGGCTGTGGTGTTATTTAATTTCTTCAACGGCGATCCATATTTCGCAGCTGTAGTTGGGGTTGGTCACATCTGCCGAGGGATAGACCTCAAGCTCAATGCCGTTGCCGTACTTATATGAGCTGCTCTGCGGGAAGAATTCGGTGCATATCTTCTTATAGGTTGCCTTGAATGCCTCGGGCATCTTGCCCTTGCATTCAAATACTGCGTAAGTGTGCGCCGGAATCTCGACGATATCGAAGCCCTCGTCCGTTACAGGGGCGCCGTTATACTCCGCACCTATGCCGTAGGGGAAGCCTGAATTCGCCATCTCGTTACTGAAGCAGATGCCGAGAACGCCATGCAGTTTTTCAAAACTCGCATACTTGCTGATTTTCTCCATGCTGCCGTCGGTGCTGAGCTCCTGCCAAAATGCCGAGATATCGGCCGTTGCAGTGTCGCCCTGCGGCTTGTTGACCTGCTTCTTTTTGCATATCACCTTGAATGCGTCGCGTTTTTCAATTCTGTAGTTCATAAGATTACCTCCGTCTAAAATCAGTTTAACGGACAGACGGGAGAATGACCTCACAGCGCTGCCTGAGCGGGCCTGTGTCGGCGTCACACCGTGGAAACGGGTAAACGCTCGGCTGAAGCTCTCGGGCGTGTCATAGCCGTATTTGAGCGCAATGTCGATCACTTTTTCGTTGGTGCGCATCAGCTCGTCGGCGGCGAGAGAAAGACGGCGCATCCGGATATAGTCGCCGAGTGTGTAACCGCAGATTATACTGAATAACCGTTGAAAATGAAACGATGATGAGACTGCCTCCTTGGCCGCGGCGGCGAAGTCGATATCATCGGTGAGGTGCGCTTCAACATAGTCTATCGCTCGTTGAAGGCCTGTCATCCAGTCCATGAGATCTCTCCTTTTCTTTCCGTCTGATACGATTATAGCACCACGGCGGCGGTAGTTCTTGACATTATGTGCTTTCATATGTCAGTATAACATATCCCATGGAAAAAGTCAGCAGCGGAAAAAAAGCTCTCTCGCTTGGCGGCGGGAGAGCTTTCGGTATATATTACATTATATATATATTTTGGTTTCAATCGGTTTGCCGCCCGAGAAGTAGACTCTCGGCACACGGCGGCTGATACGGCAGGGCAGCTCATAATTGAATGAATGCGCCGCCTCGCTGACCTCCTCCATGGTGAGCGTTTTATCGCCCTGAGTGCCGACGAGCACGACATCGTCGCCGACGGAGCAATCAATGCCGCTGACATCGACCATGAATTGATCCATACAGACTCTGCCGAGGATAGGGGCGTATTGCCCGCCGATAATGACCCTGCCGATATTCGACAGGCAGCGGGGGTAGCCGTCCGCATAGCCGACGGGGACGGTGGCAACGACGGTGGGCTTCACGGTAGTGAAAGTGCCGCCGTATGAGATCTCCCTGCCCGCTTCAAGAGTTTTGATATGCGATATGCGGGCGTGCCAGCTCAAGGCGGGCTTCACGTCGATTATGTCGCGGCGCACCTCGGCCGACGGATACATCCCGTAGGTCAATATTCCCATGCGGCACATATCGAAATAGCGGTCGAAATTGATTATCCCTGCGCTGTTATTCAGGTGCTTTATCGGTATATTGACTCCTCGCTCGGCGAGCATACGCATGAATCTGACAAATTCATCACGCTGGGCAACGGCCTTGGTCAGGTTGCTTTCGTCGGCGGTCGCAAAGTGTGAGAATATCCCCTCGGCAAAGAGCCCCGACAGCGCCGATATGCGGGCGCAGAGATCGGCGCTCTCCTCGGTCACGCGTAGGCCGATGCGGCTCATTCCTGTGTCGAGAGCGAAGTGGAAGGGCGCTGTTTTGCCCTGCTTTACCGCCTCGCTCGAGAGCGAGAGAGCGTCCTCAAGCGAGAATATCGGAATGCGTATGTCATATTTGACTGCGGCGGCGTGATCCCATGGGAAAACTCTGCCGAGTACTATTATAGGAGTTTCAATTCCTGCTTTTTTAAGCTCAAGAGCCTCTTCGATGCACGCAACGCCGAAAAAATCGCATTTGCCGCTGAGAAAGCGACCTATCTCAACCGCTCCATGGCCGTAGGCGTCTGCCTTGATGACCGCGAGCAGCTTAACGCCATCGGGCAGCTTGGCTCTAACGTTTTTATAGTTGTATTCGATTGCGTCGAGGTCTATCGCCGCATAAGTTCTGTGCCTTGTCATAATATCGCCTCTGCAAGGCTGACCGTCCTGATGCCGTTCTCGGCGAATGCCTTGTTCAGCGCCCTGACAAAGTCGAGCGCCTTCTTGCCGTCACCGTGAACGCAGACGGAGTGAGCCTCAATGTCTATATCTTCACCGCTGTATGCGGTCACCTTGCCCTCTTTGATCATTCTGATGACCCTGCTTATCGCAAGGGATTCGTCGGTTATCATCGAGCCATCGAGAGTGCGCGCCCTGAGGGAGCCATCCGCCTCATAGGCTCTGTCGGCGAAAATCTCGCTGGCGTACCGCAGCCCTCGGCTTTTCGCAGCCTTAATCATCTCGGAATTTGCAAGCGCAAGCAAGATAAGCGACGGGTCGAAGTCTTTTATTGCGTCCGCAATTGCCGCGGCGAGGGCGGGATCCTTGGCGGCAGCGTTATACATTGCGCCGTGGGGCTTGACGTGCTGCATTTTAACGCCCTTTGCGACGGCAAAAGCCCCGAGGGCGCCGAGCTGATAAAGCGTGAAATCATATACCTGCTTCGGCGTGACGGTCATCTTTGTCCTGCCGAAATTCTCTCTGTCGGGGTAGCCCGGGTGAGCGCCGAACGCAACGCCCGAGGCCCTGCAAAGATCAATCGTCTTATCCATGATCTCGCTGCCGCCGGCGTGGAAACCGCAGGCGATATTTGCGCCCGTTATGAGCGGGATTATCTGAGCGTCGAAAGCGGCGCCCTCGCCGAGATCGGAATTTAAGTCTATCTTATACATTGCTGTCACCTCAATATTTCAGCGCCGAATTCTTGACGTCGGTTATAAACATATGCCCGGGGGAGTGGGTTATTGCGATGGGCGGCTTCGATTGCATGACGGCGTTCTGCGGGGTAACTCCGCACGCCCAAAATACGGGCGTTTCACCCTCGTTTATCGTCACGCTGTCGCCGTAATCGGGTTTCATAATGTCCTTGATGCCTATCGCCTCGGGCGAGCCTATATGTATCGGCGCGCCGTGGACTCTCGGCATTGCCGCTGTCACGTTGACCGCCTTGACCACCAGCTCGTCGGGGATCGGGCGCATGGAGACGACCATGTTGCCGTGGAATTTGCCCGCCGGGCTGAGTGCGATATTGGTGTTGAACATAGGCACGTTCCTGCCCTGTTCAATGTGGCGAACGGGGATATCCGCTTCAAGCAGCTCGCTCTCGAAGCTGAAGGAGCAGCCGATTAGGAAATAGACGAAATCCTCCTGCCAGAATGCGGAGATATCGGTCACCTCGCGCTCGAGCACGCCGTTTCGCCATATACGGTATCTGGGAATATCGCGGCAGATGTCGCCGCCGTCGGCCATAGTTCGGATCACCCTTGAGCCGATGTCACCGACCTCGAGGACGGGGCAGGGCTTGGGATTTCTCATGCAAAAGAGCAGGAAATCAAAGGCGTAGTCCTTGGGCAGGATGCAGAGATTCGCCTGAGCGTAGCCGCCGCACATACCCGAGGTCTGGTGAGTTATAACTCCGTCCCTTATCAGCGCCCTAACCTCTTTCGGACTCATGGTTGAAAGCTCCATAACCGTATACCTCCCGAATTATCTGAAAAGTTTATCAAAGAATTTTTTCTCCTTGGCGGCGAGCCGCTCCGCCTGCCTTACGCTTACCGCAGAGAAGCATAAGGTGTCAAACGGCTTCACCTGGGCGAGCAGCGGCAGGTCAACGCTGATGACCGTCGCGATCTTTGCGTAGCCGCCTGTCGTCTGATGGTCGGCGGCAAGGATTATCGGCATCCCCGACCGTGTTATCTGCACCGAGCCGAAAACAATGCCGTCGGAGATGATATCCGTGCCGTTCTTGCCCTTTAAGGCAATGCCGCTAAGGCGCAGACCCATGCGGTCAAGCCCTGCCGTGGCGGTGTAATGCTGGCGCAGGAATAGCGCCTTATCCGTCTCGGTGAACATATCGTCCTGCGGCCCCATTATAACTCTGAGCCTCACGCAACCGCCGCCGAATTCCCTCACGGGTGCGGTCATGCCCGCATTGGCGCGGTTTGAGGGCACGCCGACGGGCAGTATATCGCCCGCTCTCAGCTTCCTGCCCGCATAGCCGCCTATGCCGAGCTTCAGGTTGGTCGAGGCGCTGCCCATGACCTCGGGCACGGCGAAGCCGCCTGCAATCGCAAGGCAGCAGCGCATACCGCTCCTTGCGCCCCCCACGGTCAGTATATCGCCCGCAGAGGCTTTGTATGATCTGCTGCGCTCGATCGGCTTACCGTTGAGCGTCGCACCGAAATCTCCGCCGCAAAGGCAGAATATGTGCTCGGCGGTGAAGCGCGCGGTTATCCCGAGCGCCGTCATTTCGATGACGGGCGAATTCGGCTCGTTGCCGCAAAGGGCGTTTGCGAGCTTCATGGAGTATTGATCCATTGCGCCGCTCTGGGTGAAGCCGTCCTTCATCACGCTGAATCTGCCGAGATCCTGCACGGTGGAGAGCATCCCGCCGTTTATTATCGAGAGCATGGCTTCGCCTCCTCTGCGGTGACTTTATATGTGCCTGCGGCAACCTTACGCTCAATGCGGTCGAATTCGCTGCCGTCGATGCTGTAGAATTTTATCCTGTCGCCCGCTTTATAGAGTATCGGCTCGCTCCTCGAGGGGTCATAGACCTTGACAGGGGTTTTGCCGATTAGCTGCCAGCCACCGGGCGAAGCGATGGGGTAAATACCCGTCTGGCTGCCGCCGATGCCGACTGCGCCCGCGAAGATCTCAAGCCTCGGGGTGTCGAGCCTCGGCGTTGCAAGGCGCTCATCCATGCCGCCGAGATAGGCGAAGCCGGGCAGGAAGCCGAGCATATAGATAAGATACGGCTTTGCCGTGTGAAGGGCTATAACCTCGTCCCTCGTCAGCCCCGTGTGGGCGCAGACATTCGCCATGTCGGGCGAGAAACGCTCCTCGTAGCAGACGGGGATATGAAAGATGCGTGAAGCACCCTCGGAATTCGGGTCGATCCGAGCTATCAGGCGGGCGAGCCGCTTTTTGAGCCTTGACGAGCGGATAACGGTGCAGTCATAAAGCACAGTGAGTGAATTAAAGGTCGGGATGACCTCGGTAACGCCGTTTATTTCGGCGCCGCCGATAAGCCCGGCAAGCGAGGTCACGCAGCGGTTGATATCTTCTCTTATTTCATTTTCAAATCGGACTGTCAGCGCCATGTCTCCGCTTTGCAGAAATAAGTACTTCATTTTGTGAAAAATCCCTTTCTCAGCGTATTCTCAAACCACGCCTCGGTCTTATCCTCGACGGTCGGCGGGTATTCGATAAGCGCTTTCATCATTGAGACGAGCGGCAGGTTGATATTCTTGCCTATGCCGTCGATATAAGGTCTCGGCTCGCCGTACATATCGAGCATACCCGCGCCCGCCGCGGCGTCCATTGCGGTGGCCTGATCCTCCTTGGAGTGGAAAAGCTCGGGCTTGCCGAGCATGAATGCGGTCGCCGCCATCAGGGCGTTGCAGCCCCAGTCGGAGCAGGTCGCCGTGATGATATTGTCGGCGGCTGTGTCGGCGAGGATGCCGTAGCCCGTGCCCGCCTTGCAGCCGTTTTTGCCGGCGTAGGGTATGTATTCCCTTATGTGCTGCTCTATCGCCGCCATGCCTATCTCGTTGCCGAGGTCGCCTATCGAGAGGTTATATATACCCATGCTTTGGCAGAGCCTGAAAAGCGCGTCGTATTTCGGCTCGACGGCGGTGGTGTTGACCNNTCGACGGCGGTGGTGTTGACCCCGACGGCGTTGTGATAGCAGCCGTTTTTATTCCTGCCGGGGGCTTCGTTCGTTATGACGGCGCAGGGCTTGCCGTGGGAGAGGATATCCCTCGCCTGAACCTCCGCCTCGTCAAAATCCTTGGTGAATTCAACGACGCAGACGGTGTTTTCACCGATATTGTCGAGGTCATCGGTCGTCTTGAACGAAAGCACGTTGCTCATCGCCCTTATCGCTTTCTTGCACTGCGAGGGCACTATCATCACCGGCTTTGCGCCGAAGGCTTTCATCAGAAATCTTGCCAAAACGGTCGAGGAGATTATGCCGTCCGTCTCCGCCTCGTCCCACGGGAGGAGCACGAAGCCGGTCAGAATGAATACCTTCTCGCCCTTCTTTATGTTTTTGATAAGTCCCTTAGCTCCGTGAACGGAGAGCGGCTCGCCCGTGAAGCGCCTTGCCCCGTCATAGAGGATGCGGCAAACGCCGTAGCCCCTGGGGTCAAGATTCATCAGCGTGTCGAGGTCGTCACCGATATTAAGGAGCGTTAATTCCTCTTTCGTCATGCCGTGTCACCGCCTCAGTCAGCCTTGCACTGAGCTTCAAAATCCGCAACCAGCGCGTCCTGTATCTTTTTGAGCATCTCGGGAGCCTTGCCGCCGACGGGCTTGCCGTCCACGGTCTTGACGGGGATGCAGAACGAGCCTGTCGAGTGGACTATGACCTCGTCGGCGTTCATCAGCTCGTCAAGGGTGTATTCGCGCTCGTCGACCCCGTAGCCGAGCTTCTCTGCGAAGGCGAGCAGTCTTATCCTCGCCGTGCCGGGCAGCACGGTATCGTCAAGCGGGTGGGATATTACCTTGCCGTCCTTGAATATTGAGACGTTTGAATGGGCGCATTCGGTGACGATGTCGCCCCTGTGGAATATAGCCTCGGAGCAACCGGCCTCTGCGGCGGCGGAGGCGGCGAGGCAGGAGGGGATGAGGTTCAGCGTCTTGCAGTTGCAGTAGTGGAATCTCTTATCCTCATAGGTTATGACGTCGATGGGCTTGTAGGTGTCGGCAACGGGGCAGGGGGTCAGTGTTATCCAGAGATTGCCCTGCATATCCTCGGTGAATATATGATTACGCAGGCCGCTGCCTCTCGTCACCTGCATATAGACGAATTGGTCGCCGTCGTCGACCTTGAGCACCAGCTCGGCGAGCAGAGCCTCCAGCTCCTTACGCTCCATGGGGATATTGACCTTCAGCATTCTTGCGCTGTTATAGAAGCGGTCAAGGTGAGCCTTGAGGTCAAATATCTTGTGGTTGTGGGCGTAGGTGGCGTCATAAACGCCGTCGCCGAACCAACACACCCTGTCGAGCATGGGAACGGACATATTCTCTATCAGATCGTATTTGCCGTTATAATAACCGAGATTTTCCATGACAATCACCTCATAAAATAATTTGCTGTAAAAAAGAGGAACAGCGGTATTTCTGAAGAAACGCCGTTGTTCCTGCCCATAATTATACACTAACGTGTGTGAAATGTAAATAGTTTTTTCAAATTTTTTGAGCACGGAGCGGCAAACTGCATATGACCCCATTGTCTATATATGCAGCGGTGTGCGTTCTTCGTGCATTCGTTATTGATCTTCGTCGATCGTGGAGACCTTGTTTATCAGCTCCTCGAGCACGTCGAGGACTATCCGCACCGTGTCGAGCGAGGTGAAGGTCGTCACGCCGTTGTCAACGGCACAGCGTCTGAGCTTCTCGCCGCTCTCATAGTGTATCCCCGAGAGGATGGCTCTGGTGTTGATGATATAGCTGACGTGACCCGAGCGGATGGAGTCGAGGGTCTCTTCGCTGCCCTCGTGGATATTGGCGAGCTTCTTGACCCTTATCCCGTGCGACCGGAGGAAATCCGCCGTGCAGGTGGTGGCCTCAATATTGAAGCCTATGTCGCGGAATCGCTTAACGAGGGGCAGAGTCTCCTCCTTATCCTCGTCCGCGACGGTCACGAGCACCGTGCCGTAATTGAGCATCGGTATGCCCGCGGCCTGCAACGCTTTGTAGAGCGCCCTGTTGAGCCGCTTGTCGTAGCCAATCGCTTCGCCTGTTGATTTCATCTCGGGCGAGAGGTAGGCGTCCATGCCTGTGAGCTTGGCGAATGAGAATGCGGGGGCTTTAACATACCGGCGCTTGCGGTCGGGCAGGCGCATCTCGGTGATGCCCTGCTCCCTGAGGCTGACCCCGAGCATAGCCTTCGTCGCAATGCCGACAAGACCGCAACCCGTCGATTTTGAGAGGAAGGGCACGCTTCTTGAGGCTCTGGGGTTCACCTCTATAACAAAAATGTCGTCGTTCTTATCAACGATAAACTGAATGTTGAAAAGCCCAACAATGCCGATGCCGAGCCCGAGGCGGGTGGTGTAATCGGCGATGGTGTCACGTACCTTTTGCGAGATAGAGAACGGTGGATAGACGCTCGTGCTGTCGCCGGAGTGAACTCCCGTGCGCTCGACAAGCTCCATTATGCCCGGCACAAAGACCTCTTTGCCGTCGCAGACCGCGTCCACCTCGACCTCCTTGCCCATGAGATATTTATCAATGAGCACGGGTTTATCCTCATCCACCTCGACAGCGTTCTTGAGGTATTTACGTAGCATTTCTTCGTTGGCGACTATCTCCATCGCCCTGCCGCCGAGCACGAAGCTCGGGCGCACAAGCACGGGGTAGCCTATCCGCTCCGCGGCGGCGACTCCGCTCTCGATATCCGTTACGGCCTCGCCTACGGGGTTCGGGATTCCGAGCGAATGAATGACCTCGTTGAAAAGGTCACGATCCTCCGCCTTGTCAATGGCTTCGCAGCCTGTGCCGATTATGCGTACCCCTCTGTCGTCGAGCGGCTGAGCGAGGTTGACGGCGGTCTGACCGCCGAGGGTCGCTATAACTCCGAGCGGCTTCTCGAGATGCACCACGTTCATCACGTCCTCGGGCGTGAGCGGCTCAAAATAGAGCTTGTCGGCGGCGGTGTAATCGGTCGAGACGGTCTCGGGATTGTTGTTGATGACTATCGCTTCATAGCCGAGCTGCTTTATCGTGCGCACGGCGTGGACGGTGGAGTAATCGAATTCAACGCCCTGGCCGATGCGTATCGGCCCCGAGCCGAGCACGATTATCTTCGGCTTGTCGGAGACGATTGATTCGTTCTCCTCGGCGTAGGTGGAGTAGAAATAGGGCACGTAGCTGTCGAATTCGCTCGCGCACGTGTCTATCATCTTGTAGACGGGGAAGATATTCTCCTCACAGCGGAGCTTATAGATATTATCCGTCGTGTCGCCCCACAGCTCCGCCACATATGAGTCGGAGAAGCCGGAGCGCTTTGCCTCACGCAGCAGCTCGACCGAGCCGGGGGAGGCCTCAAGCTCCTTCTCAAGGTCGACTATCTTCTTTATTTTATCAACGAAGAACATATCTATCTGCGTTATGTCGCAGATCAGCGAGGCGTCAACGCCCATCCACATCAGCTGGGATATGGCGTAGAGCCTGTCGTCGGTGCCCTCCTTGATATAATCGAGCAGCTGCTCGACGGTCATGTGAGCCGAGTCGAATTTCTCAAGGTGGATATGATTTCTGCCGTCCTCGAGGGAGCGTATCGCCTTGAGGAAGCTCTCCTCAAAGCTGCGCCCCACGCTCATGACCTCGCCCGTCGCCTTCATCTGGGTGGAGAGGGTATTGAGCGCCGTCGGGAATTTGTCAAAGGGGAAGCGCGGCATCTTTGTCACCACATAGTCGAGGGTCGGCTCGAAGCAGGCGGGGGTGTTGGCGAGCTTTATCTCGTGAAGCTGCATACCTATCGCGATTTTAGCCGAGACTCGGGCTATCGGGTAGCCGCTTGCCTTTGAGGCGAGAGCCGAGGAGCGGGAGACCCTGGGGTTGACTTCTATCACATAGTAGCTGAATGAATACGGGTCGAGCGCAAACTGAACGTTGCAGCCGCCCTCCACCTTGAGCGCGCGGATTATCCTGAGCGCGCTGTCACGCAGCATCTGATATTCCTTATTGGTCAGGGTCTGGCTCGGGGCAACGACCACGGAGTCACCCGTATGGATGCCGACGGGGTCGAGATTCTCCATATTACAGACGGTTATCGCCGTGTCGTTGGCGTCACGGATGACCTCGTATTCTATTTCCTTGTAGCCCTTGATGCTCTTCTCAATGAGCACCTGGCGGACGGGGGAGAGGGCGAGAGCGTTCTTCATCTTCTCCCGCAGCTCGTCTGCGTCGTCGGCAAAGCCGCCGCCCGTGCCGCCGAGGGTGAAGGCGGGGCGAAGGATAACGGGGTAGCCTATCTTTTCCGCCGCTTCAAGCGCCTCTTCGGCGCTGTAGGTTATCTGCGAGGGCACTACAGGCTCGCCTATCTGCTGGCAAAGCTCCTTAAAAAGCTCCCTGTCCTCCGCTCTCTCAATGCTCTCGGCGCTTGTGCCGAGCATTTCAATGCCGCATTCTTTGAGCACGCCCTTCTTTGCGAGCTGCATTGCGAGATTCAGCCCCGTCTGGCCGCCGATGCCGGGGATTATTGCGTCCGGGCGCTCATAGCGGCAGATGCGGGCGAGGTATTCGAGCGTGAGCGGCTCCATATATACCTTATCCGCGACCGAGGTGTCGGTCATTATCGTGGCGGGGTTGGAGTTTGCAAGGATGACCTCGTAGCCCTCCTCTTTGAGCGCAAGGCACGCCTGCGTGCCCGCATAGTCAAATTCGGCAGCCTGACCTATGACGATAGGGCCCGAGCCTATGACGAGCACCTTGTGTATATCATTTCTTTTGGGCACGGGTCTTCGCCTCCTTCATACTGCTGACAAAAATGTCGAATAAATAGCCGCTGTCCTGCGGGCCGGGGGAGCTTTCGGGGTGGTATTGCACGCTGAAAACGCCGTCCTCGGCGCATTGCAGCCCCTCCACCGTGCCGTCGAGCAGGTTGACGTGCGTAACGGTCAGCCCCGTCCCCTCAAGGCTGTCATTGTCAACGGCGTAGCTGTGATTTTGCGAGGTTATCTCTATCTTGCCCGTGAGTTTATTCAGTACGGGGTGGTTGCCGCCCCTGTGACCGAATTTCAGCTTGTATGTCTTTGCGCTGTAGGCAAGCGATATCATCTGGTGACCGAGGCATATGCCGAAGAGCGGGTATTTGCCCCTGAGCTTTTTGACCGTCTCAATGACGGGTGTTACATCCTCGGGGTCGCCCGGGCCGTTTGAGAGGAATACGCCGTCGGGCTTCATAAATTCTATCTCCTCTGCGGGTGTGTCGTATGGCACGACGGTCACGTTGCAGCCGAGCCGATTAAGGCTGCGGACTATGCCGAGCTTGATGCCGCAGTCGAGCGCCACGACGTTGAATTGAGGATTCGCCGTGCGTGAATACCAGCGCTTTTTGCAGCTCACCCTCGCCACAGCGTCGTGCGGCACGGGTGTATTTTTGATTATCTCAAGCGCCTCCCCGACGGGGGTCGAGATATCGGTGATGATGCAGCGGCGTGAGCCGAAATCTCTTATGCTACGGGTCAGGCGGCGGGTGTCAACGCCGTAAATGCCGGGGATTCCGTTCTCCTCAAGCAGCTCGGAGAGAGTCTTGGTGTAGCGGAAATTTGACGGCCTGTCGTTGTAGTCATAGACTATCAGCGCGCCGACACTCGGATTTTTGCACTCGAAATCGTCGTCCGTTATGCCGTAGTTGCCGATGAGCGGGAAGGTCATCACGACCGCCTGATCGGTATATGACGGGTCGGAGACTATCTCCTGATAGCCGACCATCGAGGTGTTGAACACCAGCTCGCAGACCCGTTGACACGGGCTGCCGAAGCCGTAGCCGCAGTATTCGCTGCCGTCCTCGAGGACGAGCTTCCTGTTAAATGACTTCATTATATTCCGCTCCCAAGCCGATCGTCTATATCGCTGCACAGCGTTGCCGCCATGACTGCCTTTATCGTGTGCATACGGTTCTCCGCTTCCTTGAATACCACCGACTGCGGCCCCTCAAAGACCTCGTCGGTCACCTCCATCTCGGTCATGCCGAATTTCTCGCCTATCTCCTTGCCGATAGCCGTCTTGAGGTCGTGATACGAGGGCAGACAGTGCATGAATATTGCGCCCGGCGCAGCCTTTGCCATCAGAGCCGAATTGACCTGATAGGGCGAGAGCGCCTCTATCCTCTCCGTCCAGACCTCGGCGGGTTCGCCCATCGAGACCCATATATCCGTGTAGATAACGTCGGCGTCCTTTACGGCTTCCTCGGGCGAGGTGCAGAAGCTGAGCGTTGCGCCCGTCTCAGCGGCTATGGCCTCGCATTCGGCGATGAGCGCTTTGTCGGGGAAGTATTCCTCGGGGGCGCAGGCGGTGAAGCTCATGCCCATCTTGGCGCAGCCGACCATGAGCGAGTTGCCCATGTTGAAGCGGGAGTCGCCCATATATACGAATTTAATGCCCTTCAGAGTGCCGAAATGCTCCTTGATAGTGAGAAAATCGGCGAGTATCTGAGTGGGGTGGAATTCATTTGTCAGCCCGTTCCAAACAGGCACGGAGGCGAATTCCGCCAGCTCCTCGACTATCACCTGACCGAAGCCGCGGTATTCAATGCCGTCAAACATGCTCGAAAGCACCCTTGCCGTGTCGGCGATGCTCTCCTTTTTGCCTATCTGCGAGCCTGAGGGGTCGAGATAGGTGCAGCCCATGCCGAGATCCCTTGAGGCGACCTCGAAGCTGCATCTGGTGCGGGTGCTCGTCTTTTCAAAAATCAGAGCCACGTTTTTGCCCTCGCAGAGCTTGTGAGGGATCCCCGCCTTTTTCTTTGCCTTGAGGGCGGCGGCGAGGTCGATAAGATAATTTATTTCATCGGGAGTGAAATCTAAAAGTTTTAAAAAATCTTTTCCGTACAGGTTCATATTGCTCCTCCTTACTCGGCGCAGACCTCTTTGATAACGGCCGTTGCCTGCTTCAACTGCTCCATGGGTATATTGAGTGCGGGCAGCAGCCGCACCTTGTCCTTTGCTTTTATCACAAGTACGCCCTTTGCCATGCAGCCGCTGATGACCTCGGCGGCGGGCTTTGAGGTCTTGACCCCGAGCATCAGCCCGAGACCCGTGACCGATTCAACGCCGGGTGCGCCGCTCAACTCGTTTATGATGAATTCCGAGCGCTCACGCACTCCCTTGAGCAGCTCGTCGTCTATCCTGCCGAGAATGCTTATTGCGCCGGCGCAGCAGACAGGGTTGCCGCCGAAGGTCGAGCCGTGAGTGCCGGGGGTGAATACCCCGCTGACCTTGGCGCCGAGCAGCGTTGCGCCCAGCGGCAGACCGCCCGCAAGCCCCTTGGCGGTCGAAACTATATCGGGCTGAATGCCGTAATTCATATAGGCATAGAGCTTGCCGCTCCTGCCGTTGCCCGTCTGCACCTCGTCGCAGATGAGCAGCAGGTCTTTCTCGGCGCAAAGCTCGGCAAGAGCCTTGACATAATCCTTGTCGAGCGGGTTAACTCCGCCCTCGCCCTGGACGACCTCTATCATCACTCCGGCGCATTTATTGCTCTCGGTCAGCGTCTTGATATCGTCAATGCTGTTTGCCTCGGCGTAGAGGAAGCCCTCTGTCAGCGGCAAAAAGTCGTGATGAAACACATCCTGCCCCGTTGCGGCGAGGGTCGTTACCGTCCTGCCGTGGAAGCTGTTTTTGAGCGTTATTATGTTATAATACTCAGCCCCGTGCTTCTCGGCGGCGTATTTTCTCGCCGCTTTGATCGCACATTCGTTGGCCTCTGCGCCGGAATTTGAGAAGAACACCTTATCCATGCCCGTCCTTTGGCAGAGCATTTGAGCGAGCTCGGCACAGGGCTCGGTGTAATAAAGATTCGACATATGCTGCAAAGAGCCGAGCTGCTTTATGACGGCTGCCATCCATTCGCCGTCCGCAATGCCGAAGGAGTTGACCGCTATGCCCGTGGAGAGGTCGATATATTTCTTGCCCTCGTCGTCCCAAACGATCGAGCCCTTGCCCTTAACTATCGTCAGCGGGAATCTTGCGTAGGTGCCCGCCACATATTCTTTATCAAGTTCTTTTATATTCATAATTTTCTCCGTTATTCGTCAATGAACATGGTGCCGATGCCCTCGTCGGTGAGCATTTCGATAAGAATTGCGTGCGGGATACGTCCGTCGATGATGAATACCCTCTGCACACCCAATTTGACCGCGCTTATGCAGCACTCGACTTTGGGTATCATGCCGCCGCCGCTGTAGCCCGTCAGCGAGGTGCAGCTCAAAAGAGCGTCCCGGCCGAGCAGCCCCGCCTCGATAAGCGGATAAACGAGGGCGATGAAGCCGCTCGCGTGGCAGCCGGGCACGGCTATGCGCTTTGACGAGATTATTTTTGCCTCAAACTCCGCCGACAGCTCGGGGAAGCCGTATGCCCAGCCGGGTGCAGTGCGGTGGGCGGTCGAAGTGTCGAGGATCACCGTATTTTCATTCTCCACCAGCTCCGCCGCTTCTATCGCCGCGGCGTCGGGCAGGCAGAGGAAGGAGATATCCGCAGAGTTCAGCGCCTTGTGCCTCGCCTGGGTATCTTTTCGCTTCTCCTCGGGCAACTCTATGAGCTTTATATCGTCTCTTTGAGCCAGACGGTCTCTGATACGCAGCCCCGTTGTGCCTGCGCTGCCGTCGATAAATACTTTTTTCATATTGGATACACCGCCTTTGACGGAACACCTGCAAGTCACAGAATATAGAATAAACAGGCTCACAAAGTGTATAATATCGGAATTATTTGCATATATACTACCATATTGTGTATAATTATGCAATAGTTTTTCGCTAAAAACCGTAATTTCGGCGTGACTGCATCGCAGAAGCCCGCAGTGGAATACAAAGTTGTATAATTTGCACAATTCATCGGGGATATTTTTTATGTTATGGCTTGTCTTTCGGTCGGCGGCGTGATATAATCCGAGTTGGAGGGATAATATGAGAGCATTTATACACTTTTTTTCAAGAATAGGCGCTCTGCTGCTGAGCCTTTATATGCTCCTCGGCAGCGTGCAGGGCTTCACGACGAGTGAATTCGTATATGAGCGGGCTTACGGCAACCCGATGAAGGGCTTTATGCCGTTTTACAGCGAGGGCGGCGTTGACTCCGCCGTTGAGCACAGCATGGAGTGGTTTTATATCCCGCTGTCCGCGCTTGTGACCGATGACGGCGAATACCGCATCGCCGAGGGGCTTGAGCCTTATCTCGACGATATATCCTCAAGAGGCAATCAGGCGGTGTTCCGTGTTTACCTCGACTACCCCGCGGACAAGCTCGGTGACAAGGCCGTGCCGCAATTCATATGGGATATGGGCGTCAAGAAGCTGCCCTATGACGGTTACGGCGGCGGTGTAAGCCCCGATTATTCCGACGACAGACTGATAGATTTCCTTGTTGATTTCGTGCATGAATTCGGCAAGGCGTGCGACGGCGACAGCCGCATTGCATACATAACTACGGGTCTTATAGGCCATTGGGGCGAGTGGCATTTCTCCGCCTGCCCCAAGGCTGCGCCCTCAAAGGAGCAGCAGGCGAGGGTGATAGCCGCCTTTGCCGAGAGCTTCACAAAAACTCATGTGCTCACCCGCTATCCAGGCACACCGGGCACCGAGAGCGGCAAACTCGGTTACCATGACGATTCCTTTGCCTATGAGACGATAAATCCGGAGCACGATTGGGAATTCGTCCCGAGGCTGCGAAGCGCGCATCAGTCGAGGCTCTGGAAAACTCAGCCCATCGGCGGCGAATTTCGCCCCGAATGCCAGATACCCTTCCTAACGGGCGGCGAATACGACGGTATGCAGCCCTATGACGAATGCGTAAAACAGACTCACTGCTCATGGCTGATGATGCAGCGGGCGTTTGATACGGGGCTTACCGCCGAGCAGGTCAAGGCTGCGAACGAAGCCTCCGCAAGCCTCGGCTACGATTTCTTTGTCAGCCGTGCGGCGGTCAAGAGAGTGTGCGGCGAGACTAAAGTATATGTCGCCGTCAAAAATACGGGGGTTGCCCCGATATATGCCGACCCCGCCGTGTTTATCGGCACGGCCGACGGCGAGGTGCGGGCTGAGGGCTGCGTTCTCTCGGAGCTTATGCCGGGCGAGACCGAGGTTTACACCGCTTCGCTTGAAATTCGGAGCGGCGATGAAGTGCATATCCGTATCGGCAGCCCCGCCGAGGGCGGCAAACCCGTGCGCTTCTCAAATAAAGGCTGCACCGAGGACGGCTCGCTCATTGTCGGCGTGATGAGCTGAAGAAGGTCGGATATCGAAAATTACCGTTGACGGCGATTTCGATATATGGTACTATTACATTATAATAAAGGGCGGCTTCGTTGCCCGTAACGGAGGAAAAGCAATGACACTTTCAATCATAAACGGCTGGGAAGAGGGTCACTTCAAGGCGGTGGCGTCAAAGGGGCTGCACGGCATTGAATTCTGCGCCAACGACCGCTACGACTCCGCCGAGATACTCGCAAAGGCCGATGAGATAAAGGCGAATTCCGAGAAATACGATGTCAAAGTCGTCTCGATAGGCAGGTGGGGCATGACCCGCCTTGACGAGAGCGGCAATATTATCCCCGAGGCTCAGGCTCACGATAAGAATCTCATTACCCTCGCTTCCATAGTCGGCTGCCCCGTTTTTAACGTCGGCGTTAACCGCGTTGAGGCTCTCTCCTATTATGACAACTGTCAGGCGGCGATCAGGTATCTTGCCGAGCTTATCGAATTCGGCAGAGATAAAGGCGTTAAAATAGCCGTCTACAACTGCGACTGGGCGAACTTCATCTATGAGGAGAAGGCTTGGGCGGTCGTGCTCGGCGCTCTGCCCGAGCTCGGCATCAAATACGATATCTCCCACTGCCTGAGTCGCAGCGGCGACTATCTCAGGGAGATGAGGGATTGGGGCGGCAGATTCTATCATGTCCATATCAAGGGCGCCCTCTATATATCGAACGACCACTTCGACGACCCGCCCGCGGGTCTCGACCAGATAGACTGGAGATCCGCCATGGCTCTGCTCTATTGCGCCGACTACAACGGTGCGCTCTCCATCGAGCCGCATTCGCGGCGCTGGAGCGGCAAAAAAGGCCAGTGGGGCGTTGACTACACCATCAAGTTCATCTCGCAGTTCATCATGCCCGATGATTATGAATGCGTCGACGATCCGTATATGCCGTAAAGCAGCAAACCCGCTTCCTAACGGAGGCGGGTTTTTTACACATTTTTTTGAATAGTTTTTTAAAGAATTCTCTAATGAAATTCGTAATCGAAACGATGACATTGCCGAATTTCGTGCAATTTTTACGCAATTTGGCTCAATTGTCTAAAAACCTCTAAAAAAGCATTGACATGACCGATGAATTATGCTATTAATGAAAATGAGAAATTGTTTAATCGGCATAAACAATTTTTGCCTTTTTTGGCATTGTCTTATGACGAGGAAGTCTAATTCAACTGCATGAGAGGGGAGTCCTTATGAAAAAAGCAGTGAAAAATTCACAGCGCTTCGTCGCAGTTCTCCTAAGTCTGTTGATGATAGTGTCAACATTTGCACTCTTGGGGTCTGTCGGCGCAGCCAAACTAAAAGCCTCGGCCGCAGGGGAGCTTACCACGGTCGTTGCGTGCTCGGACTATCAGAACCCGAGCGGCAATGATGCCGGCAAGACCTTCGTGCAGAGCGTCGTTGCTCAGCTCAAGGCTGCTGCAGGTGTCACTGCGGCGGACGGATTCCTTTGCTGCGGCGACTACAGCTACGGCTATAATCAGGCGGCGGCAGGCATTGCCTCGCTCAAAAGCGCGGTCACCGGCATTATCGACTGCAATGACGATAATTCGGCGTTCTGCCAGGGCAACCACGACGAGGCGGGCGCAGCGGGCCTTGCCAAGAGCGGAGACAATGACCCTTCGAGCGGCAAATACGGCGTTTTCGTTATCAACGAGGACGACTATATGTGGTATAACAACGACGAAGCCACCATTAAGCGCACGGCAGAGAATCTGCGCAACTACCTCAACCACAAGCTGGCTGTCGGCTTCAAGGCCCCGATTTTCGTTATCTCCCATCTGCCGCTTCATTACTCGATGAGGACAAGGAACGACGGCGACAAGCAGCACGCAAATTATATATTCAACGTGCTCAATGACGCAGGCGGCAACGGCCTCAATATCGTCTTCCTCTACGGTCACGACCATTCAAACGGCTGGGATGATTATCTCGGAGGCGCTTCGGTCTACCTGACCAAGGGTGACAGCATCAACATTGCACAAAACAGCAGAACCGTATTCAGGACGGAAACTCTTGCGTTTACCTATATGAACGCCGGCTTTGTCGGCTACTACGATAACCACAACGGTGCGGATGATACTCTCACAATGACCGTATTCCAATTCGATAACGAAAATATTGAGATCAAAAGAGTTTCACAGAGCGGCATCCATAACCTAAAGAGCAAGGGCGTCACCAACAGCTATAAGAATGAGAGCGGCTATTCGCCCGACACCTCCGTCACCGCAAGCCCGCAGTCATGGGCAGTTACGGGCGACGTGACAAAGACTCACGAGATAGAGCACGTCATACCCGAGAGCACCGGCAGCACGGGCGGCGGCGCCTCCTCCTCCACGGCTTATACGAGAGTTACTTCGGCCGACGATATCGTGGACGGCAAAAAATACCTGCTCATCTATAACGGCAGCGAATTCATGCAGCCCGTTGACGCAGGCACAACCGACCGCGTTGGCTTCAAGGCTACGAGCACGGGTGGCATCTCGATGGATGATACCATCACGGGCGACTACGCGGCGAACGAATGGACCTTCACCGCCTCCGGCTCGGGCTGGAAGATAGGCACGGACGACGGATATATCACAATGAGCCGCAATGCAAGCTCCTCCAGCAGCTATGACGCAAAATTCGGCACGAGCGGCAATGTGTTCACCGTCGGCGGCTCGGCAAATGCTTATACATTCTCCACCACCGTAAGCGGCACCACCGTTTACTTCAATAAGAACGAAGTCCGCAGCCTTATCAACGGCTATAAAAATAACCCCGCTTCGTTCTACCTCTACCGTGCGCCCGAGGGCGGCGCAGGTACCGTCAGCTACACCAAGGTCAATGCCTCGTCGCTTGCCGATCTTGAGGACGGCGAGACCTATGTGATAGTCTCCACCCGTGACAACACTATGTACGCCTGCTCCAATGAGTATACTACTGTTTCGGGCTATACTTCAACAAGGCTTGCGGGCGTTGCGGTCACCGCGAACGGCGACGTTATCGAGGGCTCGACCGAAGTAACGGCCTGCGAATGGGTCTATGACGCAGCCACCTCGTCCTTTAAGGCGACGAGCGGCGCAAACGCCGGCAAATATCTCAAGGTTCCTGAAAGCAGCAGCTCTGCCGTGACCTTCTCAAGCTCGGGCGTTGCCTACACCTACACCAATAATCAGCTTCTGCTCAGCGGCTCTACATACGGCCTCAACCTCAGAAGCAACTATACCTACAGCGGCTACAACGGCGGCTCAACGGTTTATTTCTACAAAAAGACGGTTTCCTCCTCCGGCGGCGAAACACCCGTCACCAACAAGAAGATAACCTCTATAACCCTTGACACCAACGAGGGCACCGTGTATGTCGGCGCGGGCAAATCGGTCAAAACCGGCGCAAACCTCCTTGTCACCTATGAGGACGCGACGACCGAAACCATTCCCGTAACCGTCGGTATGCTCCTCGATCTCACCGGCCACTTCAACGCCGTGCAGTATACCTCTGCTCAGGGCGATTATGCAGGTCTTGCGGTATATTACAGAGACAATTGGCTACCCGATTTCACTCTCCATGTTATTCCCAAGGATGATTACCCCGATTACCCCGAGGCGGGCTCCGTCAGAGTCGGCAAATCCGCTTCCGCACCCGAATTCCAAAACAGCGGCGTTGCCAAGATAGAGCTTACCGCAACGGGCGTTCCGATGAACCAGGGTATCGACGTGGTGCTCATGCTCGATACCTCCTCGTCAATGAATGACGAGGTCACCACCACCGACTCAAGCGGCAACACCGTCACCAAGACAAGGATAGGGGTGCTGCGCGACTCGGTCGGCAACCTTATAACGAGCTTCAATCAGCCGAATGAGGCGGGCATAGTTCAGGATATCGACATTGCCATTGCGGATTTCAACGGCTATGTTATGTCCGGCAAGCCGCTGCTTGACAGCAACGACCACCTCACCGACGCGACCATCAGGACCAACAGCAACAACGCTCAGGTCTACACCGGCTCGGGCGCAATAAATGCAAATGCTTTTGTGCCCATCGAGTCGATAGCTTCGTTTGACACCTCGACCATCGCCACGGCGAGCGGCACGAATTATGACTATGCGTTTGACACGGTCTATTCGCTTGTCGAAGCGAAACAGGCGGCAAACAAGGCGAATCAGGAGGACAGAGACATATATGTCATCTTCATGTCCGACGGTGCGCCGTTCTCCTACAACTACTTCAGCTCTCAGTCAACGAGCGCGAATTGGAATAACTGGCTGCAGGGCACCTACGCCACCGTAAACGACGTGCCCACGACCAGCTCGCACGCATACTTCTATAACGGCCCGGGCAACAGCCACAGAATGGCGGACGCCATCAAGGGCGACCCGACACAGACCTTCACCGTTATCAAGAATGACTCAAGCGCCTCCTACAACGGCCAGCAGTATATGGCTCAGGTGCCCGGCCTCGGCGCAAAGATGTATTCGATAGGCTTCTGCCTTGCGGTCGACAGCGCCGTAACCGTCGAATCCATGCAGTATGTTATCAGGAATATCGCAAGCGATGAGAAATACTGCTATTTCGCCGATGACGCAGCCCAGCTCGATTCTGCATTTGCAGCGATAAGAGACGATATCAAGCAGGCGGCGACCGAGGCGTATTTCGTTGACCGTATGGGCAGCGAATACGACCTGCAAAGAGCCTCGACCTATGTCAAGAACGGCCAGACCTTCACCCTTGCGGAGGCTCCGAAGATTGAGGTCAAGAGCTACACGCTCTACACCAATGCCGACCTCACGAACGGCGTTATCACCGATATCAACGATGTCGGCACCCGCACGGGCGTAGCCGAGACCCTCGAGACCGTCACCTTCAGCGCCGATGGCACTCAGGCTTTCTCCGATCTCATAGATTCGGGCGCAACGAATATCCTTGTTGACGGCGTTATAAACGCCAGGACTTTCTTCTATAACACCAACTCCGCGGCGGTCATGATAGACGCCGACGGCGACGGTGCGGCGGAGCGTTCGCTCGCCCCCGAGACCTTCTATTGGAAGATAGGCATCATTGCCGAGAAGGAATTTGCCTTGAGCTATTATGTCTACCTTACCGGCACTATGGAGGGCAAGAGGGATCCGGGCGCATACCCGACCAACACCAGTGCAATACTTTATTATAAGAACTACCTCGGCAACGACGCATACAAAGAGACCGTTTCGCCCGTGCTCCCGTGGCAGGGTGCCGTGGTCAACTATGAATTCTACCTCGTCAACGCCGCAGGTCAGCCGGTCAACAGAGCCGGCACGGTCGTTCCGTTTGAGAACAGAGTGATGATAGGCGAGAGGCTCAGCTACCTTATCCGCCTGAACACCTCGGAGTATAACGAGAGCTACACCCTCGCCCCGCTGAGCGACGTGCCCGACAACTACACGCTCTTTAACCCCGCCGCCTCCGCAACCGTTACGGTCTCGAGCGGCACGACGGGCACGAATGCGGTCGTTATCTCCGATACCGCAAGCGCAGTTACCACCTATTATTACGAGAGCGACTACCACTTCAATCAGAACGGCACCGCCCCCAATGTAAGCGACTATTACAACACTCACTTCGCGTTCGGCGTTTACACCACCGAGGGGCTTTCGCCCGACACGGTCGTTGTCGACTACGGTCTGCCCGTCAAGATCCACCCGATCGCAAATGACAAGATTATCCTTAACGGTACCCCTGTCAATGCGATCTCGGCGACCTTCGGCGGCGCTCTCAACAGCACCGCCTATGAGGAGTCTCAGTTCGCCTCCGAGGAACAGACGATAACCCTTGCCCACGGCACGGCTGCCATTGACCCGCAGGACGGCAGGGCGGTCATCTACACCCCGACCGATATGCAGATGTCGGCGGAGGAGGTATTCTACTACGAGGTCATTCTCGACGGCTTCCGTTACTACAGCAGGATAACCGTTATCCCCGCGGCAAATATCTTCTATGAGGAGAGCTTCATCGACTTCGTCGACGGCGACGGCTATGCTTGGCAGACCGTCGGCAGCGGCAGGGAGGCTTATCAGTCGGAGGATCGTCCCGGAATTTCATCTGTTGCGGGCTTCGACGCAGACAATGTCTACGGCTACGATCCCGCTTATAACGACAGCAGCGAGACCTATTCGCTCGACAGAGCAAGGGTCACAACTCTTGATGCAGGCTCGATAGGCAAGGAGCCGACCGCGAGCTTCACCTTCTGCGGCAGCGGCTTCGATCTATTCAGCGTCACGAGCAACAAGACAGGTGCAGTCCTTGTCAAGGTCGAGGGGCTTGATAATTCCTTCAACAAGACCTACATAGTCAATACCTATTACGGCTATTCCTACGGTCAGCTCTATCTTGACGCCGCGGCCGTGACCCCGACCGCCACCATCAGCCCGACGAGCACCGTTAACGGCGCTGCCGTCAACAACGCCCCGCTCTATGAGAGCGAGTATAAGGCGGGCTCCACGGTAGATATTGACGAGGATGAGACCATAGTCGTTGTCAACGGCATAGTTTACTCCGATAAGCAGAAGAACGGTGCGGCGCTTGCATACGGCTGGCTTGTTTCCGACGGCGAGGAGAGCGGGCTCTATCAGATCCCCGTTGTCAGCGTCCCCGTCGGCAATTCCACCCTCGATTACGGCACTTATAAGGTCACAGTGACCCCGAAATACGCCAAGGTATTCGATAAGACAGGCGACGACAGCTACAAGATCTATATCGACGGCGTTCGTATTTACGACCCGGCGGGCAAGACCGTCAGCGGCGTTATCGAGAGGGCTTACAACGCCGACCGCGAGAATAACGCCCGCTTCATAGAGGTCAGGGATACCGTTATCTCGGCGAATGACTTCGGTACCGCCACCGTGGACGGCAATGCCGTTGCGGGCACGATGTTCATTGACGGCATCTCGGCTCTCAGCGGCGCAAGCTACGCCGACTCCGTTGCAAAATTCAGCAAGGCAGGCCCCAATAACGAGCTTTATCTCTATGAGAATCAGGCGGTTGCCTTTATCCCGACCGTTTCTGCGGCTTCGTTCCAGATAGGCATGAAGGTCGCAAAGCCGGGCGCCTCGAGCAGCACGGCGACGGTCAAGGTGCTCAATGCAAGCGGCAGCATCAAGACGTTCACCGTCTCGGGCGCGGCAGAGAAATACTATGATATTTCTTCGCTCCTTGTGCTTGATACCACCAACGGCGAATACTCGGCAAACGGTGCGATAGTTATCGTAAACGATTCCGATACCGTGCTTTCGCTTACAAATTACAAATTCACCTCAAGGACTGCGTCCTCGACCAAGACGGCGGACTATGTGACGGTCGATAACAGAGCGTATGCGGCGGCAGTCAAGGCGATAAGCAGGGTCATGACTACGGCTGATTCCGCGGGAGTCACCTCCGAATGGGAGCGCACCGCTCTAAAGACGGGCGACACCGCAAGGCTCACTATAAATACCCCTGCGGATATCGTTTCGCTCACCGTTGACGGCAAAGCGGTCACAAACTGCACCGTCAATGAGGACGGCAGCAAGACATGGGTCTATGCCTATGTAGTTGACGAGACGGATTCGGGCAGCCATGAGATAGTCGTCACCGATTCCAAGGGCAGGGTGAGTGAGCCGATAGCTACGGAGGAGATAACCGTGGCGGCAGCCCCTCAGAGCGCAGTTATTTCATTCTTCAGGATGATAATCCGTAAGGCAGTCTCTTTCATTAAGAAACTGATGGGATGGAGGATTGTATTATGAGTAAGTTGTATTCAAAACCCATTATCAGCTTTCAGAGCTTAGCCATCTCCACGGGAATCGCTTCAAGCTGTGAGATGCTCGCCAAGAGCGCCGAGAATATTTGCCCCGTCGTGGTCAAGGAGTGGGGCGAGACAACTCTGCTGACCGACGCCTGTGATATGGAGCCGGCGGAGCAGCTCTGCTACCATGTCCCTGTTGAGGACAATAACGTTTTCAGCTCATAATGATATTGTGCCGAAGGCTGCCACATATCGGCGGCTTTCGGCACGAGCTTTAATGAAAGTTCAGGATGCTTATGAAGAAAAAAATCATAGCGATCGCCGCGGCGGCGGTCGCAGCAGCGGCTGTTTTGACGGTGATACTCTTCAAAACGGGCGTTTTCAAGCCGAAAAAGACAGTGTATATCCCCGAGGGCACCACGCTGAATCTGCGTGAGGGTCTAAGCGCCGAGCTGACCGAGGTCGACCCCTCCGAGGCAGGCACTGCTCCGACCAAGGCGGAGATGAGCGGCGAATACACGGCAAAAAGCGATTTTCCCCATACTGTCGGCGGCGTTGAGGTCAGCGATATGTTCTCATATTCCGGCAGCTTCGTTGAGGACGGCAGCGGCAGGCAGGTCAGCGGCATTGCTGCCGTGAGAGTCAGAAATAATTCCTCAAGGGCATATCAACTGCTCAGCCTCAGCTTTGCGACAGACGGCGGCGACATTGTCTTTGACGTGACGGCGCTCCTGCCCGGCGCGGAGATGACCGTGCTCTCAAAGGAGGCCGTTCCGTATAACGCCGATCTGCTCATTTCAAATGTCACCGCGATCAAAAGCCTCGAGTTCACCGATACCCCTTCTCTTCATTCGGATATCTTTGAGCTGTCCGCTTCGGCTGGAGTGCTCGGCGTTAAGAATGTCTCGGGCAAGCAGGTCGGCAACGTCTATGTTTATTATAAATCGACCGATTCAAACGGACTTTTCGGCGGCATAACCTACCGCATAAAGCTCGGCGATATGCCGTCGGGCAAGCTTGCCAAGACCGCCCCGCCGCATTTTGACGGCGGATCTAAGATACTGTATATCACCTATGTATAAGAGAACTTATAAATTCCCCGGGCTTGCCCTTTGCGTCGAGAGCGAGGAGCGAATATCGGGCAATGCGAATTTTGAACGCTTCCTGACCGATGAAGCCGAGGCACACGGTCATATCACGGTGCGCCGCTCGCCGCTGCCGCAGGTCGGCGAAGGAAAGCGAAACGGCAGATACCGTCGCGTGAAGCACGGCGGCAGGGAGTATTATTACACGGCGTTCTTTGACCCCGCCGAGGGCGGCTACAGGGATTATGCCTGCCTTGTTCGCGGTGATACGGAGGAGCTTTATATTGATCACTGCGGCGGGCTTTGGGATTCAATGATAATAGACGCACTTGATATCCCCGACAGGCTGCTCGAGGTGAAAGCCGCTTTTCTCCATTCGTCGTTTATAACCGTCGGCGGGGAGGGGATACTCTTTGCGGGCAACAAGCAGGCGGGCAAATCCACTCAGGCGGCGCTTTGGAGCAAATACCGCGGCGCGCTCACCGTCAACGGCGACAGAGCCGTGATAAGGCTTGAGGGCGGCGGGGTGCGCGCTTACGGCTCGGCATTCTGCGGCTCGTCGGGCATTGCTCTTGATGAGAGCGCACCCGTCAAGGCGATAGTGCTGCTCGGGCAGGCGAGTGAGAATACCGTCACGCCCGTGCCCGCACCCGAGGCTTTCAGAGAGTTGCTCGGCAAAATGACCTATGATACGAGCGTGCAGAGCAGCGTTGAGGCTGCTGCGGCGATAGCTGCCGAGGGTGGGGCG
>FR888173.1:0-5677 GCA_000431775.1 Clostridium sp. CAG:413 | reverse complement strand
GGTGCCCGTGGTGCGGCTGGTCTGCACACCCGATGAGAGAAGCGTTGAAGCGCTGGAGGCTGCTTTATGGAGAAAATAAGGGCTGAACGCCCCTCGGCCGAGCCGATGATATCGAGATATCTAAATGCCCGCTGTGCGAGCCTCGGTATACCCGCTTCGGCGACCTTTGAGCTGACCTCGGGCTGCAATTTTAACTGCAAGATGTGCTACATTCACTCCGCAGGTGCCTCCCGCTGCGGCGAGCTCAGCGCCGAGCAATGGATATCCCTCGGCAGACAGGCGCAGGAGCTCGGCGTGATATTCCTGCTGATAACGGGAGGCGAGCCGCTCTCAAGGCCGGATTTCCCCGAGATATACACCGCCCTGAAGCGCATGGGCTTCGTTATCTCGATAAATACCAACGGCTCGCTTCTCGGCGACAGGATCGCCCGCCTTTTTGAGGAGCTACCGCCGACGAAGCTTAATATTTCGCTCTACGGTGCGGATAACGGAACATACGGCAGCCTTTGCGGAGTGCCCGCATTTGAAAAGGTCATCGCCAACATCAGGAGAATGCAGGATATCGGTGTCGATGTTAAGATAAACTGCAGCGTGACGCCCGATAACTGCGGCGATATCGAGCGGCTTTGCCGCCTGACCGCCGACATGGGGCTTAATATGAAGCTGACGACCTATATGTATCCGCCTGTGCGGCGTGATGCGGGCAGCGTCGGCTCAAATCCCGCGAGATTCACTCCCGAGCAGGCGGCTTACTACAGAGTGAAATATTCGCTGTTGACCCTCGGCGAGGAGGAATTCCTGCGCCGTGCGGATAATCTGGATGCGTTTTTTGACAGTGAAAGCGAATGCGTCGACGATATCGAGGCCGAGCGGGGAGTGCGCTGCCGTGCGGGCAGGTCGGCGTTGTGGGTCGACCGCCTCGGCAATGTGAATCCCTGCGGCATGATAAACGGCGAGAGCCGAAATGCCTTGGAGCCGGGGCTTGCGGAGTGCTGGCGCGAGGTGAGAGAGGCGACCGCCGAGATACGGACCCCCGCCGAGTGCGTTAACTGCAAGCTGCGCCCGCTTTGCCCCGTCTGCGCGGCGGCGTGCAAGTGCGAGACGGGCAGGTTTGACCTTGCGCCGAAATATCTGTGCGAGATGAGCGAATACACGGCTCGGTTCATTGCCGAGCGAGCCGACGAGATCAGGAGCGAAAAACATGAGGATCAATAAAGATTATGTGGTCAGGAGGGTCGCGGGCGAGACGATGCTCATCCCCGTGGGCAAGAGCGTTATAGAGCATAACGGCATCTTCACACTCTCAGAGAGCGGCGCTTTTATCTATGACCGCCTGTGCGAGGGCAAGACCCGCGACGAGATAGTTGAAGCAATGAAGATCGAGTTCGACGCCGACGAAGCGACGATAAGAAGCGACGCCGATGAGTTTCTGCGCGGCTTGATCGAGGCAGGTATTGTATCCGAATAATTCAAGCCGTGTGCGGCAAGCTCCGCACACGGCTTTTTATTCATAACCTTGAAGCTGAATTAAATCGAAAATGTCGGTTGTTGAAAAAGCCTGATGTCATGCTATAATCATTTTGTAAGCCTATATTCGATAAAATGAGGGAAGCTGTATGATTGAAAGGAAAAAGAGAACTTTGATGATAGTCGGAAATGTGATGCTTGCGGTCGCCGTTGCATATACTTTCCGCTTCATCGGAAAAGGCGATTTTTATTCCTTACTGTTTTCCTATCTGCGCAGCTTTATTTATATCGGTCTTTTTACCGCATGGGGGCTTTCCGTCCGTCATCGCATAGTTCAGAAACAGGCAACTTTGAAAACCGTGAAGCGCTGGTAGCCACCGCGATTGAAAACAAGCTGATGGTTACAACATTAAAAGATGAATAACTCAAAAAATATCCTCGGCTTCAAAGGCCGAGGTTTTTTGTGCTATTTGACAAACAGTCTCGGAAAACAAATACTTCTTCTGCAGTTACTGGCACAAATGCCAGTGACAAACGGGAAAAAATAAGTACAATTATAAGTGAAAAAGAAAATGAGTAACAAGGCGGTGATGGGAATGAGAAAGATCGTTTTGGACATTCAAAGTGCCATTCATGCGCACAATATGGAAAGAATGCTCATGCAGGAGTTGGAGGATTGCCAGGTTGTTGTTTCCGAATCGCCCGATTCAACCGCCGAATGGTGCAAATTGCATAAATCCGACGTGCTTTTGATGGAAGTAAAGGATTACTCTCCTTGGATGTTCCCGGAACGAATGGAAATAACAAAAAAGGTCAGAAAAAGCACCCCGGAATGTCGTATTATTTTATTTATAAGCGACGAGAACGACGCGGCTCTTTCGGAAAGTGTCCGGCAAGCAAAGCGTGACGGCTTTATCGATGCTTTCCTGTTCGGCTCAGTTTTCGAAAACTACTTTGCTTCGGTTATCGACAGTGTATAAATGACCGATTAAATAATAATGCAAAGCTGTTTGACTGCCGAGCAGAACAGACCGGTTTGCCGAATATTTATTTGCAGGCTTAAAGAAAGGCGGATGATATGATGAAGCTAAGTAAATATATTTTAACCTTACTTATAGCTCTGGCTGTGCTTGCCGCGTTTTCGGGCTGTGAGGCGAAACCCTCCGATGATCCTGATTTGACCGAAAACAAAACAACCGATGTCTCCCACTTGACGACCGTGCAAAATGACACCGATCTTTCGAGGCTTCAAAAAACCATTCTCGATAACAACGAATCGGTTGGTGTTGCCTATATCGGTTATGTCGGCTATGAGGCGAATGAGCAGGAGGTTTACAGCTTTTTAGATAACAGTCAGTATGCGGATAAATATGATTTCCTCTGCGGCTCTCCCCTTGTAAACGTCGGCGGTGCGGAGCTGTATGCGGTAGTTATTGCCGATACTGAATACATTGCTTCTGTTTATCGGGCGGAAATAACCGATAACGGCGAATACTCCGTAAAGACCGACGATGTAATTTATAAATACAGCGGCTACGGAATTGATTATTTTTTACTGCGCTGCAATGAAAGCGAAATACACTCAAACGTATCGCTGTTTTTTGAAAAGGGAAACAGCTCTTTTTCGGTGTTTCCGATGCTCTCAGGGATGGACGGACATCTTGTCGCTGAGAATTTTTATGATTTTTCCATATACAGTGATTACGGCGACGACAGTGAAGCCGAGGATAAAAATGTTGCAATAGCCAGAGAAATTCTTTTGGAGTCTCAAGAGGTGCAATACTACATAAATATCGGTATGAGTGTGCAATATACAGGGCAAAGCCAGGAAATTGACGGGCGCCCGTGCTGGATTTTTGCGCTTGGCACAAACAGAGACGACCAATTCGTCAGAGAGCGCTATTACGGAGTGTGTGACAACCTTGTTTATTTTTACGATGCGTTGAATGACACATGGGAAGCTCTCGGGAACGGATAAAGGGCAAAAATTAATTGCTTGAAGGAATTTTTATAATGTGACTTACCAAAGCGTGCGAGATTGCCGGCTTCAAGGGCGTTTTTAAGGTCAACACATACTACGGCAATTCAAAAACACAGCATTTATATTACCTTGTTGTTCCTTGCGGAGATGAAGCTTATATTGTTGACTTCAGACCGGAGAAATTATATGACGATAATATTTCCGATATGAAAGGCATTGAATAGGCTTTCTTAAAGGGCATTAAGGCGAAAAAGTATAATTAAAGTGCATTAAAAAGGAGGAATCTTTTATGGGATTATTTGACAAAAAGTTCTGTGACATATGCGGTGATAAAGTCAATCTGCTCACTCAGAAAAAGCTTTCGGACGGGCAGCTTTGCTCAGACTGCAAGCAAAAGTTAGGCTCATTCACAAGCGGCTGGAAGCAGAGAACCGTTCAGGATGTTAAAGCTCACCTTGAACAGAGAGAGCAGAACAAGCAGAAGTATCAGCAGTTTAACTGCACCGCAGCGGCGGGCGGAAGAAACAGTACGCTTCAAGCGGATTTTAATCACCGCTGGTTTATCTTTGCTATTGATAACAGAGATTTCAGGAGCGGTAACCCTCAGGTGTTTGAGTTTTCTCAGCTTCAGGATTTCTGGATCGAGCCGGAATACAGAACACTTGACGATTCGGATAACGACGGTATCCCCGACAACAGGGATGATTTCGACAACAGACAGCTTAACAATCAGGGCGGCTTCGGCGGAAACATGAACCGAATGAACAATATGATGAATACATCCATGCTCAATATTCCGCTTGCCGCTCAGCCGTTTGTGCGTAATTCAAGCTCATATTCCTCGCCTAACGAAATCCTTGAGGTATCCAACGTAAGAGTTTGCTTCCGTGTTACCGACCAATATATAACGAACCCGATAGGTTTTGATGTAACGTCGGGCATTTCATCGGGCAATCAGATGGAGCTTATGAACGCTTATGAAACAGCCGTTCAGGTTATGCAGCTTTGCCAGCAGATGAAGCAGGGCGGAGCTTCCGTAAACCAAGGCTACAGCCAAATGAATCAGGGCTACGGTCAGCCGCAGCAGAATATGGGCGGATTTGCAGGCAACACGGTCCAAAATGTCGCCTATACCGCAGCAGCATCCGCTCAGGTTCAAAACAACGCCTATAATAATGCTGCACCCGTTACACCGCAAACAGTTGACGCTTCCTGGTTTTGCTCATCCTGCGGCACACGTAACGAAGGCAAATTCTGCCAAGGCTGCGGCTGTGCAAAGCCTGCAGCAATGCCTTCACGCTGCCCGAGCTGCGGATGGACTCCGGCAAACGGTCAGCCTATGCCGAAATTCTGCCCCGAATGCGGAGCACGCTTGTAATTTGAAGCGAGCAGACTGCATTAAAAAAGCGAGCTTATTTTTGCTTATGCTGTTATTACCTATAGGTCTTTTCGGCTGCGGAGCAAAGAAAAAATACACTGCGGCAGATCTGAGTGTAATCAGTTTTTCCTGTTCGTCAATGAGCTACACGGATTCTTATGTTTATTCTCTCAAAAAAGAAAATGAGGAATGGCTTTTTGATGCAAACTATTCCTACGACTATGAAAATCCAAGGGTAGAATTTGAGAATAAAAAAGTAAGCGCACAGGATGCCGCGGCAATACTTGACGTTGTGAAAGAGCAGGGTCTGAGTGTAATCAGTTTTTCCTGTTCGTCAATGAGTTACACGGATTCTTATGTTTATTCTCTTAAAAAAGAAAATGAAGAATGGTTTTTTGATGCAAACTATTCCTACGATTATGAAAATCCAAGGGTTGAATTTGAGAATAAAAAAGTAAGTACGCAGGACGCTGCGGCAATACTCGAAGCTGTGAAAGAGCAAGACCTTATTTTACAGGCTCAGAAGTATAAACCTCCGCGAATTAAAGCCTTTGTTCTCGACGGCGGCGGATACTTTCTTTATTTTAAGATGAACGACGGCACAGAAATCAATGCGGAAATATATAACGAGGATTTGGTAAATGAATTACGCACTTTGGCAGAAAAGTGCCGAAAATCATAACCTACCGTGTTAACTAAAGCACGGAATAATATATTGGAGGAAAAACTATGGCAGACATTAAATCAATTGCAACGGCAACAGCCCCGAGAGAGTTTGAACTCTCTTATTCAACCACCGTTGAAGAGGTATACGAAAAGCTCAGCGCACGTGCTTCGGCTTTTAAAATGCC
>FR888172.1 GCA_000431775.1 Clostridium sp. CAG:413 | reverse complement strand
CCACCTTGGCAAGGTGGCGCTCTACCAGATGAGCTACATCCGCAACTGCAAAAAGGATTATATCAAAACAAGGGCGGCTTGTCAAGAGAAATTTTGATTTTCCTGCGGATTTGATGAAAAAATTTCCATCCGCCCTCCCCGCGCGGCGGCGAAGAGGGCGGCAACTATAGTTTTGCCGTTTATCTGTCAAGTATTCGCCCGTCGGTCGAGATCGTCACGACCTGCCACGGGATGAATTTGCCGCTCGCCTGAAGCGCCTTCTTCACGGCGTTCTCAAGCCCGCCGCAGCAGGGCACCTCCATACGCACGACGGACACGCTTTTAATGTCGTTTGTGCGGATTATCTCGGTCAGCTTCTCGGAGTAATCAACGCTGTCGAGTTTCGGGCAGCCGACAAGCGTGATGTGATTTTTGATGAAGTCCTCGTGGAATGCGCCGTAGGCGTAGGCGGTGCAGTCGGCGGCGACGAGCAGTCTTGCGCCGTCAAAGTACGGGGCGTTCACGGGCACGAGCTTTATCTGCACAGGCCACTGCGAGAGCATACTGCGGGCGTGGACGTGGCTCTCTTCGCCGCATTCGGGTCGATCGTGGCGCTCTATGCGCTTTGAGTGCGTGCCGGGGCAGCCGCAGGGCAGCGTGCCGCCGCTTTTCTCGGCCTTGCTCGCCTTGACCGCCGCTTCGTTGTATTCCGCCGCTTCACGTTCAACAAAGGTTATCGCCCCCGTCGGGCAGGCGGGCAGGCAGTCGCCGAGACCGTCGCAAAAATCGTCCCTGAGCAGCTTCGCCTTGCCGTCCACCATGCCGATGGCTCCCTCGTGGCAGGCGTTGGCGCACGCGCCGCAGCCGTTGCATTTATCCTCATCAATGTGAATTATCTTTCTGAGCATTTCACTGCCTCCTTCGGATTTTACGAGCCGTGCTTGACTCTGTGCCTTGATTATAGTACAATTGCAGCGGGAAGTCGGTTGAAAAATCAACGGAGGCGACAAAAAATGAAAGAATTTTTATCCATTTTGCGTTCTTCGCCGCTTTTTGCGGGCATCAGCGACGGGGAGATACTGCAGACTCTCGAAATTTTCGGCGCAAAGATCAAAAATTTTAAAAAAGATGAATTCATCCTGCGCGCGGGCGAGCCTGTCGAGGGCGTGGGAGTGCTGCTCTCGGGCAGCGGGCTTATCCTGCGTGAGGATTTTTGGGGCAACAGGAATATTCTCGCCTCCGTCGGGGTTGGGGACTGCTTCGGCGAGGCGTTCGCCTGCTCGGGCGGAGCGGAGTCAAATGTCGGCGTGATCGCCTGCGAGGAGTGCAGGGCACTGTTTGTGAGCGTCAAGCGGCTGCTTTGCGACAGCGGCTGTCACAGACCCGCCTGCGGCAGGATGATAAAAAATCTGCTTGCCGAGCTGGCGGCCAAGAATCTGCGCCTTAACGAAAAAATAACCCACCTCGAGCAGCGCTCGACCAGGGCGAAGCTGCTCTCCTACCTCTCGTCGCAGGCGCAGCGCTGCGGCTCGGCGGAATTCGATATCCCGTTCACCCGCCTGCAAATGGCGGATTACCTCTCAGTCGAGCGCAGCGGTCTGTCGCAGGAGCTTGGCAAAATGCAGAGCGAGGGTCTGATTGAATTCAAGCGAAATCATTTTATCCTGAAAACGCGGCAAACAACCGTTTGACTTTTCGGCGAGTATTATATATAATGAAAACGCAAAATAAGCGTAACGGAGAATTGATATGAAAAAATTTATCAGCGTTATCCTGCTGCTCTGCGCCGTGCTCGGCGCTCTCACCGCCTGCTCGGGCAAAAACGGCGACGGAGAGATATCACAGATACCCGTCAACGACGCCCAGCTTGACAAAATAGCGAGCTTCGGCATCACCTACAAGACCCAGCGCATAGTCGTTTACGCCCATGCGAATAATTATGTCAAATATGTCGTCGCTGACTATGAGAACGAAAAAAAGACCGCCGAATGCTCATATTATTTCTATAATAATGAAGAAGCATACGGCAAGGCAAAGGCGGAGCTTAAAGGCACCACCGCTCAGTTTGACGATTCGGCGTGGCTCGTCTCCCTAGGCGAGGGGCTTGCGGCCTACGGCAAATTTGAAGCGGATCTCGAGCTGCTCGGTAAGGACTACACGGTGAAATATCGCACTGAAGAGAGCACGACGGCGTTAAATTAAAAAAATGAATAAATCCTCATGCTCCGGCGCAAACTATTTGCAAACGGGAGCGGCTCGGCCGCTCGGTTAACTCAACGAAAAGGAGTATGAGATAAATGAAAAAGACGGTGACAGCCATTGCAGCCGCACTGCTGCTGATAGCGGCAGTCCTCACGGGCTGCAACAAGTCAAATAACGGCACCGTGACCGACCCGAACCATACGGATAAGAGGCTCACCGAGATGTCCCAAATGCTCACCGATAACATGAGCAGCGCCGCCCCCGCAGGGACCACCGCTATGGACGGCACTACCGCCGCCTGACAACCGAAAACGAAACGACCGTATCCCGAAAAAATCGGCGATACGGTCGCTTTTTTATTCCGCTGTCACGTCGAGCAGGCGGGCGCCGATATACTCGGCGAGGGTGTTCGGCTCAACGCCGACCGTTTCACCCCTGACCCCCGCGCTGACATAAATCTTGTCAAAGAGAACGGCGGTCTCGTCAATGACGGTGGGGAACTGCTTTTTCATCCCTATCGGGGAGCAGCCGCCGCGGATATATCCCGTGGTCTTGAGCAGATCCTTGACGTGCAGCATCTCTATCTTTTTTTCGCCGAAGATTTTGGCTGCTTTTTTTAGGTCAAGCTCCTCGCACGAGGGGATGCAGCAGACGCCGAAGCCGTTCTTTTCGCCCGCAAAGACCAGCGTCTTGAATATCTGCGCCGGGTCCTTGCCGAGCTTCTTTGCCGCCGATTCGCCCGAGAGATCGCTCTCGTCCACGGGATATTCGAGCAGTTCATACGGAATTTTTGCCGCCTCGAGCAGGCGGATCACATTGGTCTTATTCATTGCCTTACCTTATTTCTTAGATATCCTGAATTCAAAGGAGTAGGTCTTGCCGCTCCTGAGCTTATAGGGCTTGTGCAGATAGGCGCAGCCGGGCATATCGCCGCCGACGCCCCTCTCCGCCGCGTCAAGGCAGAGGGTGATGCAGTTATCCTTCTCAAGCTCAAAGAGGTGCTTTGCCCTGTCGAGCTTCTCGGGGGTGTAGTAGCCGAGGTTGAAGCCGAACGGGATATCCATTGCGTCTATCACAATGCCCGAGCCTGCCGCGTCGGTTATCTCGAGCGAACGGGTGTCCGTCCTGTGGCCGTTCTCCTGCGGGCGCATATATCTGTGCTCCAGCTTTGCAACGGTGGAGGAGTGGCGGGCGATCTTGGCGCCCGTTTTGCGGTCGCAATAGGTCTCCTGCGGGCCTCTGCCGTACCATTCGACATTCTCGAGCGTGCTCTTTATGCCCACTCTCATGCCGACCTTGAGCATCGGCAGAAAGAGGCCTGCCGCCGTGTGCTTCACGGTGACCTCGCCCGCGGGGGAGAAGAGATATCTTGTCGAAACGCCCGCAACAAACGGCGCCTTCCACTTGACGACGACCTCAACGCCCGACGGGGTCGAGGCGGCCTTGACGGAGGAGGCGACGGTCATATTCGTCGAGCGCTTCCACTGATAGAGAGGATGTATCCCTGCGAGAGCGGGGGCAAAATTCAGATAGCCCCTGTCGTTATCGGTCAAGGCTCTGAAGAAGTCGGGGCGCAGCGGAGAGCCCGCCTCGATAAGCTCCTTGCCGTCGTATTCGAGCGACGAGAGCGCGCCTGCGGTTATCTTGGCGCTGAAGCCGTCGCCGACCACGCTGATATTTTGCCCGTTCTGAGCGAATTTAAGCGTGCCGACCGCGGGGCGCCTCTTGGCGGCGGGGGCTTCACGCAGCATGAGCTGATTGAAGCTGATCTCGTAGCCCGCCTTTGCCCAGGGTCTGTCTTTCTTCTGAATGAACGAAACAGTCAGTATGACCTCGCCCTCGGGAGAGTCGGCGAGGCTGACGGGGAGCTGAAGCTCCCTCTCCGAGAGCGGCTCAACGGTGAAGTCGGTGATATCCCCGCTCTTGACCGTGTCGCCGTCAACGGTGACGCTCCAATGAATTGCAACGTCGGCGGTCGATACAAAGAGATTTTTATTCTTTATGACTATCTTGCCGCTCCTGCAATCGCAGTCCGCAGCTTCCAGATTCGAGTAAACATTCTTGACCTCGTAGTATGAGGGCTGAGGCATTCTGTCCGCCGTGATGATACCGTTGGCGCAGAAATAATAGCTTGTGTTGCCCTCGTCGAAGTCGCCGCCGTAGAGCCATTTTTCCTTGCCGTCCTCAACGCGACGGATGGACTGATCGACATAGTCCCAGATGAAGCCGCCGCACATATGGTCAAACTGCTCGAAATCATCGACGTATTCCTTGAAGTTGCCGAGGCTGTTCTCCATGGCGTGGGCGTATTCGCAATAAATGACGGGGTGATCGGCGTATACCTCGGCGGGCACGGGCTTGTTATCCGCGGCGAGAGTGTTCGCGACGTTGTCGTAGAGGGTGGTCTTTATCTCCTCCTTGCGGCGGAGCTTGCCGACTATCGACTCAACGGGATACATGCGGCTGATGAAGTCGCTCTTGGTGAAGTCGAAATCGCCCTCGTAGTGGATGGGTCTTGATTTGTCGAGAGCAAGGATGGCCTCTTTCTCATAGGTGAAGTTTTTGCCGTCGCCCGCCTCATTGCCGAGAGACCAGAAGCAGACGCAGGCATGGCTCCTGTCACGCAGCACCATACGCCTTGCCCTGTCCTCAACGGCCTCCTTGAATTCGGGGTTGTCGCCGGGGCAGTTCTTGCGGCGCACGCCGTGGCTCTCGACATCGGCTTCGTCCATCACATAGAAGCCCAGCTCGTCGCAAAGCTCATAGAATATCTCGGCGTTGGGGTAGTGGCTCGTACGAATGGCGTTGATATTGGCGCATTTCATCATGTAGAGATCCTGATAATATCTCTCGCGGGGCACTGCCCAGCCGTTGTCGGGGTCAAAGTCATGCCTGTTGACGCCCTTGATAACGACGCGCTTGCCGTTGACGAGCAGCACGTTGCCTTTTATCTCTATCTTTTTGAAGCCGATGCGGATGCACTTCGCGCTGAGGGTCTTTCTGCCGCATTTGAGGGTAACTACGAGCTTGTAGAGATTCGGCTCCTCGGCCGACCAGCGCTTGACGTTCTCCTCGATGTGGGAGAATCGGAGCACGGTCTTGTCGCCTGCTGCGGTCACTTTCTCCGAGCCGATTTTTTTCATCTTGCCGCCGACGCAGAGCGAGGCTTCGACGGTGCATTCGGCGGGCGCGGCGTAATTGTCGAGCGTCACTTCAAGCCCGAGCGTGCCGTTTGTGTAGCTCTCGTCGAGTGAGGCGTTCGCAAAGATATCGCGGATGCAGAGCTTCTCCTCGCCGTAGATATACACGTCGCGATAGATGCCCGAGAGGAACCACATATCCTGATCCTCGAGGTAGGTGCCGTCCGTGTAGCGGAATACCTCGACGGTTATCTGATTTTTGCCGGCCTTAACGTATTCGGTGATGTCGAATTCCGCGGGGGTCATCGAGCCTTGTGAATAGCCGACCCTGTGGCCGTTGATATAGAGGAAGAAGCCGGCCTTGACCGCGCCGAAATGAATGAAAAGCTCCTTGCCCGCGAATTCCTCGCCCAGCTCAAAGCTGCGGCGGTAGATGCCTATTTCATTCTGCGAATGGTCGATCTTGGGGATCTCGCTCTTGACGGTCGAGAGGGCGTGGGGCAGATAGGCGCAGAGATAGATGGGCTTGCCGTAGCCCTTGAGCTGCCAGAGGGAGGGCACGGTGATGTCGTCCCATGCGGAGTCGTCAAAGCCGTCGGCGTAGTAATCAGTGCGCAAGTCGTCAACGCCCTGCTGCCAGTAGATTTTCCATTCGCCGTTCAGCGACAGGCGCAGCGGAGGCTCTCCGCCCTCCAGAGCCGCCTTCGCGGTCGGATAGGCGGGCGCAGTGTTGTGCCCGTCCTCCTTGTTCTCCTTTATGATGTAGGGATTCTCCCAGTATTTAAGCTCGGTCATGTCATCCCGTCCTTTCGGTGGTAAATATATAATCATTCTACCATAAAATATCGCTTTTGTCTACTCATACCCGCGCTGAAAATTTGTATAAAACCTTTTTGTAAGCCATAGCCAAGCTGAAAATCAACGACCCCCAACCCAATATATGAGTTGGAGGCCGTCGGTTAATTGTTGCGTGGTGCTAAAAGCTGCTTCATAGGCTTGTTCGGTGCAAAAAGATAGGCGGAATTTTTTGCATATGCAAAATGTGAAATAA
>FR888171.1 GCA_000431775.1 Clostridium sp. CAG:413 | reverse complement strand
GCCACCTCCCTTTACACAAGGGAGGCGTGGGCGAGTGCGAATTCTATATCAAACAGCGGCAGCTTTTGCACCTATATTTAACTAAAAATCGACCGCATTCACCGCCGATTAGAAGCGCACGCTTCCCTCACAACGGCATCAATATAGTCGCAAACGCCGTCAAAATTTTCAGTGATCTCATTGTTCGCCACTCGAATTATCCTCAGTCCGTATGCCTCAAGGAATTCCGTGCGCCGAGCGTCTTTCCGAATGTTTTCATCCTCATAGTGCTGCGAGCCGTCAAGCTCTATAATCAGTTTAGCCTCTGCACTGTAAAAATCCGCAATATATCGCCCGAGCACCTTTTGCCGGGAGAAACGGACGGGATAGTCACGCAGGAAATCATACCACAACCGCCTCTCCTCTTTTGTCATATTCTTTCGCAGCGCCCGTGCAAGAGGAACGAGCTGCTTATTGTGCTTTGACTGCATCACGATTCCTCCGCTTTAAGCATTTACATTCTGAAAATTACGCACTTTAAAGGCTCCCTTGTGTAA
>FR888170.1:14598-17790 GCA_000431775.1 Clostridium sp. CAG:413 | reverse complement strand
GCTCGGTCGCCGATATCGTTACATACTACAACAACGCGGTCAACGGCGCTAAGAAGTATCCCGGCAAAATGACCGTCAAGCGTACCCAGGGCACGGTATCGAGCCTTGAGGAGATCTCCATAGGCCTTGCTCAGGGCGTTGTCGAGGGCGTTCTGCCGAATGATTACCCCAAGAACGAGACTCAGACCTTTGTCAACGGCAAGAGCAGCTCCGGCAAGACCGCCGCATCCTTCTTCCCCGTTGACGACAAGCCCTACGCCAGCAATCTGACCCCCGCAGGCGTCAAGAGCGCCACCTGCACCGCAAACGGCAAGGGCAGCAAGGTTGTTATCACCCTCATCAGCGAGGACGGCAACGATATCAACTTCGTTCCGAAGCATCACGCCTCCTGCGCCGATACACTTGCGCTCACTCAGGAGGATCTCGACCCCCTGACCATCAACGAGTGCCACATCACCTACACGGGCATGACCCTGACCGCCGAAATAGACGAATTCGGCAGAGTGACTTCTCTTAAGGTCAGCGAACCTGTCACCATCGAGGGCAAGGTCGCTTGGAAAAAGCTCAACCTCATCGAGGTCAAGGTCCTCGGCACCTGGAAGCAGGAATTCGTCGTCACCTACTGATCGTTAAAGCGAAATACAAAATCGGGGCTGCGATAAATTCGCAGCCCCGAAATTTTATTATGGTATGTTATTTTACATATATGGGATTTGTCCACGCCATTTTGCCGTTGACATCAACGACGGTCGCGCGGATATAGCTGTAATCGTCTCTGAGATCACGCTCGGCGTGAGTTATAAGTCTGCCGTCATCAGCCTTAACTATACGAGTCGGGTGGCGGTCGGCGTGGAAGCGTATTTTGGCGCAGGGTGAGCATTCGACATGAGCTACGCCGTCCTCGACATAGAAATCCTTGATCTCAGGGCCGCAGGAGGAGTAGAACGCGCCCTTGACAAGCGCATCAAGCACCGCCTTGTCGCTCTTCTCGGCGTTGACCATGACCCAGCCGTTGCAGTGCTGACGCATGGGGTGACCGTCGTCGACAGCAACGCCCCAAATCCTGTGACCGAGACCGAGCATTTCATCCCAATAGGGAGCGTCAACGTCCATGTCGTTATCCATTACGCAGCCGCTGTTCCAGACCTCCATAGCGAATTCGCCGATGAGCTTATCAAAATATCTCGCCGGAGTTGAACTCCACTCGGGGTGACAATAGAAAGTGATGTTGCCCTTGGAATGGATCCAATCAAGATACTGCTGGAAATCGAACTGGTCATGCACCCTGCCGCTCTCGAATCTGTCGCCGTCGGCGAAACCGTTGCTCTCGTCATTCGGGCCAAGGCAAACGGTGTGGAAGCAGCGAAAGCCGATATCATTATCAAACCCCGCGTCAAACTCCATGCCGGGGATTATGAGCAGCCCCGCATCGGGAGCGTAATCGGTGCGGTTATAAACCCTGTGGTCGGTGAGGGCAAGGAAATCATAGCCGTGGACGGCATGATAGCGCTCGACCTCCTCGGGAGTGCCCGAGCCGTCGGAACGGGTGGTGTGGCAGTGGAGACCGCCCTTCAGCATTTTTTCGCAAGGCTCAAACGCAGCCTGTCTTATGATTTTTGAATCAGCCATAGCTTCTCCTTTCAGTTAAAACGCACTTCAACAGTATGTCTGCCTCCCGAAACCTTGACGGTAACATCGCTGTTTTCTTTTGTATAATCGGCCTTTGCGCCGTCAACGGTGATCGAGACGATATCTCTCGGCACGCAGATAACGGCATCGCCGCCGCACTCGCTCTCGAACGCAAGAGAGAACACTTTCTTATCCTCGTCGCAGTGATAGGATTCTATAACGCCGGGTATCGCCTTGGGGTACGGGCGTGAGAATATCTTCATCAGCGGGGTCTTAAGCCAGCCGTCGGTGTAGCACCAATAGGTGTTGCTCCACTTGTTGGAGTCAAACATATCAAGCAGGAAGCTGACGTGGGGCAGCCAGCCCTCGCCCTCTCCGCCGCCGCCCCATTCGCCGACGATAACGGGCATATGTAATCTGTCCTGAGACTTCTTATGCTGGGCAAACATGCCGCTGACTCTCTCGTTGCTCGCATACTTGTAAAGTTCGGTATCGACCATGAAGTCATAAGCATGGGGTGCAAACGCCTGATTCTGCTCCCTCTTGCCGTCGACGGTTATCGGCGGAGCGGAGAACGGAACGGTGGTGTTTGACCAGTAGCAGTTATCGAGCATTATAACGCCCTTATCGGTCACGCCTCTGATAGCCTTGGTAACTCTCGAGAGGAACGGAGCGTATTTATTTATATCGAAATCACGGATGCAGTCGTCGAACACGGAGGTCGCCTTCCTGACGACGCTTGACGATATCTGCTCAAGCACTTTGGGCACCCTGTCCTTTGAGAAAACGGCGTCAGCAAAGAGCTTGCCGTGCTTTATCTCGCGGTCAAAGAGAATGACCCTGCCCGCTTTAAGCACCAGCTTTTTAAAAGCCTTGCCCGCAGCCATGCCGGGGAACGGCTCATTCATCAGGTCGAAGCCGAAGAGAGCGGGCTTGTCTTTGAATCTCTCTGCAACATGAACCCAGCAGTCGGCATACCATTCCTGGAGCCCCTTTCCGTTCACCTCACGGTTAGCCCAGAAATTGTCAAACGCCCTCTGGCAGTATTTGCCCCAGAAATATCCGGCAGCCCAAACGCCCTTGATGGGCTTGACTTCATACTGATCGGTTATTGTAGCCCATGCCGGCGCGCCGTCGCCGTTGCACTTGGGCGAATAAAGATCCTGATGCATATCGAGATAGGCATATATTCCGTATTTCTCGCAAAGCTCAAGTATACGATCGATCTCATCAAGGTATTCATCATTATAATCACCCGGGGTCGGCTCAAGCTTCGCCCATGTGAACCCGAGCCGGATAAGGTTGAAGCCCTTGTCGCGGAATTCAGACAGCAGCTCATCATCGACGGTGTAAGCATACTTCTGCTCACCGGGCTTATAATCGCTCTTATCAACGATGTTAACGCCGTTGAATATCCTCTCTCTGCCGAGCTCGTCGACAAATCTTGTGGAATCGGTTCTTATAGTGTTCATTTCGGACTCCTTTTCTGAGTTAGATATTGTCTTTATGCGGCGACCGCCTCTTTTGCAGCGGCTTTCTTTTCAAATATATTTGTGAAATTCA
>FR888170.1:0-14563 GCA_000431775.1 Clostridium sp. CAG:413 | reverse complement strand
GGAAGAGCAGGATATACGCCGCCTGCATCGGAATATTCTCGATTATCGCACTCTTGCCGACGGTTATGAGCAGCACGAGCATGGTAGCAAGTATTGCGCAGAAGATGATGAAGGCAGCAAGGAACGCGCCTTTCTCTTTCCTCGCCTTGCTGAAAAGCAGGATAACCATCGGAGCAGCGCAGCAGAATGCGAAGATGAGTGCACCCGCCCAATGAGCCATGCAGCGGGGGGAATCAAGGTGCATCTCCTCACCCATTGACGGGCAGTTGATAGTGACGAATATTGCGGCGCTGCCTATCGAGCCGAGGATAACGCCGAGCTTGCTGTTATAGTCATAACGTCTGTAGGCAAACATGGTGTTGGTGAAGATGGTCATTGAGGCGAAAACGCCCCAGCCTCTGAAATGCCAAGGAAAATCAAGGCCTATCATGCTTGCTGTTATTGTCTTGACCTTCTCGATGAAGGGCTGATCGCCGAAGAAGCCGTACCATGTAACGTAAACACAGCCGAAGATGATGCCGACAAGACAAAAAGCCTTTATTGCCTTCGTGAGCTGCGGGGCATAGAGAATATCCTTTATGTAGAAGATGAACATCAGCAGACACACGGTGGAGAGAACGACCCACACCGGATAGAGCCATTCGTGACCGAGCATACCGCTGATATTTGCATGGAGCACTCCGTCGACCGTACGCTCGGCAACGGTAGCGTAATTCACAAGCACGATATCCTTCATAAAGAATACCATCCATATGAGATATGCCAAAGATATGGCTATCCACATGGCAAGATATCCCTTAGGCATACGGTTCTTGGTTTGCTGCATAAATTCTCCTCCTATAAATTAAAAAGTGTTAATAATAGATTAACATATAGTTATCCAAAAAGCAACAGATATTGTATAAAAAAGCGCCGCGGTCTTGCCGCAGCGCTAAATGCCGAATAATCATTTCAGCCTTGATATGTATTGACAGGTGACATAGATGTTTTGAATCTTCTTAGCCTGCGAGCCTATGGGCGTCTCAATTATCGGCTGGGTCTCGGAGGGAGTGACATAAAGCTTAAAGGCTATTACATCCTGTCCGACCCGCATATCTTTGATGTTTTTATACTCAAAGTTTCTGTTCTCAACGCCGAGGTAGTTAAAGACTATATCCTCAAGGTCGTGCCCCGAGAAGAGCTTGATGACGTCATCCTCATCATGCATATCAATGATAGCCTTTGCCTCCTCAAAGGTAAGCGGGCAGCATTTGAACTCGCCTTCGTTTAAGATAGACATAACATTCTGATTATCGACCAGAAGCAGCGGAACAAGCGAACGTGCCATAGAGATCACCCTTCTTTCATTGAATTATCAAGCAAAATAGATAAAAAATATCCGTATCGGCTTGAATTTGTATTCATTATACATAAAGAAATGCGAAATGTCAATACCAAATGCTTATTCCAAAATATTTGATGTTATGAAGTCAACGCCCCACTTGCAAAGCTCCTCGCCTCTGTCCTTATCGTTGCAGGTCCAGCAGTTGACCTTTGCGCCGACTGCATGGACGGCGGCGATACGCTCGGCGTTAAGCTCCGTATAGCGGATATCAAGATCAAAGCCGTATTTGGCAAGCAGCTGCGGCAGATCGTCGGAGTAGCTGTCGACAAGGAACTGCGCCTCGCTCTCGGGGATATTCTCTCTAAGTTTAACAAGATTATCAAAAACGAACGAGATGAAGATTACATTCTCAAGGTAATCGCAGCTCTTGATTTCGTCGCAAATAGCGGCTATCTCGTCGGAGGTGAAAGCGTTTTTAAGCTCGAGCACGGCTGTCTTGCCGTATCTCTTGCAGGTGCTTATGTATTCGGTGAGGGTCGGGATATGCAGATCCGCTCTCCCCTTTTTATCATCGGTGTCGCAGAGTGAGAGTTTGCGGAGAGTCTCAAAGGTTGATTTCTCGACCTCGATGTCATCTATAGCCACTCTGCCGGTGGTATCGTCGTGGATGATGACGAATTTGCCGTCAACGGTCTTATGAACGTCGGTCTCTATGCCGAAATAGCTGCGGTTGCCCGCGGCGATAAAAGCCGCGTTCGTATTCTCTTTCTCAATGCCGCTGAGGCCCCTGTGGGCTATCATTTTAGCGGTGCGTGTATCAAGTTTAATTGAATCCATTGTAATTCTCCTTCCTTATTTATCAAAACTCAGGCTCACAAGCAGCGGATAATGGTCGCTCGGGTATGCCCCGCCGTAGACCGTGTCGACCACTCGATAGGAATTGACCTTGAAGCCCGTTTTGGATATCATAACATAGTCGATGGGCTTCCTGTCGAGCTGCCTGCCGAAATCCTGATAGGTGCAGCCGCCGACAGAATTCTCCGTCTGATATTTGACATCGAGGAAATTCTCGGTTGCGCTTCTATAGGTCTCGGAATCCTCAACGCAGTTGAAGTCGCCCATTATCATTGCGGGCAGCGAGCCGAACTGCTTTATCTTGTCGAGCACCACGGCGATGCCCTTTATCCTCGCCTCGTCGCTGACATGGTCAAGGTGGGTGTTGAATACGACGAATTTCACGCCGCTCGCCTTATCGGTCAATATCACATAGCTGCAAATTCTGTAGCAGGCGGCGCCCCAATCCTTGCTCATGGTCTCGGGAGTCTCCGAGAGCCAGAAGGAGCCTTTGTCGGCAAGCTCGTATTTATCACGGCGATAGAATACCGGGCAGCCCTCGGACAGCAACTCTTCATCCCTGTAAGTAATGACCGAGTCATACTGCGGCAGGCCGCTGCAAAGATAGGCGTAGTGATACTTCGTAGCCTCCTGGAAGCCGATTATGTCGGGCGAGCACATCTCGACATTCTTGATTATGAGATCGGCTCGGTAAAACCAGCTCTTCCTGCCGAGATCGGTCGGCGAAATGCAGCGCAGATTGCTGCTCATCACCCGCACCTCGCCGTCGGCGGAGACGTCATTCACCTCGACCGCAGTCATATGCTTGCGGTAATGCGGATAATACCAAAGCTCGACCGCGCCCAAGACGAGCACGATAACGAGCAGGGCGCTGAGGATACCGAGAAACACTTTCTTTGACTTTTTCATCATCAAACCTCCGTATTCATTGAAAAAACGCAGCCGCAATACTGCTGACGATACAGGCAGTATTCCTTTGACAGAACTATCGAGCGCTGATAGCCGCCCCGCTTCTTGAAATCGGACGGCAGATACTCGACCCCGTATTTTTTCTCAAGCTCAAAGCCTATCTTGTTGATAAGCTGAGCATTCTTGTGCGGGCTGACGGTCAGCGTGGTCGCAAAGAGCGGGAAGCCGTTTTTGCGGGCGTATTCAGCCGTGTGCGACATCCTGAGCAGGAAGCATTTCTCGCATCTTGCTCCCCCCTCCGGCTCGCCCTCAAGCCCCGCAGCCGCCTCAAAGAACGGATCGGGCGAGGGATCGTCCTCGGCTATCGTCACCCCGCTGCAAAACGGTGCATTTTCACAGAGCTTATAAAGCTCGCCGAGGCGCTTTTTGTATTCCGCGCCGTCGGTTATGTTTGGGTTTGAGAAAAACACGGTTATATCGAAATGTTTTGTCAGGTATTCGAGCACATAAGACGAGCACGGTGCGCAGCAGGCGTGCAGCAGCAGCCTCTCACGCCTCCCATCAGCGCACAGGCGCTCTATGGCCTTGTCCGTCTCAAGCTGATAATTTATCTTTTCCATCTGATCGCCTCTTTGCTTCATAATACCATATCGGATACTAAATGTAAATAGCAATCCGCCGCAACCGGTTAATTCCGATCACGGCGGATTTATGCGCGAGTTTAGAATATCTCTAGCTCTGCATTTCTTCATCAAAAGCTATCAATTTCGCCAATGCGATAATTATTAGCCCTGTATTTTGTCTACGATATCAAAGAAGAAGCCGGTAAAAACGCCTACGCAGATCATAGCAGAAGTTGAAATAATTAATACAGTCATAAGAATTTTCAGCTTTGATGAAATTATTTTCCTCTTTTTTATCAGAATAAAAGACAAAAGTACCGGAACCACACATGGCACCAAAACAGATAATGGATAGTATAGAATCATCAGTATCATAGAATATCCAAACACATCTTTACTTATCAGCAAATAAGCACTCGGAAGTGACGAGATTATAAAGAAAATCGCATAAATTGCGACAATCGCAATAATAAGCCAAATAGGTTTATTCTGACCTTTCATTTTAATTGTCGATTTAATTCCGATCAACAGTATCAAAATAGGCAAGGTCGTTAAGAAAAGCAAAATTAAACCATTTAAAAATAAATAGAATTTTTCCATCGTTTTACCTCAACCTTCTTCTTTGAACTCTATACGATGTTTTATCTCTTTCCTGCAACCTTTTTCTTTCATTTAATTATAAAATCCCATTAATACTGCATAGGTATTCTTCGTCACAGAGTATCGTTTAAAATCTTTTGCATTTTCTGACAAACGAACAAACTTTTCATAATCCATATCTGCATCATAGTTTGCTATTGACAAAAAGCAATTGTTTGAATCAGAATTGCTATACAAATAGATAACATAGTTCTCTTTTTGCTTTGTTTCAATAATTACAATTCGGTTGTTAGGTCTTGACGGGTTAAATTTACCCCAACTCTTTGAAGAAGAATAATATGTCCAAGTTTCTTGACATAGAGAGTTTTTGATTTTTTGTAATTCGGATACATCGGTTATTGCCTTTACCTCTGTAAATTCTTCACCGACATCCTTGCTTGCTTTATTCAAAACTCTTATTCTGACGAATTCAACATCGCGAAATGGATATATATCGTTTTGTGCTTCGCCATTTATTAAAGTGCTTAACTTATTATAAAAGCTTTGTGTCTCAAGAGTTGGTTTAACAGATAAGTCTCTTTGCGGAACAGGATCATTTTCTGCACGTCCGGCAATACCTGCTTCGGTCTCAATAATGCCATAATCTCCTTTAATAGAATTGTTTAAAGATGTTGATTGATTAACCATATCATATTTCGGTTTATAATTGCAACCAAACAAAAAGCAAAAAGCGAACAGTAAAAATAGAAAAATGATTTTCCTCATATTCATTACTCCTATCAAAAAGCATCCAATACATAATGGCCCATCGGACTCACCCCCTTGGGTCTGATTCTGTGTCTTTGCAGTTTTAGATAGTTGACAATTGCGAGGACTGCCGAGAGAATTCGCTTTAACAGTAAATTCTTTTTCATGTCTTTCTCCTTACACTTTTTAGCACGCGTTGAAATATCCGATCGCTTAACCGTAGCTATCACCTGCTTTCTTTATTGCTCCGTCAAAACGAAGCAACGGCGGAATTGTATATTGATCAGTACTGCAACTATTCGCATTGAGCACTAATCTATCCTCCAATAAGTTATAACGCAACAGATATCAATAATTGGACAAAATATAATAATATTTTTTAGTTATGTCATTATATGTTTTGTTGTTATGAAGAAATGAAGTATCTTATGTATCCGTTTTGTTAGTGTGTTATATATTCCGTAGACGTATCTCTTTATTTGTGATTGTATTCTTATTACTTGACATCTTACATACCAAAGCTCCGACAATCTTCTGACAAAAAAGCGACAACAAGTACTTGACGTATGCAAAAAAAATTATAAAATGAGTAAAAAACTACGAGAATAAGGATGCGTTCGAATACTTTAGTCCGGTAAAGTCCGGTACAGAGGCTTAAAAAACGGTAAATTCGGCAAAAATTCGGCAGTTCTGATGCCAATATAGAATTTTGCTCAACTAACGCAAAATTCCGTTCCGACAAGATAAAAGCCCCGAAAGTCTTACATATCAAGGCTTTCGGGGTTTAACTGAAATTGATTAAAACGGTATTGTTTGTTCAAGGCCCGGGCGTCTTTGCGTATTTCATAATTGCTGATTTATTGTGCATGCCGAGCAGGAGGAAGAAAAGCAACCGCCGGAACAGCCGAGATTTTCATTTGCAACGGCAAGCATAAGACGAATTCTGTTTTCCTGATTAACCTTTGTTGCACCGGGGTCATAGTCGATCGGAACAATATTTGATTCGGGATACATATCTTTGAGCTTCCTTATCATGCCCTTGCCGACAATATGGTTCGGCAGACAGCCGAAGGGCTGGGCGCATACGATATTGCCGTAGCCGCTTTCGATAAGCTCCATCATTTCAGCTGTCAGAAGCCATCCCTCGCCCATTTTACAGCCGGGTCCAATAATCTTTGTGCATATTTCCTTGATATGAGCATAGGTTGACGGAACGGTGAAACGCCCGTAAGCCCTTACAGCGTCAAGCAATGTGGTTTCAATTCTCGTTAGATACCAGATAGCAAACTGCATTGCAATCTTTTTAAGCTTGCTTCCGCCGTAGAGCTTGATATCCTCAAGTCTGTTATCGACCTTAAAGAGGAAGAAGCCCAGAAGTCCGGGAACCATAACCTCACAGCCTTGATCGAACAGGAATTCCTCAAGGTGATTATTGGCAAGCGGAGAATACTTAACATAAATCTCGCCGACAACGCCGACCTTTGTTTTGACAATATTCTTTACGGGAACCTCCGAAAAGGACTTTGTAATCTCGGGAAGAAGCTTTTTCATCTCGCCGAAAGAATATCCTCTGCCCTTTCTGAACATCTCGCTGATACCGTCAATCCATTTCTGTACGAGCCTTTTACACTCCCCCTCATTTTTTTCATAAGGCTCGACCTGGTTTTTGAGAAGCATAATCAGATCGCCGTAGATAACTGCCGAGAGCATTTTAAGAGCCATTGAAATCCTGATTTTGAAGCCGCTGTTTTTCTCAAGTCTCGAAAGGTTAAGAGAAATAACGGGAACCTGCGGATAGCCCGCCTTTTTAAGCGCTTTTCTGAGCAGATGAATGTAGTTTGAAGCACGGCAGCCGCCGCCCGACTGAGTTATCATCAAAGCGGTTTTGTCAGGGTCATATTTTCCCGTGTTCAAGGCGTCAATGAGCTGACCGATAACAAGCAGCGCAGGGTAACAGGTGTCGTTATGAACATATTTTAACCCCTCGTCAACAACCGTTCTGCCGTCGTTTTTGAGAAGCTCAACCCTGTAGCCGTACTGAGAAAAGATGTTGATAAGCAAAGAAAAATGTATGTCTGCCATATTGGGAGCAAGGATTGTATAATCCCGCATCTCTTTTGTAAATTCAACTCTGTCGGCAGTATTCATCATTTATTCCTCCTCGTATAATCAGTTATATAGTTAATATTTTAGGTATCACCAGGCTTTGAGCTGCCCGTGATAAAATAATTGTGGGACAGCAGTGGCAAATTCGGATTCCTCCCGGTCGTGCCGCACGGCTGCTTCATAAAAGTCCCTTCCGATGAGCCGGTTGGTCTTTTGACTGCCGAAGGACAGACGACTGTATACCCCGCCGGAGGGCTTATCAAGCCGTTTGCACTGCTTCTCTTAGAAATTCCCACGCTTTATCTTCCTCGCTTCATATCCTCGGACTTATCTTCCCGTGGCGGCAAACAGGCTTCTGAGCCTGATTTTAACCGCACCCGGATTTGAAATTTCGTCTATTTTAATCTGAGTATAAATTTTGCCGTCGCTCTCGAGAATGGCTCTCATTTCATCGGTTGTTATTGCGTCAACGCCACAGCCGAACGAAACAAGCTGAACAATGTTAACATCTTTATCCGCGAGCTTTGCAACATACTTTGCGGCGGCGTAAAGCCTTGAATGATAAGTCCACTGGTCAAGAACGCCTGTGGGGAACTTGTTGACAAGCGGGCTGACGCTGTCCTCGGTTATAACCGTTGCGCCGCATTCGCAGATCAGCTTATCAATGCCGTGATTGATCTCCTCATCAAGATGATACGGTCTGCCGCAAAGAACGATAACGGGTTTATCGTTTTCTTTAGCTTCCTTAAGATACTCCAAGCCCTTGTGATGGATTTTCTTCATGTAGTTATGATATTCGTCATAGGCCTTATCGGAAGCGTTTTTGACCTCGTCAAAGGAGATTGAGCCGAACTTATTGCACAGAATGCCGTAAATCTTCTTTGAGAAATCCTTGGGTCTGTGAAGTCCGAGATAATCATTCATAAAGTTCAGCTTTTTAAGCTCGCCGACATTTGAGCGGATAACCTCGGGATAATAAGCAACAACGGGGCAGTTGTAGTTGTTGTCGCCAAGCTTTTCGTCAATGTTATAAGACATACAGGGATAGAAAATATTCTTGACTCCCTGAGAAATGAGCGATTCGATGTGACCGTGAAGAAGCTTTGCGGGGTAGCAAACCGTATCTGACGGAATGGTGTGCTGACCCGAAACATAAAGCTCTCTTGACGATTTTTCGGATAGTGCAATCCCGAAGCCGAGCTGTGTGAAAAAGGTGTGCCAGAACGGAAGAAGCTCAAACATGTTAAGTCCCATGGGCAGACCGATCGTCTCTCTCTTGCCCTTAACGGGTTTATATTCTGCGAGCAGTTCACGCTTATAATCAAAAAGGTTATTGCCCTTATCCGCATTTGACCTTGCAATGGGCTTGCTGCATCTGTTGCCGCCGATAAAGCATCTGCCCGAGCTGAAGGTATTAACGGTCAGCCGGCAGTTGTTGCTGCACTTGCCGCAGGTGATTGCTTTTACCTTATGCTCAAAGGTTTTAAGCTCCCCGGCTGAAATGAGAGTGCTCTTTTCGGGTGCTCTTTCCATTGAATAAAGAGCCGCACCGTAAGCGCCCATGATACCGGAAATGTTGGGGCAGACAACATTTCTGCCGATCTCCTGCTCGAACGCACGAAGAACGGCATCGTTAAGGAAGGTACCGCCCTGAACGACGATATTTTTGCCGAGCTCGTCTGCGTTTGCCGCTCTGATAACCTTATAAAGTGCGTTTTTGACAACGCTGATCGAAAGGCCTGCGGAAATGTTTTCGATTGAAGCGCCGTCCTTTTGAGCCTGCTTAACCGATGAATTCATAAATACCGTGCAGCGTGAGCCGAGGTCAACGGGTCTGTCCGCAAAAAGACCGAGCTTTGAAAAATCCGCAATATTGTAGCCCCAAGCGGCGGCAAAGGTTTGCAGGAATGAACCGCAGCCCGAAGAGCAAGCCTCGTTCAGGAATATGTTATCAATTGCGTTATTTCTGATTTTGAAGCATTTGATATCCTGACCGCCGATATCTATAATGAAATCAACATCCGGCTTGAATCTCTTTGCGGCGGTGAAATGAGCAACCGTCTCAACAAGACCTATATCAACCGCAAAGGCGTTTTTGATTATATCCTCGCCGTAGCCCGTAACCGCGCTTGAAGCAATAACCGCGTCGGGATACTCTTTGTAAAAGTCTTCGAGAAAGCTTTTGATAAGCGAAACAGGGTCGCCGTTGTTTGACATATAGCGGCTGCAAACAATTCTGCCGTCTTTGTTTATAACCGCCGCCTTAACTGTTGTTGAGCCTGCGTCAATGCCTATATAAACCTTTTCGCCCTTATCAATAATACAGTGATCCTCAATTGAATCCTTTGCGTGGCGTGCTGAAAATTCGTCATATTCTTCTTTTGAATTGAAAAGCGGCTTCGCTCCGAGATATTCTCCGCTCTCCTTTGCGTTCTTAATCTTCTCGGTAATGCTACTTATATCAATCGCAACACCGTCCGACGAAAATGCCGCACCGAGCGCAACGAAATAAAGACCGTTTTCCGGGCACGTTCCAGTAACACCCAGGCCCTTGTCAAAAGCCTTTCTGAGCTCCGAAAGGAAATAAAGAGGCCCGCCGAGATAGACAACCTTGCCTTCAATTCTTCTGCCCTGCGAAAGACCCGAAACGGTCTGATTGACAACGGCGGTAAAAATACTTGCGGCAATATCGTTCTTTCTTGCACCCTGATTGAGCAAGGGCTGAATATCCGACTTTGCAAAAACTCCGCATCTTGATGCAATTGAATAAATTTTTTCGTGAGCTTCGGCAAGTGAATTCATTTCGGTCGGATCCACACCGAGGAGCGACGCCATCTGGTCAATAAACGCGCCCGTTCCGCCTGCGCACGAGCCATTCATTCTGACCTCAACGCCGTTTGTGAAAAACAGTATTTTTGCATCCTCGCCGCCAAGCTCGATAACAGCGTCTGTTCCTGGCAAAAGCCTTGAAACGCCTACTCTTGTTGCATAAACCTCCTGAATGAAATCCAGCCCGAGCGACTGAGCAAAGCCCATGCCCGCAGAACCGGAAACGGTCAGCGAAGCATTTTTAAACTCGGGATGCTCGTCGACTATCTGCGAAAGCATCATTGCACTTTTTTCGGCTATTTTGGAATAGTGGCGTTCATACGCCTTATATACAATATTATACTTATCGTCAAGAGCAACGCATTTGAGCGTTGTTGACCCGACATCCATTCCTATTCTCATATCATCTTTCTCCCACACGCATATTAAGCATTTTTGCGACTTTCCGCCTTTTCTTCGTCAAGATTTTCAAGCATAAGGCGCTCAACCTCTCTGTAAAGCTTCTCATTCGCTTCTTCGGTCGTCATGTTGCCTACCTTAAAGGGCTCGCCGTAACGAATCGTAAGATTCTTACTGCGAAATTTATAATCACCCGTCAGACCGAACGGGACAATATAGGCATCAGCCTTTTTAGCCATCGAAACACAGCCGAATTTAAAGGGAAGAAGGAATTGATCGGTCTTGTTGCGTGTTCCCTCGGGGAAAATTCCGATTGCTCCCCCTCTTTTGAGGACTCTCATTGCCGACATAACGCATGCGATATCCTTTCTTGACCTGTCAACTGGAATGCAGCCCACTGCCCTGAACAGCGGAGCAAGCCTGCCGTCAAAATATTCTTTCTTTGCCATATAATGTATCATTCTTTTGGTTGCGATAATAGTCAGGCACTGGTCGTAAACATGCTTATGGTTGCCTGCAATGATAATAGCCGAATCCTTGGGAATCTTCTCGGCTCCGATAATTCTGGGGTTATTATAGAATTGAAACAGAGGACGCATAAGCGGAGTTAAAAGCTTATATCCAAGCTCTCTGTCCTCGGGCTTCTTGGGTGATTTCCTGCTCATTTTTAAATACCTGCCTTTCTAAGTTCGTCTGAAATAATGTTCATAAGCTCGTTGTTTGATTTTTCAAGATCCTCCGACACGGTGATCGGCTCAAGAAATCGGATTTTAACGCTTCTTTCAAAAGCCTTGTATTTTCCCGATATAACAAAAGGAACGATCTTTGTGTCAGTGTCATGTGCCATTTTGACTGCGCCGAACTTAAACGGCATTATTATGTCGTCTGTTCTGTTAATCGTTCCCTCAGGAAAAATTCCGATAAACTTATCGTCGTTAAGATACAGCTCGGCTGTTTCAAGAGATGCCTTATCCTTTCGGCGGCGGTTAACGGGAATAATGCCCAAGCCCTTGAAAAGAATTTTTAAAGGGCCTTTCATTAACTCGTCCTTCGCCATGAAATGAACACATCTTTTGGTTGCACAGCCCACAAGCAGGCAGTCGAGATTGTTCGTGTGGTTGCCTGCAAGAACTATTCTGCCGCTCTCGGGTATGTTGCGTTTGCCTACAATCGTGGGCTTGAAAACAGCCTTGAAGCAGGCGGCGGCAGTGCCTCTGATTGCTCTGTAAAACAGCGGGTCTTTCATCTTTTGTCCTCCATTTGGTTAAATTGTTCAAAAAGAAAGCTTTCTTTTTGACATAAAGGTTTCCATAAATAAAAAAGAGGAGCCCGAAGGCTCCGCAATCAAGGAATTATTAAGTTTGGACTTTATCGATCGTTCTGTCTTTTTTAACAGCGGTCAGCTTGAATCTGCCCGCCTTGATTTTCTTCATTGTGCTGTAACGGGCGCAGTTCTTGATGATTTGTTGTTTAGCTTGCTCACCAATATTGATGCAGCTCATTACCCTGACATATTTGCTTATAGGATTGCTGGGTTTCATTCAAATCATTCCTTTCAAAGCTCAAGCTCTCGTTTAAGCAGCTTGCGGCCGTACTGAAGCCGTTTTCTGACTGTCATTGGGGAGGTGTTCGTGATTTCGGCGATTGAGTTGGCTTTGTAGCCTTCAATATAATACAAATCAAGAACGATTCTGTATTTAACCGGCAGCTTCATTATCAACTCAAAAATATCTCTGTCATTATCCCTGATGCCGATTTCACGCAGCTCATCAAGATTCTCAGCCGCATGACGGTTATTGTATCGGCTGATGTTCTTGCTGATATTTGTTGCAACCTTAATAAGCCAAGCTTTTTCGTGGTCGGAATCCTTAAACAGCGGAGCCTTGACCATGTATTTCAGGAAGGTTTCCTGAACAGCGTCCTCGGTATCCTGTTTGTTTTCCAATATATTATAACAAATACGAAAAAGCATTTGACTGTATTTTTCAACTGCATATTCAACATGACGCAACTCATCATTATACTGAGCAGTTACCGCACACACAGGCAACATTCCTTTCAGAGAGAATTGCTTCTCTATATATTAAAACACCCGGACTCATAAAAATGTGACAAAATTTTTTGTGAACAATTTGTAAACTTGATGTTTTAAAAACATTTGTTTAATTATTATTTATTTTATCACATTTTTTTCATTCTAACAAGTGAAAAAAAGAATTATAAGAAAACTCATCCACACTTTTATTGCTACTTTCAACAAGTGTTTTAATGAATTTTTCATACAAAAAGACCTCAAGCATACTTACAGCACACTTGAGGTTAATTGATACACATCTAATTGATTACTGCGGGAGATTCAAAACGGCTCTCCATCAAACGACAATACAGGCATTGTCATACTTAAACGACATTGATTTTCCGTTACCCGCCAGCGAAGCGAGCTGCCTGCGCTTTGCCCATGTCATTGTGTAGCCTCTGTAGCTTGTGGGGTTTCCACTCACGTCATACACAATAGCATCATCGCCATATTGCGTTACGGCATTTTGACAGGCTCGCCCAAGGTCTCGGCGGAGAGCTGCCGCAACCGGTTAATTCCGATTGCGACAACTCTGATTGCGATTGATACACGCCGTGAATCTACTTGGTATAACTCGAATTTGAATTTATCAAATTAATCATATACCCGACAAATAAAAAAGCACAAATAATTACTGTGCTCCAACGAAACCATTGGCAGTTATAATTGTGGTCGTAATATACAGCCAAAAGAGCGTGCACAACAAAAGAAATTGCCAAAGCTATATCTCCAAGGTAAATCATATAAGTTTTGAATTGCCTCAGGTGAACACAATTATATAATGTGATAACAAAAACTACAATTTGTAAAGCAAGGCATAAAACCAGAATACACATTAAAAAGGCGCTTTTTGATAACACTGCAATGAGGCAAAATAACAAACAAAAAAGGAGACTTATCTTGTTATAATTGCCTTTGCACCATAATTTTAACTTACTCATAAAACACCTCATGAATGTTTATATACAAACTTATTTGTCCCAGCATAGTATATTTGCAAAATCCCATAAGTGTTCGCTTGCGGGTTCCGAGATGCCGCAATAAGCATATCGTCAACTAAAGTCTTATACTCATCTGGAGATAGTGCAATTCCCAATTCAAGTAGGATCATTACAGATGCCAACGGAGGCACAAAATAGGAAACAATGGATGAAGAAACAAATCCTAATATTCCCTCTATGAAACTACTCTCATCGCACAATTTATTTTCCGCTGCCCATTCTGAATTGTTTCCATAAAACATTTCGATTATATAATTATTTGGAGCTTCTCCATTTAGCTGCGTGTTGCTCAATGTTATAATCACATGAACAACGCCCGAACTGGACACGTCTGTTGACACAAATATTTCTCCGCCACTAAAGTTATATCCAAGCGCTTTTGTAGCCGCATTAAACATCACAATAATTTCAAAAAGGCTTTCATCTGTTCCGCCAACATTACCGAAAATAAACCGCGAGATTATTCTATGCAAGAAAGTTAAAGCATTTGCTTTTTGCCCGCTCGGATCGGAATACATAACAGGATTATTCTGACAATACGCAAACATATTGACGCCCTGAATGTAATCATCACCGGCCACAAGAAGGGAATCCGAGTTGATGAAGCGGCAGGTTTCGGGGTCATAGTAACGGCTTTGGAGATAGTAGAGCTTCGTCTCGACATCATAGTAGTATCCCCTGTATCTCAAAGGATTCTTGACGCCCACAGTATCCGCAAGGCTGCCCGTGACGGATACGACCTTGCCCATTCTGATACAACTGCATTGACAGGCTCGCCCAAGGTCTCGGCAGAGGTAAGAGCGTATTCGGATTTGGAGAGGATATCACCACACTTATCATAACAGTAAGTAATTGTTTTGTCAATATAATTATTATCCTCACGAACGAGTCGATTCAATCCGTCATAATAATATCTTACTCTCTGAATATCATTTTCATAAACACGAATGATATTTCCGTTCGCATCATAATCATAGCTGAGCTCAGGCAGCAGCGCCGTATATGAGTCGCCGATTGATTTAAGGAAGAGAATACTGTCAACTATGCCGGTCTGATTGCCGTTTTTGACAGCGTAGCTATAAGCGGTTTGCAC
>FR888169.1 GCA_000431775.1 Clostridium sp. CAG:413 | reverse complement strand
GGCTCCCTTGTGTAAAGGGAGCTGTCAGCCGTCAGGCTGACTGAGGGATTGACTCAGTAAACTGTTGCTTGTTTCTTAGCCTTTTTTGAAAATCGGCCAATCAAACTGCATCAGATATTTTTGATTTTCCTTTACAATCCCTCCGTCACGACTTCGTCGCGCCACCTCCCTTTACACAAGGGAGGCATGGGCAAGTGCGGATTATCGGCAACATCGCTATTGCTGATTTGCAAGTATTACTGCGGGATGCCGAGAACGTCATCCCCTACGATTGAATTGCGGTTGTTTCGTTATATATTCAGCAATATTTTGACTTTTGAATCTACCCGACAACCTCCGCTGCAAAAAAAGGATATGCTATCATCATAATAGCATATCCTTTATATATTTTCAATCTTTATTCGCTTTTTCCGCCTCGGCTTTACCCTCGGGCGTGTCGCGGTAGAACTGCGTTTTGGGGTGCGGGTGCGTGGTGCTGTTCCACAGCTCGTCGGCGACGGGCTGCCACTCCTTGGCGAAGCAGTCGCAGCGGGAGCAGAGCGTTTCGGCGCTCTCGGGTGCGATGAGGTCGGTCGAGCGCGCGCCCGTGTCGGCGATTATCTTACGCAGGCACTGCGGATTCTCCAGCATCGGGCAGGGTCTGAGGTGGTTGTCGTTAAACGGCTGATTTCTGTAATATGCCTGGAACAGGGGACTTTTCAGCCCCTCGATAAGCGTATTCTTCCTGATATTCGAGTCCGAATAATGGATAAAAACGCAGGGCTCCATATCGCCCTCGGAGTTGATGTGGAAGTAGTTCCTGCCGCCGGCGATGCAGCCGCCGACATACTCGGCGTCGTTTTGGAAATCCATGACGAACATCGGCTTGCCCGTCTCGCTGTTTCTCATGCGGCGCAGCCATTTATACATATGAACCCTCTGCTCGGGCGAGGGGATAAGCTCCGGCACGGCGTCGTGGCCGACCGGCATATAGTTGAAGTAAAGACCGAAGCGCACGCCGTTTTCGATCATAAGGTCGATGAATTCGTCGCTCGTGACGGCGGGGATATTCTTGCTCGTGTAGCAGACCGAGATGCCGAAAAGCAGGCCGTATTCCCTGAGCAGCTTCATTGCCGCCATGGTTCGCGCGTATGCGCCTTCGCCGCGGCGGTAGTCGTTGCTCTCCTCGGTGCCCTCAATGCTCAGCGCTAAGGTCAGGTTGCCGACCTCGCGCATCTGCTCGCAGAATTCACGGTCAACAAGCGTCGCATTGGTGTAGGCGAGGAAGGCGCAGTCGGGATTCTCACGGCACAGAGTCAGTATATCGTCCTTGCGGATGAGCGGCTCGCCGCCCGTGAGCATATAGAAATGCGTCCCCAGCTCGGTGCCCTGGTTGACTATGCTGCGCATCTCGTCGAGCGACAGATTGGAGCGGTGGCCGTATTCGGCGGACCAGCAGCCCTTGCAGTGCAGGTTGCAGGCGCTCGTCGGGTCAAATAGGATGATGAACGGGATGTTGCACTTGTATTTCTCTCTGTTTGCTCTTACCGCCTTGGTGCCGTTGACCCCCGCGCCGAGGCCGAGAGCGAGCAGCATATTCTTGATAACCCGAGGGTCGCACTCGTTGATGATATTCATCGCGAAGTGGTTCCAGACGTTGCTCTCATCCTTGACCGCCTTGCGGAATGCGTCAAAATTCTTCTCGGGGAAAGCGCCGCCCATAAATTTCTGCGATATGTCTATCAGCTTCAGCAGATTTTCCTGCGGCTTCTTTTTGATATACTTAAAAATGCCGTCGAACGCGACGGAAGCCGAGGCTCTCTGGAGCTTTTCTTTTGCGGTCATCATAAGCGATTCCTCCCTTTGGAAATCATGTGAATTTGCGGTGCGGATCAGAGCAATAGTATATTAAGTTTATCACAGCTTTGGAATAAAGTCCATAAAAATTTTATTAATTATTGCTTTTTGTCTGTTTTGCACTTAATTTATATTATATGCGCTTGTGCCTTGCAGTAAACGGACAAGACGGGCAAAGTGACGGATTCTCACACAAAGTCGCTTTTTTGTCCGAGCGGCAGTGGGATTTTTCCTCATTTTCCTTGCTTTAGCGCCGAATATGGGGTATTATATAATTTAGCTTGACATATCAGCTATCGGGAGGGAACGCTTTGAAAGAAAAGCTGCTCAGAGGCAGGCACGCTCTCGGGCTTGCCGCAAGGATAATCGTCTCGGTGATTATTATTGCCGTTATCATTTGGAAATATGACGACCTGAAGCATATCGACGTGCGCGCGCTCATCGACGGCACAAGCAGTATGCTTGCCGCCGCTGCGGCTGTGTGGGGGGTATATCTGCTCAAATCCCTCGTCTTTGTCGTGCCCGCCTCGCTGATATATATCGCCGTGGGCATGGCATTCACCCCGCTGACCGCCGTTGCGATAAACGCGGTCGGAATTCTCCTTGAGGTCTGCGCCACCTATCTTTTCGGCGTTATCCTCGGCGGGCCTTATGTAATAAATAAGCTCGAAAAGACAAAATACGGCGACCGAATTCTCGAGCTGCACGGCAAAGGCAAGCTCTCGGCGATATTCGCTATCCGCGTGCTGCCCGTATTCCCGATAGATCTCGTCAGCCTCTTCCTCGGCGCGGTCAGGATGCGCTTCCTGCCGTATCTTCTGCTCTCGCTCGGCGGGATTCTGCCCCGAGTGATACTTTTCACCGTCCTCGGCGACGGCATCTACGACTATATCCCGATGGATAAATTCATGCTTGCGGCGATAATTCTGCTGCCGATAGCGCTCGTCGCGTGGGTCATCAGCTACGCCGTAAAATCGGGCAGATCGGAGGCGGCAAGCGGCAAGCCGCCCTATGAGCCGCTCAAGGACAGCCGCAGGAACGTGATATTCGACACCGACATGGGCCCCGACTGCGACGACGCGGGAGCCTTCGCCCTGCTCTTCCGCTATATCAAAAAATACGACCTGACCCTGCTCGGCGCCGCAAACTGCACCTCAAACCGCTACGCCAACGGCACGATAAGGGCGATAGCCGAGTATTTCGGCTGCCCCGACCTGCCCGTGGGTCAATACAGCGGCTCGGAGCTGCTGCCTGACGGCAAAAAATACAACGAATTCGTCACCAAAAAATATTGTCGCTTCCCCTCGAGCGCCACAGCGGCTCAAACGGAGCTTGATTTCTATCATAAGCTGCTCGCGAAATCCGAGGACGGCTCGGTGACGGTGATCGCCGTCGGCCCGCTCTCAAATCTCGCGCGGGTGCTGCGCGAGGACGGCGACCTCTTTAACCGCAAGGTCGATTCCGTCGTAATGATGGGCGGCGCTTTCCCCTCGGGCAAAGAATTCAATATTGAGTGCGACCCGCTCGCCGCAAAAACCGTGTTTGAGAAATTCAGGGGCACGATAGTCTGCTCGGGCTTCGAGATAGGCAAGGACGTGATGACGGGCTTCGGCGGTGAACGCGAGGGCAGCCCCGTATTCGACAGCTACCGCCGTTACCTCGGCGGCAAAGCGCCCTATCTGCGCGACAGCTGGGATCTGACCGCCGTCAACTACGCCTTTGAGGGCTGCGGCGAATACTACGCCCTCTCGAAAGAGATGAAGATAACCGTTGAGGACGACGGCACGACCGCCGCCGTCAAGAGCAAATACACAAAGCGCTATTACCTGCTGCAAAAGGCGGCCGACGACGTGATAGCCACGGGGCTTAACACCATACTCGACCCCGCGCCCGCAGAGTAAAAAGGCATTGACACACCCTGCGGACAGGGATATAATATAGTCGGTAAATCAACGATTTCGCCGCCGTGTTTGGGCGTCATAATTACTGCAATTTCGTTATTCATCGTAGTGGACGACGTCCCGCAAAATCTTATCTAATTTCAAAAAGCCTTTCGGAAAATTAAAATCCGAGTGACTGAATATAATTAAAAGGAGGATCTGTATGAAGATCTTAAAGAGGCTTTCAGCCCTCATGCTCGCAATGCTCCTGCTCCTTTCGTTTGCCGCCTGCGGCGGCAAGAATGGCGGGGAGGATTCCGACGTTACCGACGCTCCCGAGACGAATTATGAGCGGGAAGTCAAGACCAAAATAGCCGCTCTCAACGGCCCGACAGGCCTCGGTCTCGCCGAGATAAAGGCCGATCGTTCCTATGCCTACGACGTCGAGTATTACTCCGACCCGCAGGAAGTCGGCCCGCTGCTCATCAAGGGCGAGGTCGATATAGCGGCTCTGCCCCTCAACATGGCGGCAAACCTCTATAAAAAGACCGACGGTAAGATAAAAATGCTCGCCATCAACACCCTCGGCGTGCTCCATGTGCTCTCAAAGGATGATTCGATCAAGAGCGTCGCCGACCTCAAGGGCAAGACCGTCTATTCATCGGGTCAGGGCGCAACTCCCGAATATATCGTCAACTACATTCTCCGCAAGAACGGCCTTGAGCCGGGCAAGGATGTGACGATCGAGTATAAGACCGCCCACAATGAGCTTGCCACCCTCGCAGTCGAGGGCAGCGTTGATATCTGCATCCTGCCCGAGCCTTTCGTATCCAAGGTGCTCTCAAAGAACGAGAGCTACAAGCGCGTGCTCGACCTCACCGAGGAGTGGGGCAAGGTCAGCTCCGCAAAGCTCGCCCAGGGCTGCCTTGTGGCAAGAGCCGATTATATCGAGCAGAATCCCGAAATAATCAAGGAATTCATGAGCTTCTATGAGGCCTCGGTCAATTTCGTCAACAATGAGAATAACGCCGGCGCCGTGTTCCTTGCGAAAAACGGCTACTTTGATACGCCCCAGCTTGCGGCGGATACCATTCCGAACTGCAACATCGTATTCATCACCGGCGAGGAAATGAAAAAAACAGCGACGGAGAATTTCACCGTCCTCTTTGAGGCAAACCCCGCTTCCGTCGGAGGGGAGATACCCGCTGATGCGCTCTATTACCTCGGATAAGTCAAAATTGATAAGGATAATTAAAAAAGCAGGAGTCATCGCAGCATGGCTCCTGCTTTGGCAGCTTGCGGCGCTCGCAGTGGGCAGCAGTTTTCTTTTCCCGTCACCGCTGACGGTGCTGCGCCGCCTCGGCGAGCTTTGCGTGACCAAGGAATTTGCGCTCGACTGCCTCGGCTCGCTGGGCAGGATCTCGCTCGGCTGCTTCTCGGGCATAGTGTTCGGCTCTCTGCTCGGCGCGGCCACTGCGTTCTCGAAGCCGCTGTATGATTTCTTCAGCCCGCTGCTCACCGTCATCAAAACTACCCCCGTCGCCTCGTTCATAATCCTGCTGCTCGTCTGGGTCAAGCGCAGCGGAGTGCCCGTCGTGATAGCGTTCCTGATGGTCGTGCCCGTGATGTGGTCGAATGTCTCGGCCGCCGTCGCCGACACCGACAGGCTGCTGCTCGAAGCGGCGAAAGTCTTCCGCCTCAGCAGATTTCAGAAGCTGCGCCATGTCTATATCCCGTGCGCCCTGCCGTCCTTTGCGGCGGGCTGCAAGACCTCGATAGGCTTCTCGTGGAAGGCGGGCATAGCCGCCGAGGTGCTCTCCACACCGCGCAACTCCGTCGGCTCGGAGCTGTATATCGCAAAGATAAATCTCGAATACGCCGATCTTTTTGCCTGGACGGCGGCAGTCATTCTGATGAGCTTCCTTGTCGAGAAAGCGCTCGTGCTGCTGCTCGAGAAGCTGCTGCTGCGCCGAGTTCGGGGCGGGGAGGTAAAGAAATGATAATACTTAAAAATATCTCCAAATCCTACGGCGGCAAGGCGGTGCTCGACAACGTGAATATCGAGATACCGGGCAGCGGCGTTTTCGGCATTTTCGGCGCGTCGGGTCAGGGTAAAACGACCCTTATCCGCCTGCTCTGCGGGCTTGAGAAGCCCGACGGCGGCGAAATAATCGGCTCGGACGGCATGAATTTCTCTGTCGTGTTTCAAGAAGATAGGCTCTTTCCCTCGCTCACGGCTCTGGGCAACGTCAGCCTCGTCTCGGACGAAACGACGGCGCGGCGGCTGCTCGATCTGGTCGGACTTCACGGCAGCGAGGATAAATACCCCGATGAGCTCAGCGGCGGCATGAGCCGCAGAGTGGCTATCGCCCGCGCCCTTGCCTACGGCGGCGACGCTCTGATCCTCGACGAGCCGTTCAAAGGACTTGAATCCGAACTGAAAGAGCATATCGGCAAGCTGATAAGTGAATATGCACAAACCAAGCCCGTTATTATTGTGACACATGACGAATACGGTAAATCTCTTACGAAAAATTCTGTCATTTTATCGTAGTTTTTGTACGGTATATAAAATTTAACTCTTGCATTTCCTTCTATTTTATACTATACTTATTAGCGAACGGCCCGATCAGGGCGCTTAAATCAATTATAATTTTTGGAGGCAATAATCATGGCAAAGAAACTTATCGCCATCGTCATGGCACTTGCTCTCGTCCTCTCCTTCGCTGCCTGCGGCGGCAAAGGCGACGACACCACCACCGCTCCCGAAACCACCACCGATCCGTTTGACGCTTTCGGTGAGGAGACTACCGCTGCTCCCGCAGAGGATCCCTCCGCGACCGACGCTTCCGCCCCCGTTGCAGACGACACGACCGCAGCCCCCGCTGACGCTACCACCGCAGCAGCAGGCGACGCTACCACCGCTGCCGCCTCCAAGGCTCCCCAGACTAAGGAAGAGATCGTCGCTTACTTCAACACCGCTATCAACGCAGCAAAAAAGAGCTCAAAGAGCATCACTTCCAATTATATGGAGCACTCTGTTGCGGGTGAAATCACCGGTATACCCTCAGCTCTTGACTCTGTCGGTCAGAAGCTCATAAAGGATAACATGGGCAGAGACGACAAAAAGACCAATGTTACCTGGACTTCCGCTGCAGATAAAAATGCTAACTTCCCTGTTGAAGGTGAAACATGGGCAAGCAAGCTCACCGCAGCGGATGTTAAGGATGCAGCTCTCAAGGAGTCGAACGGTAAATATATGATCCGTCTTACCACCGTTGCCGACGGCAAATCCTCCTCTCATGATCATGGCACAGGTCATGCTCCGAAGGCGTTTAATGTTGTCCTTCCCGGTATAATCGACGGTTATATCCCCAGCATCGCTAAGAGCCTGTTCCGTGTTGGCACCGTTTCTACATCTTATCCTTCAAGCACCGTTACAGTCACCGTTGACGCTGCTACCGGTCATGTCCTGAGCGCAAAGTACGAGATGTTTTGGACTCTTTATATTCCCCTCAGCGGCAATGACGTCGTTCTTCCTTTCAAGACCGTAAACGACTACACCATCAATTGGTAACATAAAACAAACTGCGGGGCGTGCCTAGCACGCCCCTTTTGCAATTGCCCGCGCGAACACACAATGCCTCAAGCATTGAATTTTTATGGCTTCCTTGTGTAAAGGAGCTGTCCGTAGGACTGAGGTTTTGTCGGGTAGTTGCTAAAAGTAAAATTTTGTTGATAGAATAACAGAAAAATTTCAACTCAATCGTAGGGGACGGCGTCCTCGACGTCCCACGAAACGACTGCAAATGTAAAATCATCATCGTAGGGGCGAACTGTGTTCGCCCGCAACATAAAAAACAAAGGAGTCGCCCGCCTAATTTCGCACATTATTGCAATACTAAACTGTTGTCGGCTTCCTAGGCTCCCTCCCGAGGGAGCTGCCCGTAGGACTGAGGGAGTTTACCGATAACCCCTCCGTCACGGCTAACGCCGTGCCACCTCCCCTAAATGGGAGGCGAGAGCAGCTGCATTTTTTCGGCAATATCGTAGGGGACGGCGTCTTCGACGTCCCACGGAACGACTGCAAATGTAAAATCATCATCGTAGGGGCGAACTGTGTTCGCCCGCAACATAAAAAACAAAGGAGTTTACCCATGAAGAAAGAAGTTCTCGTTGAAACATCCGCCCGCCACGTCCATGTCAGCCGCGAGGCTCTCGATATTCTCTTCGGCGAAGGCTATGAGCTGACCAAAAAGAAGGATCTCTCCCAGCCCGGCCAGTTCTCCTGCGAAGAGAGAGTAGCCGTCGTCGGCTCCAAGAGCAGCTTCCCCGCCGTCTCCATCCTCGGCCCCATCCGCCCCGCAACTCAGGTCGAGCTTTCGCTCACCGACGCCCGCTCGATAGGCGTTACCGCACCCGTCAGAGAGAGCGGCGATATCGAGGGCAGCGGCTCCTGCAAGCTGGTCGGCCCCAAGGGCGAGCTTGAGATCGAGTGCGGCGTCATCGCCGCCAAGAGGCACATCCACGCCACCCCAGAGGACGCCGAGAAATACGGCCTTGAGGATAAGCAGATCGTCTCCGTCAAGATCGACTCCAACGGCAGAAAGCTCATCTTTGACGACGTCGTCGTCAGAGTCAGCCCCAAATTCGCGCTCGCAATGCACATCGACACCGACGAATCCAACGCCGCTGCCGCCACCCCCGGCCTCATGGGCGAAATTCTTTAATTTCATCTTAATACATAAAACGCACCCGCAGGAGCTTTCGTGCCCCGGCGGGTGCGTGTTTTTTACTCTGCCTCAATTTGCTCCGGCTCCTCCGCCTCGACCATCTCGTGCAGCATCGGCGGGCGGAACATTCTGAACGCCTGCTTCTTGACCGAGATCGTCATATCGCCGTTGTCGCCGCCGTATTCGCCGTCGAGCGTCCACGGCAGTTTGGAGCCGTCGAGGGTCTTGACCTCGATATGCGAGCCTTGATAGAGGTGGATGAACCTCTTGTCAAAGTCCTTTTTCAGCACGCTGGTACACACGTCGACCCAGTTCTTTAACGTGCCGGGGTTCTTGACGATGAACACCTCGAATCTGCCGTCGTTAAGGCAGACCTGATCGTTGCTGAGCTTGATGATTCCGCCTACGGTGAAGGAATTCGAGATTGAGCCGAATACAAATTCATCCTCTATGACCTTGCCGTCTATGACAAAGCGCATTGGGATCTCTCTGATATCCTTTACCGTCTTTGTCGCCTCGAGATAATAGGCGAGCTTGCCGATCTTATTTTTCAATTTCTGATCCGCCTTGTAGGCGCATGCGGTGAAAGCGCCGAAGGACGCCACATATGTAAAGTACCTCTCGCCGAAAAGCCCGATATCGTAGGGAAGCGCCTCGGAGCTGACGATGAGCTGCGCCGCCTTGATGGGGTTGGTCGGCAGACCGAGGGTGTGGGCAATGTCGTTGGTCGTGCCGGCGGGAATGAAGCCTATCTCGGGCCTTTTCTCAAGAGCCATCAGCCCGTTGAGCGTCTCGCAGAATGTGCCGTCGCCGCCCCTGCAAACCACCGTGTCATATTTGCCGCCGAGTTCACGGGCAAACCGCGTTGCGTCGCCCGAGCCCGTGGTGTTCATAACGGTGATATTGTACCCGTGGCGGTTAAAGATATTCGTGACCTCGAGTAAATCGTCGCTGTATCTCTTTTTGCCCGAGCGGGGGTTGACTATCATCAGCATCTGCTTTTCCATTCTCTCGCCTGCTTTCATAGGTGATAAAAGAAATTATATCACCTTTTGCCTCATTGTTCAAGCATGGCGGCGGCAGCATTTTTCGCACAAAAAGCACCTTTTGCCCAAAATCATTTCTCCCTGTATCCGTAAATTCTGAAATCCAAGCACTAAAAGGCTCCCTTGTGTAAAGGGAGCCATGAGCAACTGCAATCTTTGAACGACATTGTAGGGAACGGCGTCCTCGACGTCCCCTACGATCGGTTTTCCCCTTTCAACGGGCAAAGCCTGTTATATATGCGAAAAACCGCCGATCGGCCCACCACCAATCAGCGGTTTTTGATTATTCAAGCTCGAATGCGCCGGTATAGAGTTGATAATAAACGCCCTTTTCGGCTATCAGCTTCTCGTGGTCGCCGCGCTCGATTATCCTGCCGTGGTCGAGCACCATTATCACATCCGAATTCATTACCGTCGAGAGGCGGTGGGCGATGACGAATACCGTCCTGCCCTCCATCAGCTTATCCATGCCTCTCTGGACTATCGCCTCCGTCCTCGTGTCTATCGAGGAGGTCGCTTCGTCGAGGATCATCACCGGCGGGTCGGCGACGGCTGCCCTTGCTATCGCTATCAGCTGGCGTTGACCCTGCGAGAGGTTCGAGCCGTTGTTGCTCAGCTCCGTTTTGTAGCCCGAGGGCAGGCGGGTGATGAAATCGTCCGCGCCCGCGAGCTTCGCCGCCTCAATGCATTCCTCGTCCGTTGCGTCCAGCCTGCCGTAGCGGATATTCTCCATCACCGAGCCGGTGAAGAGGTTAGTCTCCTGCAAAACGATGCCGAGGGAGCGGCGCAGGTCGGATTTCTTGATCTTGTTGATATTTATGCCGTCATAGCGTATCTTGCCGTCGGCGATATCGTAAAATCGGTTGATAAGATTCGTTATTGTGGTCTTGCCCGCGCCCGTTGCGCCGACGAACGCCACCTTCTGACCCGGTTCGGCGTAAACGGTCACGTCGTGGAGCACCTCCTTGCCCTTTTCGTAGGCAAAATCGACGTCAAAGAGCCTCACGTCGCCTCGGAGCGGGGTGTAAGTCAGCGTGCCGTCACCGTGCGGATGCTTCCACGCCCATTTGCCGGTGCGTTCGCTCGTCTCGGTCAGCTTGCCGTTCTCCTCCTTGGCGTTGACGAGGGTCACATAGCCGTCGTCCGTCTCGGGCTGCTGATCCATCAGCGAGAATATCCTCTGCGCGCCCGCCATCGCCATGACTATGGCGTTGACCTGCTGCGAGACCTGATTGATATTGCCTGTAAATTGCTTTGTCATGTTGAGGAACGGCACGATGATGCTGATGCTGAATGCCATGCCCGATATGCTGAAATTCTTAGCGCCGAGGGTCAGGAAAAGCCCGCCCGCCGTCGCAATAAGCACATAGAGCACGTTGCCGATATTCATGATTATCGGACCGAGGGTGTTGGCATAGGCGTTCGCCTTGCGGCTGTCCTCATAGAGCGCTTCGTTTATCCTGTCGAAATCCTCGGTCGCCGCCTCCTCATGGCAGAATACCTTGATGACCTTCTGACCGTTCATCATCTCCTGGATGAAGCCCTCCGCCTTGCCGAGTGAAGCCTGCTGGCGCACGAAGTATTTCGCCGAGCCGCCGCCGACCTTCTTTGAAACAAGGGTCATGGCGACAACGCCGACAAGCAGCAGCATCGTCATCCAAATGCTGTAGTAGAGCATGATGAAGAACACGACCATTACAACAATGCCCGAAGAAATGAGGGCGGGGAGCGCCTGAGAAACGAGCTGGCGGAGCGTGTCGATATCGTTGGTGTAGTAGCTCATAATGTCGCCGTGCTTGGTCGTGTCAAAATATTTGATAGGCAGATTCTGCATCCCATCAAACATCTTGCGGCGCAGCTTGCAAAGGAAGCCCTGGGTGATATACGCCATGAGCTGCTCTCTGACGGTCATCAGGATTATCGCCGCGAGATAAAGCGCCACAAGCACCGCTATCATCGGGAATATCTCTTTGCTTGCCGCCGACCAATCGCCGACTTTGTACCATTTTTCGATCACTGCGATAACTTTCTGAGTGAATACGGCGGGGATCGCCGAGGCCGCCGCGGTGAGGATAATACAGACCGTCACCACGGGCACGAGCACGGGGTAGCAGCTTATCAGCAGCTTTATCACCCTGCCGAGCACGCCTTTTGCCGGTTTCGGCTTATTCATCGCGCTCACCTCCGTTCGTCTGCTGCTCATAAACCTCACGGTAGATTTCGCTCGAGCCGAGCAGCTCCTCGTGCTTGCCGAGCGCTGCTATCCTGCCGTTCTCCATAACGACTATCAGGTCAGCCTCCTGCACGGAAGCGATGCGCTGGGCAATGATTATCTTGGTCGTTTCGGGTATATATTCCTTGAATCCCGCCCGTATCAGAGCGTCCGTCTTGGTATCGACGGCGCTTGTCGAGTCGTCAAGGATAAGGATCTTCGGCTTCTTGAGCAGTGCGCGGGCAATGCAGAGCCTCTGCTTCTGGCCGCCCGAGACGTTCGTGCCGCCCTGCTCGATATGCGTGTCGTAGCCGTCGGGGAACGACCTTACGAATTCGTCCGCCTGGGCGAGCCTACACGCCTCGATTATCTCTTCGTCTGTCGCATTCTCGTTGCCCCAGCGCAGATTTTCCTTTATCGTGCCGGAGAAGAGCAGGTTCTTTTGCAGCACCATCGCCACCGCTTCACGCAGCGACTCGATGTCGTAGTTCCTGACGTCCACGCCGCCCACGCGCACGCTGCCTGCGGTCACGTCGTAGAGCCTCGGGATAAGCTGCACGAGCGTGGTCTTGCTCGAGCCGGTGCCGCCGATAATGCCGACGGTCATGCCGGAGCGGATATGCAGGTCGACATTCTCGAGCGCATATCTCTCGGCTTTCTTTGAATATTTGAAGCTCACTGAGTCGAAGTCCACGGAGCCGTCCGCGACAGAGAATACGGGATTCTCGGGGTTGCGGAGCGCAGGCTCCTCGCCGAGCACCTCGCCTATACGCTTAAAGGACTCGGAGGACATTGTAAGGATAACGTATATCATCGAGAGCATCATCAGCGACATGAGTATCTGCACGCCGTAGGTCAGCATCGCCGAGATCTGGCCGACGTCGACCAGCGTGCCGCCGCTCGTTATCGTCATCTTTGAGCCGACGATGAGCACGAACACCATGTTGAAATTCAGACAGAACTGCATCAGCGGCGCATTGAGCGCAACTATCCTCTCCGCGTGGGTGAAATCCTTGCGGATATCTTCCGAAGCTGCGCCGAATTTCTTCTTCTCGTATTCCTCACGCGAGAAGCCCTTGACCACTCTCATGGCGCGTACATTCTCCTCGACGGATTCATTCAGACGGTCGTACTTTCTGAATACGCTGCGGAATGCGGGCATGGCCTTGCGGCTGATGAGCAAAAGCCCGAAAGCCAGCACAGGGATGACGACGACGAAGGCCGTCGCAAGCGCGCCGCCCATCACATAAGCCATCACGACGGAGAATATCAGCATCAGCGGGCTGCGGATAGCAGTCCTTATCACCATCATGTAGGACATTTGAGCGTTCGCAACGTCGGTGGTCATCCTTGTCACGAGTGATGAAGACGAGAATTTGTCGATATTCTCAAATGTATAGGTCTGCACCCTGCGGAATATATCGCCGCGCAGGTTTTTGGCGAATCCCGCCGAGGCCTTGGCGCAGGTGAATCCCGCCAGACCGCCGCAGGCGAGGGAAGCGCACGCCATCAGCGCCAGCACTCCGCCCGTCTCGAGAATATAGCTCATGTCGGCGCCCGCCTTGATACGGTTGACGAGGTTTGCCGTGATGAACGGAATAAACGTCTCGATCACCGCCTCGCCGACGATAAAAATGAGCGTCAGCACAGTCGGCCGCTTGTATTCTCTTACACTTTTCATAAGCCGCCTTATCATATCTTTCCTCCTTGCTCTTACGAATAGTAGTTTTGTATCTTAATTGTTTGGATAAACATTATCATTATAAATCACGCACGTTAAAGGCTCCCTTGTGTAAAGGGAG
>FR888168.1 GCA_000431775.1 Clostridium sp. CAG:413 | reverse complement strand
CAAGGGTTTTCTTCACAAAGGAACTGACGCCCGAGGCTGTTGTCAAGCTGTATAAGCGCCTCGGAGTTGAGCTGCCGGGCAAGGTGGCAGTCAAGGTGCATTCGGGCGAGGACGGCAATCAGAATTATCTGCGCCCGGAATTCATGCGCCCGATGATAGAGTATGTCGGCGGCACGGTCGTCGAATGCAACACCGCTTACGGCGGCGCGCGCAACACTACTCCGAAGCACATTGAGCTGATGAAAAAACACGGCTGGTTTGAATGCTTCGACGTTGATATCATGGATTCCGAGGCTCCCGACGTAGTTTGGCAGATACCGAACGGCAAGGTCATCAAGGAGAATCACCTCGGCAGGCATATCGAGGATTATGCCTCAATGCTTGTGCTTTCTCACTTTAAGGGTCACCCGATGGGCGGCTACGGCGGAGCGCTCAAGCAGCTCTCGATAGGCTGTGCCTCCTCTGCGGGCAAGGCGTGGATACACTCAGGCGGCAAGCAGCTTGAGCAGGAGGGTCTGTGGGGCAATATCTGCGAGCAGGATCATTTCCTTGAAGCTATGGCGGACGCCGCTTCAAGCGTCACCGAGCATTTCAAGGGTAAAATCGCCTATATCAACATTATGTGCAATCTCTCCGTCGACTGCGACTGCTGCGCCGTAGCCGAGGATCCGTGCATGAGGGATATCGGCATTCTTGCGAGCCTTGACCCTGTTGCGCTCGACAGAGCCTGCCTCGACCTCGTTGAGAATTCGACCGACCGCGGCCGTGAGCACTTCATGGAGAGGGTCAACAGCCGCCACGGCACCCATACCATCGACGCCTCCGAAGCCCTCGGTATCGGCACTCAGAGCTATGAGCTGATAAACATTGACAATGAATAAAGTTATCGTTATCGGCTGCCCGGGCGCGGGGAAAAGCACCTTTGCCCAGACGCTTGCCGCCGCAACGGGGCTTGAGCTGCATTATCTCGACATACTGTGGCACACGCCCGACAAAACGAACATAAGCCGCGAGGAATTCGACTCCGCCCTCGCCCGCATAATGAGCGGAGACGGCTGGATAATCGACGGCAATTATATCCGTACCCTTGAGATGAGGCTTCGTGAATGCGACACGGTGTTTATGCTCGATTTGTCTACCGAGATTTGCCTTGAGGGCGCAAGAAGCCGAGTGGGCAAGAAGCGGGAGGATATGCCGTGGGTCGAGGAGGAATTGGATGGTGAATTCCGTCAATGGATAGAGGATTTCGCCGCAAACTGCCGCCCGCGGATATATGAGCTGCTCGAAAAATACAGGGACGGCAGAGAAATAATCGTATTTCATTCAAGGGAGGAGGCTGAGCGCTTCATTGAGCGTCTCGGGAGCAAATGATGATTCGTGCAGCTGATAACGGCGATATATCCCGCATTGCGGAGATACTTGTGTTTAACAATCGCATTAACTTTTTGCCGATATTCGGTGATGAGAGCTATTCCTTCGGCGAGATGCAGGTGCTGAGAGTCGCCCGTGACCTCACCGAGGACAGGCTCCGCAATGTTTTTGTCTATGACGACGGGATCGTGCGCGGCTTCGTCGAGATCGACGGCGAGGAGCTAAAGCGCCTGTATGTTGAGCCGCTGTTTCAAGGGCGGGGGATAGGCGCCGAGCTGATAGAGTTTGCCGCCGCAAGGGGCTGCCGCTTCCTCTGGGCGCTTGAGAAAAACGAGCGCGCGCTCCGCTTCTATGAACGCCATGGCTTCACTGATACGGGCGAGCGAAAATACGAGGACGGCACAACGGAATACTTAGTTAAATTAAGCAAGGATTGAGATCGGTTTCGGCCGATCTTTTTCTTTTTAAAAAGCCAAAAGCACCGGAAAACCGATGCTTTCAGCTCTATAGAAGGATGTATGATCGCCTTGGGCTTCGGGCGAGCTGCGGATTCTCACTCAAAGCCGTCGGCAGAAGATGTCGTGGAATTGATATCAGTCCTCGTTCTCTTCTCTGGCTGCCTCGACTATTTCGTCGGGGATAGCCTCGCCGTGCTTAACGACGAGAATGCAGAGCGCCGAGAGGATGAACGCGATCGGGCAGTAGTAGAACAGCGACATATAAGTGCCGGTGAACATACGCACTATACCGTAGATGATGGGGGTGGCTATCTGAGCCGAGAAGGTTGCGGTGTAGTAGTAGCCGGTGAAAGTGCCGACCTTGGCGATGCCGCCTATCTCAAGCACGAGCGGCAGGGTGTTGACGGTGATGAACATATTCGCCGCGCCGCCGACGATAAGAGCGACCCAGATAAGAGCGCCGCTCAGGGCGTCTATGCCGAGGTTCTCGGTGAGCAGATATGCGCCGAATGCAAGGATGAATATAAACAGACCGCCGAGTATGGTCTTCTTTCTGCCGAATTTCTTGCCGAGCCAGCCTGCGGGGAGGGCGGCAATTGCGGAGGCGGCTGCGAATGCGGTGGTCATGATGGTTGCTTCAGCGGTGGTCTTGCCGAGTATCTCAGCGGCAAAGAGAGCGAAGAAGGTGGAGATTGCGTTGGTGCCGCAGAAGAGGAAGAACAGACCGATGAGCATGAAGATAAGGCTTCTTCTCTCGGCGGAGGAGAGCTTCTCGGCTTTCCTTGCGGCCTTTTCGGCCTTGAGAGCTTCCTTTTCGGCCTTTCTTCTTGCTGCTTCGTCGGCCGCCTGATTCATCTCGCCCTGGATCTTGATCCTGCTGTCAGGCTCCTTAACAAAGAAGAGGATGACGAGCATACCGATTATCATGACTATTGCGCCGAGCAGGAAAACATAGGGGAAGGTAACGTATTCGTCAAAATCGTCCGCCTTTGAATTCACACCCGTGACCGCGCAGTAGATGGCGGTGACTATAGTGCCGGCGAAAAGGCCGATAGCGCTGCCGAGGCCGCCCATGAGGTTGATGACGGCATTGCCCTCGGAGCGTATCTCACTCGGGGTAAGGTCGGGCATGAGAGCAACAACAGGCGCTCTCCAAAGCGACATGATAAAGACAAAAAGGATGATGAAGAGCATCGTCAGCGGGAGCGAGCCGCTCTTGACCGCGACGAGAGGAATTATTGCAAAAAGAACGGCAGATATCGGAGCGCCGAAGATAACATAGGGGCGGCGCTTGCCGAAGCGTGAATGGGTGTTATCCGACAGCTTGCCGAAGGTCGGCTGGAAGATAACGCCGAAAATATTATCAAAGGTCATTATGATACCGATGAAGAGGGGGACGAGGGTGATGCCGCCCGCCGCGGTCGCCACGTCCTCGCCGTTGGCGGCTGCGAATTCAGCCAGCTTCGGGAAGGCTTCGTTGAGCTTGGTGCTCCATGAGGTGATGGTCGCGCTGCTTGTTAAGAGCCTGTTGAGGATCTTGGTTATGTAGGGGTCGTAGATAGCCCACGCAATCGAGGAAGCCAGGAATCCGAAACCGGTGAGAATGGTGTGCGGATAATTGAGCTTACCGTTTTCTTTTGCGCAGAAATAACGGTTGTTCATTTCTTTTTCTCCTTATCATGAAAAATCTGTCGGCCGCCCGACGGGTATTAATTCAATCTATTATAACACTATTCAATTGGTTTTTAAAGACAACGATTTAACCTAAAAAAAGCGTCGTTTTTTGTGGAACTTGCCTACATTATCGCCGCAAGGGTCAGCATGGGGACTATCTGACAGAGAATTCGGTCAAGGTCGCCGACGGGCAACGGATTCTCGCCCTTACCCATCTCAACGGTGAATGCGGGGCGGTCAAAATACTCTATGAACCAATCCTTAAAGCCGCCGTGGGAGGCAAGGCCGTCGTTCTCGACGAGGCGGTAGCCCGATGCGGCCGCAAGTATGCGGGCTATCCGTTCGCTTGCGGGGGGCAGTCGATCGCCGTAGCGCCAATAGATCTCCTCGCCCTGGCTGTGCAGCGCTATAGCCATCCTCGGCTGACGAACTCTGCAAAGAGCGACGAGAGCTGCCGTCTCGGGCTCGCTCTCCGCCATATATCCGCCGTATCTCCTCGGTGCGGGGCCGAGGATGCCGCTGTCTATCTCAAGCTCCCGCAGGATATCCCACCCGGCGTCGAAATTGTGGTTGATATCGACTCCTCTTGCGTTCGCGTTCCATTTCTCATCCGAAGCGGCGCAAATGCGGCTGACCTCGGCGGAGTATCTGCCCGCACCGTCGCAGCCGTTTATTGCTATCTGAACTCCGTCGGGGTTGACGCAGGGGACGATTATCACTTCACGGGTGATGCAGCGGGTGTCGATGCCGCAGAGCTTTTTGCCCGCCGCTCTTGAGCGCAGCAGCAGCTCGGCGAATCTCAGCGCCACAAGGCAGGTCAGCCACTCCTGGCCGTGAAATCCCGCCGCTATAAGAAGCGGGTCGGAGCTCCTGCCGATGCCAAGCGAGAATATCCCCCTTGAGCAGAGCGAGTGCCCTATCAGGCGGCAGTCCAGCGACGGAAAGGCTTTTTTCAGCGAAAAAATCATTTTTCTCTGATTTTCTGTTGTTAAAACGGTTGCGTTTGTGATATAATCCATATCAGCACCACCATAGCATATTTTAGTATATAGTATTCAACGTGATGCCGATATAAAACTTTCGGAGGTAAACTGTATGGAGCTTTCTGAAAAGACGGTCAAAAAGAATTATGTATACAACGGGCGCATAATCAACGTCCGCTGCGACGAAGCCGAGCTGCCCGACGGCAGACCCTGCACCCGTGAGGTGGTCGAGCATCACGGCGGAGTCTGTATCGCGCCGCTGACCGACGACGGTTGCTTGCTCTTTGTCAGACAGTTCAGATATCCTTATATGAAGGTCGTGCTTGAGCTGCCCGCGGGCAAGCTCGAGAAGGGCGAGGATCATTGCGAGGCAGGCAAGCGTGAGCTTGAGGAGGAGGTCGGCGCAGTCGCAAAAGATTTCGGCTTCATCGGCGAATTCTTCCCCTCACCGGGCTATTGCGGCGAGATAATCTATCTCTATATTGCAAGGGGTCTCACCTTTACCCACACAAATCCCGATGACGACGAATACCTCGAGATAGAAAAGATACCGCTTCAAAAGGCGGTCGATATGGTGCTTGCGGGTGAAATCCCCGACGGCAAAACTCAGGCGCTCGTGCTCCGCACCGCAGAAATGCTCAGGAGGGAGGGCGACCGATGAAAAACATAATTCTTGCTTCCACCTCGCCCCGCCGCAGAGAGCTGCTGACCCTTGCGGGCGTTAAATTCGAGGTGCTCGCCCTCAATGTTGACGAAAGCGTGCCCGAGGGCACTTCGCCCGAGGATGCGGTCGATATGACGGCTCGCAAAAAGGCAATGGCTATAGCCGAGCGGCACGGCCGATCGATAGTTATCGGTGCGGATACCGTGGTCGTGTGCGACGGTAAGATATTGGGCAAGCCTAAGAGCAAAAAGGAGGCTGTCGAGATGCTTAAAATGCTCTCGGGCAGGGAGCATCTCGTTATGACAGGCGTCTGCATTGCTCACGGCGGCGAGACCGAAATATATCATGCCGTCACCAAGGTGAAATTCTATGAGCTGAGCAACAAGGATATCAACGACTATGTCAATACCGGCGAGCCGATGGATAAAGCGGGCGCCTACGGCATACAGGGCAGGGGCTGCGTGCTCGTTGAGAGCATTGAGGGCGATTATTTCAATATAGTCGGCCTGCCGATATCCAGCCTTTGCCGTAAGCTCAAAAAGCTGGAAAACAAATAAGAAAAGATCAAACGCTCGAAATGTCTAATTTCGGGCGTTTTCAGCTTCTTTGGGGCAAAAATGTATACTTTTTGTAATCCTTCGCAGCTTTCTTAATAAAACCTTAAGGAAACCATAATAAATTTATTCCGACAAGGAAAAACAATTCGGCCGTGTAATGGTATAATACTTGACATATGGGGAGCCGTTCAGAAACGGCAATAAAACGGGACAAAAGATGAAAAGGAGCAAATTAAAATGAATGTTTACGATTTTGATAATACTATCTACAGAGGCGAATCCGGCGTGGATCTCTTCCTTTATTATCTCAAGAAGGATCCGAAGCTGCTTGCAAAGATACCCTGGGGTCTGAGCGCTGTGCTCAAGTATAAGGCGGGCAAGATGTCGCTCGAGCAGGCGCTTGAGAATTACTCGGGCGTGGTCGAGGATTATTGCCGGGGCATAGAGAATATTGATTCCGACGTTACCGAGTTCTGGGATAACAACAGCCGCAAGATAAAGTCCTTCTATCTCAGACAGCGCAGGGATGACGATGTTATCCTATCCGCCTGTATCGACGTTGTGCTCGAGGAGATATGCAAGAGGCTGAATATCAAGAATTATATAGCCTCCACCACCGACCTTGACAGCATGAAGCTCGTCAACTTCTGCTTCAGAGAGAATAAGGTCAAGGCGTTCAGAGAGCGTTACCCCGACGCGGTGGTCGAAAACTTCTATACCGATTCCTATAATGACCAGCCGATGATCGACCTCGCCCAAAATGCCTACCTCGTCCGCGGCGACAGACTCGTAAAAATTAAATAAACAATAACTCAATAAGATAAACCAAAACAGGGACTGCATCACACAGTCCCTGTTATTTTTTATGCCTTATTTTCCGAAAATGCCGCCGAAGAAATTGATGATTTTACAGAAAAATTCAACGAGAAAATGGAACGCCTCTTTGGCTTTTGTCATGGGGACGTGTGCGGATTCGGCGTTATACGGTGTAGCGCCGCCCTCGGTTGCCGTTCCGATAACCGTGCCTTTGACCGTGCCGGCGTCGGCGTAATCCCACGGCTCAAAGCCCGCCGCAATTGCGGGGGAATCCGGGCTTAGCTCAAAGTCGAAGTTCGCCGCGTCTCTGAACATCGGGTCGGCGATCGTAGGTGAAGTGACAAGTCCCTTTACCATTGCTCGCTGAATCCCTATTGAGCGGTCGGCTCGGTCGCTTATGTCAATATAGATATCGTCGCCTAAGCTGAGATCCCAATATATATTATTGTATTCGTTCCATGCTGCTTTATCACTGATGTTTGAAACTGCCCGTGTTCCGCCGTCAGTCAGGATAATGTTGTTGAAAAGGTCAATGGTCTTTTTGCCGCCGTCATCGGGCGTTACACGGCCGAGATTGCTCACCGTTTTGAATTGCGACTCGCCGCTGAGGACAAAAATGTTGTTTCTCACCGTGTTATATGAGCCGTAATTCAGATGATACGCATTGCTGCCGCAGGAATATGCCAGATTTTTCTCAACGGTAATATACGATGAGCCTTCGTCAAGATAAATACCCCAGCCGCCGTAGCCTCCCTCGTCCGGGTCGGCGGCGACATTATGGATGATGTTGCCCGAGATGACGGTGCCGGGCTGATTGCCGAGCGTATATATGCCGCCCATGTCGGAGAGCCAGCCTTGACCGATATTGTATATCAGATTGTCGCAAATCTTGTTGTTGTTGGTCACGGAATAGGAATATCCCCAAACCCAGCCGACCGAAACAGCGGTGTAATAGCCGTCATGTATCTCATTATGTGAGATTTCAACGGAATTGGCGTGGATAACAAGCACGCCGACCGCGTTGAAGAAAACTCTGCCGTATTTCGATATGCTGTTGTTTGTCACACGGATATCTTTTGTCACATTTTCATCGGAAACGTCGACATTTTCACCGCGAATGTAAACCGCCTGAGCGCCGATATTGTCGAATATGCAGCTCTCGACCGAGGCATTTTGCACCGCCTTACCGAGGAATACGGAGCAGGCGGCGATATCCCTGAATTCGCAATTTTTGATACTGAAATTGCGGGCGTTTTCATAGGATATGCACGGCGTTGCGTCATAGGCGGCCTGAGAAAAATCGCGCTCGACCGAATATGAGAAGCCGTTGCCTCTGAATATGATATTCTCAAAAGAGATACCGTTTGCGCCGTCGACCGATATCATTGTTTCAAGCGTCGAGCCGTAGACCGTGTATTCGGCGGGGCTGTCGCCGTCATTCGGGATCACATAGAGTATACCCTCTGCCTTGTCAAGATACCATTGACCGGGTTTGCGGAGCATTTCAAACACGTTTTCAAGGAAGAACCGGTCGTTTTGCTTGATGCTCATGCTTGCGTATTTGCTGAATTTGAAGTGGCCGCTTTCGCTGCCAAATGACGACACGGGCAGCATCTCATCCTTCCAGAAATGCAAAATTCTGACGATGACGTCGGTCATATTTTTGAATTCACCGATTTCGCCTGCTTCGGCGTACATTCCGTTAAGCGGAGCAAAATAATAGTCGCTGCCATCCGCCTCGGGCATAACGTCGCTGTCGGAGACTTCTTTTACACGGAGATAGCCGCTCTCGGGGTATCTTGTCTTTGTGAAGGCCTCTCGTTCGTTAAAAAGGATATTTAAGTCGGCATCCTTACCGATATCCTTTTTGAATGCACGAACGCCGTTCACGGTGCATTCTTCAAAACCCGTGTAGGGGACGCCCGAGGTGAACACCACACGTTCGCCGTTATATGCTTTGTATGTTACATCCGAGCTGTCGCTCTCGTCAAAGCGGACGGTTTCACTGATGGTGTATGTGCCCTCTCTGAAATAAACCGTAGCGCCGCTGCCGAGCTTCTTGGCCTTTTCTTTCGCCGCGGTGAGAGTGGCAAGAGGGGAGCCGATATCGCCCTCGGAATTGTCGCTACCGTTCGGCGAAACATATATCTCTTTTTTTTCGCTCGCAAATGTCGGCAGCGCCATGCCCGTGACGCAAGGCACGAAAGCCATAATGTTAAGCATTTCCATTCTCCTGTCCTTCGGCAAAATCCACCTCGGTAGTTTAATAAAGCCATTATATCATCTTTCAAAGGAATTATCAATTCCTTTAATGATGTTTTGCTGACCAATAAAACGGACTTAAGTATTTGCAGAATAAAGAAATTATCTTAATATATTGACAATCACAATCGGGAATATTATAATGAGTTTAGAAATAAGAGTAGAAAAATTGTTGACAATTGCGGATGCCGCAGGTGAATTCGGTACGCATTATTTTTTGAATTGCACTGTGAAGAAACGTCACAGCGATGCGGATAATCAAGGAGGCTGCTAATGGAATATCTTGCCCATATTGCCGATGACGGCAGAGAGCAGACAGTAGGCGAGCATTTGAGAAGCGCTGCCGAATACGCTTCGAGAGCGCTTGCGCCTGCGGGACTTTGCGAGGCGGGCTATCTTTGCGCGCTTTTGCACGACTGCGGCAAATACACAGAGCTGTTTGACAGATACATACATTCGAACGGTGAAATGCGCCGAGGTTCCGTCAACCATACTTTTTCAGGCGTTCGACTCATTATGGAGCGCTGCCACAATGAGCCGCCTGCAAGTACACGAGATATTTTCGGGGAGCTGTTGGCATATGCAGTCGGCGCTCATCACGGCGAATTCGATATTGCCGATGAAGACGGCAAAAACGGTTTCTTTCACCGAACGAAAAAAGAGGATATCGGCTATGAAGAAGCGGTAAGCAACTATATCGAGCTGTGCGCCGACACGGAGGAATTGGACAGACGCTTCAAGGCGGCCTGTGATGAGGTGACGCCGATATTCGATAGAATTACCGATATCGCAGCCGACAACAGCGAAGTGAGCTTTTATGTCGGTATGCTTTCTAGACTGCTGCTTTCGGCTGTTATCGAGGGTGACAGGCGCGATACCGCCGAATTTATGAGCGGGGTCAAGCGTAAGGACGACGAGATTCCCGATTGGAATGAATTGCTCGACAGCGTTGAGAAAAAGATTCTCGATTTGCCCGCAAATACGCCCGTGAATGTTGCACGCCGTAATATATCGGAGCAATGCAGACTTGCCGCTGAGGCGGGCTCGGGGGTTTATCGCTTGAATGTTCCTACAGGTGCGGGTAAAACGCTTTCGGCTCTCAGGTATGCTCTCGCCCATGCGGCAAAGAACGGTATGCGCCGCGTGATATTCACATCGCCGCTGCTGAGCATCCTTGACCAAAATGCCGAAGTCATCCGCAAATTTGTCGGCGACGATAGTTTGATTTTAGAGCATCATTCAAATGTTATTTGTGACAGTGCGGACGGCGAAGCTCTCGACAAGTATGAGCTGCTTGCCGAGAATTGGTCTGCGCCGATAATTATCACCACTATGGTGCAGCTTTTGAATACGCTTTTCTCGGATAAAACTTCGTGCATCCGTCGCTTTCAGGCGTTGTGCGGCAGCGTTATCGTCATTGACGAGGTGCAGACCGTCCCGTGTAAAATGCTCTCTCTTTTTAATCTTGCTGTGAATTTTCTCTCGCAAGTGTGCAGGGCTACGGTGCTGCTCTGTTCGGCAACTCAGCCCTGCCTTGAGCAGACAAAACATCCGCTGATAAAGCAGCCCGCCGATATCGTGCCTTATGACAAGAAACTGCGTGATGTATTCAAACGGACGGATATTATTTTTGACGGCAGCCGTACCTTGGATGAGCTTGCCGCAAGGCTCGATAATCTTTTAAGTGTAAGCGACAGTCTGCTTATTGTTTGTAACCTGAAAAAGCAGGCGGAATTCCTGTTCAGATATATGAAGTCGAACCACGGCGATTGCCTCGTGTTTCACCTCTCTGCGGGTATGTGTATAGCGCACCGCAGAGCCGCAATAGAGAAGCTGAGGCAGGCGCTTGCGGCGTGCGGTGATAAAAAGGTGATATGCGTGTCGACTCAGGTGATCGAGGCGGGCGTTGATATTTCTTTCGGATGTGTTGTGCGCCTTGCGGCAGGGCTTGACAGCGTGATACAGTCCGCAGGGCGATGCAACAGGAACGGCGAGCTTGATTCGCCCGCTCCGGTGTATCTGATAAGCTGCGCCGACGAGAACCTTGCGGGGCTTGGCGATATCAAGGCTCAGAAGGATGCGCTGAATCAGCTTTTGACCGAATACAGTTTAAATCCGCAAGCCTTTGACAGCGACCTTGCGTCCGATAATTCAGTCGGGCGATATTATAGAGCGCTTTATGCCGCAATGCCGGACAGAGCGCAGGATTACCCTACAAAGCACGGCTTTACCGTCTATGACTTGCTTGCCGATAACGACGCTTTCAGCGGCAGGTGCGGCGAGAATGATCTGTTTGCCATGAGGCAGGCTTTTAAGACGGCAGGCAGCGAATTCAATGTGTTTGACAGTAACGGCGTTGACGTGATAGTGCCGTACGGCGGCGGGGCGGAGCTTATCTCTGAGCTTATGTCGCCGAGAGCCGAGCATGATATAACCTATCTGCATTCCCTTTGCGAGAGGGCAAAGCCATACACAGTTTCCGTATATTCGCATCAGCAGAGAATGCTCGAGGAGGCGGGCGGGATCTATCCGGCTGCGGGCGGCGCAGTGCGGGTGCTTTCCGCCGCAAACTACGACAGCGATGTCGGAGTGATCCTTGAGCCTGACATAAACAGTTTTATAGTTTAACAGGAGGTGTTAAAATTGCAGTATAAAAACGAGATTTCCTTTGAGGTGTGGGGCGATTATGGCTTGTTTACCGACCCGATAATGCGAGTCGGCGGCGAGAAATTCACCTATCAGGTGCCGACCTATGAGGCTTTGAAAGGTGTGATTTCTTCAAGCTATTGGAAGCCGACTTTAACGTGGTACATCAAAAAAGTGCGTATAATGTCGCCTATCCAGACCGAGGTCAAAGGGGTCAGACCTATTAAATACAACAACGGGTCAAACGACCTTTCGTACTACACCTATCTCAAGAAATGCCGCTATCAGGTGGTTGCTTATTTCGAGTGGAATGAGAATCGCCCGGAGCTTGCTCACGACCGCAACGAGCATAAGCATTACCAGATCGCCAAGCGTATGCTTGAACGCGGCGGCAGGCGGGATATCTTCCTCGGCACGCGAGAGTGCCAAGGCTATATCGCCCCGTGCGAGTTCGGCAGCGGCGAGGGAGCCTATGATGATATCCCCGAGCTTAGCTTCGGTATGATGTATCACGGCATGACCTACGCCGATGAGGCGTGGTCAGAGGAAACAAAGGGCCGTATGACTGCAAACTTTTGGTTCCCGACGATGAAAAGAGGAGTCATCGAATTCCCGAGGCCTGAGGAATGCCCGCTTCACAAGACCCTGCGTGAAATGGAGATCAAGCCTTTCGGCAAAGAATATGATAATTTCAGCGGTCTTGAAGAATTTGAGGGGGTGACTGAATGGGATTAATGCAAAAAGCCGTCGAGACATATGACTGCCATGCCGCCCTCGCAGGTGTGCCCGACGCAATGAGAGAAACGCTCACCCCAATTTCCCACATCGTTCAGAACGCTCAGATCGAAGTGACCATTGATGCGAACGGCTATTTCATATCCGCCGCAACGGTCGTCAAGGATAAGAAGAGCGAGCGCGATGAAAGCAAAACGATAATCCCGGCAACGGAGAAATCAGCTAACCGAACGAGTGCGCCTTGTGCTCATCCGCTCAGCGATCAACTTTTGTATCTGATACCGTCCTCGACCGAGCATCACGACCTCTATCTCAAGCAGCTTTCGAATTGGGCAAATTCGGAATACACTCATCCGAAAGTAAAGGCCGTGCTGAAGTATATCGAGAGCGAATCCCTGCTTGACGACCTTGAGAGAAGCGGGCTTGTAACCAAAGATGAGAACGGTAATTTGGACGGTAAATTCACCAAGTATTTGGTTCGCTGGCGTGTTGCCGGGGTCAATGAAAGTGCCCCGTGCTGGGAGGACAAGAGTCTGTTTGAAGCGTTTATTGCTTATAACGAATCGCTTCGGAGGGAATCGGGTTCGGCGTTGTGTATGATTACCGGCGAGGTGCTGCCGATGACGGAAAATCATCCGAAAGGCGTTGTCTCAGCCGCATACGGGGCAAAACTGATTTCGGCCAATGACAGCAGCAATTTCACCTATCGCGGGCGCTTCGCAGAGCCGTCTCAGGCGGCAACGATAAGCTATGTTGCCTCGCAAAAGGCGCATAATGCCTTGCGCTGGGTCGTTGCAAATCAGGGCGTCATCATAGGCGGCAGGACTTTCGTTTGCTGGAATCCGAAAGGCAAAGATGTGCCGAATGCCATGCACAGTCTGCTGAGCGTTAAGGATTCGCAGGAGAAAGCCGCTACGCCATCCGACTACAAAAAGCAGCTCGCCGATGCGGTGAACGGTTGGAAATTAAATTTGCCCGATAATGAGGATGTTGTTATCGCTTCGTTTGACGCTGCAACCACGGGCAGACTCTCCGTAACATATTATAATGAGCTGCGTGCGTCTGATTTCATCGATCGCCTTGCCCATTGGCAGCAGACATGCTGTTGGGAGAATAATCAATTCGGCTATCAGTCGCCGTCGGTACGCCAGATAGCTCAATGCGCTTTCGGCGTTGAACGTACGGAGTGGCTTGATGTTGATGACCGCATTCTCAAAGAGCAGGTGCAGCGTTTGCTGCATTGTGTTATCGACAAGGCCCCGATGCCGTCGGATATCGTGCAGGCATTGATGCACCGCGCCTCGATGCCGCTCGCATATAACAATATAAACCGCAGAAAAATACTTTTCACCGCCTGCGCCGCAATCTATGCGTACAGAACTCAGGCAAAAAAGGAGGAATGGACAATGTCTTTGGATAAGGAGAAAAAAGATCGCAGCTATCAATTCGGCAGGCTGCTTGCCGTTATGGAGAAGGTCGAGCGTGACACTTACACAGATGAGGGCAGAGAGCCGAACGCAATTCGTATGCAGTCTGTTTTTTGCGACAGGCCGCTTTACACTGCCAAAATAATTAATGATCGCCTTAATCCGTATTTTGAAAGGCTCAGACCCGGCAGCAGAGCTTATTATAAAAAGCTCATCGGCGAGATAACCGAGCAATTGAGCAATTATGACGATGCTCAGCTAAACAGACCGCTCGGCGATACTTATCTTATGGGCTATTACCTTCAGCGCAACGAACTTTATACATCAAAATCAAATGAAACCAAGGAGGAAACTGAAGAATGAGCGTTTTACAGAACAAAATAGACTTTGTGGTGCTTTTCTCGGCGGAGAAAGCAAATGTTAACGGAGATCCCCTCAACGGCAACCGCCCCCGCACGGATTATGAGGGCTATGGCGAAATGTCCGACGTGTGCGTCAAAAGGAAGATCCGCAACAGGATGCAGGATATGGGAGAACCGGTCTTCGTCCAAATGGCTGAAAAGGCGACTGATGGCTTTGACAGTCTAAGCGACAGGGCGGTCAAATGCATCGGCAATGTCAAGGATAAGGATGAGTACGCCGCCAAGGCCTGTGAGTTTTGGCTCGATGTGCGCTCGTTCGGCCAGGTCTTCGCCTTCAAATCGGCCGGCGACGCTTCTTGCGGAGTCAGAGGCCCTGTTTCCGTCCATCAGGCGGTCAGCGCTTCTCCCGTTGAAGTGCGTTCTATTCAGATCACAAAGAGTGTTAACGGTGAGCCTGCCAAAAAGGGCGGCCGCTCCGCCGACACAATGGGTCAGAAGCATTTTGTTCAGTTCGGGCTGTATAAGATCAAAGGATCGGTCAATGTGCAGCTCGCGGAGAAAACGGGCTTCACTGATGATGATGCGGCGGTACTCAAGGAGTGCCTCAGAACTCTGTTTGTAAATGACGCTTCCGCTGCCCGCCCCGACGGCTCCATGGAGGTCATTAAGGTTTATTGGTGGCAGCATAACTGCAAGGACGATCAGTATTCCTCGGCGACGGTGCATCGCAGCGTCCATGTGGAGCTTAAAGACGGCGTTACTTTCCCGACCTGCGTTGACGATTACAATATAACCGTTGATGAGCTGCCGGGGCTTGCACTTGAGGAGATAGCCGGTGTTTGAGCCGGATGATTGCCTGACGATATCGGGTTTGCAGCATTTTAAGTTTTGCCGCAGGCAATGGGCGCTTATCCATATCGAGCAGCAGTGGGCGGAGAATATCCGCACTACCGAGGGCGAGATCATGCATGAGCGGGCACATGATGAGAGCCTGCGTGAGAGCAGGGGTGAACTGGTGGTCAGTCGGGGACTTCGTGTGCTTTCGCTGACCCTCGGTCTCACCGGTCAGTGCGATGTTGTAGAGTTCCGCCGTGATGACAACGGTGTGCCTTTGAACGGGCACGAGGGCAAATGGAAGCCGTATCCCGTAGAATACAAACGTGGTACGGCAAAAAGCAACAGCTGCGATGAGCTGCAACCCTGCGCTCAGGCGATGTGCCTTGAAGAGATGCTGTGCTGCGATATTTCGGAGGGCGCGCTGTATTACGGCGAAAACCGCCGAAGGGCAAGGGTCGAGTTTACTAAAGAGCTCCGTAATGAAGTGCGTGATTGCGCCGAGCAGATGCATGCTCTGTATCGCCGCGGATATACTCCCGAGGTGAAGCCTACCAAGGCGTGCAATGCCTGCTCACTTAAAGAACTATGCGTTCCCAAACTGTTCAAAACGGGCACTGTGGCGGATTATATCCGAAAGAGTGTGGAGGATGAGCCATGAAGAAGCTGCTGAATACTCTTTTCGTTACAACCGAGGATGCCTATCTGAGCCTTGACGGTGAGAATGTCGTTATAAGCAAGGATAGGCAGGAACTTGCGCGCTTCCCGCTTCACACGCTCTCCGGCATTATTGCGTTCACCTATGCAGGAGCTTCGCCTGCGCTTATGGGCGGCTGCGCCGAGAGGGGAGTAAGCCTTTCGTTTTGTTCGCCGAGCGGTAGGTTTCTTGCAAGGACGGTCGGTGAGGAGAACGGGAATGTCCTCCTTCGGCGTATGCAGTATCGTGTTGCGGACGACCCGTCGCAGAGCTGCCGAATAGCCCGCAACATGATATTCGGCAAGCTGTATAATTCAAGATGGAGTATTGAGCGCACCAAGCGTGACCACGCCATGCGTGTGGATATAGAAAAACTCCAATCCGCGATAGATAACCTCAAGGAGATCTGCCCGCGGGTTCTTGATGAAATATCGCTCGACTCTCTCCGCGGCAGCGAGGGCTTAGGCGCAAAGGCGTATTTCGGCGTTTTGGATGAAATGATATTGCAGAATAAAGAATGTTTTCACTTCACCGAACGCTCACGACGTCCGCCGCTTGACAAGCTGAATGCGATGCTCTCGTTCGCTTACAGTTTGCTTGGCGGCAATTGCACTTCGGCGCTCGAAAGCGTCGGCCTTGACGCATATGTCGGATTTATGCATCGTGACCGCCCGGGTAGGACTTCTCTTGCGCTTGACCTCATGGAGGAGCTGCGCCCGTGCTTTGCAGACCGTTTTGTGTTGTCGCTTATCAATAATAGGGTCATTTCACCTAATGATTTTACCGAAACCGACAGTGGAGCAGTGCTGCTGACCGATGCGGGCAAAAAGAAATTCCTGCAAGCGTGGCAGGAGCGTAAGCACGACACGATAACTCATCCGTATCTCAAAGAAAAGATGGCATGGGGACTTGTGCCGTATGTGCAGTCACTTCTGTTGGCAAGATACCTGAGAGGGGATTTGGATGAATATCCTCCGTTTCTGTGGAAATGAGGTGGTTTGATTGATGGTGCTCATTACATATGATGTGAATACCGAGGATGCGGCGGGACGAAAACGATTGCGAAAAATAGCAAAACAATGCGTAAATTACGGTCAGCGCGTGCAAAATTCGGTGTTTGAGTGCTTGCTTGACCCTGCACAATGCAAACGGCTTCAGCATGAACTGTGCTCTATAATGGATGCGGAGAGAGACAGCCTGCGCTTTTACTATCTTGGAAACAAATATAATACAAAAATTGAACATTTCGGCGCAAAGAGCGGCTACGAAGCCGAGGGGGCGCTGATAGTGTGATGCGAAGTGCAAGCCGGCATGAAAAGACGCTGCGTTCGCACTTGAAAAAGTAGGAAGTATATCGTATAATAGAATTAAAGCGACAAGAGAAGGCGATAAAGTTGTTACGCTGAGCCGTATTTTGTTGCTTATGCGCAAATATGATGAAGAAAATTCAGCATGTTTGCTGTCGCACCCCGTCAGGGGTGCGTGGATTGAAATTCTGCTTATGAGAAGTTCGTGCTTTGTTTGCTTTCGTCGCACCCCGTCAGTGTTACGCGAATCGGAATAAACCATTTGTTACTCACGGGCAGGTTTAACGCTGCGGGCGCCTGCTTTACCGATAGCGTCCTCGAGCATGGAGTTGAATTCCATATCCGATATCTGCTGCTCAAAAGCGGTTTTCTGCGCCGCAAGGTCGTTTTGCAGGGTAGATATCTTGCCTTGCAGCTCGTTGACGTCAACACCCTCGAAGCTCTTGAGCGTTTCCTGCGCCGTGTCGAGCTGCGTCTTGTAGTTGTCACGGGCTGCCCTGACTTTCTCAACCTCGCTGACGGGCTTGTAGTTTTCGCCGAGCTGCTTTTCAAGCTCGGATTTCTTTTCCTCCGGCACCTCTATACCGAGCTCCGTGAGGATAGTCGTGAGATTTTTCATTCGTTTTCCTTTCTACATGATTTTTATACAGCTCTGTCTGCTGTTGAAAGTGAGCCGCTATACCGGCGGCGCGGTGATTTGGGCATAAAAAAAGCAGGGTCGATCTCTCAACTCTGCTTTGATTATTTAATTTTCGGAACGAGAAAGCATCTTGTCTTCTCAGAGCGCCGTTATTATAAACATCGAATCAAAAAATTTCTTTTGGAATATCTTGTCCTTTATTCATCTTTTCGGTTATTTTTGCCCGTGAAATAACATGAAATTTCTTGCATTCGTTACACCATATAACTACATAGCCCATGTCGCCATCAACTTTCGTAGCGTTATAGCCTGTATCGTCGCTGCCGCAAAAGGGACATGATCCAACTTTGCCACATTCAGAAAGACTTTCTAAATTCTTAAGCCATTTCATGCTATTTTTCTCCTTTCGTTAATTTATTAAATATTTCTTTTTCGATCTGATACGCCTCTGCTTCCATATCCGCTAAATGCTGTAAACAATACTTTTTTCCGTATTTTTTCAACTGTTCGACATGACAGCTTTCATGAATAATAGTTTTAATCAGCTCTTCTTCATTCCGAAAAGCATTCGGGAACAAATCTATTCTTCCGATATTGTCATAGTCGGTTGAACCACAATATGGCAAACTTAGCAAGTTCTCAGATCTTTGAATTTTAAATGCAAGACCTTTTATATCCAATCCGTATTTATAACAAATTCTTTTTACCTCGCGTTTCTGCATAGTTACACTGAGGCTCGAAAATGCACCGATATTTGACGACTTTCGATCAAGACTTCTTGCTAACATTATACCACTATTTTCATTTTTTGCAATAGAAACTTCCTTGATTTTGACGTCAATTTTGCCTAAACCGTCGGCATAAATGCGATCTCGCTCCTGAGGCAGCCCCATTTGCTTGTAAAAGGCGGTATATTCCTGCGAGAGGCGGCGGTATTTGCATTTGGCGAGCGTTATATCCTGCTCGTCGGCACCCGCCTCCTCAAGCAGCTTGATCTTTTGCCGCTGCGCCCGCATCGAGGTCTCGAGATAGCGCTGCCGCTGCGTAGCTTCGTATGAGGTGTAAGGCTTGCCGTTGTAATATTTCGGCTCGTTCTCACGCTCATTCATTGCCCGCAGCTGCTCATCGGTATAGATTCGCTCGGAAACACCCTCGATAAACGGGAAATAGGTGTGTCGGCAATTCGCACCGAGCAGACCCGTTACCGAGCCGAGGCCGCAAACGCTTTCGAGCTGCTCTTTGGTGTATACCTTGCCCTGCCATTCCTGATGTTCGGGTCGGGCGGTGCCGTGCCATGAGACCTCAAATTTATCTGTGCCGAGCTTGTCGGCGTTGTCCTCCTGCACCTTGCCCGTCTCTTAGGCTCCCTCTGACGAGTGAGCTGCCCGGAGGGCTGAGGGAGAGAACGATTTTAGTGATGTGAATATACTTAAACAATTTAGAGATTTGCGCATGAATTTGCATATTTGACATTAAATGTTTAAAAATCCGCAAAAACCACATGTAGAAAATTTTGTAAATTTTTTGTGCAAAATTGCTTTAAATTACGCGACTTAATTGCACAACGGAAACAAAAGAATTTTTTTCTTGCTTAAATAGGATTAATGTGACAAAAAATCACAATTTATAATCTTATAAAAGTCATTGACACTCTTTTTGTCGATTTTATAATGAAATCATAGAAAATTGATGAAACGGGGTGCTGTGATGAAGAGGCTGCTGTGCGCTGTTGCCGCCCTGCTTATGCTGCTTGCTTTCGCCGTGAGCGCATTCTCCGTGACGGTCGACGGCATCGACGGCGGCGCTGAGTGGGACGGCGCTCCTGTTAAGCGACTGTTTTCGGGCGAGAGCAACTGCAAGGTCAACTTTGCCGCCGTTAAGGCAAAAGTTGCAAGCTCCGAGAGCGCAGTTTACCTGTGTTTTATGTTCAAAGACTCCGACGCTGCTTTGTTTAACCCTGCGGCCGGGGTCATTTTGAATGTCGGGAACGACACGTTCACAGTCACGATGGAGAGCGCTCCTTGCTCCGACGACACAGCCGACCACAGCTTTGACGCGGCTATAACCGCCGATCAGAATCACGGCATGACCTGTGAGATCCGCCTTGGGGTCAAGCACGGCGTGCCGAAGTCGCTTGATATGAGCGTGCGGTTTATCGACACGGCGGGCGAGCTTTCAAATCGCTACGCTTTCACCGTTGAGAATACCGAATACAGCGAGACGCAGCCCGTGATAGTCGCCCCGCCTACGGAGAGACCCGCCGCACCGCCGACGGAGAAGCCCGCCAAGACTACTAAGGCAAAAAAGACGACGACGCAGCGGAATACCACCAAGCGGCAGACCACACGCAGGGCGACCACAAAGCGCCCGAAAACGACGATACGCCCCGTTAAAACAACTGCGGAGCGCACGACCAAGGCTCAGACTCAGCGCACGACAAAAGAGCCGAAAACCAAGGCGCAGCGCACAAAAGCTGTCAGGGTCGAGGGGAATGCGACGGTCTATTATTATGAAAAAGAGGTCATTATCTCTCAGGTGATCGTCACCGTGCCTGCGGCGGAGGCGGAGACGACGGAGAACGCAATATCGGCGCTGAATCACGGCACGAAGATGAAGGTCATCATCACCTCGCTCGGATTTCTTCTGCTGCTTATCATTGCAGCGGCGGCAGTCGGAGGTAGGCTCATGAGTCGGCGCAAGGCTGATGAAAACGACGAAAGCGACGGCGAAAACATAACTTATTGATAAAAACAACGCCCTCGGCGGTCTCCCGTCGGGGGCGTTGCTGTATCTTATTTGCCGAAATCGAAGAAATGGATGATGTTCATATCCTCCGCCATGTCAAGCCCGTGGCTTCCGCAGCCGCCGTCTATCTCATGGCAGCCGTGGTCGGGCAGGAAGGCGCAGAGCCTGCGGCGACCCGTCCACGCTTCGTCGGCGATATCATGGAGCTTTGCGTATGCCGAGGCGTTGTGGGTCAGAGCGGCGAGGGATTCCTCGCTTTCGGGGCCGTAACGGTGCATGGTGCCGTCGTAGTTGCCGTTGTAGACGACCACGATATCGTGTTTATCCTCGCGCAGGATCCTCTCGGCGTGCATATTGCATTCGTCAGGAGTCTCGCAGATTATATAGTCCATATCGCGCTCAAGGAATATCTTTGAGATGCTGTCGCCCTCGGTGGAGATGATTATCGGTTTTTTGCCCGCTTTGATAGCGCTGTCGAATATCGTCTCGACCCTGAGCACGGGCTTTGTGTAGCTCATTATGCCGTGCTTCTCGGGCATCAGACCCGTATACATCGAGGCGAAGCATACCGGCGTGACGCTCGGCATGACCGAGAGGGTCGGCAGAGCTATCGAGGCGCGGCAGACGACGTCGCTGAATAATTCGGTGTATTTCATATAGAGCCAGAGCGCAACGGCGTCGGGGTTGTAGAGCAGCGCGCGCTCGACCTTCTCGCCGCCGAAGAATTTATCGGCTGCGTCAACGATAACGGGATTTGCGGGTGCCGCCGCCCCGGGAGCGTCGAACCCCATCAGCTCGGTCACGGTGCGGCATATCTGAGATATGCAGAGTGAGCATCTTATTTCATCCATTTGAGTCGTTCCCTTCAAATCCTGATTTATATGCTGATATTACCACAAAATCATTCGTTTGTAAAGGCATCTTTTCATTCTCCGCCTCTTGTCAAGAGGAATTTTGCATTTCTTTAATCGTTCTTTAATCTTTACTTTTTATTATAAACACAGTATAATTACAGCGGAGATGAAATTATGAGAATTCTGATAGCCGAGGATGAGAGAAGCCTTAACAGAGTGATAAAGAAGCAGCTTACTGCCGCGGGCTACAGCGTTGACTGCTGCTTTGACGGGGGCGAAGCGTATGACTGCCTGAGCATGACGGAGTATGACCTCGCCGTGCTCGACGTGATGATGCCCGTGCTTGACGGCTTCGAGCTTGTCAGGCGGCTGCGTGCCGTAGGCAATTCAACGCCCGTTATCTTTCTCACCGCCTGTGACGATATTGAGGACAGGGTCTGCGGGCTTGATATCGGAGCCGATGATTATCTTGTGAAGCCCTTTGCCTTTGACGAGCTGCTGGCTCGCATCAGGGTGGTGCTCCGCAAGCATTCCGGCGGCAGGACGAGCGTCCTCACCGTCGGTGATCTTGAGGTGGATACCGCCGCTCGCAAGGTGCGCCGCGCGGGCAGGGAGATAAATCTCTCCGCCAAGGAATATGAGCTGCTGCACTACCTTTTGCTCAATAAGGGCATAGTCCTCAGCCGTGAAAAAATCGAGAATCACATCTGGAATTATGATTATGAGGGCGGCACGAACGTGGTCGACGTCTATATCCGATATCTGCGTAAGAAGCTGGACGACGGCTTTGATAAGAAGCTGATACACACCGTCAGGGGCATGGGATATGTGCTCAGGGAGGAATGAAATGAAGCTGTCATTTAAGGTCAGGACCGCCGCAATGACTACGCTGCTTATCGCCGCCGTGGCTGCGGTGAGCGTTGCGGGGATGCTGCTGATGAGCCGCAGCGTTGCCGATACGCGCACTCAGCAGGAGCTTATAAAAGCGGTCGAGAGAAATGTCGACGAGGTCGAGTATAAAAGCGGAGTGCTGGAGATAGAGGACGACTTCGCCTACTATGCGGGTGGGGTCTACTGCGACGTTTATTCGTCGGAGCTTGAACGCATCGGCGGCGAAACTCCCTCCGATCTGCTTTCGGATGCCGAGCTTTCGGCGGGCAAGCTGCGCAAGATGCACTCGGGCGACAGCGAATACTATATATATGACACCCGTCTTGACTTCATCAAATACGAATACGAGATCGACGTCATATCGGGTCAGATAATCAAGTATGAGGCGGGCGTTGCCGAGAGCGAGGCGCTCGAAGCTCAGCCTTACCGCCCGACCCGTTTTGACGGCGGAGTGAGCAGCGACGAGGCCGTGGCGATAGCCCTTGCCCATGCGGGGGTATCGGCGGATAAAGCAAAGATAATCAGCGTTGAGCTGCCCGCCTACAGCGACAGGCAGGTGTTCGCGGTTCAATTCACCTGCGACGAGCCGCTTTATCCGCCGGTCTGGATAAGGGGCGTTTACCCCGCGGGCGCAGCCGAAAGCGCATTCGGCACGGTCATCAGCATTATATTTTACATTTTGCCGCTTTTCCTTATTCTCTCGGCTGTCGGCGCTTATCTGCTCGCTCGGCGCACCATCCGCCCGGTTAAGGAGATAACGGACTCCGCACGGGCGATAAGCTCGGGCAGCGATCTCTCAAAGAGGATAAAGGTTCCGGACGGCTCTGCCGAGATAACCGACCTTGTCCGCACCTTTAACGATATGCTCGAACGCCTTGAAAGCTCGTTTGAGAGCGAGAAGCGCTTCACCTCCGACGCGTCCCACGAGCTTAGAACTCCGCTTGCAGTGATCAAGGCCGAGTGCGAATATGCTCTCGGAGCCAATGCCGATGAAGCCGACAGGCTTGAAGCACTGGAATCCGTCAGCAAGCAGGGCGATAAAATGGCGCAGCTTGTCGATGCGCTGCTTGCGGTCTCGCGGGCGGAGCAGGGCAGGGGCAGGCTGAAGCTCGAACGGCTCGATATCGGTGAAACGGTGCGGGATATCTGCGACGGATTCGTGACCGACAAGGGGATATCGCTCACCTGCACGGCGGGGAACGGGCTTTCGGTGCTCGCCGATCGTGCGCTCATAGGTCGATTGCTCGACAATCTGCTCTCAAATGCCGTGCGCTACGGCAGGGAGGGCGGCAAGATCGAAGTGACTGTCACCCGTGTTGGTGACAACGCCGAGATCAAGGTCAGCGACGACGGCATAGGCATAGCGCAGGAGGATATACCTAAGATTTGGGATAGATTCTACCGTGCGGATCCTTCAAGAAGCAGCGACGGATTCGGCCTCGGGCTTGCACTCGTCAGGCAGATCGCCCTGCTTCACTCCGGCTCGGTCGGCGTTGAATCCCGCCTCGACGATGGCTCGACCTTCACGGTAACGCTGCCGCTCGATAAATGATATATAATATAATGTAATTTATAAAGAATTCGGGCGCTCGTAAGGGCGCTCGAAAATTTTTTGAAAAATTTCAAAAACTTAATGAATTCTAATCTTTCTTTAATTTTAGGCGGTTATGATATAGCCAAGGTCAAACAAATAAATCAAAACAAAAACAGAAAGGAAGACCGACATGAAAAAAATAATAGCGATAGTCCTCGCACTTGCCACCGTATTCACCTTCTCCGCCACCGCCTTTGCCGCCCCCTCTGGCCGCATCAACAAGGCTCAGGCGAAGCAGATCGCCCTTGATCATGCCGGGTTTACCGAGAACGAAGTCCGCTTCACCAAGGCGAAGCTCGATTTCGACGACGGCATATTTGAGTATGATATCGAATTCTTTGTCGGCAGAGTTGAGTATGACTACACCATTGCGGCCGCCGACGGCAGGATAATCGAATTCGACATCGACGGCAAGGAGCCTGCGGCACCCACCGACATCATCACCAAAGACGAAGCCAAAGCAATTGCTCTTGGGCATGCGGGCGTTGCCGAGAGCGAAGCACGCTTCACCAAGGTCGAGCTTGATTATGACGACGGCGCATATGAATATGAAGTTGAATTCACCGCAAACAACACCGAGTATGACTACACCGTGGCGGCTGCCGACGGCAGGATAATCAAGTTTGAGACCGAGAATAAAACTCCCGTCACCGTTCCCACCGACATCATCACCAAAGACGAAGCCAAAGCAATTGCTCTTGGGCATGCGGGCGTTGCCGAGAGCGAAGCACGCTTCACCAAGGTCGAGCTTGATTACGACGACGGCGCATATGAATATGATATCGAGTTCGTTGCGGGCAATACCGAGTATGATTACACCGTGAACGCAGCAAACGGCAAGATAGTTGACTTTGACAGGGAGCCTGTCGAGCACCATTTCAGCCTCAGCGTGCTCGTGCGCTGGATCAAGGATTTCTTTGCAGCGATATTCGGATAAATCTGACTGTAGAAGGATGACGAAGATGAAGAAGATCATCAGAATTTCAAGGCTGGCAGCCGTGGCGCTTATCTGCGCCGTGACGGCTCTGCTTGCCGCCTGCTCCGGCGGCTCGACGGTCGAGAAAACACCGAGCGCCGATAAAGCGCAGGCGAGCATCACCGTCGCCAAAAATGAGCTGACGCTTGACGAAGCCATTGACGCGGTGCTTGCGGATGCAGGTGTTGAGCGCGAAAACGCCGTATTCTCAAAGGCGAAGCTCGACCCCGACGATACGCCGCACTACGATATCGAATTCTCCGTGACCGTTGACGGAATGGCGGAGAAATTTGACTATGAAATACTCGTCTCCGACGGCAAGATCTTGAAGCACGAGCGTGAAGTGAAAAGCGGAGTCACTTCCGCCACCGAGACAAAGGCCGAGCCGAGCAAGCCGAGCAGCACCGCTACGGGCGGATACATCAGCGTTGACGACGCAAAGGCTGCCGCCCTCGCTCACGCAAAGCTCAGCGCCGATAATGTCAAATTTGTCAAAGCGAAGTTTGACGGCAACGATATCAAGCCGCACTATGACATTGAATTCATCAGCGGCGGCAGCGAATATGATTATGAGATAGAGGCGGTCGGCGGCAAGGTCATGGAGTATGAGGTCGAGCGCGCGGGCGCTTCCTCTGCGGCTGACGGCGGCGACTTCATCGGCTCGGCGAAAGCTGAGCGGATAGCCCTTGATAATGCGGGGCTCGCAAAATCGGAGGTTCGCAAACTAAAGACCGAGCTTGACTCCGACGGCACGATAGCTCATTACGATGTTGAATTCGTCAGCGGCGGATTTGAGTATGAATATGAGATAAACGCCAAAACGGGCGCAATAATCGCCTCGGAAAAAGACAGAGATTAAAATAACTGCCGCCGTGTCCTCGGATGCGGCGGCTTTGTGCAATTTAACTGTTGAAATGCCGCTCTCCTTATGATAGAATACCACAGGATAAGGCGAAAGGGAGAGCATTTATGTTAGAAACGGCGGCAAATTTCATAGCGGAGAAGGGCGCGGCGTTTGTCGCATCTCAGATCATCAGCGTTGTTGCGGCGGCGCTCCTGCTTGCGTCGTTTCAGCAGCGAACGCATCGCAGGATAGTGGTCATTCAGGCAATGAGCGGTCTGCTCTTCGGTACTCAGTATTTCCTGCTCGGCGCATATGAGGGCATGGTATGCAACCTTGTCGGCATGGCGAGGGCGGTGACCTATTCGTTCAGGGGCAAGTCAAAATTCGTCGATTCAATCGCCTGCCCGATCATCTTTGCGGCTGCTTTTGTGGCAAGCAGCATAGTTACATATAAAAATCTCTTTTCTCTTTTGCCGATGGGCGCAATGGTGCTCGCATCGTTCGTCCTCTGGAGCCCCAAGACCCAACGGCTCAGGGCGCTGACATTGCCCTCGTCATTCATGTGGCTTGTTTATAACGCCGCAAACAGCTCTTATGTCGCCTGCCTCACCGAGGTGCTCTGCGAGATCTCGATAGTGATAGGCCTGATAAGATTCAGAGATAAAAAAGCGAAACATTAAATTAAAAGGCTGCGGCGCTACCGTTACGGTAACTCCGCAGCCTTGCTTTATTTCTTCTTTCTCAGCCTTTCGCAGGTCTCTCTGTCCGGCGTGACCCACATCGTATTATAGGTGTGATATATGACCTTGCCGGGCTTTGCGCCCGTCGGCTTCTTGAGCGCCCTGACCTCGGTGTAATCCACCGCCACCTGCGAGGATTCGCGCCCGCTGCTGTGATAAGCCGCAAGCATCGCCGCCTGGCGGCAGGTGCGCTCGGGGATAATATCGCCGTTGCCGACTACCACCACATGGGAGCCGGGGATCTTTTGCGTGTGAAACCACGAATCATCCTTGGCGGCGGTCTTAAAGGTCAGAATGTCGTTTTGGATATTGTTCCTGCCCACAAGGATGGTGTAGCCGTCGTCGGAGACATACTCAAGCGGGGCGAGGGGCTTTATTTTTTTTGCCTTGTCGTTTTTTGCCCGCTTCAGATATCCCTGACCGTAAAGCTCGTCGCGGATCTCCGCAAGCTCCGTGTAGCCGTCGGCGCGGTTGACCGAGTCGATAACGCTTTCAAGGTAGGCAAGCTCCTGCCCGCTTTGCTCGATAAGCTCGCCGAGCAGCTTTTCCGCATTCTTCGCCTTGCGGTATTCCTTAAAATATTTTTGGGCGTTCGCCGAGGGGGAGAGAGCGGGGTCGGCCTTGATCCTGACTGTCTCATTCTCGCCGTAGAAGTTCTCAACGTCATAGAAAGGCGCGCCCTTTTCAAGGCGATACTGGTTTGCGAGTATCAGCTCCGCATTGATGCGAAGCCTGTCTTTGTCGGCGCAGGCGTCAAGCTCCGCCTGCCTGCTTTGCAGCTTCCTTGCCGCCCTTGCGGCTGCGTTGCTGAGCAGCTTGAGCAGCGACTGGCTGCGCTGACGGGTGCGCTCAAAGCGATCTTTTTCATAATAAAAATCGTCGAGCAATTCCGAAAAAGAGCCGAAACGTTTCGGCGTGACCGCAAAGCCGTATTGCGTGATATCCATAAATGTAAAGTCGTAAGGCTTTACACCGTCACGCAGCAGCATTGTAGGCTCAGCACCCTCGCCGAGCAGCATTTCTTTTATCTCTCCGAGCTTTGCTTCGAGCCTTTGCAGGGCTATAGGGGTCAGCTCGTCAACGGCGGTGTCTCCTCCACAGGCAAATGCCGCGATTTCCCGTGATATCAACGGAGAAGCACCTTCCACCGTGTCAAGCACGGCGGAGGAGAGCCGCTTGCCGCTGCGCATTTTTATCTGATCAACGACTGTTTTGATATCGCATTCGGTGATGTTTGATTTGTCCTGCTTCGGCGGCAGCTCGTACTTGAATCCGGGCAGGATCTGGCGCACCGACGACTGCGTAAAGTCAATCCGCTTTACAGCATCAAGAATGATCCCGTCCGAGCCGACAAGGATGATATTGCTGTGCTTCGCCATGATCTCAACGCATAATGTGAAGGTCACGGCGTCGCCTATTTCATTTGTGCCGGCAAGGTCGATGAATACCACACGGTCAAGCCCGAGCTGGCGTATATCGGTGATGACTGCGCCTGTCAGGTGCTTCCTGAGCAGCATACAAAGCATCGGCGGCGTGGACGGATTCTCCGGCGCACCGCTTATTAGATGAAGTCTCGGGCTGTTTGCCGAGGCGGATATGAGCAGCTTATATGCGCCCTCACGGGTACGCAGATGAAACACCAGCTCGTCTTTGGAAGGCTGATGTACTTTCTCTATTCTGCTGCCTACGATACAAGGGTAAAGCTCCCGCCGCAGCAGCGAGAGCGTCATTCCGTCAAGGGGCATTATTTTTTCCTCTTATTTTATATATTTCTCGGGCGCTTCCTGCCCGATAACAATGATCTCGTTTTCGATTTCTTCGCGCAGCCTTGCCGCGAGAGCTTCAACAACGGGGTTCTCCGTTGCAAAATGACCCGCTTCGATAACCGTGTAGCCACGCTCCTTGGACTCGATAAATTCGTTGTGCTTTATCTCGCCCGTGATATATGCGTCGCAGCCCGCGTCGATAGAGGCGTTTATGAAATCTCTGGCTGCTCCGCCGCAAAATGCGACTTTCCTTATCCTGTTACCGCCGTCGGCAAGTGCAACGGTCGTGCCGAGCCTATGAGCGGTGTATTTTGCGAGCGATACGGCGTCCGTCTCGGGTATCTCGGCGGCTCTGACCATCGCTTCATCCCCGTCTGAAAAGAGGGGAGCGGCGTCGGTGAAGCCGAGCTTTGAGGCGAGCGCGTCGTTGACCCCGCCGATGGATTTGTCAAGCGGAGTGTGGGAGCAGACGGCGGTCATGCCGTATTTGACGAGCAGATAGGCAGGCGAGTCGACGGGAATATTGCTTATCGGTCTGAATATAACGGGATGATGCGCGACTATCGTGTCAATGCCGAGCGAACGAGCCTTCTCTATCGCCTCAACGGTGATGTCGAGCACGACTCCGATACGGTTTATCTTGCTGTCGGCGCTGCCGACGAGCAGGCCGCTGTTATCCCACTCGCATTGTGTTGAGAACGGCGCAATGCGGTCAATGACATCATATAGTTCGCCCGCGGTCTTACATCTCATCTATCAGCGCCTCCGTTTCGTCGATTATCAGCTTCAGCCTCTCGGCTACATGCGCCGAGCCGAAATCTTGCTGAGCCTCATATTTTTTGGCAAGGTGGTCTTTGATTTTGATCAGATATTCCTTTGCCTCGGGTTTGCTGCATTTCGGCAGCTCGCCCGTGTAGGGGTAGGCGGCGGAGAACTCCTGCTCCTCGCCCGTGAATTCGACCGCCATGGCGCAATAGAGCTTGCCCGAATCCGTGCAGGCGTCCTCATACAAAATCTTGAAGCCGTTATGTATCAGGTAGCTGCGGATATCCTCGGCATGCGACTGCGGCTGAAGTATAAGCCTTTTGGCGGGATCCTTGAGCCAATAAGCTCTTGAAACAAGCTCCGTCATCAGCGTGCCGCCCATGCCGCAGATGATGAGATCGTCGGCTTCAAACGGCTCTATCTCGTCAAATCCGTCTGAGAGGCGCAGGGTTATCTTGCCCTCAAGCCCGTAGGCGGCAACCGTTTTGGCGGCATTGGAAAGCGGACCCTTGCGTAGGTCGCACGCAAGAGCCCGTGGGCAAATTCCGTTTAATATCAGTGAAGAGGGCAGATAGGCGTGGTCGGTGCCGATATCGGCGGCAACGCTGCCCGGGCGCACCATCCGCGCCGCCATCGCCATTCTCGGCGACAGATCAAGCATTCTCGGCTATGTGAGCGTTGAGCTTTGCGACAAGCTCGTCCGCGTTAACGCCGTGGACCATGCATGCCTGAGCGACTGTCTCGTTCCTTGCGGAGGGGCAGCCGAGGCAGTGCATACCCATCTCGATGAAATAGGGCGCAAGGGTGCGGTCGGCGTCAAGGAGCTCGCCTATCTTCATATCTTTTGTGATCTCTTTCATGGTAAATGCTTCCTTTCGTTTTTGCGATGTGCGGATCTTGATCCACAGTATCATTATACCACAGCTTTTTGACAATATCAATAGCGGAAGTGCTATAGCTGGGTGTACGTAAGACAGTATTGCGCCGAGATTGACGAAGCGGCACAAAACCGCATGGAGCTGATCATGCGGTCGCTGGCGAAGCGAAACGGCGTGACCGAACAACTGAAA
>FR888167.1 GCA_000431775.1 Clostridium sp. CAG:413 | reverse complement strand
GCACGTGCTTCGGCTTTTAAAATGCCATTCAAAATCAAAGAGGGAATTCCCGGAAAACGCATTTCTTTTGAGAAAGAGCCGAATCTCGATGTTACGATTTGGGTCTTTGTCAAGGACGGCAACAAAATCAAAGTTATGGCAAACATTCAGGAGAACAAAACAACCGTCAACGGTATGCGCGTTGACAAAAACAGCGTAATGCAAAAAGGCATAAAAGGTGTAGCTAATCTTCCTATTGAAAGAGGCGAGTATCTTGACGAAGTGACCGAAAAGGTTAAAAAGATACTCAACGGCGAGCAGGTTGAAGATTATGTAGCGCCCGTTGGTGCCAACGGCAGCGGACAGGGCGAAAAAGATTGGCTTGTAACGCTTATTCTCTGCCTTTTCCTCGGCGGAATCGGTGCTCACCGTTTCTATGCGGGTAAAGTTGGATCAGGTATTCTTTATATTCTCACCGCCGGCGTTTTCGGCATCGGTGTTCTTGTTGACCTGATAAAAATTATTACCGGCAAATTCACCGACAAAGA
>FR888166.1 GCA_000431775.1 Clostridium sp. CAG:413 | reverse complement strand
TCGCTGCCGCCGTTGGTATCAAAGGTAATTGTATATTTATTCGTGTTCCACACGGGATAGAGCGTCAGCGCCTCGTTTTGCGTATAAACAGCATCAAGACCGTACACCTTTTCGCCGCCGTCCACGGTCGCCCAGCCTACTTGCGTGTGCCCCGTGCGGGTGAACAGCTTGCCTTTCAGCGTGAGGGCATCGTTATAGAATTTGATATCCGTTACCGCGTCGCCCGTGCCATATGTGCCGGGCTGATAGGTCACATCCCATGCGTTGGCAATGCGCACATAGGTCTTGCCGGGAAGCTGCTGGAAGATAGCGTTAAACTGCTCTCTGAGTGCGTTGTTCAGCGCGGCAATCTCTTCATATGTCAGCGTGCTGTCCTCCGCCAGATAGCGCTTATACACTTCCTGCATTTCAGCGGAAAGCTCCGGCACGTCAGCCTCTGCGGCATCCTGCGCCGAAGAGCCAAGGAACAGCCGCACGCCGTCGCTCATTTCCAGATAGCCGAAATCTTGATCCCGCAGCGTAATGGCCTGCGGATCGCCCGTTACGGTAAGCGAGCCGCTGTCTATGGTAAGAAAGTACGCCCTCAGCCCGTCCGTCATGGTGACGCTGCCGCCGCCATACTGGGTGTATTGGCCAAGCGTCAGTGCGCTGTTCAGCGTCAGCGAGCCGTTGCCGATAACGCAAAGGGTGTTTCTGCTCTCGATAATTCCGTTCAGGCTTCCGATGGTATTCTTTCCGTCCGGCGTGATAAAGAGCGGGCTTCCACGTCCGATATATTCTTCGCTCAGGCGCACAGAGGTCAGGTCGGCATTTTTGAGCTTCAGATTCGGGAAAACACTGCCGTACCTTTCAAGCTTGCCGGTCGAATAAATTTCCAAAATATCCTTGGATGTCAGATTCCCTAATTCCCCAAGCTCAGTAAGGGTCTTGCCCTTAGGAAGAACAAAGGAGGCAGTTCCGTCGCCGAAAATATCGGTATAATTGTCCGGGGTGACCTCGACCTCGCCGTTGCCCCGATTCAGAAGCAAGCCGAAGCCTCCCCATAGAGCGTAAAGCGCTGAAACATTTGCCGGAACGGTATCGCCGGGCTTGTAGTAGTTTCCGTTTTCGTCTTCCCACCACAGCGGTGCGTCCGCAGAGATGCCATCCGGTCGGGGCAGCCCTTCTGCGGAGGGAGCTTTGAAGCTCTCGCCTTTTTTCACGATGATGTCGACCCAACTCTTATACCCACCATCATCGGCCATATTCACGCCCGGAGCCACCTTCACCACCTTCAGGCTGTCGGCGGCGAGATCAGTCGGCAGTTCAAGAACGGGGCGGTAGCAGATACCATTATAACTGGTTTCAAACGTGCCAAATAAATTATTCACTGAATTGCGTGTGGCTTTACGAATGTCGAAATCGTGATAACGGGTGTCCTGTCCCCAGAACTGGGAAATTTTTTCATTGTTACCCAGCTCCTTTATGAAATCGGAGTTCTTGGTGAGGATCTGATCCCACTCGTTGTTGGCAGGATTTCCGCGCTGAGAACTCTTATGGATACTGCCCATTGTGGGTGCGCGAAGGGTGTAGTTTATGCCGCCCGCAGTGTTGGTTTTACCGAAAATGAAACCTGCATTGTTCAGGTCGATCCAGCTGATATCGGTAGTAACCCTGTAGTCGGCAATGAACAGACTGTGCTCGTAAGCATATCCGTACTGTGCGTTCTTGTCTGTGGTCACAGAGGCCTGCTCGGAGGAATCTGCTACATGGTTGGATGCAGGTTTCAGCACATAGGCGTTGACCGTGCCGGCATAGGTGAAAGGCACATAATGCAGGGTGCTGTCAGGCAAATTGCTGTTTACCGTGCCGGGAATATCCATCGCCGAAAGGTCAAAATAGTATCTGCCGCCGGGGGTGAGGGTGAACTGCTCGTCGATCTCGTCCGTCAGCTTCACTTCCCGAAGTGCGCCGGCATAGTCGGTCTTATGATCGCCGTTAAACTGCTCGTTGAACACGCAGAGCGTCTTGCCGGTCATGTCTATGCCGGTCAGGTCAATCGCTGCCCTGCCGCGTGTACCGTTTGTCGTGCCGTCCAGCTGCACAACGCGTGTATAGCGGGAAATGCTCCCGTCCGCATCCTTAATAACGGCAGATATATATTCATTATCGCCCACTTTTGCGTTCTTGTATTCGACCTCCAGCACACTACCGTTGACCAGCACCGTCTTTGCCGTAAAATCGTCGCGGTCGCTGTCATGCAAGGTCAGCTTCCATTCATCTCCGGCGTATTCGGCGATCGGGGTCGTTAAATCTGCAACTTTTCCGTGCTCGGCAGCAGATATAAAGAGAACGGAGGACAGATCCAGCTCCATGGCAGGCCGCACGGCAGCATCGTAGTCCACGTTGAGGGCGCTGCCGCTTCTGCCATCGGGATGAATCGTCCACGATCCGTAGCCGTAAACCTCATTGGAAGAACGCGTCCACCACTTTGCAGCGTACTTGCACGAATTTCTGTACAAATAAATACTATCCTCTTGCGAGAAGGCCCAGAGCTTCTGCGCTTTGACCTCCTGCCCGGTGATTCCCTCGGTGATGTCCTTGGGGCGGATGACCGCCTGCTCCTTTTCGGGGATCGCCTCGGCCAGGGAAACCATTTTCTGCTGCAAGGTGCTTCCCGCATACTCATTGGGCTTTCTCCATTGCGACATATCGGACGGGTTGTTGGCATAATAACCGTTGTCCTCGCTGTAGCGTCTTGCATTTTCAAACGGCACGGCGCTCCCCGTGCGGAACGGGACATCTCCGAAATCATTGTTTACCGCAAGCAGGGTAATGATGGGCGCATTATTGCTTTTGTCGGTCTTTTTGCCGATCACCCACCATTCATGCCCCGCAAAGGACAGCCTGCTTTGGTCGATCTTTAATATGCTTTGGGCGCTCGTACCGGGCAGAATGGCTTTTGCACCGCCTGCGGCAAAAATCGTTATCGGCACAAGGCATAGCACCATACAAAGGGTGAGCAGGATGCAGAGTATTCGTTTTTTCATTTTATGACCATTCCTTTCCGCTATGCCGCAAGACGCAAAAGCACGCACCGCTGCACAGCAATAAAAATCAGCATCTAATTTTTGCTTGAGGAAACAGACGCACCGCCAAGGTGCTTACCGTCCTCTTTTTTCTTTCTCCGCAGCGTACAAGCCGAGAAAAGACGAAGCCTTAACCACAAAGAAGATGCTTGTCGATCTCGGTCGGGCTTTAACATCAAGCCGCCGCCTTTTTATCCATGAAAAAAACGGCGCAGAAATACTGCGCCGCCTGATATTAATCGAGCTTCTCTTTAAGATAATTGTCATAGAAATCGGTAACGGCTGCATAGAAATCTTCAACGCCGCCATCGTTCTTGAGGATATAATCAGCCATCTTTTCGCTCTCGCTGGTGTGGAATATCTCCTCCTCATGGAGGTCGTTCTCACGGAGCTTCTCAACGCTCTTGCCGTCTCTCTCGGAGCCTCTGGCGAGCATTCTCTGGTAGCGCACCTCATCGTCGCTCACTACAACGTCAACAAGCACGAACTTGTCGCCGAAGGCCTTCTTGAATATCTCGATATCCGAAGGCGGACGGATGCCCGAAACAAGGAAATTGGGGCTGTCGGACTCCTTGATCTTCTTGACGATAAGCTCGGGGAAGAAGGTCTGGCCGTTTGCGGTCATATACTTCTTGGAGGTGGCGTGAAGATTGTCTCTCGTCAGCTCAAGGCCGTCCGCCGTCGCAAGCTCCCTGACCACGTCGCCGATGGAGATCATCGGGAAACCGTAGGTCTTTGCCACATACTCAAGGAAGAAATCCTTGCCGGTGCCGTTCTTACCGACTGCTGCTAATACCATATTTCATTTACCTCCGTAATTTTATATTTCGGGAATGACTATCTCGATCTCCCTGCCAAGGTCAGCGGAGCGGGAGATGCCGTCGATTATTGCCTGGTTATAGAGTATCTGACCGCAGGGAACGGGTGCTTCGCCGCCCTCCTTGACCGCGTCGACAAAGGAGCGGATCTTAATGTCGAAGCAATCCGCATGATTCTCCTTAACGGGGATAACGGTCTCTATCTGCTCGCCTGCTATCTCGTGATAAATGACGAGCGGGCCGCCGATGCTGCCGTTCCAGCACTCGGTGGAGGGAACTCTGACCGAGCCCTTGGTGCCCATGATGATGGTGTCACCCGGGGTGTCAAGGTTCATCGCCCATGCGATCCTGAAGTCGAGGATTATGCCGCCCTCAAGGCGGATGAACGCCGCCGCAAAGTCATCAACGCCGAATACGTCGTGATGCTCATAGCTGGGGCTCTTGCCGAAGAAATCGGATTTGTAGCCCGAGACGGTGAGCGGCTTCGGGTAACCTATCGAATTGAGAACCATATCGAGCGAGTAGCAGCCGATATCGCCGAGGGCGCCGATGCCTGCGGTATCCTTCTGAATGAAGGAGGTGCCGAACGGGGTCGGGATGCCTCTGCGGCGGCCGCCGCCGGTCTGGATGTAATAGATCTGGCCGAGCTCGCCGGACTGCACGACTCTCTTGAGCATCTTCATATTCTCGTCAAAGCGGGGCTGGAAGCCGATGGAGAGCACGCCCTTGCTTGCCTTCTCCGCCTTGCAGATAGCGACGGCTTCGTCGAGAGTAACACACATGGGCTTCTCAAGCAGCACGCTTACGCCGTGCTCAAGAGCGTAAATGGTACACTCGGCATGGGTCGCGTTGTAGGTGCAGACGCTGACTGCGTCGCACTCGCCCGCGTCGATAAGCTCCTTGTGGCTGGGGTAGAATTTAACGTCGCCGACATTGTATCTCTCGCAGAAAGCCTCAGCCTTGCCGGGGACAAGATCCGCAAGGGCAACTATCTCAACGTCGGGGCACTTCTGATAGGCCTTGACATGAGCCTCGGCTATCCAACCGGTGCCGATGATGCCCACCTTGAGCTTTTTGCTGTAGTCACGGACTTTTTCGTCCGACGGTGCGTCTTTGAATTTATCAAGGATATTCTCTGACATATCAATACCTCACAATAATATTATTACCAGCTCAGAGTTTGGAGATACTCTCTGCTGAGTTTGACCGATTCAAGCCTTGTGGCGCCCTTTGCGGGGTCATCCTGCTCGACGACCACCCAATTTGCGCCCGCATCCTCACAGGCAGCGAGTATGGAGGGCATATCCTGCTCGCCGTGGCCGACGGGCATGAATGAGAACGAACTTTCCTCCTCCTGCTCCTCACCGTCGTCGATGCCGATGAGCTTATAGAGGCTGCCGTGTTTGCCGCCGCTCATCTTGAAATCCTTGAGATGGACTACGGGCGACCTGCCGGCGTATTTCATTATGTATTCCGAGGGGTCGACGCCCGCGACCTTGACCCAGCAGGTGTCTATCTCGGTCTGAAGCAGGTCGGCTGGGATGGTCGAATAGAGCACGTCGAGGGCGTATTCGCCGTCGAGCTTAACGAATTCAAAATCGTGGTTATGATAGAGGAGCTGAATGCCGAGCTTCTTTGCGGCTTCGGCAATCTTGCGGATGCCCTCGACGGTGGCGGTAAAGCCGTCGGTGCCGGGGCGGCATTCCTCGGTCAGATAGGGCACGGCGACATATTTGCAGCCTATCTCGGCGTAGTCGGCGAGCACCTTCTCGGGGTCGGCAAGCATATCGTAATAGGGCACATGGGCAGAGATGGGCACGATGCCGATCTCATTGCAGAATTCCCTGATCTTGGCCGGCTCCTCACCGAAAAGGCCCGCGAATTCAACGCCGTCATAGCCGTATTCTTTCATTTTTTTGATCGTTCCGTAAAAATCATCCTGCATCTCATCCCTGACGGAGTAGAGCTGGACTGCTACGGGCAATTTCATTGTAGAATCCTCCCATATAATATGTATATTAATATATTATCATATCTTTAGCGTTCTTACAAGTAAAAAGTTAAATTTCGCCGCCGTTTTTGATATATTTCTCCGTGATGTCGGCCACGAGGCGCACAAGCTCGCCGCAGGGGCGCTTTTTATAGTAGGTTTCCGTCCTCTGCTCCGGCACGGGGGCGCTCGACCCACCGAGGCCGAGCAGCTCGCGGCAGACTATCGAGCCTGTCTCCGCCTTGAATTCGCCCGCCGCACGCTGAATCAAGGCATAAAGCGCTGCCTTGCGCTGCCTGTCGTTCGGGTCGGTGCAGGCGAATTTATAAGAGAGGGTCATTGTCATTCCGCTGACCGCGCCGCAGACCTCCCTGAGCCTGCCTATACCGCCGCCGAAGCCCGCGGAGATACGCAGTGCGGTATCCTTATCAAAACCGAGTTCGTCCGAGAAAGCGCAGAAAACCGCCTGGGCGCAGTTCATTCCGCTCTCAAAGAGCTGCTTCGCATAATCGCCTTTTGTCATTTGAATTACCTCCGAAAAAAAGCTGCCGCAAATAAATGCGGCAGCCTTGAGTTTTAGTTTGCAGCTTCCTGCTCGCCCGCCTGGTCGTTGAACTCATCGACCTGGTTGGCCATAGCCTTACGGCGCTCGTGAAGCTCTCTGTACATTCTGTCTCTCTTCTCGCCGTTGAGGTCATAGAAGAACTTCGGAATGATGCTGAGGATGCCCGTAACAACGGGAAGAATGGTGCACATCCAGAAGAGCGAATACTCGGTCTTCTCGGACTGGTTGCCGAAGCCTGCGCCCTGGACGTAGCCGATCCTCGCGAGGATGGCTGCCTTGATGGTCTGACCGACGGTGGAGACGAGCTTTGTGGCAAGTCCCTTTGCAACGCCCGTCATACCCTCGGTACGGTAGCCGTTCTTCCACTCGCCGTAGTCGATGGCTTCGTTTCTCATCTCCTCGGGAATAACCTTTTTGATGCCGTAGAAGAACATCCAAATGGTCTCGCGGAGCATGAAAGCGGGGATCATTGCGCTGAGCTTCTTATAATTCTTGTTTATCGAGCCGACGATGAAAACGCCGGTCATAAGCAGGTTATCAATATGGGAGCCGACTATCCACAGAGCCTTGGTGGAGAACTTCGATCTCGCCCAGGGAACGTAGGAATAGCTTATCGGGGAAACGATGGCGCCGGGGATGCCGACGATGGTGGTCATCGAGGCAAGGCCGAGCACGTTGATGTAGTAGTAGTTGGTGCCGGAGTTCATGCTGAACGCACCGAGGAACTCGGAAAGGGTGATGAGCAGCAGCGGCTTATTGGTGAAGACCGACTTGACGCCTGCGAAGATGCTCGGGCGGTCGACCGTCTGCATAACTCTCTCTTTGGAGACGAATGCGAAGTAAAGGGCAAGTCCGCCGCTGACAAGGGTGGTGAAAACGCCGCCGGAAACATAAAGCGAACGCATCGGGAACTTGAGAACGCCGCGGCTGACAAGGTCGATGAGCACGCCCATGAGAATTTCGGGAGCCTTCTCAACGAAGCCGGAGAGGAGGTTTGCCTGAGTGATAAGACGGGTCCTGTCGATGATATTGGGCGTGATGGTCGCCGTCATACCCGTCCTTGCAATAGCAATAAGGGAGCTCGCAAGGTTGGTGAAGAGCTGCAATATCAAATAGAACGCCAACTTGGACGCGTCATAAAGACCTCTGTCGCCGAAAACGAGCGGCATCATCCAGAAAAAGAGGCTGCAAAGCACGCCGGGGCCTGCATAAACGACGAGCCAGGGCTTGAATTTACCCCAACGGGTCCTGGTCTTATCGACGATAGCCGCAAGGAACACATCGTTGATGATATCCCAAATACCTATAACAAAAGTAACTATCTGCTGGAATTTGAGGCCGACTCTGATAATATCCGTAACAAAAATATCATTATACTTGTTGATATTAAAGCTCTGGGAAATATCATCGAGTATATAAGCCACTGTCTCTTTCGTCCCGACATAGCGTCTGTCCTTCGGGACGGCGAGGTGCCTCTCCTGCTGCTCGGGTGCCTGAGCAACAGCGTTAGCGCTTGAAGCCATATCATCTCTCCCTATCGTTGAAATATTCGATTTATTTTATCACACAGTGACAGTCTTTTCAATACCGTAAATATTTTTTATGAAACATGCACAGTACGACAGCGGCGTTTTTGGTAAATAACACTATTCGGCAGAGCCGCCCTTAGCCTTTTTTCGCTTTATAGTGCGATAACGCAGGACAAACCAAAGGATAATGAGCACCTGGACTATCGCCGCGATTATAAATATGGAATTAAGTCTCTCCGTTTGGAAGGTCAGCCGCAGGCAGAGCACAAGCGACCAGTCAAGCCCGCTGGCGCAGACGAAACGGTGCGGCAGCGGCCACCAGAGGGAGGTAAAAACTATGAGCGGGATAAACGCAACGGGTATCGCATAGAGAAAAATTATGCCTATCCTGTCCGCCGCAAAGCCCGCAAGCCTCAGAGCGAAATAGATTATCGAGGCTACGAGGAACACAAGCCCCGCCGAGAGCATCGGGATAATTATACGGTTGGTCAGGTGCGGCTTCCTGCCGCCGGTCTTGACCTTGGGGGTATCGTCGCCGACGATGTCGTTGAGCGTAACGCCGTAAAGCTCCGCCAGCTTGTCGAGCACGAGCAGATCAGGCAGCCCGTCTCCCCTCTCCCATTTTGATATTGATTTGTCCGAATATGTGAGCTTCTCGCCCAGCTCCGCCTGCGTAAGCCCCGCGGATTTCCTGAGCGAGGAGAGATTTTTTGCGATATTTTTCTTGAGGCGTTCCTCCGTCACGGCTGCATTCTCCTCTCCGCCGAAATTTAATATAGTATGATTATACAACAAGCCGCTGTGAAAATCAAGTCGCTTTTTCGTTGAAAATCTTAGAATTCTACTCACGGTAGAGTCGCTTTTCGACGAGTAGAATCTCAAAAAACGAGAGTAGATTTTTTGAAAGCGTTAATAGCGTGACTTATTTGCGGCGACGTTATAGAATATTGACATTGACGGAGAGCCGCAAGGACGCCGATCACTACACGAAAAAAGAGGTGCCCCACATGGCAAAGGTAAAGTACAAATATTACGACGTTCAGCCCTTCGGAAGCATTGCCGAGATGATATCGCTCGCACTTGAGCAGTGCCCTCAGAAGATAGCTTACAAGTACAAGGAGAATGACGAGATCAAGGCGATGACCTACTCGGAATTCATAAACAGAGTATATTCGCTCGGCGCTTTTCTCGAATCCGAGGGTTTCGGCGACTGCAACATCGCCTGCATCGGCGCAAACAGTGTGAACTGGATAACCGCCTATTTCACCGCCATTAGATGCAGCGGAGCCTTCGTGCCGCTCGACAGGGAGCTGCCCGGCAAGGACATAATCCACCTTATCAACGACAGCGAGAGCAAGGTAGTATTCTGCGACGAGCGGTATGAGCAGCTCTTCGCCGAAAACGCCGATTCGCTCGGCGGGGTCAAGTATTTCATCTGCTTCGACCGCAGCGAGGACGACGGCAAATTCCTCTCATTCAAAAAAGTCCTTGACGCGGGCGCAAAGCTCGATAAATCAGCCTTTCTCGCCCTCAAGAGCGACCCGAACAGGATGAAAATGCTCGTCTACACCTCGGGCACGACGGGAATGTCAAAGGGCGTCATGCTCAGCGAACACAACCTTGTGTCGAGCGTTTATTACGGCTTGCAGGTCTCGACGGTCTTTGAGGTCGGTCTCTCGGTGCTGCCCTACAACCACACCTATGAGAGCGTGAGCGACCTGCTCGTCTCATTCCACCATCATTCAACGCTCTGCATCAACGAGAGCCTGCGCGCTATTCTCAACAACCTTAAAACCTATCATCCGGATTATATTTATATCGTGCCCGCCATCGCCGAGAAATTCTACACCCGCATCATCAAGGAGATCGAGGCAAAGGGCAAAAAGAAGCAGTTTGACTCGGCAGTTAAGCTCAGCAACGGTCTGCGCAAGGTCGGTATCGACAGGCGCAAGAAGATATTCTCATTCCTGCATGAGATATTCGGCGGCAATCTGCGTAAGATAGTCTGCGGCGGCGCCCCGATAAGAGCCGAGGTCGGCGAATTCTTTGACAATATCGGCATCAGCCTGATAAATGGCTACGGCATCACCGAATGCTCGCCTCTTGTATGCGCCAACAACGACGCCGCCAACGATTACCGCACCGCAGGCATCAAGCTGCCCTGCCTCCAGTGGAAGATCGACGAGCCGAACGAAGAGGGCATCGGCGAGATCCTCGTCAAGGGCGACGTGGTCATGCTCGGCTACTATCGCAACCCCGAGCTCACCGCTCAGGTGCTGAAGGACGGCTGGTTCTACACCGGCGACTACGGCACGATAAACAGCAAAGAGCAGCTCGTTATCTCCGGCAGGAAAAAGAATATAATCGTGCTCAACAACGGCAAAAACATTTATCCCGAGGAGATTGAGAGCTATATCCAGAGCATCGACTATGTCAGCGAGGTCATAGTCAGCGGCGAAAAGGATGAGAACGGCAACGAAAGCTCGCTGCTCGCCGAGGTCTTCCTCTCCGAGAGCAAGACCCCCGCTCAGGTGCTGAATTCCATCCGCAATGCCTGCAAGGAGCTGCCGATATATAAACAGATATCCAAGGTCATCATCCGCGACAAGGAGTTTGAAAAGACGACCAGCAACAAGATAAAGCGCTTCATCGGCGAAAAGATAAAGAAAGAGCCTCGCGCCGAGGAACAAAAAGAGGCTGCGGCGGCAGTCAAGAAATAATTTATTATTGTATATCGTCCGATAATGAAAGACCGTATCCCGATTTTATACGGGGTACGGTCTTTTGTATTATGTCATATTATATCAGAAGCTGCCGCTCGAGCCGCCATGGCTTCTGCCGGAGGAGCTATCATTTGTGGAGCTTCCTCCGCCCGAATAGCTGCTGTCATTATCTTTGGGCTTTGCAGTCCTGGTGACATTGCTGTAGAGGAATATGTCGCCCGCATTCGTCACGGACATTGAGCCGGGCACGATATAATTGTTTGCGCCGCTTTGCTTCGTGACGGATTTGAGCGGGGCGGCTATTATCTTCATCACGACAAAGGCGACCAGCAGACCCGCCGCAATCGCTATCAGGATATAAGTTACGGGGAATTTTCGCGCTTGCTTTATCGTATCCTTCGGAGTGTCGGGATCCGAAAGATAGCCCGACGGCCAGCCGATATAATCCGTGTCGTCGTCGTAGCCCTCCGCCGTCACGGTGAGCCATCTGTTGCACTCGTCGGCAAAGGTGTTAAAGCCGTCGTCAAAATTGCTTTTGCCGAAATCCTCAAGCACGCCGGCGTCATTCATTATGCAGCTCTGACGGTAATCGGTGAAGGTATCTATGGCACTGCCGTAGGTGGTTATTGCCCATTCCCTTGTATCCATAGCGAGCAGCAGGAGAATGCCGTCGTCATTCTTGCCGTAGCCGTAGCCGTTGTAGTCATAGAAATCGTCGGCGTATTCCTTGACCTCCTTGCCGTCAAGCGAGTTGACCGTCACAATGGCTACCTCGACCTGATGAGCGTTGCTGATGTCGGCGAGCTTATTGTTGAGCGCCTCCCACTCGTCGGGTGTGAGCAGCTCGGCGTTATCGACAAACAGCTCAAGCTGCCTCTCCTCGGGTATCACGGACGCAGGCTCGCTCGCAGTCTCGGTCTGACCGGGCATTGCAGGCATGGTCCTGCTGAGACCCTCGCCGCCCTTGAGCACTTCTTCGAGATAATAGACGACAAATCCGTAATAAATATTTGCGCCTTCATAGACCGATTCGGCGTTGTATACGCCGCTCAGAATGAGCCTCTGAACATCCTCGGTGATGATATCGTCCGCCTTGCCGGTGATATAGAAGCCGCGGTCGCCGTTTGAATTATTGACGCAGAAAACTATACCGTCCGCGCCGCCGTACTCCTTGGCGTAGACCTCACGGGCGAATTCATCTGCGTCCTTGCCGCCGCAATCCTTGGAGTAAGCGACGATAGCATCGACATTATATCGGTCTCTGATATCCCTGCCGAGGATATTCAGCTGCGCCGTCTCATCCTCGGTGAAAACGGAAGCGTCATCATAAACATAAAATGTCGCCGCAAACGCGGGCACTGCCGTAAGCGCAAGCAGCGCAAGTGTCAGGAGCAATGCAAAAAATCTTTTTCTCATAATACTCCCCCCCAGAACAGATACGCAAGGCCGGTGAAGGCGGCGGAAAGACCCGCGCCGAGGATGCCGAACCACTTCCAGAAAGCGCCCTTATCAAGCGGCAGGTCGCCGACCAGCTTGCCGGTCTGACCGTTCATTGCGAATATATATTTGCTGCCCTTGTAGGTGGTGTTGAGTATCCACACAGGGTAGAGCGCGTAACGCACCTTGCCGCCGTTGACGGCAATATTTGTGCTCTTGGGCGTGACGGATAAATACTCTCTCGTCGTTTCCTTCATCGACTGTATCATGCTGTCGCGCACCCTTTCGTTTGCTCTCGGAGTATTCTCCTCATACGAAACGTCGTATCTGTCGGCTAAATAGCCCGCAAGGTAAGCTGCCTTGAAGTCGACCGCCTCGCTGAGATTAAAAGGCTCGATGGATTCCATCAGATCGTCCGCCATCTTGGACGAGCCGTCAACGGGGATAGCCCTGAACGCCGCCTGACCGTTCCTGTGAAGGTCATAATAAGAGGTTCTCGTGTAATCATAGTCGTCGTCGCTCCAGTGCTGGACCTGAGTTCCGCTGAAGGTTACGGAGCCCGAGGCGTCGCAGTCAAAGAGCCAATAGGGCACATATACTCCCTTTATCTCGTCGATATGATTCTCTTCCTTGAAGAGCTTCGGCAGCAGCTTTTTATTGCCGATATGCTTCTTGTACGCCTCCTTTGCGGCGTTTTTATCGAGCTTGAACGGGATTATCAGATCGGGGCGCAGGTCGCCCGAGAGCTGACCCTTCATCGTCACCTGATTGCCGCAGTAAGGACATTGAGTGGCGCTCGTGGTCTCATCGGCGACTATCTCGCCGCCGCAGGAGTTGCAAACATACACCCTCATGCCTGCGACTTCGTCCTCGCTCCACTTCTCCCCTGCGGCGCCCCAATTCATATCGTCGGCAGCTTTATTCTGAGCCTCATTGGCAGCCTCGATGGCAGCAACGTCGAATTCGGAATCGCAGTAGGGGCACTTTATCCTCTGACTGCCGCTGTCAAATTCGACCGCACCACCGCAATTAGGGCATTTATATTCATT
>FR888165.1 GCA_000431775.1 Clostridium sp. CAG:413 | reverse complement strand
ATCGCCGTTGCGGACGGTCAGTGCATGATAATCGTCGAGCAGGGCAAGGTCGTCGAGGTCTGCGCCGAACCCGGCGAATTTACATACGACACCTCGTCCGAGCCGTCGATATTCTCGGGTCCTCTCGGCGAGGGCATCAAAAAGACCTTCGCAACGGTGGGCAAGCGCTTCACCTACGGCGGCGACACCGCAAAGGATCAGCGCATCTACTATTTCAACACAAAGGAGCTTATCGATAACAAATTCGGCACCCCGAATCCCATTCCGTTCCGCGTTGTGGACTCAAAGATAGGCCTTGACGTGGATGTTTCGGTGCGCTGCTCGGGCGTTTATTCATACAAGATAGCCGATCCTCTGCTCTTCTACACCAACGTGTGCGGCAATGTGGAGCAGGAATACACCCGCGACGAGCTGGACGGTCAGCTCAAGACGGAATTCATCAGCGCATTGCAGCCCGCATTCGGCAGGCTCTCCGACCTTGAGATGCGCCCGAATCAGATAGTCACCCATAACACCGAGCTTGAGGAAGCGATGAACTCGGCCCTCTCGGCAAAGTGGGGTGAGTTGCGCGGCCTCAAGGTGGTCAGCATAGCGCTCGGCTCGGTCACGCTGCCCGAGGAAGACGCCGAGATGATAAAGCAGGCTCAGCGCACGGCTATTATGAAGGATCCCACCATGGCGGCGGCGACCCTCGTCGGCGCACAGGCGGACGCAATGAAGGCGGCTGCCTCCAACGAAGCAGGAGCAATGACCGGCTTCATGGGCATGGGTATGGCGATGAACGCAGGCGGCGGAATGAATGCGCAGAACCTGTTCGCGATGGGTCAGCAGCAACAGCAGCAGGCAGCCCCCGCACCCGCAGCGGCAGCCGACGGCTGGAAATGCTCATGCGGAGCGACCGTGAGCGGCAAATTCTGCCCGAACTGCGGCACAAAGAAGCCGGAGCCCGTTCAGGCGGGCGCATGGAAATGCAAATGCGGCGCAACTGCCACGGGCAAATTCTGCCCCGAGTGCGGCTCGCCGAAGCCCGCCGACACCGACGGCTGGCAGTGCTCCTGCGGCACGGTCAACAAGGGCAAATTCTGCTCTAACTGCGGCACCAAGAAGCCCGCAGGCGTTCCGCAGTACCGCTGCGACAAATGCGGCTGGGAGCCCGAGGATCCCAAGAATCCTCCCAAATTCTGCCCCGAATGCGGCGACCCGTTTGACGACGGCGATATAACCAACTGACGAATTACTTTTGCACGACGGGCGGCGATCCCGCCCTTCGTATATATGACCGAGAGGTGAATTATTTGGCTGTTTTGAATGAATATAAATGCCCTAATTGCGG
>FR888164.1 GCA_000431775.1 Clostridium sp. CAG:413 | reverse complement strand
TCACCGTCAGTCTTTCTTTTTTCCGGATTTCTTGCTCTTTGCAGGGTCAATTTCTTTTTAATTTTTTTTGTAAACGGCTTTTGATTTTCGGGAAGGAATGTTTTGGTTCCGTAAATTTCAGCCGTAACCTTTGTTATCTCGTCTGTATTTGCAACCTTTAAAAGCTTGATTGTATCAACGCTGAAATCAAGCATATCCTTGTCGCTTTCATTTTTCAAGAAGTATTCGTTTAAGCAGGCTCTGAGGTAATTCTCTGAGTATCCTACGATTTTCTTCGCAAGGTTGTCTTGCTTAACTTTTCCGTAGATAATAGGCGAGACAATCACTCCCAAAGCAAGAATCGCTGCACCGACGCCGGCCGCAAGGGAAATCTCTATGTCCTTGATTAAATATAAGCACAGAAAGACACATACAAAAAGTATGGAGCCGGACACGATAAGCTGTAAAAATCTTTTCAGGTTTGTACTGATAGATTCATAAATCTCGAACGACTCGGTCTGCCAATCGTAAAACTCGTTTTTAATAACGGCGCCGCAGTATTCGCAGGTAACCTGCTGACTGTCAAGCTTAACACTTGCACCGCAGGACGGGCAGGTTATTCTTAACATATCGTTATAATAGCTTTTCTTTTTTTCTTTTTGATCGGCGAGGCGAACGTGTCTTGACTGGAGTATTCTGAGATATGAATTCTTACGGTATATCTCATGCTGAACCGTGTCGTCTTTGGTTGACTCGAAACGCTCCAGTGTGCTGCACTTTAAAACCGATTCACGCCATTCTCTGCCGTCATCGTTCCATGTTTCAAAGTCATTTTTAGGGATGGGAACAACATCCGTAACGTAAATTTTTCGGCAAAGCTTATTTTTGTTAAGTCTGTTGATTTGACTGACGATTTTTTTTCGGAATGCCATATCCATTCTTGCCGGAAGAAGGTCTTTATCCGCTTTTCCGAGCGGTATCAGAATCCTTTCAAAGGCATTTCTTATATCTTTTCGGATTTTTGAATTCCGAAGGGGAGTGTCCTTTTTTGCAAGCAATCTTTCAAGCTTGGCCTTTTTTAAATTCTGCGGACGGTATGCCGAAAAATCTATAACAAGAATTTTATCGCCGATATAGTATGTACATAATATGGCAAAGGAAGCCGCAATTAACAGTGATATTGATAAATCCATAAAAATACCTCTGATTTATTGCTTGTCAATCATTTCGTTTTCACTTTTCTTTTTGCGGTCATCGTTCACAAGTTCGTGTACCATTATCATAACAAGGAATATACCGACGGGGATTGCCGCGCAATAGAGAAGAAAATCAACAGGATTTCCCTCCGGGGTAAGTTTATATTGTCCTTTGGAATTTTTGTAAACCTCGACAGGGATTTTATCACCTTTTTTTATTTTATGAAAGGTGTGCATTTTTGTGGGGTTGTTTGACCAGACACGTTCTTCATATTTTCCCTTATAGGTTTTTCCGTCAACAACATATGAAACTTTAAATTTATATGTTGTATACTTAACATCGCCTAAATCATCTTTAGTGTCGCTGGTTGAAAAGTCATCAATAACTGCTGAAATATTTCGAATATCGGTTGAGTTTTTATAATCTCTGCTTTCAATTCTGCTCGAAACAATTCCGTAAATGCCCGCAACTACCAAGCTGACGCCGCAGACTATAATAAATATAGTCATTTTAATATCTTTTTTTTCTTTTAATTTACTCATAACAAGATCTCCTTTTGCAAGCAGGACTGTACCCGAAAATGCTCAGGTACAGTCCCCGAATTTTTAAGCCATAACTATCTTAAGACTGTCAAGAAGCTCTTTGATAAACGGGTCGTCAGCTTTGATATTCTTATTATTGATTTCAAGCTTGACAAGAAGTCCGGTCTTATCCGACTCACCTCTGTTTGCATATGTAACAAAGAAGTCTTTCTCGTAGTTTTCTGTTGTAACATGAATAGTCGAATAGGTGTTTTCACCGTATTGAGCATCTTTGCCGATTTCAGATTTTCCGTTTTTATAGGTCTGAAGGTTGCAAAGCTTTATCGTGTTTTCAACAGCCTCTTCCTGACTGCGAACCATGTTTCGAGCGGTCGCGGTAAGCTTTGCAGCAGGAGAATACTCTCCGTCTTTGTAAATAAACAGGGTCACATTGCCCTTGAGCGGATCTTTTGAATCCTTGCTGAAGGAATCGACTTTATACTTGTAGCCTGCCGGAAGCTTGAGAGTGATAAACTCTGCGTTGATATCGGCAGGTCCGTTGCCTTCGTCACCCTCCTTCATCCCTTCCGCCGTTGTTACTTCGGCTGTTGTGTCTTCTGTCTTATCAACTGCGATAGTATTTCCTGTTGTGCTTTCCTTACCGTCGCCGTCAGCCTTTCCGCAAGCAAAAAG
>FR888163.1 GCA_000431775.1 Clostridium sp. CAG:413 | reverse complement strand
GCTGGGAGCGCGGGTGGTTTGGGAGCATAGACGGTGTTCGCACCGCACGAAAGCGAAAATTGCAGAAAGCCCTTCAACCGTGCGGAATTCGGACGGTTCGGAAAACAAAAAATAGCGGTCAAAAATGTGCCTGACCACAGATTTGACCACTTACACGACCACAATTTAATAACTATCGGGGTGTAGCGCAGTTGATAGCGCGCCGCATTTGGGATGCGGAGGCCGCGAGTTTGAGCCTCGCCACTCCGACCAAAAAGGCTCTGGAATTGCTTGATTCCAGAGCCTTTTTCTTTGTTTACTGTGGGTCAAATATTATCCTTCTGTACCAGCGAATTCAGCAATTACTTTTACGATGTTATTAAGCATCGGTCTAAAGTTATCAAAATTAATACTTTTGTAATTTGACTGAATGAAATTGGCGAATATTTCTTTCCCATAGTGCTTTTCCTTATCCGCTTTGTCATTCGATGAAAATGTCTTTCCAGCAATAACATGGTTTCTTGTAGTTTCATCGAATAAATCCTCTATTTCGCATTCTGCTTTTCCGTCTACTAATTGATTTGTCACTAAGAACAAATTGCCCTCATCAATTATTTTCATGCAAAGATCTTCTTTGAGTTTATCTTTATCAGAAGATGATAATTCAATGTGAGAAACAAACGAGTGTAATGGTTTGCACTTATTAGACAACTCATTGTCAAAAATCAAAATTACAGGATTACACAAGTTCTTATCAGAGCATCCACTAAAAACTTTGAAATAATTTGTATACTTTGGATTCTTGTCCGAAAAAAAGTTGTACAAATTTTTCATGGCATCAGCACCATCTTGGCTCATATGGAAAAAGTATTTGAACCTCTTTGACCTCTTTAAAAAGGACACTTTGAACTCAAAGTGTCCCTCTGGTGTTTTTTCGATGAGTTCAGGATATTCTGTATAAAGGTTCTTTAAAGCTGCCTTTATATATTTAATATCGGTCTTTCCCTCAGTAACAATTACTGGTTTTTCATGTGCAAAAAAATACCTATAAAACAAAAATTTTTGATACTGTTTTTCTCGTCCGTTAAGACAAAACACAGAATGCTGTTGACTAACATCTTTAATGTTATTGTATTTGTCCAATTGATCGATAAAAGCAAATTTTCCTTCCAACTGACTAACTGTTCCTTCAACGCCATTATTGTCAAAACATCCGGTTTTATAGAGTGAATCAGCCATTGCTCTCACTTGTTTGTAATACCTATGATCAACACTAAGTTTTTTGTTTATTACTAGCCCCGTTACCGTTTGGCGTGAATCCCTATATTGAACGCTTGTTTTCTTAGTATTGACCTTAAATCCAGCCCGCTCAACTTCATGAGTTAATTCGTTATAGAAAGGTTCCCATTGTTCAATGAATTTCTTATCATTAGTAGAAAAACTCAAATCATCAGCATATCGGGTATAATCCAAATGATATTTTTTTGCAATTCTTATAATCCTCATATCGAAGGTTTGACAGATATAGTTTGTAATAATAGGCGAAGTTGGCGCACCTTGTGGAAGTTTACCTTGATAGCATGTTAGCTGCGCCATAACAATAGCCAACTCGTGTGGAAGGGCAAAATCGCGGTTTTTCTCAAAGAAACCACAAACCCTACCGAAATGAAAACTATCAAAAAAATCTTGCAGGTCAATATTTACCACTATGCGCTTATTTCTATGCACCTCGCCGTTCGTAATGATACTTTTCCCTTTTTCGAAAGCGTGTGAAATATTAGTGCGTATATTGTTTTGCTTGCGCAAGAATTGTTGATGGTGTAAAAGAATGCTATAAAGTTTTTCCTGGATTTGCTTAAGATCTCCAGTCGGGGCACAGATTTTTCTTGTTCCCCCAGATTTTTTAGGGATCTCAAATATTTTATAAAAACTATCGACTTTGGCAACATATAAAACGTGAGTCAGCTTGCCATGAGGAATTTCCAATAAATCCGCCAGATCGTTTCTGGTACATACATATTCAAAAGTCATACATGACATCTCCTAAAAAAAGCAGCGTATGGCAACTCATTATGCGAAATTTACAGAGATTAAAGAGGCGACGAAGCATGGAAAGACGCAAATGCTCCCACCATTTTAGTCAACGCTTGCGAAACACAAGCCAAAAATCTTGCCATACGCTTGTTGACATTATAACACACATCTCTCCATTATTCAATCATTTATACAAATTATTGCATACATTTGAAATCACATAGTAAGTACAAACGGCACAGAAAAATCCGTGCCGTTTGGTCAGGCCTCTTGCTCTGCCTTGAGCCGTTCTTTTTCCGCCTTGATTTGCGCCTTGACCTCTGCAATCATTTCCGCCAGCTTTTCTTCGCATTCCTCCCGCGTTTTCGCGTAGATATTGTGGCTTTCCCGCTTTCCGTAGGCGTTGGTCGGCGTGTACCGTCCCTCATAGAGGTGGTCGTTAATCATGGTGACACAGCCCGTCCCTGGCTTGCGTATTTTGGGCTTATACGGCGTGAATTCGATCGAGGTGGTATCTTTCCTTTCCTCACGCGCTATCGTCGGCATCTGTGCGTCCGTTTTGCCGATTTTGCGGTCGATATGCACCGCCGCCTGCCTTTGCATAGTATCGGTGATATGGCTGTAAATATCCAGCGTGGTTGCCGAGGACACATGGCCGATGGTTGCCGAAAGCGTTTTCACATCCATACCGTGCTCCAGCGCCATGGTAGCAAAGGTGTGACGAGATCGTGAAAGCGCACCTTTTTACAACCCGCCCGTTCCAAGATCAGTTGTAACCGTTTTCTAACCGATGACGGATTTCTCGGTCTGCCGTTATCCGTCGGTGACGGGAACATCCATTCCGAATCCACCGTTTCCTTATACGCCACAAGGGTTTTCAAGAGTGACGGCGGCAGAATAACGGTGCGTATCGAGGCTTTTGTTTTCGGCGCCGATATAATCACCTCTGCCTTGATGATATATACCTGCCGTTCAATGCGAAGCTCTCCTGTTGCGAAGTTGAGGTCGCTCCATTTGAGCGCCAATATTTCACCGCGCCGCATTCCCGTGCCGAGCTCCAGCAGAAAAAGCTCATAATATCCCTCTTCCTTTGCCTGATGCAGAAACCGCAGAATCTCATTTTGCGTGAGCACCTGCATCTCCCGCGCTTTTTTCGGCGGCAGTTTACAGCCGACAGCGGGATTGGTTCGTATCAAACCGTCCTGTACCGCCCGCTGTAAAGCTGTGCGGCAGTTGGCATGTATCCCCCTTATCGTTCTGTCCGAAAGTCCATTTCCGTAGGTTTTTGCGTGCAGTTTTCTTCCGTCTGTCTTTTCCTTTGCGTAGAATTGCTGTAAATCCGATTGTGACAGCCTGTTCAGCGGAATTTTTCCGATTTCGGGAATGATATGATTGTAAATGCGGTTTTCATAGTCGGTTCTTGTGGTAATGCGGAGTGTGTGTCGGCAGTATGTCTGATACC
>FR888162.1 GCA_000431775.1 Clostridium sp. CAG:413 | reverse complement strand
GCTTATCTTTATCTGAGTCCGCCCTTGGGCCGCCGCTTTTTGCATATTAAATTATAGCTCGATGCGCCAAAATGCCACGTTCAGGCGCTCATAGGTATATGTGATATACAGGCAGCCGTTCTTATACTCGATCGCAGGGTATGAGAATTCGCTGTCTTTTTTCTCCTCCTCAAGCGTCATTACCGTTTCCCATGTCTCGCCGTTATCGCGAGAGAGCTGCAGGGTCAGCGGGGAGCGCTCGCCCCAATTCTCGCTCACGGGGTTCGAGACGAGGTAGAGGTCGCCGCTCGGCACCTTGACAAGGTCAAGGCCGCTGTTGTTATTCGGCAGCGCGGTGGGGTAAGCCTCACACCAGCTCTCGCCGCTGTCGGAGGAGTCGCTGCGATAGACTCTGCCGACCGAGGTGCGGGTGAGCATATGAACGCGGCCGGGGGCGGATTCCCAGAGAGTGGGCTGTATCATAGGGATGCGGTTGCTGCAATGACCGTTTTGCGAATTCAGCAGCGGGGAGGCGTATTCGGTCTTGACTTTGGGGCTTTTGCGCCAAGTTTTGCCGCCGTCGTCGGAGATATCCACAAAGCAGTTCCAGCCGTGATTTTCGGTCGAGGCGGGGGCGAGGAGGCGCCCGTTTGACAGGCGCAGGCATTTGTTCTTGACGGGGCCTCTGCCGCCGCTTACATCGCCCTTGACAAGCTCGCGCGGCTCGGAGAAGCTCCTGCCGCCATCGCGAGAAACGCTTATATAAGTGCGCCAAGAGGGGATATGCCTGCCGACCTTGAAGAAGAGCATCACGTCGCCGTTATCGCCTGCGGCAAGGACGGGGTTCCAATGCGGCAGCTTCTTTGCGTGGGAGACGGTGAAGGGCTTGCCCCAGCCGCTTTCGTCACGGCGGGCGACCCAAATATCGACGTCGGCGGAGCTTTCTTTAGTTCCGCCGAACCATGCGGCGAGCACCGAGCCGTCACCGAGCGGCAGCACGGTCGAAGCGTGGCAGTTCGGAGTGGGGAGCGGATCGCAGATGAATTCTTTGATATACTTCATTTTCAACCTCACAGTTCGTATTCGGACGGGTCGGCCTCGGCGAGCTTCGGCGCTTTCATCGGCACACGCTTGAGCGGGTCGTAGGCGTAGGAGCGGCATTTGCCGTCGGTCTCGACTATGCCTTTTTTGACGCAAAGCACCGATCCTCCGTCGGGCGCAAGCCTGCCGTGGCGGCAATGACTGCAGCTCGGCGGGTATTTCTTTTTATTCAGAAGTCTCTTTTTCATGCACTCAGCAACCTTTCACGATAATTTTAGCACTTTTTCTTGCTGGTATCAAGGTCTAAAATCAACAGAGCGCATAAAAAGAGCAGTGAGACCGAGGCGGGCGCTGAATGCGACCAGGCGTGAGGCTCGCCGTAGACGGCGAAGGTCTGCTGCGCGACGGGGAAAAATCGCAGCAGCACGGCGCATACGGCGGCGGAGAGAGCCGCATGAAGCGCACGGAACATAAAGAAGAATTTTTTCGGCGGGTCGGCTTCTCCGCTCAGCGCAAAGACCTGCATATGCACGCAAAGCCCGCCGAAAGCGCATTCGGCGCACAGAATCGGCAGCGGGAGTTTGCCCGCCGAGGCAAGGCAGCCGCTCGTGACCTCGGCAAGCAGCATCAGGGCGGTCAGAATTCGTTCGTTCGTAATAAATCCCGAGGCAACGGCGGCAAGCCCCGAAAAGAGCGACACAAAGGCGCAGATCGAGAGCATGGCCTCGGCGCAGGCGGTGACGCTGCGGACTATTGCGCCGGGG
>FR888161.1 GCA_000431775.1 Clostridium sp. CAG:413 | reverse complement strand
TTCTTTATTTGAGATTCTTTGTGTTTCCACGAATCCTTCGGGTACTTCCGCAAACGCATACACATGGTCTATCTCTGTCAAGGAATCGCCGGAAAACAAAACTCTTTTGAATCCCTCGTAAGTCTTGACAATGAAATTCACCACCGGCTCTCTGACAGCGCCGACGCTCATAGCACCTGTAAACAAAACTATCAATGCTGCCGCAAGAGCAACGATTCTCTTAACGGTTAAGGAAGAGCTGTGTTTCTTTTGCGCTTTATGTGTATCATCCTCTGTTCCGTTAATGAGCTTCTGCATCTTATCCAGAAATTCCTTGCTGAATTCGTATTGGATTTCTGATTCAGGCGGTATATCGGCAAACTCTTCCGAAATTACACTTCTGAACGTTTCATTAAACTCACTTCGCGTCATAGACATATTGACTGTCACCTCTTATTAAAATTTCCTCAAGTTTCTTCTTACCTCTGTATAACTGTTTATACACTGTATCCTGCGGGCGGCCTACCGTTTCCGCAGTTTCGGCTACCGACAAATTGAGCACGAAATGGTAATAAAGCACCTCTCTATATTTATTGTCGAGCTGCTGTATCGCCCTGAGAAGACTTTCGCATTCAAATTTATCGCAAATATTATCTACAAATTCCGAATCATTTAATTCCAAATTGAAATTGATAAACTTGTTTTCGCTGTCCCTCTGTACTTTGCGCCGTCTTATCATGCTGATTGCTCTGTTTTGGGTCGCCTTGAACATATAATTCTTCAGGTCCTGCGGATTATCTAATTTTTCCAGAATATCCGTATGAGATGAGGCTATCGAATAAAAAACATCGTGGACAACATCCTCCGCATCGGCTTCATTTTTTAATATCGACGTCGCAATGACGATCATTTGTTTTCTGTACTGAGAATAAACTTCTTCAAAGCGGCTTCTTTCCGCTTCAGTACTTATCAGGCTCAGATACAGTGTAAGCATCAACATCATTTTCCTTTAACATTAGTTTTTTGTTCTTACACCATATATTA